>CAZVHJ010000015.1:0-83186 GCA_964627715.1 uncultured Spirochaetaceae bacterium | reverse complement strand
GCATCTGGGCAATCCCCTCCCGGCAGGGGGTGCACTTGCCGCAGGATTCGCTCTTGAGAAAACCGAGGAAGTACTTGGCCACGTTCACCATGCAGGTGTCTTCGTCCATGACGATCATACCGCCGGAACCCATCATTGAACCCAGACGGGTGAGCTCGTCGAAATCCACCGCGGCGTCGAGACACTCGGCCGGGATGCAGCCCCCTGAAGGTCCCCCGGTCTGAACCGCTTTGAAGGCTTTTCCGTCCTTCACCCCGCCGCCGATCTCCTCGATGATCCGGCGCAGGGTAATCCCCATGGGGACCTCCACCAGTCCGGTGTTGGTGATCTTGCCGACCAGACTGAACACCTTGGTTCCCTTCGAGCTCTCGGTACCGATCGAGGCAAACTCGGAGGCTCCCATCCCGATGATAGCCGGAATATTGGTCCAGGTTTCCACGTTGTTCAGTACGGTGGGCCGGCCGTTCAGCCCGCTCTCTACGGTATGGATATACTTGGTACGGGGTTCACCGGTCCGACCCTCCAGAGAGGCCATCAGGGCTGTTGACTCGCCGCAGACGAAGGCCCCTCCCCCGCGGTTGATGCGGATATCGAAGGAAAACCCACTGCCCAGGATGTCTTCTCCCAGAAAGCCGAGCTTCCGGGCCTGATCGATGGCCTGTTTCAGGTGCTCGACGGCCAGGGGATACTCGTTGCGGACGTAGATGTAGCCCTGGGAGGCGCCAACGGCGTAGGCCCCGATGACCATGCCCTCCAGGACCGAGTGGGGATTTCCCTCCATTACCGAGCGATCCATGAAGGCGCCTGGATCACCCTCGTCGCCGTTGCAGATCACGTAGCGGATTCCTTCGGGCGCTTCGGCCTCCCGGCAGCTGCGCCACTTGCGGGCAGTCGGGAATCCTCCGCCGCCGCGGCCGCGCAGGCCCGCCTTCTCCACCTGGTCGATGATTACCTCTGGTTCCATCGAAGCGAGAACCTTGGCCAGGGCGGAATACCCTCCGACGGCTATGTAGTCGTCGATGTTGGTGGGATCGATATGTCCGTTCTGATGGAGAACGATCCGCTTTTGCACATTGTAGAAGGGGATCTCCGCCGGGGTTTTTACCTTCTTCCCCGTCTTCGGGTCTTCGTAGAGAAGCCGTTCCACGGCCCTGCCCCCCAGGACGGTCTCGCGGAAGATCTCCGCCACGTCCGGTTCTTCCACGCTGTGGTAGAGGATCTCCCCCGGCTCGATGACAATGATGGGGCCCAGCTCGCACAGACCGTGGCAGCCCACGTGCTTGGACTCGATCACAACTTTGCTCCCATTGCCGCTGCCCGCCTGTTCGGCGGCTTCGCAGAACAGCTCGTACAGACGGCGGGAGCCCTGGGCGGCACAACCTGTACCGATACAGACCCGAACGATCCGTGTATTTTGTTTGTTTTTCTTGGAGAGCTTATCCCGGTAGGCGTCGAGCTCTTTGGGAGTGTGAATGATTTTCTCTTTTGTAGCCGTGACCACTTAGCTTCCCTCCCCTTCGCCGGTGGCAGCGCCCGCGGAAGGCGCTCCGGCGGCCGCCGGAGAGCCGGCCCCCGCCTTTGCTTCTTCCCGTGGGAGAGCCTTCAAGATATCCAGCGCCGAATCCGGGCTGACCCCGTCGTAGTACTTGCCGTCCACGATCATGACCGGGGCCAACGCGCAGGCGCCTACGCAGTTCACCGCCTGGAGCGTGAACAGCCTGTCCGCCGTGGTGCCGCCCGGCTCGATCCCGTACTCCTCGCAGATGGCCTCGGATATGCGGGGAGCCCCTTTCAGATGACAGACCGTTCCCATGCAAAGAGTGACTTCGTGGGCGCCCTTGGGAGTCAGCCGGAAGGAGGAGTAAAACATGGCCACGCCGTACACCCGGGTCAGCGGGATATCCAGCTCCGCAGCCATGATCCGCAACTGTTCCGCGGGGAGATAGCCGTACTCGGCCTGCAGATCCTGCATCATGGGGATCAGCATGCCCGGATCTCCCTCGTAGCGGTGGATGATCTGTGTAACAAGCTCTTTATTCATATCTCAAATTACCTCAAACGTTACTTCCTTGCCCCTAAGGCGCAATTCCGCGCCTATCTCCCGCACCACGGTCATCCGGATCCCAAGCTGGAGAGGCAGATCCGGGTTTTGATGCGCCGGATTCATCGCTTGTCCCACGATGAAGTGGGTGTGGTCCACCTCCAGCAGAACGCGGAGCAAACTGGCCGCTCCGTCGTTTCGGTACTGAACCGTCTTACGGTCCACCCCTTCCCGCAACATGTCTCTGACCTGAGTGAGGGTCAGAATTCCCTCGGTGACCAGGTCTACTCCCTCCAGCCGGGCGAGCGGAGGCACGTCTACGGTGATCGTGCTCAGATCGACTTCCAGAGACTGTCCCAGGTGCTTGGCCACGATCTTCGCAGTGGTTCCACCACACACCACCAGCTTGCCCAACCTGCTGACAAAACGATGGATCAGTTCACCATCGGCGTCACGCTTGGCCGGAGGACCGGTAAACACGGTGGCCACCTGCTTGTGACGCACCTTGATGACCGCGACGCTGACATCGTCGCCAGGTCTTCCGAGATACAGCTCGCTGACTGCCTCGGCGACTTTGCCGGCCAGCTCCTCGGCGGTCAGGTCCCGGTGGGCGATCTTCTCCAGGAATCCGGCGGCCAGCTCCCAGCCCCAGCCGAGAGGATAGGCGCCGCCGATTCCGGCGTTCAGCACTCCGTCAGAGACAAATACCACCCAGTCACCCTCCTGAAGATCCAAGACCGTCTCGTGGATGATCTTCCCGTCGATGGTCCTCTCATCGTAAGAGACCGGTTGGACCTTCCTCCGCCTCAGCAGAATCGCATGGGGGGAGTCGAACTCCACCACCCTGGCGTAGCCTTCACTGAAGAACTGGGCGATGGCGAAGGTGCTGTAGGCTACCTTGCGAACGGCGCACACCGGCAGGGTTTCGCTCAAGGTCTGCACAACCTCCCCTAAGGGCAGGTTGTCCTCCAGCATGCGAATGGCGATCTGAGTGGTCAGGGTGGCCAGAATGTTGGCCTTGACCCCGCTTCCCAGACCGTCCGAGAGAGCCAGGGTAACCGTGTCCGGCTGTCGGGAAATGGCGATGTTGTCGCCGCACAGTTCCTCGCCGTGTTTATGAACCTGTTTGGTACCCCACTCGTAAAACAGCCTCATTCCTTCTCTTCTTCAAAGAGCGACATCAACTTCACCAGCAGGATCTTCGTTTCCGCAGTCGTCTCGCCCAGCAGACGGGCGATCTCCTGGGCTGTTTTCATCTGCCGGGAGATCACCTCTTGAGCCCGCTCCAGGGTTTGAGCCCGAAGATCCCGCAGATGCTTTTTTGCGGCCTCCTCCTCAGAGATATCGATGAAGATCCCGCAGTAGAGGTCTTCCCCTTCGAGGGGGAAAAGCCCAACACGGAAGCTCACCTCGTGATCCGGGATGTTCTCCTTGACCATGAGGTTCCCACCGGCTCGAATAGCCCGTTCGAAACAGTCGCAGTGCACGAATCCGGCCGCCGGTTTTCCGAGGAGCTTCTCCTGCCCGCAGTGGAACATGGCCCGAAAGGACGGGTTGACGTACTGGATGCGGGTCTCCTTGTCCACCAGCAGCACACCGTTGGGGGTATGCTCCAGGATCGCCGCGATATACGGAGATGTCTCCCGCGCATCCGGCGAATCTATATTTGCCAATGGCACCTTCCTACTCTGCAGCTTCCGCGCCGCCGCCTTTTGTTTTCGCTGACCCTGTCGATCCTGTCAGCGGCTGCAGCACCTTCTCTGTAAACGTTTGGATCGCCTCCTCTACACTATTGCTGGTGACGGGCTGTTCGTCGATCTGCCAGTTCAGCCCTTCGCCGCAGCGTTCCATACAGAACGAGCCTTGCAGCTCTATTTTATCCTCCAGACCGTGTTCCTTGAGCAGCTCGTTGAAGCGGACGATGATCTTTCGCGCTCCTTTGATGTGGCAGGAGCTGCCCACGCACACGGTCACTGTGGTCATTTCGAAAAACCTCGCATCTCAGCCGCTGAGAGCTTCAGCCTCCTCCGCGCCGGCCGCTTGAGCCTCGGCCAGCTTCTGTACCGCCGCCCTCCTCTTATTCTTGCTGGACATTTCGTCGTCCTGGAGCATCAACGTTCCAACCTTTGCGCCAGGCGATTGATACAGAGGTCGCACTTGAAGGCGATCCTGCCGTCCGGACCCAGGGCGATGACCCCAAAGGGACAGGCCTGCACGCACATACTGCAGCCGATGCAGCGCTCATCCTCCACCAGCACCGGCTTACCGGGAGCAAGACGCTTGACCGCTGCGGTGGGGCAGGCCAGGGCGCAGGCCGCTTCCTCGCAGTGTTGACAGGAAAAAGGGATCGAACGGGGACCATAGGTCTCCACGTGGATCCGGTAGCCCGGATTCTCCCCCTCCAAAATCATGGTCTCGATGTCCTGGCTCCGGGAATGGGCGATGGCGCAGGCCAGCTCGCAGGTGTGGCAGCCTATACAGCGGTCGATTCTGACGGATATATGTCTTGACATAACCTCTCTACTCCTCTGGTTTGAAGGCTTGAGGATAGATCATGGCTTTGAGCTTCAGGGCTTTGCGCTTCTTGTCGATGTGCCGCAGCATCATGTGAGCGGTCTCTATGGGATCCATCTCGAAAGCCCACTTGCCGCCGACCTCCTCCTCGATCTCCTCGGTCAGGTACTTGTGCAGAGCCGGTGCACCCACGACAGGCAGGGGTCGCCCGATGACCGTGTAGACCCCGGAGGCTACGAAGTAGAAGCCGATGGACACGGCCTTTTCGCTCATCCACTCCGGAGCCGCTCCCGCAGCCGGCAGATCGGAGATGTCCTCTCCCAAACCACCCTCCTTGACCACTTCGGTAAGCACTCTCAGGATTCGGCTGTTGTCGACGCAGGACCCGACGTGTAGCACCGGGGGCAGGCCGACGGCCTGGCAGACCTCCTGCAGACCCTTGCCGGCGTGCCTGAAGGCCGCTTCGGGGGTCAACAACCCGTGCTTGGCGCAGGTGATCGCGTTGCACCCCGTGGAGGCCACCAGCACATCGTTCTTCAGAAGTTCCTTCACGATAGTCAGGTGTCCTTCCTCGAACTCCATGTTGGGATTGGAGCAGCCGACCACGCCGGCCAGTCCTCGGATCCGTCCGGCGATAATGGCGTCATTGAGGGGCCGGTAGGTCGAACGGTACCTGCCGCCGAGGAACTGGAACACGCTTTCGGTGGTGAATCCGGCTACAGCTCCCTGGATTACATCGGGGATGGTCGCCTTCCCGTTCCTGTTGGGATAATTGTTGATCGCCTCCTCGAGAATATCCTTGGCGATCTCCACAGCCCGGTGTTCTTCGAACTCGATGTGTTCGAAGCCGGGCATCTTGGCCTTCGGAGAGGTGGTTACCAGCTTGGTGTGGAAGCACTTGGCCGTGTTTTCCAACCCCGGCCAGATGCACTGCACGTCCACGACCATCATCTCCACCACCCCGGTCATCAACGCCACCTCCTGCTGCATGTAGCTTCCCGCCAGTGGAATGCCGTGGCGCATCATGATTTCATTGGCAGTACAGCAAATCCCGCCCAACTGAATTCCCTTTGCGCCGACGGCTTTGGCCTTGTCCAGGAGCTCCGGGTCCTGGCTGACGATGGCAATAATGTCGGAGAGGGTGGGCTCATGTCCATGTACAATGACGTTGACATGATCCTTCTTCAGCACTCCGAGGTTGGCCCGGGTCTTCAGCGGATTGGGTCGACCGAAAATGGTATCGGAGAGCTCGGTCCCGATCATGGAACCACCCCAGCCGTCTCCGAGGGATGCCCTCAAGCCCTGTTTGATCACGTTCTTATAGTCCGCATCCACACCGATATGGGTGCGATGCATGATCTCCACGATCTCCCGGTCCACCGCCCTCGGGAATATCCCCAACTCCTTCCAGAGTTTCTGACGAGCGGGGGGAGCCGTTTCGGCCATCTTGACCGTGCCGGTCTGCTGCCCGAAATCGTTCAGCGTGGCCTGAGCTACTTCGAGGGCAAGCTGCTGCAGCTCCTTGCCTTCGGGCTTGATGCCGTAAACCTCAGCAATCGCCTTGAGCTTGTCCGGGCTCTTGACTTTGTAGTCGCTGTTGGAATCCTCGCCGATGAGCAGCAGGGTGTGAGCGATGTCCCGCCCGTGGTCCGAGTGGGCCGCCGCACCTCCGGCAATCATCCGTGCCAGGTGCCGGGCCGCTATGGTGTCCGCGGTGGCTCCGCAGATCCCTGTCTTGGGTCCATTTCCGAAGGGATCGATTCGGCAGGGCCCCATGCTGCAGTGGCGACAGCACAACCCCAGGGTGCCGAACCCGCACTGGGGCTGCATCGCGTCGTAGCGGTCCCATATGGTCGGAATTTGTTCCTGCTCGGCAATCTTGAGCATTTGCTGCGTTGCTTTGTCTGCGAATTTCAGCTCTCGCGCCATGGATAACCTCCAAAAAATATTTTCAAAAGAGCTCGTTTTCTGTTGCTGATAGAAGATGTGGAGGGGAGATGAATCTGGTGTTGCCCGCTGTGCGGGCTATGATCTCGGCCTCTGCCTGTCATCCTGATGCCTGATGCGGTACAAAGGATCATGCCCGGCGAAACAGTAGGTTTCGTAAGCTGCAGGTGACCCTTCGGAAGTGATACACGGGGGGGATATATGTTCAGAGGCCGCTGAAAAGCAGCGAATCACGCTCCGTACCTCTATTACTGCAACATTGCTAGCTGTATTATAGAGCAGAAAACCTAGCGCATCAACAGCTTTTTAGTAAAGCCAGAAAACTACTAAAAACCGTACGAAATTACCAAACTACTTCTAGCTGGAGAGAACAGACGATTCAAATCAGGCTCTTCACCAGAGCCTGGACCGGTTCAAGAGTTTTCTCATCCACTTGCTCCAGAGAGATCTCCCCTGTACTGATCTGGCGGATCTGCTCGGACAGGGGGAGAAACCCAAGGATTTCCAGTCCCTCGCAAGCTTTTCGGATCAGATCGTAATCAGAAGAGTTACACACCTTGTTGCCCACAACTCTGACCTTCTTGATCCCGATGTGGGCGGCCAACTTTTGAATACGGTGGGCCGTTTCCGTGCTGGTTCGGTTCGGCTCCACCACCACCAGCATGTAGTCGACGCCAAGGGCGGTACCGCGGCCCAGATGCTCGATGCCCGCCTCCATGTCGAGGATGACCCACTCCTGGCGGGCAATCATCATGTGACCGAGTAGGCTTTTAAGGAAGGCGTTTTCCGGACAGGCGCAGCCTCCCCCACCTCTCTGCACGGTTCCCATGACCAGAAGCTTAACGCCGTTCTGATCGATCCAGTACCTCTCGGGAATATCATCCACTTTGGGATTCATCGTAAAAAACGGCGCCGGCTGCCCCACTTCGGTTCCCGTACGTTCGGCGATCAACTCCTTCATCTCTACGATAGGGGTGATCTCTCGCTCCGTGGATATGTCGAACAGGGTGGCCAGGTTCATGTCAGGATCGGCATCGATCGCCACGACCTTGTTGCTCTGATCCCGCACCACCCGGGCGATCATCGCCGCCAGAGTGCTTTTGCCAACGCCTCCCTTACCGGTAACTGCTATTTTCATTCCTTCCTCATTCCCTTATTCAAATATATTCTTGATGTATTAGAACTGTCAAATATACGATCTTCAATATATTACCATTCTTCGGCCAGGATCCGTTCTTCACCGCTGTAGATGTTCATCCGCTGACCCCGGGCGAACCCTATCAGGGTGATGTTGCGCTCCCGTGCCAGGGAGACACTTCGGTCTGTGGGCGCGCTGCGGGATACAACGATGGGCAGGCGGCAGCACTGGGCTTTCTGCAGAATTTCCGATGACAGCCGCCCGCTGGTCAGCAAGATCTTGTCTCTATAACTATTCTCCTTTACCAGGTAGGCACCGATTACCTTGTCAACGGCATTGTGGCGGCCAATATCCTCGCGGAAAACGAGCACTCCAGTGTGATCCGCCAGGGCAGCCGCGTGCACCCCACCGGTTTGACGATGAATCTCGGAGCGCTTTCGAAACTCCTCCATTAAATCGCTGATACGTCGAGAGCTCACCTGCCACCCCGCCTCTACAACTTCCGAGCCCCTTCTGTCATCGGGCCACTCTTCCACCCGCCTGGTCTCCGCTTCGCCGCCAGCCGGCAGGGTGGCGCCGCAGGACGAGCCGATGACTCCGCTCAACCGCAGGCTTTCAGGATCGATCTCCGGGGCCAGCTCTATAAAGGCGCTCCAGGTGGCCCGATTGATCACGATCCGGCGAATCTGATCGGCCACCTGTATAAAACCGTTTGTGTAGAAGAAGCCTCGAACCAGATCTTCCAGGTCCCCCGGAGAACACATCAGCACGGCAATCCGCCGATGCCCGGCGAGCAGACGGAGAGAAATCTCTTCGGTGATCAGATCCTCCCGATTTTCCCGTTCTCGTCCACGGATTCGGACGATCTTCAGGCTACGCAAGGAGTGCTACCTCCCCGACCTTTCGGACTGCAAGTGGGCCTTTAGATCCTTAGGGGTGTTGAGATTGAAAAAAGCACTGCGATGATACGGCGTATCTTCCAGGTCCCAATAACAGGTTCGAGCTTGCGCGAGGAGTATGCGAATCGAATACCTCCCTTCGCCGCTGCAGATCTCTCGTACCAGAGGTTCCAGTTTTTTTAGGTAGATCCCGTGCAGGGGTTCGATCAATTCACCAATCCGCGGGATCAGAATCTCATGACCTCGGTCCACCGCTGTGTAAAATTCGTCGATCTGTCGTTCGATGAGCTCACGGTTCAAAGAGGGCATATCGCAGGCCACGCAGAATACAGCTTCCGCATTCGTATGAACCAACCCCGAGTGCAGCCCCCCAAGCGGTCCCCGCCCCTTATACAGGTCCGAGGCGATCACTACCCGGCCGGGCAGATCCCGTTGCAGATCTTGCCGGTTGCTGACCAGGACCACCTCGGGAAACAGACTCTGCAGCAAGCGAGCGATGCTGTGAATCAGGGGAGCACCGTTAACGGGTATTCGACTCTTATCCATCCCTCCCATGCGGGTATTGCGGCCGCCGGCAAGGATCAGGCCCGCTATCTGCAGACTCGACGCCTTTGAGTTCATCGAAAACAATGTACCACCTAAAGCCTCCGAAAGACCAGTGTTCCTACCACCCGCGCACCGAAAACCTGATGAGGCGGGTCAATCGTGAATTTGATCACTAAACCTTGACACGACCCCGGCATCCGATTTATCGTTTAAGTATAATCGTGATTTATACCACCCGTTTCCGCCTTATCTCTGCCTTTCTCGGAGTGTGCATTCTCGTTGGAGGTCTGTCGCTTCTGGTCGGCGGGCAATTGCTCAACAAATCCGTCCTCAACGAGGCGACCAACCGCATACGCCTGGATCTGAACGCCGCTCGAGAGATTTACTACAACGATGAGACTCGCCTGCGGTTGGCTCTACAGATCGCGAGCCAGGAGCAAAGCTGCCTGGAAGCGGTCTCCTTCCGGAATACCGACTATGTCAAAGATCGGCTGGGCGCATTGGCCCGGGAAATGCTCCTGGACTTTGCCGGTGTTGTGGACCCAAGCGGTCGAACCCTGGTTCGCCTGACCGGTGCCGAGGATGATCGGGTTGAAGGAGGACCTCTTCTTCCGAGCAATCCCGCCGCTCTCCTCTGTCTGGAGAAACGATCCACAGTCTCCGGTACGGTCATCCTGGACCGAAAAATCCTGATGGCGGAGAATCCGGAGCTGGCCGAACAGGCTCGAATCGAATTGATCCCAACACCAAGGGCCGCCCCTCGGCCGGAAAGCGAAGAAACCTCGGGCATGACCATCACCTGCGCCGTTCCTCTATTCCACGGGGACACCATGGTCGGAGCGATCTACGGCGGAGTGCTCCTGAATCGGAGCGTAGAGATCGTTGACCGGGTGCGGGAGACGGTGTTCCAGGAAGAGGTCTACAAGAGCCGGAGTATCGGAACGGCTACGATTTTTTTCAACGACCTGCGGATCTCCACAAATGTCATGACCGCCCGGGGAGACAGGGCCATCGGAACCCGCGTATCCGAAGAGGTGCGAAACAAGGTGCTCGGGGAGGGGGAACGCTGGACCGATCGAGCCTTCGTGGTCAACGATTGGTACATCACCGCCTACGAACCGATCGTCGACATCTTCAACCAAAGGGTTGGTATTCTCTACGTCGGGGTACTGGAGGCCAAGTACGTGGACATCCGTCGCAACACCCTGCTGGTCTTCGTCCTGATCACGGCAGCGGGCATGGTCATCGCCATTGCGATGGGCTACCTGCTGGGGCAGAGGATCCTCAAACCGGTCCATCGCCTCATCGACGTGAGCCGTCGCGTATCGGCGGGAGATTTGTCCCCAGAGGTCGGTCCAATCTCCTCAAGCGAATTAGGAGTGCTCCAGAAAACGTTTCAGGAAATGCTCTGTTCCTTACGCGAACGGGATCGATCCCAGCGGGCGGAGAGCGAGCTCAAACTTCTGCAGTCGGAGAAACAGGCATCGGTGGGCCGCCTGGCCGCCGGTGTGGCTCACGAGATCAACAATCCTCTTACGGGGGTGCTCACCTTCACCCACATGCTCCTGCGCCGTGACGATATCAACGAAGAGATACGGGAAGATCTTCAAACCATCGCCGATTCCACGGAGCGGGTGCGCAGGATCGTAAAGGGCTTGCTCGAATTCTCCAGGCAGACAAAGATTAAGCCCGAACCCACGGATCTCAACACCCTGATCGAACAGACTCTTCCCTTAGTGGCCAATCAGGCCCTGGTCAAAGGGGTGATCTTCTGCTTCGATCCGGGAAAGGACATTCCTCTTCGTACCCTGGACCGCAGCCTGGTCCAGAGCGTTCTGCTGAACATAATCCTGAACGCCATCGATGCCACGGACAAAGGCGGACATATCAACATATACACGAAGCTCTCCGCCGGTCCCAGGCAGACCAAGGCGATCGAGGTGGAGATCTCCGATACCGGATGCGGAATTCCCCCGGAAAATCTGGACAAACTGTTTGATCCCTTCTTCACTACCAAAGAGGTGGGCAAAGGAACCGGGTTGGGATTGGCCGTGTCTCAGGGCATCATCGAACGGCACGGGGGTACGATTCGGGTGCAGAGCACCGCAGGTCATGGGAGCATCTTCACGATCTGCTTCCCTCTGGACGGGGTGATTTCATGAAGAACATCCTGATTGTTGACGATGACCGTGTTGTGCTTTCCAGCTGCAAGCGCATCCTCGAGTCGGAGGGCTACGGTACGAGCCTCACCTCGAGTGTGAAAGAGGCTCTGAAATCTCTGGAGGAGAAAAACTTCGACCTTCTCCTTGTCGACGTAATCATGCCCGAGTATGATGGCATGTATCTCATAGGTAATGTTAGGAAAAATCGGCCGGATCTACCTATTCTGGTAATGAGCGGTTATCCGACCCCGGAAACGATTTCCAGCGGTTTACAGATGGGCGCTACCCATTTTATCGCCAAGCCGTTCACCCCGGATGAATTGATACAAGCGGTGCACAAGGCACTGGGTGGGCCGGAAGAAAAACATGAGGAACAATAGAGGTATGAAAAAGAAAAAGGTTCTGGTGATCGATGATGAGCAGATCATCCTGGACAGTGTGAAAAAGATCCTCGCAGCGGAGGATTTCCAGATCGACCCGGCGATTTCCAGCCGGGGTGGGTTGGAGCGGGCGATGAGCCAAGAGTACGATCTTGTGATGACGGACATCAGAATGCCCGAAATCGGGGGAATGCGCATTCTGCGGGACATCAAGCGCTCCAAACCAGCGCTGCCAGTGGTGATCTTTACGGGATACGCCACGGTGCAGAGCGCCGTGCAGGCAATGAAACTCGGTGCCTCCGACTACATCGAAAAACCCTTTACTCCGGATATGCTGGTAACAACGGTGAAGAAAGTCTTGGAAAAGGCGGCTTCCGAGCTGCCGGAGAAACAGGAGCTGATCCACAAGGACGAGGTTATACGGGTCCTGGAGCGAGCCGCAGTAGACAGCGAGTTCGTAGCCAGTCTGTTCTACTATGGGCCGGAAGCCTTACAGGACTACGAGCTAACAGGCCCGGAGAAGCTGGCCATCCTGACAGGGGATATTGAGTGGATAGAAAACCAGATCGGGTCGCTGACTGCGGAGCAGAAGCGTTGGCTGGAGAGCCGCCTTGGAGCGGAGATCTGGTAGGAAAGAACATAGAGCACGAAGGAAAATTCGAAATGAGTGATACCAAAGACAAAACTTTGAGAGTGCTGGTGATCGACGACGAAGGGATCGTGCTGGATTCTTGTCGCCGCATCTTCAGTGGTGAAGGCTACGAAGTAGTGACCACGGACAGTGCCCGCAAGGGCCTGGAGCTGGCTGCTGAAAGCCGCTTCGAGGTGATCCTCTGCGACTGGAAGATGCCCGAGCTCGACGGCATCGATGCCGTGGAAATGATCGATAAACGTTCCCCCGACTCGGCAATCGTGATGATCACCGGATTTCCCGCTGTGGAACGGGCAACAGAGGCAATGAAGCGAGGCGCCATCGATTACGTGGCCAAGCCTTTTACGCCGGAGGAGATCATCGCAGCCGTGCATAAGGCGCTGAAACGCAAAGAGCAGGAGAAAGCGAAAGGGGCGGTGGACGTGGAGAAGATCGTCCGGTCGATCAGCTTCCCCGTCCCCAGTATCGAGGACAAAGCCCCTAATACCATCGCCGAAACCGTAGCCCAGAAGGTGGGAGTAGGCAAGACCACCTCCCCCTGGCTTTCAGTGCTCGTGCTGGGCATTCTGGCGGGAGCCTACATTGGATTCGGAGGTATGTTGGCCACTACGGTTTCCTTCGACATGGCGGGCTATCTCGGGGTCGGGTTCACCAAATTCATGACCGGGGCGGTGTTCAGCCTCGGCCTGATGCTGGTGATCATCGCCGGGGCGGAGCTGTTCACCGGGAACAACCTGATGATCTCCAGCGCCATCTCCAGGGAGATCACATTCGGCAGGATGCTCAAGCGATGGGGACTGGTCTACGTGGCGAACTTCGTCGGATCGATCCTGATTGCCCTGCTGTTTGTCTTCTCCGGATTGTCACGCTTGAGCGACGGCGCCTTGGGGGCGGCCGCCGTGAAAATCGCCTACAGTAAGGTCAATCTGACCTTCCTCCAGGCCCTGCTCCGCGGCATCGGCTGTAACTGGCTGGTCTGCCTGGCGGTCTGGATGGCTCTGGCCGCTCGCCAAACCATTGGTAAAATCTTCGCCATCTTCTTTCCCATCATGGGATTCGTAGCCCTAGGCTTCGAACACTCCGTCGCCAACATGTACTTCATCCCCACCGGGATCTTTCTCAAGGGTTTCGGGCAAGTCGCCGCTCCTGCGGGAGTGGCGCCCGAGTCTCTGAGCTGGCTCGGATTCCTCTGGAAGAACTTGCTTCCCGTCACCATAGGCAACATCATCGGTGGTGCCGTGTTCGTCGGCATGAGCTACTGGAGCGCATTCTTAAGACCAGCGAAACAATGAAAATGGGCTTTTATAGTTTCCCTACGCTGACTGCACAGGCCTTGAATTCGGGGATTTTCGCCACGGGATCGAGCGCAGCGATGGTTAACGCGTTGGCCGGGTTTTCTTTGAAGTGAAATGTCAAGAAGAGCGTACCCGGGGCTACCCGACGGGTTGGGTTGACGGGGACTTCGATTCTTCCGCGCCGCGAGCGTACGACCACCATCTCTCCTGTGCTTACACCGATCGCCTCTGCATCCCGAGGATTTATTTCAAGAGCGCCTGCTGAAACCAGATCATCGAGAATTTCACAGCGCCTGGTCATGGTTCCCGTGTGCCAGTGCTGCAGCAACCGTCCTGTGGTGAACACGAAGGGGAACTCCTTATCAGGCATCTCTTTGGGAGGCAGGAAATGAACCGCATGAAACTTGCCTTTTCCTCGGGAAAAGCCTCTCCCATGGAGAAATTTTGTACCGGGATGGTCAGAAGTCGGACACGGCCATTGCAGACCGGTTTCCTCGATCCGATCGTAGGTGATGCCTCCGTAGATAGGCGTTAGAGCGGCTATTTCCTCCTGGATCGCCGAAGCATCCGGGTAATTCATCGCATAGTCCATTCGGGAGGCCAGCTCACAGAGAATGCGCCAGTCTTCACGCGCCTGCCCGGGCGGCTGCAAGGCTTTCCGAACGCGCTGTACACGGCGTTCGGTATTTGTGAAGGTCCCGTCTTTCTCGGCGAAGGAAGTTGCGGGCAGCACAACATCGGCGAGTTCAGCCGTTTCGCTCAAGAAGATGTCCTGCACTACAAGGAAATCCGCCGCCTGCAGGGCTTCGCGTACGTGGTTGATATCCGGATCGCTTAGCATGGGATTTTCACCCATAATGTAAAGCCCCCGAATTTGCTTATCCGAGACGGCATTTATGATCTCAACAACGGTCAGCCCCGGCTTGTCCGACAGCCGTGCATTCCAAGCCTTCTCGAATTTCTTTCTTATCCCCGGGTCGTCAACACGCTGATATCCGCTGTACACATTCGGCAGCGCGCCCAGGTCACAGGCGCCTTGCACGTTGTTCTGTCCGCGCAGCGGGTTGACTCCCGAACATTCCTTGCCGACATTGCCGGTAATCATGGCCAAATTAGCCAGCGACAGCACATTGTCGGTACCTGTTGTGTGCTGGGTGATCCCCATAGAGTAGACAATGGAAGCACTAGCCGCGCCGGCGTACAGCCGGGCGGCTAGACGGATATCCTCAGCAGCAACACCGGTGATTTTGGCCGCCATCTCAGGGGACCACTCGGCCAGTGCCTCCTGCAAAAACGCGAAATCTTCCGTGCGCTCCTCAATAAAGGGCATGCGGGCGAGGCCTTCCTCCAGGATCACCTTCATCATTCCATTGATGAGCGCGACATCCGTTCCCGGCCGGTGCTGCAGGTAAATATCGGCGATGCCGCTTAGGGAGATCCGCCTTGGGTCGGCAACGACCAGCTTGGTGTTGCCCGATGCCACAGCCTGACGAATCAAAATGCCGATCACCGGATGGCACTCAGTGGTATTGGAGCCGATCACAAAGATAAGGGGAGCACGTCGAATCTCCTCGATGCTGTTGGTCATGGCGCCGCTACCGAAGGCGCGGGCCAGACCCGCAACGGTGGACGCGTGGCACAAGCGCGCGCAATGGTCTACATTGTTTGTGCCGAAAACGGCCCGTACGAACTTCTGCATGATGAAGTTGTCTTCGTTGGTGGTTTTGGCAGAGCTCAGGCCAGCCAGAGCATCGGGTCCGTAGCTTTCCTTGATCTCGGAAAACCGGGCCGCTACCAGCTCCAGTGCTTCATCCCAGGTGGCCTCTCGGAATGACTCTTTATCTCTAATAAGCGGTGTGGTTAGGCGCTCCTTCTTGTCTATAAAATCCATGCCGAAACGTCCTTTAACGCAGGTGTTGCCGTCGTTTGGGACGCACCCGGTCTCGCTGGTAACCCGAACAATCCGGTTTTCCGCCTTGGATACATTCAGGTCCAGCTGGCAGCCGACTCCGCAATAGATACAGGTGGTGCGTACTTTGTTGAGATCCTTGACCTTGCCCCGGCCGACGGCCCGCCGCTCGTACAGCGCACCTGTAGGGCAGGCGCTCACGCACTGCCCGCAAAGCTCACAGGGTGACTCGTTCAGCTGAACCTCGAATCCGGTAGTAACCTCCACCTCGCCGGAACGGCCTTTGACTGTCAGCGCTTCGACTCCCTGGACTTCGGCGCAGATCTTGACGCAACGCTGGCAGCGGATGCACTTGGAGCCGTCGTAAACCAACGCCTTGTTTCCGCTGGTGTAGTTGTCACTGTCCGCAGCTATAATAACGGAGGGGAAGCGGCTCTCCTCGATCCTGTACTCGTATGCATAATCCTGCAGCAGACAGGCACCGTCACTGTCACAGGTCGTGCAGCTCAGGTTATGCTCGCTCAACAGGAACTCGAGAATCATCTTACGAATGCTCCGAATTGCCTCAGAGTTGGTACGCACTGTCATTCCCTGCTCGGCTGCCCGCGTACAAGATGTGTGAAAGCCCTCCTGGCCCTCGATTTCCACAAGGCACAGACGGCATGCGCCTGTGGAGGTGAGACGCGGATCGTAACACAGATGAGGAATCGAAATCCCAGCCGCTAGAGCCACCTGCAGTATCGTCTGTCCCGGCTGGGCGGTCAACTCTCGCTCGTCTATGGTCAATCGTATCTCAGACATGACTATCTTCCTTTGCTCGCCACAATCGATTCGGCCCGCTCGAGGTCGCAGCGCAGACAACGACCCGCTTCGTTACATGCTGCTCCCGGTGTCAGGCCGCAGATCACCTCGGCAAAACTTTTCTCACGCTCCTTCAGGGGGAGCATCGATTCCTGCACACGAGATAGGACTTTCTCCAGCTCATCCTCTGATGGGCGCCGCAGGCTCGTTCCGACGTTTTCCGGCAGCACGCCGCTTCCTCCGAGCATTCGGTCAATAGTTACGGCGGCCTTTTGGCCCGCCCCGATTGCATCGATGACCGTTGCGCCTCCGGAAACGCAGTCGCCTCCTGCGAATACGCCTTCTGTAGATGTCTTCCCGGTAACCTGATCTATTTCGATTCCAGCTCTTGTGTTGAGCACCGTAAGCTCAGCGGCGGCTTCCACTGAGGGCCGCTGTCCGACTGCCGGGATGACCATGTCGCAATCGACGATAAACTCGCCGCCTTCAATTGGCACGGGACGGCGGCGGCCGCTCTCGTCGACATCTCCCAGACGCATTCGGCTCATCTCGATGCCCGACACTCTCCCGTTGCTCCCGAGGACACGTCTAGGCGCTGCCAGCTCGTGTAACTCCACACCTTCTTCGAGCGCCGCTTCGATCTCTTCCTCGTAAGCCGGCATCTCCTCCCTGGTTCGCCGGTACAGGATCGACACACTTGCTGCTCCAAGGCGGATGGCGGATCGGGCTGTATCGATCGCGGCATTGCCTCCGCCGATCACCGCCACCCGTTTCCCGCATGAAATCTTCTCGTCCAGAGCGCGTTTTCGGAGGAACAGCAGGCTGTCCACAACACCTTGTAAATCCTCACCTTGGATATTCAGCGGGCGGCCGCTATGCGCCCCTGTTGCCATGAATACGGCCTTGTACCCTTCTCTTTTGAGTTCCTCTATGTTTTCAATCCGCACACCGGTGCGCAACTCGACACCGTGGGAGAGGATGAAATCTATATCTTCCTTTAATTTGTTCTTTGGCAACCTATACTCTGGGATACCTACCGCCAGCATCCCACCCGGAATCGGGAGCGCTTCGAAGATCACCGACGGACGGCCCAACAGAGCTAGGAAGTAGGCGCAACTCAAACCGGCGGGACCGCTTCCGATGACGGCCGCTTCCTTTTTCCCCGTGGCAGCGGACATCAAGGGCGTGGAGATATTGCCGGCATGGTCAGCAGCGTAGCGCTTGAGCGCCCGGATCGCCAGAGGTTCATCCACATCGGAACGGCGGCATCTTTGCTCGCAAGGGGCATCGCAGACGCGTCCACAAACGGAAATGAACGGATTCCGGCGCCGGATGACATTTACCGCCTCCTCGAGCCGCCCCTCGGCGATCAACCCCAGGTATTGCGGGACATTCACACCCGCCGGACAGGCATGGGAACACGGGGAGACCACGAGGGCCTCGCAAACCGAGGCGCGGCACCGTCTCTCGCGGATGTGCTCTTCGTACTCCTCACGGAAGTATCTGATGGTGGACAGCACGGGGTTCGGGGCTGTTTGACCCAGACCGCATAGCGAAGAGGTTTTAACGGCCCGACCGATCTCTTCAAGCTGCTCGATATCCCCTTCCATTCCCTCGCCAGCGCATATGCGATTGAGTATGTCGAGCATATGCCGGGTCCCGACACGGCAGGGCACGCATTTTCCGCAGGATTCCTTCTGTACGAATTCCAGGAAAAAGCGGGCGATATCGACGACGCAGGTATTCTCGTCCATAACGATGAGACCGCCTGAGCCCATGATCGCTCCGATTTCCTTGACCGATTCATAGTCTATCGGCAGATCAAGGAAACGAGTCGGAACACACCCGCCGGAAGGACCGCCCATCTGAGCCGCCTTGAAGCGCCTGTTCTTCGGGATCCCTCCGCCTATGTCAAATACTATCTGGCGCAGGGTGGCACCCATCGGTACCTCCACCAAGCCGGTGTTATTTACTTTTCCCGCCAGGGCGAATATCTTGGTTCCCTTGCTCTGTTCGGTACCGATCGAGCGGTACCAGTCCTTCCCGTTGAGTATGATAAGTGGCACGTTCGCCAATGTCTCGACATTGTTGATATTCGTGGGTTTGCCCAGGTATCCCTGCTGTGCCGGAAATGGAGGACGAGAGCGAGGCATGCCGCGCTTTCCTTCCAAAGAGGCGATCAAAGCCGTCTCCTCGCCGCATACGAACGCCCCTGCTCCTTCACGTATCTCGATGTCCAGGCCGAATCCCAAACCGAGGATGTTTTCCCCAAGCAAACCGGTGTCGCGACACTGCTGAAGAGCGATCTTGGCGTTTTTCACGGCCAACGGATACTCGGCACGGACATAGATGCTTGCCCTCGAGGCACCAATGGCGTAGGCCGCGATGATCATGCCCTCAATCACGGCATGGGGCGTACCTTCCAGAACACTTCGATCCATGAAGGCCCCCGGGTCGCCTTCGTCGGCATTACAGATCAGGTATTTTTCCTGTCCGGACGCTTTCCGGCAGAATCTCCATTTCACCCCGGTGGGAAACCCGGCACCGCCCCGGCCCCGCAGCCCGGCTTCCAACACTTCATCGATGACCTGATCCGGACTCATGTCCGAAAGCGCCTTCACCATCGCGAAATATCCGTCGTGTGCCACGTAATCGTCCAGGTCGACGGGATCCAGAACACCATTCAGGCGGAAGACGAGCCTCTGCTGTTTCGCGTAGAACGGTACTTCGTGATCGAAGGCGAACTTTTGCGTGGTAGCCGGATCCACGTACAGAAGCTCTTCGATTATTTCATCATGCAATACCGTTTTTTCCACTATCCGCGGGACATCCTCTACACGGACGCTGGGATAAAAGACCTTCCTGGGCTGAATCACCACTACGGGGCCTTTTTCGCAGAACCCATGACAGCCTGTTGCCTTCACGGCAATCTGGTCTGCCATTCCTCGCTTCTCGATTTCGTTGCTAAATGCCTCCCTGACGCTGGGAGATCCGAAGGCGGTGCAGCCGGTACCTCCACATATCGTGATCGTCGGTTTATTGGAATCGATTCCGGATTTTATTTTTTCGCGCCACTGATGGAACGCGCTGACAGATTCGATTCGTGACATTATTGCTCCTCCCCCTGTGCGAGCTGACGAAGAATCTGAGTGGCACGGCGCGGAGTCATTTTACCGTAGTATGTATTGTCTACCACCATCACAGGAGAAAGCGCGCAAGCGCCCAAACAGGCCACCGTCTCCAAAGAAAACAGCATGTCGTCAGTGGTCTCCCCGTCGTCTATCGCCAGGGTGCTCTTTACTTCGTTGATTACCTTTTTTCCCCCCCGCACGTGGCAGGCCGTACCCCGACAACAGCGGACGGTGTGCTTGCCGTGCGGCTCCAGGTAGAACTGGGCATAGAAGGTAATGACTCCGTACATTCGGCTGGTTGGGATGTTTGTTTGCTCACTTATCCACGCCAGTATCTGCGGGGGAAGATAACCGTAAGCTTCCTGCACCTCCTGGAGTACGGGGATAAGATCATCTGACCTGACTTTATCCTCTCCGTGACCGTGTGAGCTGGCGATTTTCGTGAGAATTTTTTCCGCTGGAGCAAGATCGAGCTCCGGTTCCGATTTAACAGCCATTTCCCCAACTCCTAGAGAAAAACGTATAGATATTATTTATTCACCGAAAAGAAGATCAATGCATTAATAACAAACTCGTATGCGGCAGTCTAACAAATACAATTTAAGTTGTCAAATGATGGCCAAGACTGTGGTCACCGGGCGCTCCCGGCCGGACGCCATGCCCATGACCTTCCACTATCGGGAGGCGGCCGGGCTTTGCCCCGCTGTTCACCACGCCGCTTGGAGGTCAGGCAAGGCCCCAGACCTCCAGTTTCGCGGGGTCCGCCAGGATGTCCGGTACCGGACCCTCCGTCACGATCCGTCCCGCCCCCATTATCAGGACCCTGGAACAGACGGCTCGTACCAGTTCGAGGTCGTGGGTCACAATGATCTGCGCGCTGCCCAGGCTGAGGAGTAGGTCGAGGACGCCCCGCCTGCCCCGGGCATCGAGGTTGCTGGTGGGCTCATCCAGGACGAACACCAGCGGGCGCATGGCATGGACGGTGGCAATCGCCGCCCTCTTCTTTTCACCGATACTCAGGTGAGCGGGGTTGCGCCTTTCGAAACCGTCCAAGCCCACCGCCTGGAGGCTTCCACTCACTCGACGCTCCACCTCGCTATCGGGCAGGCCGATGTTGCGAAGTCCAAAGGCGACGTCTTCGAATACCGAGGGACAGAACAGCTGATCATCCGGATTCTGAAATACCAGACCTACCTTCTGCCGAATGGTCCGAACGGTGGCTTTGGACAGGGCTATCCCGTCGACCTCAAGGTTTCCGTCCCCGTCGAGCAGGGCGTTCAGGTGCAGGAGAAGGGTGGATTTGCCCGCGCCGTTAGGTCCCATCAAAGCCAACCGCTCCCCCTCCTTCAGAACAAGGGAAACCTCCTTCAGGGCTGCGGTTCCGTCCGGATAGCAGTAGGACAAGCCGCTCAGGGAGAGCATGGCCCGGGAATCCGTGGTCACCGGCAGCCCGCCAGCCAGGGGAGGAGGCGCGAACTGAGCACCAGGACAGGTACGCCGATCAGTACCGCCAGATCACCGGCCGAAAGCGGCCGGGCCTGCCGCAGCCGTATCCCCGGATCGTATCCTCTTGCGATCATGGCCTGATAGACCCGTTCAGCCCGTTCGTAGCTGTGCAGGAACAGTGTGCCGATCATCCGGCCGATCACTGTGGAGTGCCACAACCAACGTCCGCCGAACAGGCGGGCGTCCCGTGCCCTTTTCATGCGCAGGGCTTCCTCGACGATGACAAACAGGTATCGATAGGCAAAGCTGACGATCAGAACCAGGGTGCGGGGCACCCGCAGCCGCTCCATCGCCTCGAGCAGTCCCGCGAAGGAGGTGGTGGAGGAAAGCAACACCACGGCGGTGACTGACAGAAAGGCTTTGGAAATGACCGCAGCATAGAGCCTGGCGCCCTCCTTGCTGACAGCAACAGCGGGTGTCAGCCGAACAAGAACTTCATCGCCCGGCCGGAACGGAGCAAGCACAGCGATGAGCGCTGCGAATCCAGCCACCGGCAGGCTGCGGGCAAGCAGGTAGCGCAGAGGCACTTTCGAGAGGGCGGCTGCAGTTGCAAGGATCAGGAGCGCGAACCCAAGAGGAAGCCACCGGCCGGGTGGGGTTGTAACCCACAAGGACAGGCACATCAGGACGACCAGGACCTTGATCCGAGCATCCAGATGGTGGACCGGGCTGTCCAGGCCGACATACCGGTCCAGGAAATCCAGGTTCAACGGGAGATCGATCCTCCGGCGTCCCCCGCGGCCTGTGGACCGGCCGCACGGCGGTCGGCGCCACGCCTGCGGGCAAGCAGCCTGCCGAGCCCAAGGGCGAGCCCGAAAACGATCAAGGTCCCGGCTACACCTGCCAGAGCGGTGGCTATACCACTCCTGCCTACCCCTGGCATCTCGTAGTCGGGGACCGGTGCAGCCTTCCACACCTGTTTCCCCTCGGCCCGTTCCAGGAACCCCTGGTCTTCGGCGACCCGCTCCAGTCCGTCCGGGGAGGAGGAGGCGAAGGGGGCTAAAAAGGTGGCCAAGAGCAGGCACACACCCAGCGCGGCGAGAAGAAACGGGAAGAGATTCTTCATGCCCTCACCTCCTGGGGCTTCCAGGCTACAACCAGGTCGGGGCGGACTCCGAGCATCAGAGAAACCACCACGGCGGAGATGATCCCCTCTCCGATCCCGATCAGGACATGTACACCGGCCATGGCGGGCAGCGCCAGCGCCAGGGGAGAAGTCCCGGACAGAGCCAGCTCCACGGCACAGAGCGAAGCGGCCAGTACTACTGAGAACCAGGCTGATACGGCCGAAGCGGCCACAAAAACACCTCTGCGCCGAGGAAGCGCCAATGTCAGCAGGCGGAACAGGCCGTAGCCCCCGAGGCCGCCGACGATCCCCATGTTGAAGATGTTCGTGCCCAGCGCGGTGAGTCCGCCGTCGGCGAACAGCAGGCTCTGGATCACCAGGACCACTACCATCACGAGAAAGCCGTTCAGGGGGCCGAGCAGGAGCGCTACGAGCAGCGCCCCCAGAAAATGTCCGCTCGTTCCGGCGGCCACGGGAAAGTTGAGCATCTGAGCGGCGAAGACAAAAGCTGCCGAAACACCTAGGATCGGGACGTTTTTTTCGCCCAGCGTGCGCCGGGCACGGGCCACGGCGGCCGCCCCGACCCCTGTCGAGACGACTGCGGTTGCGATGTTGATTGGTGCACTGATCAGACCATCAGGGATGTGCATCGTATTCCTCCTCTTCCAGTTTGAACTGGGATCGTGTTATCTTTTCGGAATTCGTAACACAAAAGAGGCTTCCTGTCAAGCCCGGTTGGCCCGACCGGGGCTCATGTGGAATCGAACTGAAGCTTTATTCGACCGATAGCTTACAACCGTCGAATCAGCCGCGCCGCTTCTTCGAGCACTCGATCCTTGTCTTCTCCCCGAATGATGGCGTACTTGAAGGTTTCGATCGCCGCCTCGCGCACGTGTTCCCGGCGGGCGTCCTTGTCAAAAGCACCGAGAACGTAGATTCGATAGACGGTCTGGGTGAGGTCGGGGCAAAGCTTGCCCGTGGCGGTCCAGTGGGCCCGGATGACGTTGGCTTCTATCGGTTCCCTGGGCAGATAGCTCACCGCCATGTCCGCTCCCAGCGCTGTATTCAGGTCGGGGAGGCGAATGTCGGCCTTCTCCGCTGCTTCGGGAAGGATGCGGTCCAGTTCCTGTTGCAGATACACGGCATAGCGCTTGAGCATATCTTCCACTGCATCGAAACGGGCCGCCCGCTCATCGGGCTTTTCTTTGGAAACGCCCATGTAAACGACGTACCTTTTGGGTATTTCTGAAGCTCGTACCCCCGCCTCTTTGAGGGCGGCCCTCCGCTTATCTATCCATCGCGGCGCGTCCCGCTCTGGATCGCTGTCCCTGTCCCAGACGACCTGTCCGGGTTCTGTGCATTCGGCGGCGCTGGAGGTCACACAGCCGCTCAACAGAATCCCTGTGAATATTGCAAGCACAACCGTAAGGATGGTGATGATTGTAGATCGTTTCAGCTTCATGCCATACCTCCTGCTCCAACTATACCACATTATCAAAACTCAATCACGAGTGACGCCGTCCCCGAGCCGGACAGAACAGGGGTGGAGAGCCCATCTTGTCTGTCTTCGCCTTTTATAGTATATTATTACAAAGTAATACCAAAGGAATCGTAGCATGAGTTTCCACAAAGACGAGGTGATCACCTTCAAGGCTGGGGCCTCCCTGGCCGAAGCCATTCGCAACCTCCCCAACCGCTCCGCCTTTATCCGGGCGGCGATTCTATCCGCCCTGGATCACGCCTGTCCCCTCTGCCAGGGTACGGGAATCATGACCCCTGAACAGAAACGGCACTGGGACGCCTTCAGCGAAACCCACCAGATCGACCACTGCAGGGAATGTGATGCGGTGCACCTGGTCTGCTCCTCTGAAGGCACTGGTTGAGGAAAGGATTCGGTTGGTCTATGAGCGACATCCTTTCCGTTCAGCGAATGATCCTGCTCCTCGGGATTGCATTTCTAGTCTTCCAACCCCTCTCCGCCCCGGCAGGGGGACAGGGATCCAGCGAGCAGGGAGAACCCATTGCCTTCGTCAGCATCGCTCCCCAACGGTACCTGGTGCAGAGCATTGCGGGGTCGCGAATCCGGGTCGAAGTTCTCGTCCAACCCGGACAGGATCCCCACACCTTCGAACCGACTCCCAAACAGATGACCCAGCTGACCAGGGGAAAACTCTATTTTCGCATCGGCATTGCCTTCGAGCAATCCTTGATTCCCCGCATCCGCAGCAGCAACCCTCAATTGAAGATCATCGATGCCCAGGCTGGTATCGAGCTGCGGGAGATCGAGGAGGGCGAGGATCATAATAAGCATGGACTGGATCCCCACACCTGGTTGAGCCCGCTTCTGGCCAAACGCCAGGCCCAGACCATAAGGGATGCCCTGGTCGAGGCCGATCCCGATCGCAGTGGGGTGTACGAGGCGGGCTACCAGTCCCTGGCCGCGGAGTTGGACAGCCTGCACGAAGAAATCGCTACGGCCCTGGCACCGTATCGGGGCGAGGAGATATTTGTCTATCACCCCGCCTACGGGTACTTCACAGATGAATACGGCCTCAGGCAGGTAGCTGTGGAGACCGGCGGCAGCGAACCCAGCGCCCGGCAGTTGGCCCGACTGATCGAGAGAGCCCGGCAGCGGAAGATACGGATCGTCTTCGTGCAACCCCAATTCTCCCGCACCGGAGCCGAGGCCGTTGCCGAGGCGATCGGAGGCGTCGTGGTCCCTCTCGATCCGTTGGCCGAGGACTACGTGGAAAATCTGAGGGAGATGGCCCGAAAGATCGCCGAAGCGCTTGGATCATGAGTATAGCAATTATTTCATTTCAAGGTGTGGACTTCTCGTACAACAGCGAGCCGATCTTGAAGGATGTGAACCTGGAGATCCATCCCGGCGAGTTCGTTTCCGTTATCGGGCCCAACGGAGGCGGCAAGACCTCTCTGCTCCTGCTTGCCCTGGGGATGCTGCGGCCCAACCGGGGCACGGTGCAGGTATTCGGCCGGGCCCCGGAGCGTGAACGAAGCCGGATGGGCTACGTTCCGCAGTTCACCCGCTTCGATCCTCTGTTTCCGGTCACGGTCTACGATGTCGTGCAGATGGGACGGCTGGGACGATTTTGGACCGGGCCGTATCGAAAGGAAGATCGGGAGGCGGCCTTGGCCGCTCTTGAGCAGGTAGGATTGGGTGGGTTGCGGCGGCGGTCCTTCGCGGAGCTGTCCGGCGGGCAACGCCAGCGCGTTCTCATCGCCCGCGCCCTGGCAACGGAACCTGAGGTACTGCTTCTCGATGAGCCCACCGCCAACGTCGATCGTCTGGCAACGGACAAGCTGTACGAGTTACTGGTGGATCTGAATCAGAGACTGACCATTGTGCTCGTCTCCCACGACTTGGGCATCGTTTCCCGATTCGTGAGCTCCGTGGTCTGCGTGAACAAGACCGTGTTCACCCATCCGGTCAGCGAGCTTACCGGGGAGATGATCCGGGATCTGTACGGCGGAGAGATCGCCCTGGTGCGCCACGATCACAGGAGCGGAGAAGAGGTATGATTGAGTTCGTCCAGGATCTGATGCAATTTCCCTTTCTGCAGTACGCCCTGTTGACCGGCGTCTTGGCTTCCGTGGCCTGCGGCGTGGTGGGTAGCTTTATTACGGTTCGTCGTATCACCTATATCGCCGGCGCCATCGCCCATACCACCTTCGGAGGCATGGGCGCCGCAATCTACCTGCAGCGCCGTCTCGGCCTGGCATTCGTCACCCCCCTTCACGGTGCGGTTTTTGCCGCCCTGCTGGCGGCTGTCATCATCGGCATGGTGACGTTGTATGGCAAGCAGCGGGAGGACACTGTCTTGAGCGCCGTTTGGGCCATCGGCATGGCTCTGGGGATCTTCTTTATCTCCCGAACACCGGGGTACAAGGAGGATCTGATGAGCTATCTGTTCGGCAACATCCTCATGGTACGGAAAACGGACCTGGTTATGATCGGCGCCCTGGACCTGCTGATCGTGGTGATCAGCTTTCTCTTCTACTACAAGCTGGAGGCGGTGTGCTTCGACGAAACGTTCGCCCGCCTGCGGGGCGTAAGGGTGCAGCTGTACTACGTGCTGCTTCTCTGCCTGACTGCTTTGACCATCGTCATCCTGCTCCAGGTTGTGGGCATTGTAATGGTGATTGCTCTTCTGGCCCTCCCCGCCGCCACCGCCGCTTCTCTTACCAAGCGACTCTGGCATTCGATGATTCTCGCCTCCGCCCTCACCGGGGCTTTTATGGTCGGAGGCTTGGCGTTGAGCTACAAACCGAATCTGCCCGCCGGGGCAACCATCATCATCGTTGCCGGAATCGTCTATCTTCTGACGCTGGTACTGCGGCCGTCCCGCAGACGTTTTCAGACGCCCAAAAAATAGCGTAAGGCGAAGAGAAACCCGCTGGTGACGATCCCGACGGTGAAATTGTCATCCAGATCCATAGAAAACAGCTCAACAGCAGCGGCAAAAAGAGGCCCGGCAATCACTGCGTACAGGGGAACCGGTAGCAGTGTATAGATCACCCAGCCTGCCATGAAGCTGCCGGCCAGAAACCCCAGCGAACCTTCGAGGGTGCGATCACGAAACAGCTTAATCCTTCCGAACTTGATCCCGATGATCTTGCTGAATATGTCGCCGATGGTAATAAAGGCCAGCCCCAGGTAAGGAATTACGCCGGGGAACGCGAGAAAGATGATGAAGATCGCTACAATAAAGCTGGTCATCGAGGAGAAGCGTTTGATCTCTTTTTTTTTTGAACAGCTGTTGGAGCTGATAGCGGCTGAGCATTCGGAAGATATCCGTTCCGATCAGAATGACCCCTATCCCGGCCACAAGAAACAACAGCGGCGTTCTGCCGAAGAGCAAGTCAATGAGGATGAATAGCAGAGCGAAGGGCCTGGCAATGACCCGCCACCACTTCATCTCGATCTCCGTATCGATGACGAAGACCCTTTGAATAACTGTGTTGCGGACTCCCACAGCGAAACAGTACAGGGAGAGACTGAACATCAGCGCAGCCCGCGGGGTGAATCCCCTCTCCAGCAGGGTGACTGTACCGAGAAAGAAAAACGCCACCAGGCTGGTCAGATCTCCGCTCCGGGAGGCGGAAAATACCAGGGCAGCGACGATCAGAACCGCGGCAAGCTGGGCCGGAGCGAAGGACCCCTGCGCAATCGACAGGGCGCAGGAGAACAGGTAGATGCCGACCGCTGTGGCCATTCCTTTACCGCCCCGAAAGCGCAGATAAAAGGGAAAGATATGACCCAGCACTGCCGCCCAGGCCGGTACCAGCAACCAGACTACGGGTAGCTTCAGAAGGTGCTCTGCAATAAGAACCGCAGCGATCCCCTTGCCCAGATCGACGATCGCCGTAGTCGCGGCGGGGAGGATTCCGAGAAGGTGATAGACGTTCCTAACTCCCGCGTTCCGGTACCCCAGGTCGCGGACATCAACTCCTTTGAGGGTTTTTCCCAGCAGGTAGGCCGGGGAGATGCTGCCCAGAAGGTAAGCGGCCACTCCAGCCAGAGGTATCCTCAATACCGCCGAAGCCGCCATTTCTCCTAGTTGATCGAACCCCGTTCCACGTAAGCATAGGCACTGTGATTGTGAATGCTTTCGAAGTTCTCAGCCTCGACGCTGAACCAGCGGAAGTCCCCCGTTTCTTCGAGCTTCTGGGAAACCTCCCGCACCACATCTTCTACGAAGCGCGGGCGTCTGAAGGCCTGTTCGGTGAGATACTTCTCGTCCTCCCGCTTCAACAGGGTATACACCTCGCCCGATCCGGATTTCTCAACGATGCTGATTACATCCTCGATCCAGAAAAATGTATCGAACAACAACTTCACACGAACGATGCCCCGCTGGTTATGGGCTCCCTGATTGCTTATCTCCAGAGAGCAGGGACAGACAGTTGTGATGGGCACCTGTATCCCCACGTAGAAATGTTCGTACTGGTCACTCACCTCACCCATGTACTCACAGACGTACTCCATCATGCTCCGCTCCCCCGAAATGGGTGCCTGCTTCTCTATGAAGTAGGGAAAGATGACCTCTGTGTAGGCTCGGCGGGCGTCGAGAAGCGTGCGTATCTTCCCCAACATCTCAAGGAAATTGTGCATAGAGATATCGACGTAGTACTCGTTCACCACGTCGATGAAGCGACTCATGTGGGTGCCTTTGAAGTCATGGGGAAGATCGGCGTACATGTTGATCGTGGCTACGGTTTTCTGGGTGCGATTGTTCTTGTCCAGCACGACGATCGGATACTTCACGTGTTTTACTCCGACTTTTTGGATCTCGATCTGACGCTCGTCGTGCTGATTCTGGACGTCTTTCATGGCTGTTCAGATTTCCACGGATGACTGATCGAAGGAGTAGTGAATGCGTTGAAATTGAGCGCGGAACTCTTTTACCTCCTCACCGACGTACTTTCCGTCGATGAGACACTTTTTGAACAACTCAGCGATGATTTCCATTTCCTTTTTCTTCATGCCGAAACGAGTCATCTCCTGGACGCCCAGACGGATTCCGGCCGGATTGGAGACGTTTTCCAGGGGTTCGCTGGGAAGCAGGTTCATGTTGAGGATGATGTTGTTGTCCTTCAAATGTCGGGCTACCTCGTCGCCGCCGCCGAACTCCATCACATCCACTGCCAGTTGATGGCTCTCCGTATAGCCGTGCTCCGCCCCTTGGACGTTCATTCCGAGCTCGCGGAGCTTCTTACCCAAATGTTTGGCGTTGGCGATGACCTGCTTCGCGTACTCCTGGCCGAATTCCATCATCTCGTATACCGTGATCGCCAGGGGAACCAGCGTATCGAGATGATGGTTGGACGAAGATCCCGGGAAGGCTCCTTTATCGATCTTCCGCCATTCGTTCTCCCCGGCGTTGCTCAGGATGATTCCCCGCTGGGAGCCGAAAAAGGTCTTGTGAACGCTTCCGGTGATCAGCAGGGCTCCTTCCTTCAAAGGGTTCTGAAAGCAGCCTCCGGCGATCAAACCCAGCACATGGGCACCGTCGTAGAGGATCGTAATATTTCGTTCCCGGCAGATATCCGCCAGCTCGCTCACCGGTTCGGGAAACAGAAACAGGCTCTTACCGAAGATCAGGATTTTGGGTGTTATGGCCCGGATCAGCTCGATAGTCCGTTCCACGTCGATGTGATAGCCGTCGGCGGTCAGGGGAAAGTTCACGATATTGGTCGTGTATTTGCCCACCGATCCGGCCCGATGATGACTGATATGCCCGCCCCCCGGCGTGGAGTTGACCATTACCACATCGCCGGGATGGATGAAGCGGCTGAACACCGCGTCATTGGCCACGGTCCCACTGATCGGACGGACATCCACCTGCCGGCAGTGGAAGAGAGTCTTCATATGCTTCTTCAACCTGCTCTCGATCTCGTCGATCAGCTCCGTGCCCTGGTAGTAGCGTTCGCCGGGATGCCCCTCGGCGTAACGGTGGGAGAAATCCGAACCCATGACCTGCCGTGCCCGATTGCTCAGTACGTTCTCGCTGGCGATGAGGTTGAGGGTGCTGCCGCGCCATTGGTTCTGCTTTTGCACAATCTCTTCGATTTGGGAAACATTTCGTTCGTACATGATGGGCTCTAAGATATCCTTTCGATACTGGAGAGGTCAATAAGCTGCCCTACCTCCGAGTTAATGCTCCTTGTCAAAGTTTTTTATCTTCTCGAGCGCTTTCGCCCGAGCCTCCTCGTAGATCTGCCGGATCATGGGATCCCGGAAATTGAAGACCCGTTCCTCGAAAGTGGTGGTCTGCAAACGGTCGAAAAACCGCGCCTTTGCTTCTTCGATGCTCTTTCCATAGATGTGGTAGGAATCTGCCTGCCAGTTCAGCCGCCCCAGTTCGACTGTCTTTCCGGTTCGACGAGCGATTTCATCAGCAATGACCTGACGGTTGAACTGGGTGAACCCGAACATGTTCATGAAGTTGGCCCCCCAGGCGTCGTTCGAACGAAAACGTACATTGCAGTTCAGCCAACCCACTGCCTGCTCGTCGAATACCAGACGGAACCAGATCGACTGGAGACACGGTGGATCGTAGCAGTCAAAATCGAGGTTCGGCATCCAGGTGATCATCTGAGCCTGCCGGGTGTGGGGCTGCTCTACCAACTTGGTGATCACCTTCTCGATCTGGTCAATGGCGAAGGTTCCCGCCTGCACGGACTCACCGTCCACCTTCTCCCGCCAGCTGCCGTAGGACCTCAGTCTCTGGTGATAGGTGTACTCCCAACGAGTGTCTTCAGGATCGTTCATGTTCTTGACCCAGTGGTCCTTCGCCCCGGTCAGTTCCAGAACATACTCCTGAAGATCTTCGATCCCTCCGGGGAAGGCCTTGTGGATCATGGGATCCGCCCAGGGATCGTGCACCGTGATGTTCATCGTGGCGTCGATGCTGAGGGGATCTCCCGCCTGGTCGTACTGGGTGGCGACTCGGGTTCCGTTTTCGTACAACGAAACCAGGGCCTTCTCGTAGGCCTCGGCCAACGATCGGCCTTCCACAAAGAGAACCGGTATATTTTCCACAATGACCCCTTAATGGCGAAAGCTGCGCTGGCCGGTAAACACCATGGCCACGTCGGCTTCGTTGCAAGCCTCGATGACCTCAAAGTCCCGCTCCGAACCGCCCGGTTGAACAACCGCGGTAATTCCCTCCCGGATTCCTACATCCACGCCGTCCCTGAAGGGAAAAAAGGCATCCGAAACCATACAGGCTCCCACCAGTCCGCCCCGCTGCTCCTTCACTTCAGCATCAATGTCCTGTTTCTCCACTCCTTCCCCGAGCCCGCTGTAAGGCTTGCCGTGACGCTGCCAGCAGATCCGGTCCGCCAGCTTGCGGTAGGCCTTGTCCCGGGCGATCTCCGCCACGCCCACCCGGTCCTGCTCCCCGGTGCCGATGCCCACGGTCACCCCGTCTTTGATGTAGATCACCGAGTTGCTGGTGATCCCCGATTCGACCAGCCAGCCGAACAGCAGATCCTTCGCCTCCCCTTCGCTGGGAGCTCTGGCCACCCGGTACTCCCTGCCCTGATAGCTCGCCTCGGCTGGGATGAAATCCTGCAACCTCAACGTTCGGGGCGCGTAGGACCACTGAGCAACAAGCCCCCCGTCGATCAGGGTCTTGAAGTCCACCGCCCGGGTACCGACGAACTCCTGCAGGCGGTCAATGTTTCCGATCCGCATCACCCGCAGGTTCTTCCTCCTGGCCAGAATATCGAGCACTCCTTCGGCAAAATCGGGAGCAGCCACCACTTCGCAGTACTGCGCGGCGATCAGCTCCGCCGTCTCCTTATCCAGCCTCCGGTTGACAGCGATGGCGCCACCAAAGGCGGCGATCCGGTCGGCCATGTAGGCTTTGTGATATGATTCGGCCAGGCTGCCGCCCAGGGCCACACCGCAGGGATTGTTGTGCTTCACGATCGCAGTACAGGGAGTTTCCTGGAAATAGCGTAGAATGTTCAGGGCACTGTCGACATCGGTGATGTTGATCTTTCCCGGATGTTTGCCCGACTGCAACAGCTCCACCTCCGAAGCCAGGTAGCGCCCCGGTTGAATACTCTCAACCTCTCCCAGGACGAGATTCCCGGCCACCAGCTTATACAGGGCCGCTTCCTGATCGGGATTCTCTCCATAGCGCAGGCCTTTGTCCTGACCATCGATCCGCCAGGTTACCCGCTGGAAATGAAGGCACTGGCGCTCACCCCCCTGGCTGAAGCAGATCTCGAGGTTATCCGGGAAGTGGTCCTCGGTGATGCTGCGGTAGGCCGATTTTAAGTCTTTCTTACTCACCTTCGCACCTCTCGATAAGATTTCCGTACCTGATCCTGGCTGCAAGAGCCGAGATAGGCGGCAATCGCCGTGTCGTACTCCGAGGTGTAGGAGAAGGTTTTCTGAGCCAGACGAAAACGGGTCTCCAGGGACAGACATCCGCCGCTGCCTTCCAGTTCGCCGAGGATCGATTCGTAATCCCGCGGATCTACCACCGAGGCGACCCGCAGGTAGTTCTTGGCCGCCGCTCGAATCATGCACGGGCCGCCGATATCGATATTGGCTCGAGCCCGCTCGGGAGTGCCTTCCGGATCGGTCACGGTTTTCTGGAAGGGATAGAGGTTGACGACCACCATGTCAAAGGCTACCGCCCCGGTCCTCTCCAAATCATCCCGATGAGACTGGTTGTAGGTTTCGCTCAGGAGTCCCAGGTAGATTTTGAAATCCAGGGTCTTGACCAGGCCCCCCTGCATCTCCGGCTGTCCCGTGTAGGACGATACGGCGACCAAATGTTCCGAAGCCTGTCCGCCGAGGATCCCGGCGATGGCCCGGTAGGTTCCTCCCGTGGAGTATAGGGTCATCCCGGGATTGAGACGAAGCAGTTCCGGTATGAATGTCTGCAGTCCACCTTTGTCATAGACACTGACCAGCACCCTTTGAATCTTTACTCTGTCATCGATTTTTTCTACGAAGTTCATGGATGCATATGTAAAACGAATTGCCGGTTTCTGTAAAGGTACCCCGCGCACGTGGCATGCAGGATCAGCGGAGCCGGATGTTCAGTTTGGTGGTGTGATCCTTGAAAAAACGAAAGCCTCCACCTTCACCGATGACCTGAAACACCGCTTCGGGTTCATCGACCCTAATTCCGGACAGGCAGCTCACCGGCAGGTCCCGGAAGGCCCCGGCGAGCAACGGGGTGGAGGGTCCTAAAATCACCACCTCCCGACAACCCACCGCCAGTTCGAGCAGAGTGTCGATGGTGTTGTTGATAATCGATGTGCCCGTGATGATCGCCACCTGGCTTTCGGGCAGGAGCTGCTCACTGTTTTCCGCCGGTTGCGCCCCTGGTTTGGCCACCTGATCCACAGCGGTTACCTGGACCGAAGCGGTTTTCAGCTTCTCGAGAACCGGCAGGAAACAACCGACCATGCACAGGCGATCCCCTTCCCGGATGTCCAACTGATCCAGAACATCCCCCGTGGTTGCTCGAGGATCATCGAAAGAATCAGCAATCAAAGCGTTCGCCGCTGCCATACCGAGGGCCGAGCTGATCAGATCCTCCGATCCGAGCTGCTCGGCCAACTCCTCCGCCGTTCTTCCGGCCGGATGCCCCCGGCTGCTCAGTCCCCTACCACAGGGCTTTGCGGATCGCTGGTCGGGGAAGGTGAAGGCGACACCGGTGCTGCCCGTGTCCAACTGGACCGCGCAGTAGATCAGTCCTATCTGTAGCCGCCGGACCGGAGTACCGGCCCCACTTTGTAGGATCAGGCTGCGAATCATTTCTGCGACGCTCATCCTTCGATTCCCCCGTCCCGGTCCCAGGCACTGACTTTGCCCCAGGTGGTACTACTGTTTACTCCGATTACGAAATTTCTTGCCACGACATGCCCCGGACGGCTATTGTACTATAGGTGGCCCGGGAAAGAAAGGAATGGTTGAAGTCTTTCGTCTGATCAACACGATTCAGGAGTACGCTTGGGGCTCGCGAAACGCCATCCCCGAGCTCCTCGGGGAATCCTCCATTGCGGACAAACCTCAGGCGGAGCTGTGGATGGGGGCACATCCAAAAGCACCCTCCATAGTTCTCCTGGAAGAGGGCGGGCAGCTCCCGCTCCCCGAACTGATCGCTCGAGACCCTGCGGGAATACTCGGAGCCACCGTAGCGCAGAAATTTTCAGGCCGCCTTCCTTTTCTTTTCAAGGTGCTCGCTGCCGCCCTGCCACTATCGATCCAAGCACATCCTAACCTCAAACAGGCTCGGGAAGGCTTCCGCAGGGAAAACGAACTGGGTATCCCTCTCGACGCCTTTCAACGCAACTACCGGGATGAAAACCACAAACCCGAGGTGATCTCCGCGCTCACCCCTTTCTGGGCTCTCAACGGTTTTCGCCCCATTCCGGAGATGCTCGATCTTCTCCACTCGATCGGCTTTCCGAGTATTTCGGAACACCTTGCCGCCTTTCGGAAAAATCCGGACTCGGCGGGGCTGAAAGTATTCTTCGCGGCCCTGATGCGCCTGGACCGGGAAAGCCGGGAGAGAGCGATAACGGAGGCCGTGGACTGGGCCCGCCGGCAGCGGGCCGGGGAGCAGCGAAACGACAGAAACGAAACCGCGATCGCACCGATCGCTCGCTGGCTCATGCGCCTCCGGGAACTGTATCCCGGCGATATCGGTGTGCTCTCGCCCGTTTTGCTGAATCTCATCCTCCTGCAACCGGGGGACACGATGTTTCTGGAAGCGGGGGTACTCCACGCCTATCTGGAAGGAACGGGAATCGAGCTCATGGCCAACTCGGACAACGTGATACGGGGCGGGCTGACCCCGAAACACATGGACGTGGAAGAGCTGCTGTCCATCCTACGTTTCGACGGAAAAGCCGTCCAACTGGTAGAGTCTCACCAGATAGTTCCCGGGGAACGGGTGTTTCAAACTCCCGCCGAGGAGTTTCGTCTGGCGGAAATTCTCGTGGATCCAAACGAACCCTATAGGAGTCCCGGGACCGGGAGCATCGAGCTGATGATCTGCCTCGATGGTGAGGGACGGATCGACACGGCAGGTTCGTTACCCTTACATAGAGGAGACTCCCTCATGATTCCCGCCTCGACACCCCCGTACGAAATCTGCGGGTCTCTCCGTCTCTTCAAGGCCTTTGTCCCCCTGTAGCCCTGATCAACAGGCCCGGTGAAATACGACGAACCAACCCGGTCACACAAGGGAAGAAAAATCGTGTATAATAGTCCTGTGAAGCGTGTCCGCGAATGGGCTGAGCAAATCAGGAAGTCTACCGAGAGGGCTTTTTTCGGTAAGGAAGAGGCGATCGAAAAACTGCTCATGGCTTTACTGTGCCGAGGTCACGTTCTGATCGAAGACGTCCCTGGTGTGGGCAAGACGATCGCCGCCCGGGCATTGGGCCAGAGCTTGGGAGGAACCTTCAAGCGCATCCAGTGCACCCCTGACCTGCTGCCCGCCGATGTACTGGGTGTCTCTGTGTACAATCCCAAGACCGGGGATTTCACCTTTCGGGAAGGACCTATCCTGAGCAATGTCCTCCTGGTCGATGAAATCAACCGAGCCACCCCCCGCACCCAGTCGGCTCTGCTGGAGGCAATGGCGGAGAATCAGATCAGTGTGGACGGAAGGCGGATCCTTCTGCCGGAACCGTTCTTCCTCATGGCCACGGAGAATCCCGTAGAGTTCGAGGGTACCTTTCCCCTGCCGGAGGCTCAAAAGGACCGGTTCTTCCTGTCCCTGAAGATCGGTTATCCCGATCGGGGATCGGAGGAGGAAATTCTGGAAAGCCAGAGACGGATTACCCACCCCGTCTCGGATATCGAAGCGGTCACGGAGCTCAAGACTGTGCTCTCGATGCAGCAGCTTGTGGTTGACGTCCACGTCAGCCCCGCGGTACGGGGCTACATCCTCGACATCACGGAGCAGACCCGGAAGGAGCATCGACTGCGTCTCGGGGTGTCCCCTCGGGGCTCTCTCGCTTTGTACAAGGGGGCGCAAGCCCTGGCGGCAATCCGGGGGCGTGACTATGTCATCCCTGAAGATGTGAAGGAATTGTTCATCCCGGTATGTGCCAAGCGGGTGATCGTGCGCTCGGAGAACCTGGTTAAAGGAATCACGGCGGAAGAGCTCCTGGCCGAGGCTATAGATCGTGTGGAGGTCCCGATCCTAAAGGCCGTTCGGTGAAACTAGCCCATATCCTTCTGTTCCTGCTTCTTCTCGTTGTGGTGCTTTTCTTCCCGCTGCGGATCCTGCAGTTCGTATCCCTGCTCTATATCGCGGCAGTCGGCCTGTCCCTGCTCTACTCCCGCATCATCTCTAGATACGTGATCATCCGCAGGAAGGATAGCGTTCTCAGGGCTCATCGTTTCGAGCCTATGGAGATCACCCTGATCGTGGAAAACCGCAGTCCCCTGCCGGTTGCCTATCTCAATATCCTCGATGAACCGAACTACTTCTTCGCCTCCGAGCCGGGGAACTTCCTGATCAGCCTGAGACCGGGGGAACGGAAAATCCTGAGCTATCCGATCGAAAGCCAGCGCCGAGGGCTGTACAGCGTCGGACCTGCGGTGATTCAGGGCAGTGACCCCCTGGGTCTGTTCCCGTTCCGCAAACAGGCCAATGAGCACCAGACCCTGATCGTATATCCGGAAGTCCTGCCCCTGTCCCTGCCAAGCTCTGAAGGGTTGCCGGCGGGCACAATACGAGTGGAAAACCGCATCTACGAGGATGTAACTCGCTACCGGTCCCTACGGGAATACGTGCCCGGAGACGCTCTCCGGCGGGTGAACTGGAAAGCTTCCGCTAAAACGGGCCAGCTGTTTGTGATGGATTATCTGCCCCTGCTTCACGCCCCGGTTCTTCTTTTGCTGAACTTGAACGGGGAAGACTATCCGATGCGTTTCCGCTATCACCGGATCGAGCGGGCGACCACTCTGGCCGCCTCCCTGATCGTTCATTTTCTTTCATTACATCAGGAGATCGGGCTGATCGCTTCGGCGCGTCTGGACCGGGATGAAGCGGTCCCGGTCGCCGAGATCCGCGGCAACCATGAACACGCAACCACCCTGCTGGAGATGCTGGCAAAAATGGAAGCTGCGCCCGGCAGCCGGGATTTCACCCAGCTTCTCTTCGCAGCCGGTATCGAGGTACCGGTGCGTACTCGCCTCGAGGTGATTACCCCCACTCTCTCCGAGCTGCACTGTGCCCGCCTGCGCCAGATCAAGGAGAAGGGATGCACCGTCGAGATCTTTCTGCTCGGAGAAAAACACGGGCCGCACAGGCAAACCTACGGAAGGGAGTTTCACGTTCTTTCGGTACAGGACTTTGGAAATGAGCTCATCTATTAGCAAACGCTACCTGCGGCTGTATCGTTCGGTGGTACATCCGCTGTTTTCGATCCTCCTTCCACTGCTCTTCCTGCTCAGTATGGATCAACTCCTACGGGTACTCATCCCCGAAATCCCATGGTTTCCCCGTCGACTGGCGCCCCTGCTTCTCGCCGCCGGAATCGAAGAGGTGGTGATGGGAAACCTTCTGTTCCAGGAACGAGCCTCTTTTGTGGCCCGCATCAGAGAGCTGTGCTTCGTTCTGGCAGTCATCTTTGGATACCTCTTCGTTCTCTTTAGGGTTCAATCGGGACGGGATTTTCATCTTTCCCCGAGTTTGATCTATCCGATGACAGCGGTCTTGCTGCAGTGGCTGTTTACCAATGGGATCCATTCAGGTCTGCGGGAGCGGGAAATCCTTTTGAGCGCCCTGACCGGAAAGCGGGGATCCGCTCTACGCCACAGCTTGAGAGATTCCTCCTACCAGGCCGGACTCACCATCCGGGTGCTGCGAAACATCAAAGCCATCGTGATCGTCTTCCAGTTTCTAATTGTTGCTCTGCTGATCACTGCAGCCGTGCTCAAGCGGCAGCCGGCGATCATCGGAGTGATGGCAGCTGCCCTTCATGCCGTCGGCGGACTGCTGTGCATCGGTATGCTTCACACCTTCGTGGAAGAGCAGCTCCTGCTCGGCAGTGGGGTTCTGGTCCCGTTTCGTTTCGAGAGAAGGCGTGTCGTATTTTCCCTGTCTATCTTGGCAATTGCCGCCGGTCTGGTGATTCTGGCGGCCCGGGACGCTTCCCTGCTCCCCCTCGCAGCGCTGATCGCCCTGCTGCGGAAACTCGCTTCCCTGTTTCGCTTTCCCGCGAGCCGGGGACTGGCAGAGGCCCTGCAGAACGTACTGATCGAAAGGCGGCACTACTACAACACAATGCTTCAACACCAGCAGCTTCCCGTGGCAAACCCGCTGGCACTCCTCCTGGTCGAGCTGTTGCGGCGGCTGTTTACCACGCTGTTGGGCACCGGCCTGTTCCTTTTTCTCGTCTCCCCCCTGCTGTCTCAAGATTTTGTTGACAGGCTGCGGGAGCTGAGGCCCTTTCATGTCTTGGGGAAAAAGCTCCGCGCATTCCTCGGCTTCCTTGTTCGACTCTGGCTGCGCCTGGCCCACTGGCTTCGTCTCTCCGGCTCACGGGCCGTTCTGCCGGTTGCGGAGGATGCGGCTGCGCGGGCAGTTTCGCGGCGACACAAATATAGATTGCGGCGGCTTTCGGTACGAAAGAAAGTGCAGATGGGCAGAGTGGGGCGGGCCTTCGCCGCCCTACTAAAGTGGGGCGAGGCCTTAGGCATCCCCTACGTTTTCTTCTACACTCCGCAGGAATACACGGAGAGGCTGGCTGCGATCGTTCCCGCCGGGGCTGGACAGCTTAACTTTGTGGTCGAGGTGTTCGAAGAGGTCATGTTCTCCGCCCACCTGGTGGCTTCGGGAAGGATCTCGCAATACCTCCGGACGATTCGTCTTTTACGCCGTTTTACTCCGGAGGGGACAATGGAGGCAGGAAGGAGCCACCCGTAAACTCCTCGGCCAGGACATCCATATAGATGATGTCGTAGCTCGTTCCCTGGATTCGCTTCGCCCGGCGTCTGCGCCCGATCTCTTTGAAACCGATCTTTCTGTAGCAGCGAATCGCCCGGGTGTTGAAGGCATGCACGTTCAGCATGATGTTGTTCAGGTTGAGAATATTGAATCCGTAGTCGAGAAGCAGACGCAGAGCCTCCTCACCGTAACCCCTGTTCCAGTAGCTCTTCTCACCGATAAAGATACCCACCTCGGCGATACGGTTGATGTGGTCGAGGTTGAGCAAACCACAGCCCCCGATCAGCTCATCGCTCTTGCCGTCCACAATGGCGAAGTGGTCCCCCTGCCTGCAGAACTTCTCCAGGGTCTTCCTCTCCACGACCCGGCTGATAGTATGGTAGGCCACGGTGAGGTACTGAGCCACCTCCATATCGTTGAGCCAAATCACGTACTTCTCCACATCCTCTGGATCGAGGGGCGATAGATAACACCGCTTGCCGACCATTTTCTTGAAGTATTTCATAACACCTCGTCCTACAGCACCCGTGTTCCCGGAGCCACCTTCGCGTCGGGCCGCACCAGAACGACATCCCCCTCGATCTTCACAAACTCATCGTAGGTTGCCATGGCCATCCTTCCAGGGTCTATATTCAGCCTGTTCTATATTCTCCGTGCCAGACTGTGCCAGCGCTTGACCAATGCGGCCTTCTCCTCGCTTCCCGGAGGATGGTAGTTCGACACCAGGATCATTCGGGTCTGATGGCGCCTGCACAGCTCGGCCAGACGGTCGAGGTAGCTCGGACCGTCCTCCCCGTCGAGGAGGGGCAGGTGTCCGAAGTAGACGGTCCCGCTGCGGCCGCACAAGGAAAAGAGCTCCTCCAAGTCGTACATCTCCGGATTTCCCAGGTTTAGGGTGGAGATCTCCTCCATCTGACAGAGCATCTGCAGAAAGCCGGGGTGATGCCCGCAGTAGTGCATAAACAATCGACCGAAGGGTTTAGCCGCCCGCTCGATGAAGGGCAGACAGAACTCCCGGATCATATCGTCGGAGATCAGGGTGGCGCTGTCTTCGGAGATGCGCGCCCCGGTATCGGGAAACCAGACCCCGATCGGCATGCCGTGACCGTGCACCATGGAACCGCTCCGTTCCCCGATTAAATCCTTGAACATCCTGGTGGCGGCCATAAATATCTCCAAGCTGCGCTTCTGAATCGCCAGAACCTGATCGCCCTGGTCGCTGAGCAGGTAGAGAAGATCCGTACCAAGGATTAGGTGGGAAAGGTCGAAGATCCCCTGGGTGTCGGGGACGTAGGGGATTATCTCCGCCGGGATCCGGCCCTGGTCTTTGCGCTTAGCGAACAATTCGTAGAAACGTTTGGAAAAAAGCACCTCATTCTGAAGGAGATCCTGGGGTTTGACGGGGCTGGCGATCTGTCCGTACTGCTTCGGGGTGAGATGCTCGGCCAGCCAGGGATGCAGCTCCGGCTGCACCTCGATCTGCAGCCCCAAACCGCTGGGCAGTAATGTGGTTCCCAGGTCGGAGCGCACCGTGGGAATGCCGTCGTCGATCAGCTCCAGATGAGGCTCCACCTCGAGGAGACGCTCTTCGAGGTGCTTTTCCAGATCCCGATGCTGCTCCACCAGGTCGTGGCGGATGTAGGGCTTGCCCTTAGCCAGATGAGGCTCCGTGAAAAGAATGGGAAAGGGTCCTTCCCCCATCCAGAACTCCTCGTAGAACCGAAACTTCCTACGGATGGCGTCGTTCTGTAGCACGGTAATATCCATCATCTTCCCAGTCTCGTTTGTTGACACTAAATCATCTATCCAACTATATTTATAGTCATGAAGGCGACCATGATCAATATCAACGAGGCCAAAACCCATCTCTCCGAATATGCACGGCGGATCAAGAAGGGAGAACGCTTCATCCTCTGCGACCGGAACAAACCCTTTGCGGAAATCAGACCGCTCACCCTCACTCCTGAAGGGCGGCGCCCCTTCGGCCTGGCCAGGGGGAAAATCCACCTTCCCGAGGGTTTCAATGAACCGGATCCGGAAATTGAAGCCCTGTTTAACTCCGGTGATTAACCCGTGCGTTTTCTACTCGATACCTGCGTAGCCATTTGGTACTTCGAGGGAAGCGACCAAATAACTGAAAACGTACGTGACCTGCTGACAGATCCGGAGAACGAAGTATACCTGAGCGATGTCAGCGTTCTCGAAGTGGTGATCAAGTATATGACCGGCAAGTTCCCCCTTGAAGCCCCTCCTTCCAAGATATTGCCCACACTGGCTGAAAAGCACTCGCTCGCTTGCCTACCCCTGCTACAGGAAGCCATATTCAGGCTTGAATCACTTCCACCATTACACCGTGATCCCTTCGATCGTCTGTTGATTGCCCAATCGTTGGAGGATGGATTGACTCTCGTCACCCCGGATCCTCAGATCAGGCAGTACGAGCTGTCGACGCTTTGGGAATAGCTCATTCAACCCGACTTTGACCACCACCTTGCGTACCTGCTGGGGACCGTTCCAGGCACAGTTGGGCTTGTGGGCGTCCTCCAGGTAGAAAACGGCGAAGTTTCTTTATAAATAGTCTCCGTCTACAAGGTTTCCAAGGGCTCACGGATTATATCTTTATTCAGGTAGGTATTTTTCCAGCGTAGGTGCCATCCTCAAGCTTTTCGTAAACAGCCTGCGCCAAAGCCTTAGAGATATGTTCACTCAATATATATTCAACCATCGTTTACTCCTTTATTGAATATACAACATTTGCGCAGGACACGTAATCCTGTTTCACTCAGCGTGTAGTACTTGCCGGCGGCCGGAACTGTCTCCAGCCTGACTCAAAGCTTGCATCGAGCTTGCTTGAGATTTGGGCATATCCGGGAAGCTCGACCCGGTTCGTCTTCTCCAGCGGATCCTCGTGGTAATCGAACAGCTCCCTGTGCAGACGCCTGCCCTGCCTATCCAGATAGACGGTGTAGCGGCAGCGCGCGGTGCGAACCGTGTGGGCGATGTCGTACACTTGGAGCCGGTCGTGCCACATATGCTTGCGGTGGCTGAACACGGCCCTCTTCCAGGTTCTCTCCGGATCGTCGATCAGGGACACCAGACTGTCTCCCTCCAACCACCGCGGTTTCTCCAAACCGCAGAGATCGCAGAGCGTCGGATAGATATCCACGTGCTCCGTCAGCGCAGAGATCCGTAACCCGCCGGTTTGGGCGACCCCAAGCTGCGCACCACCGGGCGGACGGATCAGCAGGGGGGCAGCCAGGGAGGTATCCCAGAGATTGTGTTTGCCCCAGTATCCGTGCTCCCCATCATGGAAGCCGTGGTCGGTGGTCAGCACAATCAAGGTATTGTCGAAAAGGCCGCGGCTGCGCAGGGCTGAAAGGATCCGGCCGACCAGGGCGTCGATATAGCTGATCGCGGCGTAGTGGCCGTGAAGAAGCTCGAGGGACTGCTGCTGATCGGCCCGCCAGGGCAGCTCATAGCCGTTCTGGGTGTAGTACTGTACGGCTTCGGAGTCCCCTTCAGTCCACTCAGGACTGCCCGCCGGCGGTTCCCGGTGCTCCGGCAGGCTCAATGAGCGGCGATCGTAGAGCTCCCAATACTTGCGTGGGCTGTTGAAGGGCAGGTGCCCGGCTGTAAAACCGACAGCCAGGAAGAAGGGAGACTGATCTGTAGTGTTTTCGATCCACTCCACAGCCTTTTCAGCGGTCTGCCCGTCGAAGTAAGCTTCATCGGAAACATCTCCCGCCTCCACGGCGGGCCCCCGGAACTTGCGCAGGTTTTCCGGACGCTGCAGCTCCTTCTCGTCCAGACCGCCGGCTCGCAGACAGCTCAAGCGTTCTTCGATCAACCGCAGAGAATCATCGTTGAACCAGGGATTGGGGGAGGCCTCCTGAGCGATCCGGATCCAACGCCGCTCCTCCGCCGGGAGAGCGGGTCTCCAGAAAGCCTCGTTCCAGGAAGGCGGATCGCCCACATCGTGGTAGACCAGCCCGGCGCCAAGGCTCCGGTACCCGTGAAGTCGAAACAGCTCGGGGAGGGAGTGGAAATCTGAGCCCCGGCGTTTCCGAAAACCGGGGAAGAAGGGCTGATTGTTGTAACGCCCCGTGGTCAGTGGTCGACAGCCGGTGAAGACGTTGGCCCGGGAGGGACCGCAGAGAGGCCACTGGCAGAAATGGCTGTCAAAGCGAACCGATTCGTAAGCCAGGGCGTCGATGGAGGGAGTAATTGCCGCGGGATTACCGTAGCAGCCGTAGCGCCGTCCGATATCGTGCATGATGAAGAACAGTACATTCGGTTTCGATCTGTCCAATCTATCTCCTCTCTATGCACTCGACTCCCGTGCCTGCCGGCAGAGCTCGATCGCCCGGTCAATCAGCTCCCCGGCTACTCTCTCGTGAACCTCATCGAAGGGCAGGATCGGCTGGCGTACTCGGGGCGTGGAATAGATACCCTGCCTGTGCAGAAGTCTTTTGAAGAAGTGAACCGAGATATCGAGATGCTGATTGGCAAAGGCCAGCACCGGTAGCAGCTGCTCGAACAGGACTCGGGCCTTCTCCCGTTGCCCTACCCGATACAGGCTGTAGATCCGGGTGTACAACTCGTGCATCCCTGTGGGCATGAAGGCATGGACCCCCCGATCCAGGGCTTCGATGATCTGCATCACCGCCCAGCCGCCCGACACGTGCAGTCTACCCTCCGTCGCCTCCAGGACTTCGGAGTACTTCACCCCCGCCGGTACTACCTCCACCTTGAGGCAGCGAAAGCGTTCCACCTCCTCGAATAAGCGGGCAATCAAGGAGATCGGAAGACCGTAGCCCTGGAAGTGCCAGTCCTGCAGCATCAGGAAGCCCGGTTTCAGAGCATCCAGCTCACGCACATCCTCTTCGTACTGGGCCTCATTCTGAAAAGGGATACTGGCCAGAACACCGTCGCAGCCCAGCTCGATCAAGGCTGCAGCGTTTCGAATTCGTTCCCCCCCCGTAGCCGCGGAGGCGCCGCCGATTACCGGCACCCGCCCGTCGCTCTCCTTCAGGACCGCGGTGACGATTTGCTTCCGCTCCTCCGGGGAAAGTTTGTCCACCTCGCTGGCCATAGCCGGCACCAGGAAACCCGCCACCCCGGCCTCAAGGGCGTAGCGGACATTCTTGCGCAGGGAGGGCAGATCCACCGCATCGCTATCGGTGAACGGGGTGTTCAGGACCGTGATGATCCCGTGTAACTGGAGAAGCGATTTCATCACAGCCAATTCCGCCCTGTCTTTCGGTCGAACTCCCGTAGAATCGCCGCCACCTCCTTCATCTGCCCGTCGCTCAGACTCTGACTCCTTTGTCTCATCCAGCGGTTTCCCCGACCGGACAGCTCGGCGGCGGCCTTCGCGGCGGCGATGGAGTTGCCGCACAGGCGAATGATGCCGTAGAGAATGTTGATTCGCGCCTGACATTTCCGTACGGTCTGCCAGTCCCCCTCCCGGGCGGCCTTGTAGATCTGGATGTAGGGTTCGATGCGGGCGTTGCCCAATCCAGTAACGATGCCGTGGCAGCCGATCATCAGGGACGGTCCATCCAGGTAGTCCTCCCCCTGGATCCAAACAAATCCTTCCGGACTGGGACCCAACACTCCCCGGCTGAAATCGATGAAATTGCCTGTAGAATCCTTGATTCCGACAATGTTTTTCTCTTCAGCCAGTTCGAGGACCGTTTCCAGGGCGATAGGGTTATGGGTGTTTCCCGGTATGCTGTAGAGGATCAGCGGGGCGGGCGCGACAGCAACAATGCGGCGGTAGTGTTCCAGGATATCCTGCTGGCGCATGGAAAGGTAATAGGGAGTGACGGCGACAACGTAGTCCGGCTCCGTAGATTCCAATTCACGCATCTGCTCCAGCACGGCATCGGTCGATGGCTGTATATAGGCGGCGCAGAGGAACTGCCTTCCTTCGGCCACACGGCGCACGACCTTGAACACCTCCCCCTTCTCCTCCGTGCTCAAGTAGGCACCCTCGGCCGTGGTGCCGCCGACAAAAAAGCCGTGCACCTCCGCTTGCGAAAGATAGGCGACGTGCTTTTCCAGCAGACTGTAGTCGATCTTGCCCTGCTCGTTCATCGGAGTGATGATTGCCGGAATCACCCCTTTCAACTGCTTGGTTTCTTTGGCTGTCATATACTGTACCTCTCTATTTCAAAGCATTTACCAATCGTTTTTTCGGATCTGGGATCGCCTCTCCGCCCCTGGCGTCGTTGGCCAGCTCCTGGCGAAACATCCACTCCAACAGCTTGCCCGTTAGACCTAAACGAACCGTCTTGTACTCGGGAAGATCCCACAGGTTGTTGAGCTCCCGCGGATCCTCCTGCATATCGTAGAGCTCTCCGAGCCGCTCTCCATGATACACATTCAGTTTGAAGCGTTTGTCCCGAAGCATGGTGCAATGGATCGGCGGATCCCAGGCCACCCCCTGATCGCTGATGCCGCTGTTTCGGTAGCAGCAGACCGCATATTCATGCCCGCCCGCCCCTGCGGCTACAGGGGTAAGGTCCATGGCTTCAGGCATCCACTCCCCTATCTGCTTCTGTGAAAACCCGGCGGCGGCCAGGGCCGTAGCGGCCAGATCGTGAATCTGGGCCAGCTGGCCCGTGTGTTTTCCCGCAGGAATCCGTCCCGGCCAGCGCATGATCAGAGGAATTTTCACGCAGGGATCGTAGAAGAAGGCTCCCTTTACCAGTAACTCCTGATCCCCCAGCATATCCCCGTGATCGCTGGTCATGATCACCAGGGTATTTTCTGCCAAACCTCGCTGCTCCAGCGCATCCAGAACCCCTCCCACCTCCAGATCGAACAGAGCGAGAGAGGCAAAGTAGCCGAGGCGCATCTTGTGGAAGTCTTCCTGATCGAAGTTGTCAAATCCTCCGAGATAGGAATGGCTCTGTTCCATCAAGATCCCCCGGGGCCGCTTCTCTCCCTTGGGTCGCCTCGACGGTGGGGGAATCCGCTTCTCATCCACCAGCTCCAGCATCTCCAGGGGATAGTCCTCGTAGGGGTTGTGGGGGTCGAACACGCTCATCTTGCAGAAGAAGGGCCTATCTTTTGGGACGCTGCGGATGTAGTCGATGGTGCGCTCCGCCGCCCAGTGGGTCAGGTGAAGCTCCCGAGGATGATGGAGGAGCTTGCGCCCCTCCGCCTTCAGCCGATCGTGGAACTCCGGATCCTGCTCTTTCAGCCAGGGAGCGTAGCTGTTGAGGGGAGAATCCATCGCCAGCATCGCCTCCAGGCACCACTCGTAGACGTCGAACCCGTCGTTGGGATGACGCCGGGCCTCCTCGTAGATGCGTCCGCTGACATGCATCTTGCCGAACAGGGCAGTGTGATAGTCCCGCTGCTGCAGGCGCTTGGTGAAGCAGATCTCATCCTCCGGGAGGATATCGTGGAGCTTGTACACTCCGTGCCCCGGCAGGTGCTTGCCGGTAAACAGACTGGCCCGGCTGGGGGTGCAGATCGGGTTGGTGGAGTAGTAGTTGTCGAAGACCACCCCCTCGGAGGCCAGCCGGTCCAGGTTCGGCGTCTTCACCCAGTCAATGCCGTAACAGCCAAGGGAGTCGTAGCGTTGCTGGTCGGTCATAAGCACAAGGATGTTCGGATGGCCGGCAGATTGGGCTCTTGCCATCATCTTTCCCCTTTTCTCTCGATCTCCGCACAGATATCGAGCAGCGCCTGTACCCGCTCATCCGGGGTGGAGGCTTGAATGTCCGCCATCACCAGATCGCAGGGTCCAAGATCGTTGTAGATCTTCTCCATGTCCTTCCGGATCTCCTCCAAACTGCCCTCCTGGAGCTTGACAGGTGAGTAGAGAACCGCCCTATAGGTGTCGGCAAAGGTCTCCCGGACCCGGCGCATATCGCTCATCATGCCCATGTCGAGGTAGCCCAGTTTGGGCAGCCCGGCGAGCGCTTCGATATACGGGGTGACGTCCCAGTTGCAGGTATGAACACCGAATCGCTCGAAGCTCCCGGCGATCTGTGTATCAAAGGGACGGACGAGCTCCATGTAGGCTTGCGGGGAGATCATGTTCATCACGCAGTTGCTTACGCTGAACTGATCGATGGCAAAGCCTGAAAGCCGCTGCCGCTCCTGGATCTTCCGGGCCAGACCGATCATCACCTCGGTGATCACTGTGAAGAACTGGCGCACCAGGTCGGGCTTGTCGAACATGTCGAGGAAGATTTCCTGGCCTCTCAAGTTGAAGGCATTGTTCAACACCCCTTGCCAGTTCAGATAGCCGTGGATCGTTCCCCACTGCTGCTCGACGATGTCCATCTGCCGGAAGATGTCTTCCACAACCGGACTCTGCAGCACCTTCTGCGCTTCGAGCTTCCCAATCTCTTCCAGGGAGAGCCTGCGCTGCGGATCCAGGGCCGGCCAGCGATCCTCTCCGTAGATCAGGGGAATGCCGAAGGCATGGAGAATCGGATAGGCCCCGTAAACGCCGGAGATGGTGGCAAGGTCCCGGCTGTCCTTCAGATCCCAATAGGGCACGCCGGGGAAGGAGTGCACCAGCTCACCCTTCATTGCTTTCAGGGTCTTATAGCGGTACTCCGGATCCCGGTGCCACTGATCGGTGAAGCTTACCTCGCAGCGCCGGCGGTACCAATCCGGCTCGAATCCCAGGGAAACCCTGAAACGGGGTTCGCTGCCGTCCGCCGGCTCCCTCCGGGCCGGACCGGCGATGGGTATATGGTTGCGCAGCTTCAAGAAGCTCATCTCATTCGTCTTTCAATCTCCCGCTCTGATAGATCCCGTAGGTATCGGCGGCCTCTCGCAAGGCCAATAGATTTTCCTTCGCTGCACCCCGGGGGACAACGCAGCCGGAGCCGAGGATATACCCGCCCTGACTGCCGGCCTGCTTCATGCAGGTGAGGGATTCTTCAACGATCTGCTCAGGCGTACTGTTGAGAAAGGTCAGAGTGTTGACCCCACCCATCAGCGAAACCGCCTCCCCAACCCGCTCCCGGATCTGGGCTGGGGTGAAGCCGCCCAGCGGATCGAGAGGTCCGATGCAGTTTAATCCGGTTTCCACCAGATCCTCCACAATGGGCAGGATATTGCCGCAGATGTGGCAGTAGATCCTCACCTGCGGATCGTAGGCGTGCAAGGCCTCGCAGACCTCCCTCATATGGGGAAAGACGAACTCTCGCCAGTGTTCCGGAGAGATGACGCTCATGTTTCCCACCGAATCGTTTAGCCGTAGGATCTTCAAACCTAGATCGATGTTGAACTTGCCCTTCTCCACGGCGATGGCTGCACCCTTTTCCATGACGGCGTGGACCAGTTCAGGCTCTTCGATCAGGTCGAACAGAGCCCGGTTCATCCCCCGCAGACAGACCAGGAAGGCCATAGTGGCGGAGGAGCAGTCCCCAATCACCGCAACTTCCTCCCCGAGCTCCTCTCTCACCTGCTGCTGCCGCTGCCCGCAACCCTGCTCCAGATAGAATCCTTTGGGGGGCACGGTAATCCGCCTGGCTTCATACAGATCCCGGACAAGGGGCGCCTCCGCCGACCAGTAGTGGTGGTAGCCCATGAAACGAGGATCCCTGATGTCGAAGTGCGTCGAATCCAGCAGGTGGGTGGCCAGACCACCGGCCATGTCGATCTCCCCCAGGACCTCTCCCTGATCGCCGACCTCGAACACCCGGCCCCTCTCCTCCTTGATACGACGGGCGGGGAAGTGGAACTGGCGCACCGCATCCACTCCGCATTCCCGGCCCGCTCGAGCGATCACCCGTAGTGCGGTCAGGGGATCGATGACCACCTCTGTCAACGGGGTGTTTGTCAGCCGCGCCCCAAGATCAACCCAAATCTTGGGTACCACGGGCACCCGATCCGGCACTCCCCCATCGATGGCTGTGTAAATCCGTTCGATAACCGTCACAACGACCGTCTCAACAATCTGCGTGTCAGGATGCGCCTCCCTGTTTCACCATTAGAATCCAAATGCCCGGGGTATAAAGAGCACCAGATCCGGAACATAGGTGATCAATAGAAGTACGGCGATCATTACCACAACCATTGGAATGGCTTGCCTGATGATCTTGCCCAGCGGACAATCTGAGATTCCCGACACGATGAACAAGAGCATGCCCATCGGAGGAGTAGAGAGGCCGATCATCATGTTCAGCACGACGACCACCCCGAAGTGAACCAGATCGATCCCGAGCCTGGTAACCAGAGGCAGCACCATGGGAATAAAAACTACCGTGATGGTCGAGGTGTCGATGAACATTCCCAGGAGCAGGAAGAAGACGTTGATCACCAGCAGGAGCATGTACTTGTTTTCTGTAATACCCAACATGAAGGTGGCGATCATGTCGGGGATGTGCTCCCGGGCTACGATGAAGCTGAAGGTAAAGGCCGCGCCCACGATAATCGACAGCGTTCCAGTGGTCCGCATCGTCTGAACGATTACCTTCCAGAGCGTCTTCGGTCCCATGGCCCTGTAAACGAACACCGAAATCAGGATGGCCCAGAAGGCGGCCAAGGCGCCCGCTTCTGTGGGCGTGACAACTCCGGTATAAATTCCTCCGAGCAGGATTACCGGGGTCAGGAGGGCGGGAAAGGCCTTGATCGTATAGGCGACGAACTGCCGCAAGGTATACTTCGCACCGTAGGGATAGCTGCGGATCTTGGATATGATGGCGATATACCCCATCAAAGCAAAGCCGATCAGGAGACCCGGTACCATCCCGCCCAGGAAGAGGTTTCCAATCGATGCCCCGGAGAGCATGGCATAGAAGACCATCGGGATCGACGGCGGAAACACCGGCCCGATGGTGGCTGAAGAGGAGGTAACTGCGGCGCTGAAATCGTCGGGATACCCGTACTGCCGCATCCCTTCGATCTCCATGATGCCCAATCCGGAGGCGTCGGCAACGGCGGATCCGGTCATGCCGGAAAAGATGATCGAAGCGACGACGTTTACATGCCCCATTCCCCCCCGGAATCGGCCGACCAGCCCGTTGGCGAAGCTGAAGACCATCTCGGTGACCTTGCCGGTGTTCATTACGTTGGCTGTGAATACGAACAGGGGGACCGCCATGATGATGTACTTGGAGAAGAGATTAGTGAGCACCTTCTCCGCCACCAGGCTGATATCGATTCCGGCAACCAGGCAGTAGAAGGTGGAGGTCATGAGCATGCCGAGAGCGATGGGAATCCGCAAAATAAAAATGGAGGCAAAACCAAGCAAGAATACGAGCAGTGCCCAGTTCATTGGATCTCTCCTTTTACAAGCATGCGGATGTCCGTGTACAGATCGTAGCCGACCCGCCCTATGATCAGAGCCATGAAGACCAGATACGGGCCGAAGGCGATATCGAAGGGGATTCCTAGGGCTACGGATTTGTCGATGTGCATAAATTTGATGAAATCAAAGGTGGGATAAATGGCAATCGAGAACGCACTGAAGAGCAGAAGATTGCCGATCAATCTAAAGATCAGTTGGCCTAAGGGGCCCATTCGATCGTAGACCAGGCTGAAGACCACATGCACATTGTGGCGTTTGGCGAAGCAGGCACCCAATACGGCGGTCCAGATGAAGGCGAAAATCGACACCTCGTACGGCCAGATGAGAGGGCGATTCAGTACGTAGCGGAAGAAAATCTGCACCACGAAGACGACGAACAGGACGGTGAAGGCGAAGCTGGATACATACTTCTCGGGAATATCGAGAAGAAATTGTCCCGTTCTTCGCCAGAGAGATTGTTTATCGCCTGACATACTCACTCCTCTGTTTTTAAGTATTATATAGCAGAGGACCCCATCCCCTATCCCGGGGATGGGGTCCTCTGCTTTTTTGTCGGCTTCTCCTCTCCTGGAGCAGAAGCTACGGAGCCATCTCCTGAATCATGTCAAACAGCTCCAGGTCCCATTCCTTGGTGATCTCGGGATCGTTCAGATACTTGTTCTGGGCGAACTCGACCCATGGCTTGAGATCCGGTTCTATGACCACCATCCCCTCTTCCTTGAAGAAGTCGACCAGCTCGGCCTCCTGTTGCAAGTTGAGCTCATCGCAGGTCTGCCGGGCTACCTCAAGTGCCTGCATCACCTTGTCCTGCAGCTCCGGACCGAGAGACTGCCATTTCTGTTCATTAATCGTAGGCATGACCGGGTTTACAAAATGATTCGTCAGGATGATGTACTTGGTGACTTCATAGAATTTGGCGTTCTTGTCTGTAGGCAGAGGGTTGTCTTGTCCATCGACTGTACCAGTTTTCAAGCCCATGTAGACCTCAGTAAAGCTAAGCGGTGTGGGACTGGCACCAAGACAAGAGCCCATGTACTGCCAGGTGGCGGTGCCTGGCATTCTCAGCTTGACACCTCTCATGTCGGCGGGGGTTCGCACCTCTCGCCCGATATCCCGCAGGTTGAGCTGGCGGGTACCGAGGTAAAAAGCACCCAGCGGTCGCTGGTTGGTCTTCTTGGCGAACTCATCGTAGAGTGGCTTGGCCACATCGCTGTTGAAGAACTTGGTCATGTGCACGTAGTTCTTGAACACGTAGGGCATGGCGAACATCGACCATTTGGGATCATGGGGGGCAAACCAGTTCGGGCCGCCGTACGCCATGTCAAGAGTGCCTCTTTTCACCGCAGCCTGTGCAGCTTCCTGGGCGAAGAGCTGACCGGAGTGATATAGCTCTACCTCGATTTGTCCGTCGGTGATCCGTTCCAGCTCGAACTTGAACTTGTACATCGCCTTGGTGTGGGCGTCATCCGGTACACTTACCGATGACCAGACAATTTTGTGCTGTTTCGGCGGAGCGGGCGCCGCTTTCTCCTCCATTTGCGGAGCCGGAGCTTCCTGTTTGGCGCCGGCAAAGGCAAAGGTGGCTACCAGTGCGAATGCCAGCAACAGGATGAGGATTTTGCTTTTCATAAAGCACCTCCTTGAAAATTTTTCTATATATTCTACCTTCCACCAACGGTGGGCCGGCAAAATAGCCTATTTCAAATAACCAAGTTTCCCTTGTATCCGAGCCTCCGAGAGATCTCGTGGATTTTGGCAACCAGTAGCCTCCCCACCTCTTTATCCCGCTCGGAGGTCATGCGCTGGGAAGGACCGGACACGCTGATCGAAGCCACAACCTGGGCCTCATGGTTATGGATCGGGGCGCCGACACAGCGCACTCCCTCTTCGTGTTCGGCGTTGTCCACCGCAAAACCACGCTTGCGAATTTCGGCAAGCTCTCTATCAAGACGTTGACGATCCGTGATGGTGTTTTCTGTAAATCTGGGCAGGCCCATGGCTTTGATCATCTCGCTGACCTGCTTTTCTGTGAAAAACGACAGGATCGCCTTGCCGACGGCTGTGCAGTGCAGCGGAGCCCGCACTCCGATAACCGAATAGGTGCGCAGCTGCTTCGTCGACTCGAAGCACTCGATATAGAGCACCTCCCAGCCGTCGAGGATCGTCAGGTGCACCGTTTCGTCGAGATCCTCGTTCAACGCACGCAAAAAGGGCGTAGCGATACGACGCAGCTCCAGGTTGGCCCTGGCCATGTTTCCCAGTTCGAAGAGTTTGAGCCCCAGGCTGTAGTGATTGCGTTCGCAATCCTTCTCTACCAGACCCTCGTTGTGAAGAGTGGATAGGATATCGTGGACGCTGCTCTTGGGCAGTTCGAGGAGCTGACTGATCCTAGTCACCCCCAGCCCCTCTTCCCGGCCGAGGACCTCAAGGATGCGGATGGCATTATAAACCGGCTTGACAACTGTAGGCATAACAACTCGACTGCGATGAACGCTGTCCGCTTTTCCGAACGATGTTCGCCATTACGACCATCATATCACGACCCTATTGCCCTGTCAAGGAATCGCGCGTTCGACAATAAACTCGGAAGCGGTTGACTCTTCGATTGATTCCGAGTGGAATTCCGAGTAATGAAATTTCAGGATCTCCTGAAAGCCAGTGAAGGAAAGACCCTTGAGTTTAAACGGGATCTATCGTCTCCGAATACGATACTTCGCACCATAGCCGCCTTCGCAAATACGGCGGGTGGGGTCGTTTTGATAGGTATTGAGGATAAATCACATGATGTATATGGTGTCGACGATCCATTGGATGCCGAGGAACGCCTTGCAAATCTCATTAGTGATAAAATAGATCCACGCTTGTTGCCTTCGATCGAGATCCATCCGTGGCGGAAAACCCATCTAGTTGCTGTAGAGGTTTTTCCTGGTTCCAACCGTCCGTACTATGTGAGGGAGTTGGGTCCAGAACAAGGCGTGTATGTCCGGGTGGGATATACAAACCGTAAAGCAGATGGAGCATTGATCGAGGAACTACGGAGAGCAGCAAGAAATCAAACCTACGATGAAGAGGCAATCCTGGAATTGAACTCGGAAGCGATAGATTTCCGAGCTGTTTGCCGAGCTGTTTGCCGAGTTACGCGCCATTAACAGATCGGATCTGCAGACATTAAGACTTCTGACCCGACACCAAGGCAAAGCTGTTCCGACGGTAGGCGGAGTGATTCTATTCGGCCTGAAGCGGAGGCGGTATTTCCCTGATGCCTGGATCCAATGCGGCCGATTCAATTGCGTGGTATCGACATTAACTCCGTACGGCATGAAGAAAAATGGAACATACCGCTATTGATCGAACAGTGGGGCAGTGGAATTCAACGTATGATAGCCGTATGCCAAGAGATGGGTCTCGAGGAGCCTTCCTTCGAGGAGATCGCTAATCATTTCCGTGTTACGCTGTTCGCCCGTCAGCAACGGGCCCAGCAGCTGGATAAAATCGACAGAAAAATCTGTGAAATCATCGGCGCATTCCAGGGACTCTCCACACATGAAATAGCTTCCAGGCTCGAGCTCTCGGACCGAGCAATTCGAAATCGGCTCTCGAGGCTGACATCAAAGGGGATCACAACAGCGATTGGCACAAGTCCCCGTGACCCACATCGCCGTTATTTCCTGACTGTTTCCACCCGTCAATAGCAGGCGCTTGAAGGTTCGCAAAATTCGCAGTCAAAGAGCTGTGGTCGTGAACACCGCAATTCAAGGAAGATCGAGGGACAGGATGTAGCGGTCCAACTCCTCCCGCTGCCGCTGTTCCTTGGCCCGCAGATCTTCGATACGCTCGAGGGCTGCCTCCAGCTGATCCTCCTGCTCATCGAGAAGGGAGACGTAGCGCTTGTACAGATCCGAGTCCTTCTCCAGACGGGCCATGTTCTCCCGGATGCGGCTCTGTTCCCTGTGGATCGTGTTGATCCGGCGCTCCTCCTCCTGCCGCTGGTTCACGGTCTGGGACAGGGCGGTCTTGCGCTCCGCCAGACCCTCTAGGGCCCGCGTGACCCTCCGATCCACGTTGCGGGCGTTGAGGAAGTAGGTGATCTGGTTGTCGTTGATGTTCGTCAGGAGCACGGACCTGTCGATCTGCCGCTCCTGGGCGACGAGGAGCTCTTCGGTTTGCCCGGAGCCGACTTCCACCAGGAAACGGTAGGCGTTGCGGGTGGTCTCCTCGGCCTTGTCGGGAGACACCAGATCCCAGTCAGGGTTTAGTGGGTGCTCTATCAGCACTGACCGGGAGCGGTTGTCGGAGTTCTTGATCCTGTACGTAGATTCGGCGCTCAGGGACACGGTGCTGATCAAGGTTCCCTTGACGATGCGCACCGAAAGCAAAGTTTCCGGAACGCTCCGGGAGCTGACGGCGACTTCTGTACCCAGGTCGACGGCAAAGCTGATCAACCGTTCCGCATCCGCGCTCAAGGTGTCGATCCGGGCGTCTCCGGCGTAGCTTCCCTGCTCGAAGACGGTAAGGGGTCCTCCCATGAGGTCGAATCCGGTGGTATTTTTCAGCTTCAGACCGTGCAGCGGGTGTTTCGCCTGGACGCGCTGATTGTAGATGGAGACCCGCCGGCCTTCCACATTCTGATTCACGATGGGCAGCATGGCCGATTCCTGCCTGGGAATCGTCACTGGATGTCGGATCAGGTAGCGGAAGAAGTTCCCCGCCTCCATGGCTTGAGCCGCCGTGGCCACCCCCTGACTGAGATCGAGCTCGTCCCGCCGATACTCCTCCTCGTACATCGGCTCCGCGCCGGGCACGGCTCTGGATTCGGCGATCCGCTCTTTGGCCATCGGCGCCTCCGGCAGTGCAGCGGCCAGGCCGAGATCTTCTTCGTAGCGCTGCGGTGCGATCGAAGAGTACAGCTCCATCTCGACCGTAGGCCGGGGCACATACAGGGGCCGGTACAGATCCATGATGAAGGAAATCGGACGTCCCGACACCAGGCTCAACGATACTTCCCGCCAATCTTCGTCGGCAGTGTTTTCCACGATCGCCCAACCCTGCAGGAAGTGCTCGTTTTCCTCCCCCAAAACCAGGCGGTAGCTGGTCTTCCACAGAGGCGCTTCCAGAAGGTACCCGATCCGTACACGGCGCTCCCCTTGACCGGAAAATCCGACGGTGACCCGCTTCTTCTCTGCGCTGCGGCTCTCCGCCAACAGGGACAGGGCCTGGTCCAGCTCTGCCTGAAGCTGGGGGTTGAGGAAGATTAAGCTCCGCACCTCGGCCAGGTTAATGCTCCGCATCCCCCCGTCGGTCAGCAGGTTGAGGAAGGTATCGGTGGTGTGCTCGCCGCTGGGTTTGGATTCCACCCCCACGACGGTACCGGTAATCCGCTGGGAGGTATGTAACTCCACCGCCTCCCCCCGCACCTGGGCCAGAATCTGGGCCACCCCCGGATTTCCGGTCAAATCGATGGCGAAGCTCTGCAGAGTTCGAGTCAGCGGGTCACGGGAGGAGTAGGTTACCTCCGTGACCTGCCCGCCGTCCAGGTCCTGGACCACCAGACTCTTGAGAAGATCGTTGATGTCCTTGGCCTTGAAGTACAGATCGAGGTCGGCGCTACCGGTAACGGTGCCTTCCCGCTGGAAATAGCCTACCCCGCTGGTGAACAGCACCACCTTGGAGATGGGAAGCTGCTCTTCCGCTCCAGGACTTGCGGCGCCTCCCTCCCACTGCCCCTGAGCCGTCAGAGCGCCGGCAATAAAAAGCACCACGACGACCAGGCCTGAGAAAAATGAGTTGGTTCTGGTTTTCATACCCTCAACACTACAGCGGGCCGAGGTGGAATTCAAGCGTGCGGGGTGGCCGGAGCGAGGGCAGTGCCCGAGGCGCAACCAGGGGTACTCTTGATTTTTCTACCGCTTCCGGTCATGGTATGCAGACCGGAATCCCTGCTGGTGGGGATGTCCGTACCTTAGGGAAGCGAGGAGAGCATGGCTGCCAACGAAAAGTACCACTCCCTGAGGCTGTTCCCCGCCTTTGGAATACCGATGATGTCGAGATGATCGACGGAATCCAACAACCCCATATAGTTCCATACTCCGGGTACAGGGCCGCCGGTGTAGGGCTGGATTCGATCCGATGATCCCAGTGTCGGTCCGTCCATGGAATTGGTATTGACGATGCCGTCGTTCTGCCACCACGAGCTGTCGATCCGCAAGCCATCAGAATCGTCCCGGGAAAACGAACCGATAAACTGTGCTATAGGGGCCATAGCTTCAGGTACCCCGACCTCGGGCACTTGAACGCCGCTCAGAGGGTCACGGTAGGTCGCTTCGGTGGCCCAGGAAAAGTAGTACACGGCGGGCTGAGCCTGTACCCAGCGGTTGAGCTCCATCGCCCCTTCAGGAGACCCATCTCCATAGGCGGTATCGGTAGTGCGGATCCAAAGGTCACTGTCCAGAACCCGGTCCCGGTAGGTAAAAAAGTGTTCATCGGGGCTGCGGGTCAAACCCCACTGGTCGAGCTTGAAATCGTAGTACAGATCGGGGGAGCTTGCGCTCAGAGAGATCATGAAGGCGAAGAGGGACTTGATCATTGAGTGGTCTAGATCGTATCTGTACGCAAGGGTCGTCCCGTCGTGGGGAGAGGATATCGTGGTCAAGCTGCAGACCCACGACTTACCTCCCTCGAACAGGGAGTCCACCCCCTGAGCGGTAGCGTCTTGTTCGGGAGCGCCTTGTTCCAGCAGCTGAATCAGAGTCCTGCCAGTAAGCCCCCCCAGGCTGTGTCCGATGACGTGGATTTTCCTGACCTTACCGGTATGCGAGTCCACCTCTCCCCACTCGGGATACAAACCGGGATAGGTTCTGCCGTAGCGATTATGGCCGAATTTCGCCGAATGGGCTTCTCCATAGTCGCCCCGTCCGCCCTTGATGCAGGCGTAGAGCTCGCAGGCTCGGTCCCAGCTGCTGGCCAGGGAACCGACTGCTGCGGTGAAGGTCTGGTATCCTCGCAGGCGCAGCTCCGCTTCCAGATCGACGAATCCGCCCCAGTACTTGTATCCAAACAGCTCGTCCCGATCGAACCCAAGAAGCCCGTGAACCAGAACAATAGGATAATCATTAACTTTCGCCTGCGCTTGAGTCGGTTCGAGAGAGGGGGGACTGCCGCCGCAGCTCAGCAGAAGGGCAACGGGAATGAGCGGGCTCAAGATCCATGGACGTCTCATCAATGCCTATTATACACACATCGGGACAAAAGCGAGTACCTTGAATTCAATGCGCTTGAAGCATAGAATTTGGGCTGATGGCTCCAGCCGATTGCATAAAGATCAACGACACCCTGTGGGAGATCCCACGATCCTATAAGCAGGGAATGAAGGTCCCTGCTCGTATCTATGCCAGCAAACGGCTGTTGGACAGCATGGACAGCTCCGTGTTCGAGCAGGTGACAAACGTGGCTACCCTACCCGGGATCGCGGGGTACTCCTTCTGTATGCCCGACGGACACAGCGGCTACGGATTTCCTATCGGGGGAACCGCCGCCTTCGATGCCGAAACGGGGGTGATCTCCCCGGGAGGGATTGGCTTCGACATCAACTGCGGTATGCGCCTCGTAACGACCTCTCTCACCTGGGAAGAAGTCCAGCCCCGAGTTCCGCAGTTGGTCGACCGCCTATTCGCCCGTATTCCAGCCGGCGTCGGGGGCAAAGGATTCCTGGAGTTGTCCCAGAGCGAGTTTCGCACCCTCTCGGAGCAGGGCATGAAGTGGTGTCTGAAGAAGGGATACGCCATCCAGGAGGATCTGGATCGAACCGAGGAAAACGGTTGCATCCGGGAGGCCGACGCATCCAAGGTCAGTGAACGGGCCGTTGAACGGGGCTACAAACAGATCGGCACGCTGGGATCGGGCAACCACTACCTGGAGATCCAGGTGGCGAAACCGGAGAACATCTTCGACCCGAAGCTTGCCGGTGCTTTTGGGATCGACCGCCCTCACCAGGTGGTGCTGATGTTCCACTGCGGCAGCCGGGGCTTCGGACACCAAATCGCCACCGACTATCTGCAGAGATTTCTCAAGGTGATGCAGTCCAAGTACGGAATTCCCTTCCGGGACCGGGAGCTGGCTTGCGCTCCCTTCACCTCGCCGGAAGGACAGGACTATTTCAAAGCCATGAATTGCGCCATTAACATGTCTTTTGTCAACCGGCAGATAATTCTGCATCGGATCCGGGAGGTGTTTTCCGAGATCTTCGGTAAAGACCCGATGGAGCTCGGTCTGCATCAGATCTACGACGTGACCCACAACACCGCGAAAGTAGAGCGCCACCTTTTCGATGGGAAAAAGCAAAAGCTGCTGGTGCATCGCAAGGGAGCAACCCGAGCCTTCGCACCCGGCATGGGAGGAATCCCTGCGGAGTACCGTGAGGTTGGACAGCCGGTGATCATAGGTGGCAGTATGGAGACCGGTTCATACCTGCTGACCGGAGTGCAAAGCGGCGAGCAGAGCTTCTACACCACCGCCCATGGCAGCGGCCGCACCATGGGACGAAACCAAGCTAAAAAACAGTTCCGGGGACAGGATCTGGAGAAGCGCCTGCTGGAGCGGGGCATCTACATCCGCAGTGCATCCTACGCCGGTTTGGCCGAGGAGGCCGGCGCCGCCTACAAGGACATAGACGAGGTGGTTCGAGCTACCGAAAGCGCGGGCTTAAGCCGTGCCGTTGCAAAACTCGTTCCGGTGGGCAACATCAAGGGCTGAGGAAGCTCGAGAAAGAGGAATGTCCTATAGATATCGGGATGACCTTTCAGTAGCCGATGTGGCCTTCGAGGCTGAAGGGACATCTCTCGAAGAACTATTCACCTCCGCCTGGGACGCCACCCTGCGGGTTATGATCGAAAACCCTTCTGCACTCGACGGCAAATCGAGAAAGAGCATCACTTTGGAAGACCAGAGCGTCGATCTTTTACTCTACAACTTCCTCCAGGAATTGATCTACTACAAGGATGCCGAGGCACTGCTGCTGAGACTCGAGCACTGCCGGATCGACGCGGGAACAGCACCGGCTAAACTCGAGGCTCTGGCTGCCGGAGAACAGATCGACGTAAAACGTCACCGCCTGGGGACGGACGTTAAAGCGGTCACTTTCTACAGATTTTCCCTCAGAAAGGAGGGAGAGCTCTGGTGTACCACGGTGGTGCTTGACGTATGAGCCCAATTTCTGCGTTTGACAATCCTGCGGATTGCCTGTACAAATAGCTGCAGCGAGGAGTACAGTGAATGCCTGAACGTCTGGAAGTCGTCCCGGTCGCAAACAAACGACAGCTTGAAACATTTATCAAGGTTCCCTGGAAGATCTACAAAGGAAATCCCAACTGGGTGCCTCCGCTGCTCATAGAGCAAAGAGCGGTGCTCGATACAAAAAAGAATCCCTTTTTCCTTCACAGCAAGATTCAGAACTATCTCGCCTACAGAGACAAAGAACTGGTCGGTCGTATCTCCGCCATCATTGACAACAACTTCAACGACTTCCAGAAGCAGAAAACAGGATTCTTTGGTTTCTTCGAATCGATCGACGATAGAACCGTATCCGGAGCCTTATTTACCGAGGCGGAGAATTGGATCCGCAAGCGGGGCATGAATCGGATGTTGGGACCAACCAACCCCTCTACAAACTACGTCCTTGGCCTGCTCATCGACGCCTTCGACAAACCGCCGGTCCTACAGATGCCCTACAACCCGGATTACTACGTGGACCTGGTCGAAGATTTTGGATTGACAAAAGCCCACGACCTGTACGCCTATTACATGGAAGATATCATCCCCATCTCTGACAAAATTCAGCGGGTAGCCGAACTGGTACGCAAGCGAAAGAAAGTGACGGTTCGACCGATCGACATGAAGAACCTCAAAGAGGAAATTAAGCTGATCAAGATCGTCTATAACGATGCCTGGGAGCAAAACTGGGGCTTCGTCCCCTGGACCGACGAGGAACTGGAGCATACAGCGGAAGAGCTCAAGATGGCCGCCATTCCCGACCTGGTGCTGTTTGCCTATGTGGACGGCGAGCTGGCCGGTTGGTCTCTGGCTCTCCCCGACCTCAATCAGGCCATGAAGCACATCAACGGCCGCCTGTTCCCCTTCGGGCTACCAAAGTTGCTCTGGCACTCCCGCAAGGTGAACATGTTGCGGGTCTTGAACCTCGGCGTACGAAAGAAGTTCCAAGGAATGGGGCTGGACTCGGTTTTCTACTACGAAACCTACACCCGGGGAAAGAAGCACGGCTTTAATCGGGGGGAGTTTTCCTGGATTCTGGAGGACAACCATCCGATGCGCAACGCCATGGAAAACTGGGGCGCCCAGATCTACAAAACCTACCGGCTGTACGGCAAAGACATCTAGAGCTTTACCAGTCCCGGACCGGTACCCCGAGAAGCATACGGATATCCACGAGCTGGCCGATGTGATAGGAGTTATGATCGATGACCTGGATCACCTCCTGCAGCAGGTTCTGACCGCTGCCGTGAGCAAAAGGGGTAAACAGATCGTTGCCGGGATTCTTGACCAGGTCGGCCATAGCCTTCAGATCGTGTTGAAAGGAAGCGACCGTCTGCTTCCACTGCTCCTGATCCGCCGGTGCGTCAGATTTCGGCCAATACCCCGACGGATACTCCGGAGATACGTGCTCTGGGTCTGTACAGAACTTCAACATGTCCCACTGAGCTATTTGGAGATGAAAGACCAACTGCCAGGCCGTATGGTCCAGATTGGGCACACGTTTTCCCGCCAGCTCGAAGGGAAAACCGTCCACCGCTGCAGCGAAATCGATATGCGCCCCATGCCCGGAGAGGTGATAGAGAAGCTGTTTCTTCAATTTGCCATCCTCGCTCATAATTGCCTCCTGTGCAGTCCTATCTTACACCAGCTCAGGGGGCTTGTCGCCCGCTTTCAGGCACACTATGATGGGGCTCGTGGATCGAGTAGATATCGTGATCATCGGTGCCGGGGTTGTAGGTCTGGCCATCGCCGAGCGCCTGTCCCATTCCAAAGAGGGTTTGGAGATCGTTGTCGTTGAACGCAACGACGGATTCGGAAGGGAAACCTCTTCCCGCAACAGCGAGGTCATTCACGGCGGCCTGTATTACGCTGAAAACCTATTGAAGACCAAGCTCTGCGTGCGGGGCAATCCTATGCTCTACGAGCTGTGCCGAAACGAAGGGATCCCCCACAGAAAGACGGGGAAAATCATCCTGGCAACGGACAGCTCTGAGGAAGAGAAGCTCAACGCCATTTTTCAGCAGGCAAAAACAAACGGCGTTCCCGGAGTGAGCCTCATCACCAAGGAGGAAGTCCAGGCCATGGAGCCCTACATCTACGCAGTTTCCGGCTTATACAGCCCGGAAAGCGGTATCGTCGACTCCCACCAGCTCATGAAATATTTCGAACAGACCGCCGAGTCCCGTGGTACCGTGGCAGCCTACGGTGCAGAAGCGATCGGATTGGAGAAGAGCGCCGACGGATATGTGGTGGAGATAAAAGACGCCGACGGCGAACAGGTCCAGTTGGAGAGCGCGGTGGTCATCAACTCCGCCGGGCTTTGGGCGGATAGAATTGCCTGGATGGCCGGTATCGATATCGATGAGGAGGGCTACCGGATCTATCCCTGCAAGGGGGAGTACTTCAGTGTATCCAGCCGCCACCAAGGCAAGGTGGGCCGCCTGGTCTACCCCTTACCTTCTCCGGTACATCTCGGCTCCCACACCGTTCTGAGTCTCGACGACAGGCTGAAAATCGGTCCCAATGCGGTTTACGTAGACGAGATCTCCTACGAGGTGGATCCGGATCAACAGAGGGATTTCTATACCAATGCAAAAAAGTTCCTCCCCTTCCTCGAGTACGAAGACCTGGCGCCGGACATGGCAGGTATCCGGCCTAAGCTCTATCAGCGGGGCGAACCTTTCCGGGATTTCATAATCCGGGAGGAAGGGGACCGCGGCTTGTCGGGTCTGATCAACCTGGTGGGGATCGAATCCCCCGGATTGACCTCCTGCCTGGCCATTGCGGAAACCGTCGAAGCACTGCTGTAGACTGGCAGCTACACGCAAAGCTTTACCCCTATAACTCGATTCCGAAATGTTTGATCTTGTTCAGCAAGGTACGCCTGGTGATCCCCAACTCGGAGGCAGCCTTGGTGCGGTTGCCCTCCCAGCGGTACAAAGCCTCGATGATCGCCTGTCTCTCCAGGCTCTCAAGGGAAGAAGGCCGGGGGGAGGCGGGGATTTCGCTCTGGGGCAGAATCAAATCCGCAGCGCTCAGAGTGCTTCCGTCGGCAAAGATCATAGCCCTTTCGAGAAGATTTTCCAGCTCCCTAACGTTTCCGGGGAAGGAGTAGCTCTGCAGTTTCTTGAGTCCCTCCTCGTCGATTCCCTGAACACTTTTCCCCAGCTTTAGCCTGAGCTTGCGCAATAGTTGACCGGCCAGGAGAGGCAGGTCATCGATCCGATCTCGAAGAGGGGGAACCACCAGATGGATCACGTTCAGCCTGTAGAACAGATCCTCCCGGAAACTGCTTTCCCGCACCCGCTCCTGCAGATCCTGATTGGTGGCGGCGATGATCCGAATATCTATCGGAATCGAATCGGTGGCACCCAATCTCTGCACCTTTCTATCCTGAAGGACTCTGAGAAGCTTCACCTGCAACTGCCCGGACATCTCTCCGATTTCATCCAGAAACAAGGTTCCTCCTGAAGCCACCTCGAACATTCCCGCCTTGCGTCGCTCCGCACCTGTAAAGGCTCCCCGCTCATAGCCAAAAAGCTCGCTTTCGAGGAGGGTCTCAGGGATCCCCCCTACATTCACGGGGATAAAGGGATTTTCAGACCGGGAAGAGAGGGCATGGATCATCCTGGCGATCACCTCTTTGCCGGTTCCGCTCTCCCCGGTAATCAGGACGGTGGAGGGGGTATCCGCAACCTTGGCGATGGTCCTGCGGATTTCGAGCATCTTCGCGTTTGTCCCCAGACCGTCGACTCCCGGCTGCTCCGCTTCCCGTCCCAGGTCGATCTGATTCCGGAGTTTTTGGTTTTCCACGATCTTCTTTAGCCGTACAACCAACTCCTCGGGGTCAAAGGGTTTGACGATGTAATCCTGGGCGCCGAGTTTCATCGCTTCCACGGCATCCCGGATTTCTCCATAGGCGGAAATCATGATCACCGGCAGCCGCGGGCCCTGCTCCCGTATCCACTTGAGAAGTTCCAGGCCGTCCATTCCCGGCATGCGCAGATCGACGATTCCGGCGGAGAAGACCTGCTCTTGGAGCAGCCGTTTGGCGGATAAACCGTTTTCGGCAGTGATCGTTTCTATATTCTCCGTCTTCAGGTAGCGCTCCACTGATTCGCGGATGTTCTTCTCGTCGTCTACGACCAGTACTCTCATTGATTCCCCCGGGGCAGCACGATCCTGGCTTCGCTGCCGCCGCCTTTTCTGTTCTGCACCGATAGTTTTCCCCCCGCCGCCTCAACAAAACGCTTGGAAATGGACAACCCCACACCGGAACCGTTGATCTTGCTGGTATAGAAGGGATCGAAGATCTTTTCGGCCTTTTCCCGGGGGATTCCATCCCCCCGGTCCAGCACCGCAATCTCGATTTTGCCCTTCAAAGCAGAAACGAGGATCTCCACCGGCTCCTGTTCCGTCGATGTATCCTGGCTCTCCAGAGCATTGTTTAGCAGATTTTCCAGCACCGAACGCAGCCGCTGCCTGTCGAAGCGAATCTCAAGATCCGCCTCGGATTCGTTTGTATAGGTGATATCGCGATCGTAACGCAAAATCATCTCCCGAATAAAGGAATCCAGATTGAGGATCTCCGGCTGACCGAGGGGGTCCCGCAGAAAATCACCGATGCGATCGGTAAGCAGATTGAGTCGGGAGACCTCCTCCTCGATGATCCGTAGATCTTCCCGGTTCGTTTCCGGGAGAGTTTTGCGTAAGAAACCAGTCTGAATTCGTATCGCGCTGAGGGGATTCTTTATCTCATGTGTTAGGGTGCGGCTCGCCTCCCCAAGCTGTGCCAACTGCTGTTGCGAGGCCAGTTTCTTTCTGTAGAGACTGTTCTTGTGGTACAAGTACCCGATAAAACCCAACACGAACAGAATCAGAAGAGGCGCCATGACACTGGCCGTCTTGAAGACACGGCGGGTGGACCAATAGCCCTCGACAAAGAGCTCGAGGAAGAGCAGCTGGAGGTTCTCCGGTCTCATCATTCGAGGCATTCTCCGGTGCATCTCCATCATACCGGGGAACATCCCGATCCAGCGTACCAGCGTCAGGGTTTTTCGCTCCTCGTTGAAGCGTAGGATCGGAGCCTGAAGAGGATCCCTTTCGGGGAATTTCCCAGGAACCTGTAGAAAGGCGGGAGCGCTGCCGAAGCGCTGCAGGGCAACTCCTTGGGAGGTATAGATGCCGAAACCGACAATTCTTTCCTCCAATGCATCAGAATCGAGGGTTGAGCCGTCCCGGGTAGACTCCATCAGAGCCGCTGCGATTTTCTGGGCTTCGTACTCCAACAGCAGGCTTTCCCGCCTGCTTCGCCCGGAGAGCAAGACCAAGACCAGTGCGGTGATGGTCAGAAACAGGGCGAGAAGAAAGACGAAGAACAGGAGCTCCTCTTTGAAAAACCGCCGGAATCCTCGGGCCACGTTCACCTCTCCCAATCGGATTGTAGCTTTCAAACAAAAAAGGGAAAAGACCGCCCCTCGGCAGCCTTTTCCCATATTACGATAAAGGGACCTAGTGGTTGCAGGCGTCCAAGGAGGTTACCACCTGCGACCCCAGTCGCGCGGGTCACCATAGCCGTAGGGGCGTCGGCCCGGTCCCATCATTCCCATTCCCCTTCGGGCGCCCATGTGGCCGCCCCAGAAACCGCCGGCTTCCAGATCGTACTCCTTGCCGTCGATGATGGCCTTGGTTACCCAGATATGGACTTCCTCTTCCTCCTCGTAGCAAGGCATGCCTTCGACAGTATAGCCTTCCACCGTTACTGTCTGGCCGTCTTCCAGGTCCAGCTCGTAGGCGTAGAAGCGAGGCACGAGAAGCTCGTATTCCTCACTGCCGCTTTTCAGCTCCGGATGTATCCTGTTTTCGAAGTACAGCTCCCCTGTAACGGTGATTGTTTCTTCGGAAAAATCAGGCGCTTCCCCCCGCGGCATTCGCCGCCAGTCGGGGCGAGTAACATCCGATTCGTCTTCCTTACTGCCGGAAGCGAAGACTCCTGCCGCGGCAACGCCGGCGATCAGAAGCAAAATAATAATCCTCTTAGCGTTCATAGATACCTCCGTATTGTTTTGGTTTCAATCTTCCTATCATCTATATATGCATGAACCGTGCCATACTCGTGATCCTCGGAGGAAGTTTTCCGCGGAGCCAGGTGCATTTTTCTTCAGATTTAGGTGAGTTTATGACAACCAGAGGAGGATTGTGAGAAAATATTTCCCTTAAAGAAAAAATGAGAAAAATCTTCTCATCTGGAGGGGTTCGCGGGAGGGGTGCGAGTTTCTATACCTTTTTTCCCAGCGCTCTCAGACCATTGAAAATGACCAGCAGGCTCGCACCCATGTCGGCCAGGACCGCCATCCACAGGGTCGTCAAGCCCAAGGGTGTCAGGGCGATGAATACGGCCTTGAGGAGGATCGAAAAAACGATATTCTGCTTGATCAGCCGCAGCGCCCTCCGTCCCAGACGAACAGCCATGGGCAGTTTACTCAGGTCGTCCGACATCAGGGCGACGTCCGCGGTTTCCAGGGCTGCATCGGTTCCCGCCACGCCCATGGCTATTCCCACCGTGGCGCCCGCAAGCGCCGGTGCATCATTGACTCCGTCGCCGACCATCGCCGCGTTCCCGTAATTGTCCACCAGCTCGCGTACCGCCGCGACCTTGTCTTCAGGCAGAAGCTCCGCCTTGTAGGCGTCCATGCCGATACGATCACTGATTGTTGCTGCGGTGGATCGGTTGTCTCCTGTGAGCAAAATGGTATGTTGTACGCCGAGGTTTTTCAGGCTGGCAACGGCGGCACTCGACTCCGCCCTGGGCTGATCAGAGATGGCTATGATACCGAGAACGGTTCGTCCGTCACCGAGAATCACGGCGGTCTTGCCCTCTTTTTCAAGGCTGTCCAAACGGGCATCGAGCTCGGGATAGCACCAACCCAGTTCTTCGAACAGTCTGTGGTTGCCAATGTAGTAGCGGCCACCGTTGATCGTCGCCCCGGCTCCTTTCCCCGGCATACCGAGGAACTCAGAGGCTTCCGGGATTTCAATGGCTCTGGCTTGAGCCTCCGCCAGGATTGCCTTGGCCAAATGGTGCTCGGAGCGGGACTCGATTCCGGAGGCGATGCGAACCACCTCCTGCTCTTCCGTGCCGTTCAACGGCAATACCGAGCTGACCGACGGCTTGCCGTAAGTCAGAGTTCCGGTTTTATCGAAGCCAATAGCCTTGAGAGAACCAATCGCTTCGAGAAACACACCCCCTTTGAAAAGAATCCCGTCCCGGGTCGCCCGGGCCAGCGCGCTTACGATGGTCACCGGTGTTGAGATGACCAACGCGCAGGGACAGGCGACAACCAGCAGTACCAGGGCCCTGTAGAACCACACGCTCCAGCTCGCTGCTGTAATCAGAGGAGGGAGCACCGCCGTCAAGACGGCAATCAGCACGATCCCCGGGGTGTAGTACCGGGCAAAACGATCGACAAAGCTCTGGGAAGGCGCCTTGCGGGAGTGGGCTTCCTCCACACTGTGTATGATTCGGGATAAGGTAGTGTCCCGGAAGCGTTTCGTGACCCGAATTTCCAGGTATCCCCCCCCGTTGATTGATCCGCCGAATACCTCGTCGCCCCTGGACTTGGCCACGGGCAGCGACTCGCCGGTGATCGGTGACTGATCCACTTCCGAAGATCCTTCGGCAACGGTACCGTCAAGAGGCAACCGTTCGCCTGGGCGCACAGCCAGAATATCACCTACCTCAACTTCCTCCACCGGCACGGTTTTTTCCCCGTCCCTGACCCGCATCCGGGCTACGTTGGGAGCGAGGTCCATCAGACTTTTAATCGAGCGGCGGGCCCGATTCATGCTGTACGACTCGAGCAGATTCGCCAGAGAGAAGAGAAAGATTACCGTAGCTCCTTCGAGCCACTCACCGATCGCCGCGGCCCCAATTACCGCCAGGATCATCAAGACATTGATATCCACGGTCAGATTACGCAGAGCGTAGAACCCTTTGCGGGCAACCAGCCAGCTCCCGCAGAGAATAGCCGCTACGTATACGGGAATGGATACAATAGGAGGCAGGGAAGCCTGGGACAGAACAAATCCCGTGACGGTCAGCAGCCCCGAGGCAATGGTAAGGATCAACCGCTTGTGGGTTGCCCAGAAACCCGGCCTCTCCTCCGGTTCGACCTTTTCACTGTGGGGTGTCATCTTGATGTCCCGCAAGGCTTCTTCGATCCGCCCGGTCGAGGTCCTGTGAATCACCGTCACTTTCTGGGATACCAGGTTGAACTCCAGGTCGAGTACCCCCTCGAGGCCGCTCAGTTTCTTTCGGATCAGTGCGATCTCCTCGTCACAGTCCATCTCGGGGACGTAGAATACGTTGGTGTGGCGGTGATCAGGCTTGGAGCTGGAAGCGGCGTAGCCGAGGTGCTCTATTTCCTTCCCGATCAGACCCGGATCGATGCGCTCCGGGTCGTACTCTACCTCCATTGTGGAGGCGGGAAAATTAACCGCTACCCAAAGCACCCCGTCCTTGCGGGACAGCATCTTCTCGATCGTGGCGGCACAGTCGGCGCAGTCCAGGCCTTGAAGCCGCAGCCGGTCGTGGGCGAAGCTGCGCTCCAATTTGATGCTTAAATTCTGCACTTCCTTTTCGATCACGTATGCACTGGTCAGGTCGGGATCGTAGCTGAGGCTCAAGGTACGACCCAGCTCGGAAAGCTCCGCCGCCTCTACCCCCTTCAACCGTCCCGCCATTTCTTGCAGTCGGAGCCGGCAATGAGCGCAGTCCTCGTTCTTTGGGATAACCACCGGTATTTCCAACTGAAGCTGCATTTCCCTTCTCTTATACAATCTGCATCGGTGGATAGGATCGACTCATATCCTGGTTATCAGCCATAACGTTCAAGCCTTCTTAGAATCTACTAAGCATTACAAATCCGGTCAAATAAACTCAGCACCCCGCCTTCTGCGGGTAATGCCCTTTGCCATCCCGGCCGCTGCGGTGTAGACTGGATCGATCATGACCGATGCCCAGAAACCGGAGGCGCCGGATCTACGGGAAATCCGGGCTGCCGCTGAGCGTATCCGCCCGCATGCCCACCAAACCCCTGTCCTGACCTGTACCAGCCTCAATGCCATGGTAGGCGCGGAACTGTTCTTCAAGTGCGAAAATCTACAGAAAGTGGGAGCGTTCAAGTTCCGCGGCGCCGCCAACGCCGTCTTCTCCCTTCCCGAGACGGAAGCGGCCCAAGGAGTGGCCACCCACTCCTCGGGAAACCACGCCCAGGCTCTGGCACTGGCCGCCCGCCTGCGGGAAATCCCCGCACATATTGTGATGCCTGAGAACTCCCCAAAGGTCAAGGTCGCAGCGGTACGGGGTTACGGCGCCCGGATCGCTTTCTGCCCATCCACCCAGAAGGACCGGGAGCAAACACTGGAGAGAGTGGTAGCGGAGACCGGGGCAACCTTCATCCACCCCTACAACAACCTGCAGATCATAGCCGGCCAGGCTACCTGTGCCCTGGAGCTGATCGAGGAGGTTCCCAACCTGGATATCGTAATGGTTCCCGTAGGCGGCGGAGGGCTGCTGAGCGGCACAGTCCTCAGCTGCCACTATCTCAAACCCGAAATCCAGGTCATCGCCGGCGAGCCCAAAGGAGCCGACGATGCCTTCCGTTCCATTCGCGACGGCCGGATCTACCCCTCGAAGAATCCAAAAACCATCGCCGACGGCTTGCGTACATCTTTGGGAAGCCTGACCTTTCCAATAATCCGCCGCTATGTGGAGAAGATCGTCACCGTGGAGGAGGAGTCGATCGTTGCGGCGATGCGCCGTATCTGGGAAAGGATGAAGATCCTGGTAGAACCGTCGGCCGCGGTGCCCTTCGCGGCTTTACTTGAAGGCGCCCTTCCGGTACGGGACAAGCGCATCGGCATCATCCTGTCTGGAGGTAATCTCGACCTCGACACCCTGCCCTGGCTGTAGCGTTGACGGCGCCTGCCCATTTCCGTATTGTCTTTGTGATAAATCGGTAAACCCGCCACAGGTGCTGTCCAAGGAGGAATCGACAATGCAAGCCAAACAGAGCTTAAACGAGCGCATCGAGGCATTCAAGAAGCAAGAGCTCTCCCTCGATATGACCCGGGGGAAACCCGGACCGGAGCAGCTCGATATCTCCAATGGGATGTTGACGATCGTGGGGGAAAACAATTTACACACTCCCTCCGGTTTGGATGTCCGCAACTACGGCGGGTTGGACGGCTTCCCCGAAGCCAAGAGGTTGTTCGCCGATTTCCTCGAAGTCAGCCCCGCTGAGGTGATCATCGGGGGCAATGCCAGTCTCAATATGATGTACGATACAGTCTCTCAGTGCATGAGCCACGGGACCTCCGGGGAAGGGAAACCCTGGTTCGGGCGGAAGATCAAGTTCCTCTGTCCCGTGCCCGGCTACGACCGACATTTCGCCATCTGTGAACACTTCGGAATCGAGATGATCCCAGTCCCCCTGACCGACGGCGGACCGGACATGGCGGAGGTGGAGCGTCTGGTGCGGGAGGACCCTGCAGTTCGGGGAATGTGGTGCGTGCCCAAGTACAGTAACCCTTCAGGAGTGGTGTACTCCGACGAAACCGTGGAACGCCTGGCTTCAATGCAAACAGCGGCGGAGGATTTTCGCATCCTCTGGGACAACGCCTACACCGTCCACCATCTGGGCGGCGGACCGGCCCGACTGAAAAATATTCTACAGGCGTGTAAGAAGTCCGGGAATCCGGATCGGGTGCTGATCTTCGGCTCCACCTCCAAGGTGTCCTTTCCCGGAGCAGGGATCGCCGTCATGGCAGGCAGCGCAAACAACATGGAGTGGGTGCGGGGGCGGCTGTTTTTCCAGACGATCGGACCGGACAAGATTAATATGCTCCGCCACGTGCTATACTTCAAGAATATGCGGGGCATCCTGGATCACATGGACAGGCACGCCCGTATTATTGCCCCGAAATTTCAGGCTGTCCAGGAGATCCTGCAGCGAGAGCTCGGCGGCAGGGACGTAGCGACCTGGACCGAACCGCAAGGAGGGTATTTCGTCAGCCTGGACACCAAACCGGGCTGCGCCGCTGCCGTTGTGGCTCTGGCCGGTGAGATGGGAGTAAAGTTCACAAAAGCCGGCGCCACCTGGCCCTACGGCAGAGATCCCCACGATTCCAACATCCGTATCGCCCCCACACTGCCCTCATTGGAGCAGATCCGCACCGCCGTAGAAGTGCTGGCGGTGTGCATCCGGCGAGTAAGCATTGGAGACTCTGCGTGAAGGCGGTAGGAGTGAGCACCGCCATCATGACTTCCCCGGGACACGTACTCCTGGCCTTCGACACCGGAGAACCGAAAGTAAAGCTGGCCCGGAGGTAGGGTCACATGAGCATGAACTATATCACTCAGGAGCTATTTGAGTTTTTCCGGGAGTTGAAAAGGAACAACAAGCGGGAGTGGTTTCTGGCCAACAAGGATCGCTACGAAGACCGGGTGCGGGAGCCGCTGCAACGCTTAGTCTCCGATTTTGAACGGCCCCTGCGGGAGATCAGCCCTCATTTCAGGGCGGATCCGCGTCCGGTCGGCGGCTCCCTGTTCCGCATTTACCGGGACGTCCGCTTCTCGCCGGACAAGAGCCCCTACAAGACCCACGCGGGGATCCAGTTCCGGCATGCACAGGGAAGGGACGTTCATGCCCCCGGTTTCTACCTCCATCTGGAACCGGAGAATGTCTTCGCCGCCGTGGGCATCTGGCATCCGGACGCGAGGACGCTGCACCAGATCCGAGAAACGATTGCAACAGAAACGAACAACTGGCTGAAAGCCAAGGGGGACAAGGATTTTTCCGATCTCTACGAGCTGGGCGGCGACTCTCTGAAGCGGGCGCCCCAGGGATGCGATCCGGACCATCCCCAGATCGAAGACCTGAAGCGCAAAGACTTCATCGCCCATATTGTATTCTAAGAAAGGGAAGCCTGCTCTCCTGATTTTCTCGACCGTTACACCCAAATCTCCCGCCGGGCTGCACCGTTCATGCGATTCCTAACCGAGGCTCTGGATTTATCCTGGTAAAGATCTGATCTGCGCCTACCAGTCGAGCAGACGCCGCTGCCCCTTCAACGCCCGGATATCGGTGACGTCCTGGCTTACTTCCAACACACCGCGGTATTCACCCACCTGGTCGTAGATAGCAAAGTAGCGGATATGGATAAAGCGATCCTTGAGAGTCAGCCAGAACTCGGCCTGATTTTTCTCTTTACGCTTGAAGCTGTCGAGAATCTTCTCCACCACGTGGACACTGTTCGGGGGATGGCAATTCTGGACCGCCCGTCCGATCACCGCCGGACTCCGCGGAAAGATCCGCTCCAACCCTTGAGAGTAATACCGCACCCTGTCGTTTTCATCCACGTAGGTGACATCGAGGGGAAGGTTCTTCAACATGAGATTGATCTGCTCCAGGTTGAGCCGGCCCACATCCAAAGGCATCTCCTCCGAACCGGGGCGGGCGCTCTCCTCCTGACCGGAAACTTTCGATTGAGGCTCCTTGCCAAGATCCTTAGCCACAGAGCTGGCAATCACCACCGAAGGGTCCCAGAGGTTTCCCGGCTGGATCCAGGCGTAGCCGATCTCTGACTCACCCCGCCGAATTTCCGCCCACTGCTGCTCAAGGATTTTCTTCAAAGAGGTGGGGAAAAGGATCTTTTCTTCCATAAAGATCATTCGCCGAATAGCCCTCAGCAGCCCCCTACCTACAGAAGTGAATCGGCCCCAGTCCTGTTCCCGGTAGGCGGTTTCAAGGTCCCGCAGCTGAGCTCGGATCTCATCGTGCTTTCCCCACATCACCTTGGAAGGTCCGGTGAAGTTTGCCCGTTCGAGATAGGGAAAGAGCTGGTTCTCCTTTCGCTGATAGTGAATCTCGATCTTCTTGAGCTGCTCCAGTTCTTTCTCGAACTCCTCCGTTCGTGCTCCGCGAGACACCTGCCTCAGCAAAGGACGGATCCTCTTCAACACCTTTCGGGCCGCTTTGTTTTCCTCGAGGTAGGTATGCACCGGATGCCCCGGCAGCACCCTGGATTTCCTCTGACGCCCCAAGGCCTGCTCGAAGACCTGGACATGAACATCGCAGACCTTTTGCACCTGTTCCACGGGAACTCCTTCGGCTATCAGAGACTGCTCCATCTGGGCGATCTCCTCCGGACTGACATTACGGATCAGTTCGGCGAACCGTTTTCGCACAGCCTTGATATCGCTTCCCTCGTGGAGATCCTGTACGATCTCTTTGAGCCGTTCCTGCCGATATCCCGCACTTCCCTTCTGATATTCGCTCATGGGTACTATTACTCCTTCGCTTTTGAGTATATACCCTGCTATTCAGTGTGCTCAACACGAGCTCCAGGAGTATCCAAGGTTGCAGGCCGGGATCGGTAAAAACCGATCCCGGCAGGTCTCAGAATTTCGAGTTAGCTCGACCTGATTGAAATCTTGCGGGGCTTCTCCGATTCTTTACGATGAAGGGTCAGGGTGAGAACTCCACCCTCCAGGGAGGCCTCGATCTTGTTTCGATCGATCGTATCGTCGAGAGTATAGGCCTGATGGTAGGTCCCGAGTCGCCGTTCTCGAATGAGATATGTGCCTTCGGAACCGGTTCCCGCTCGCTTTCCGGTCACGTGCAGCTCGTTGCCATCTACGTCGATGTTCAGCTGATTCTTGGTTACTCCGGGCATCTCGAGCTTCAGTGTAATCACTCCCGCCTCTTCTTCACAGATGAAGCAGAACGGCCGGATGAATTGAACTTGCTCTTTCTCTCTTTCTTTTCGGACTTCAACATCTTTGGCCATGGGTATCCTCCTGTCCTACTTCGCCTTGAGTTCGATCTTCTTTGTCTTGGCTTCCTCGCGTTTGGGAAGGGAGATCTTGAGAACACCGTCGGTAAATGTAGCCTCCACCTTATCAGCATCAACGCCGGTGGGCAGCGATACGGTCCGTTGGAAGCTTCCTTCCCACGTTTCCTTCTTATACACCTTGGCTTTTTCCGATTTCTTCTCCGTCCTTTTCTCTCCCTTGATCGTCAGAACTCCTGAGGCGATGCTTACATTGATGTCTTTCTGATCGATACCGGGAAGATCGCATTCGACGGTGAACCTGTCGGCGTGCTCGACCACGTCAATAGCGGGCGATATCTTCCTGTCGAACAGCCCCTGGGATTCAGGAAACCGGGGGAAATCGAACAACTCATTGATTTGCCGCTGGAGCCAGTCAAAGGTGCCCGCAGGCTCCAGATCCCTGTCGTACCAACGTACCAAAGCCATAGTACACCTCCTCGCATGGTATAAAACTTCTACAAATATACATTCAAAAAGTGTGCCATCTATTTCTTGTATTTGTTCTATAATTCATTATATAGAAAAGAAAAAGATGGAAACGGTTAGACTTATTGAAACGGGAAGCTCATTTGGGTCATTTTGCCACAGAGGCAGTTTTTCATTTTTATAACTGAGTCAAACTGACACGAACTCCCGGTACAGAGGTACGAAACACGGGTGAAACGTTGTACAATTCGAGAACAGAGATGAAAACAGGCAAAGCAATAACTCTCCTCGTCTTCAGCGTCGCTCTTTTGTTCATTGCGCCGCTGTGTGAAGCCGCGCCCGCAGGCGGTGATAGAGGAGAATTCGCCGCCCTCCACCTACTGGCCGGAGCCTCCAGCGCCCTGCTGGTCAGCGCCATCGCCTATCCATTGGTGGAGTCGGCGTCGGATCAGCGCAGCGCTCTGCTGGTTGCAGGTCTCGGTTTGTCCGGAGCGCTCCTGGCCGGTACAGCCAAAGAACTCCTGGATTCACTCGGATTCGGACAGCCCCAGTGGACCGACCTGCTGTTGACGCTGGGCGGTGGAGTTCTGGCTGCTTCATTGGTCTACACCTTGACCTGTCTCCAACCGAACGAAGGGAATGAGTCCGTGGGTATCACAGCGGTGTACGGATCGTTTGCTCTTGTTCTATCCCTTCCTGTGGGAGAGAACCTACTCCAGCGGCTTACTCCTTCTTCACAACCTCGATCGTGAAGTTGCTGGCCAAAGCGGCGATCGCCCCGACCGCAGCCAGCACGGGAGCGACAACCATGCCCACAACTCCGAGGGTAAGGGGAATCTCGATGTAGGTTTCACCGGACTCATTCTTGATGATTATTCGCCGGATATTCCCCTCGTGAATCAGCTCCTTCACTTTCTTCAGTAGATCCTCGCCTTTAACCTTCACTTCCTCTGTAATCTTTTCCGGCATCGAATACCTCCTGCAGTGTTTCTACTAATATACTAACACCGCCAAGCCTTCGAACATGTACCCTTGTAGGAAAGTTTTTCAGATCACTCCAATCGTGCTATGCTGTTCCCAGACTATGAAGGACGAAATCAACCTGGAAGAAAAGTTCCGCGGTTGTTTGCTGGCAAGCGCGCTGGGGGACGCCATCGGGGAGATTGCTTTTTTCCGTCCATCCTTGTCTGCCCTTCAAGAGGAGCTGCGAACCAGCACTCAACTACGCTACACCGACGATACGGCTATGGCGATCGGTTTGGCCGAGTCGATCACCCGCAGAGGATGCCTGGAGAGCCGGCATCTGGGAGACACCTTTCGCAGCAACTTCCTGCGTGAACCCTGGCGGGGCTATGCCTCGGGACCGCCGGCCGTGTTTTCCATGGTCTCGGATCTCGGTATATCCTATACAGAGGCGGCAAGCCGCCTGTTTAGGGGTACGGGATCCTTCGGTAACGGCGCCGCCATGCGTATCGGCCCGGTGGGAGCGTTCTACTACGATTCCCCCCGTCTTTACGAGCAGGTCCGTATAGCCAGCGCGGTAACTCATGCTCATCCGGTGGGGATTGACGGAGCGGCGGTCCTGGCGAAAGCTGTAGCCATCGCGGTCGGAAAAACTACTTCAAAATCACTTTCTGCGACCGGAATTACTGCGGAGCTGACCAAGTTCGCCCGCACCGATGTGATCAAGGAGAAACTAACCCAGGTGAAAACTCTGATTTCCGCGAACACCGATCCGGCCCAGGCTGCCATGACACTGGGGAAAGGGATCGCTGTTCAGGAATCGATGCCTTTTGCCCTGTACGCCTTTCTACGCTTCCCCCACAGCTTTGAAGAGTGTTTGTACTGTGCGGTCCTGAACGGGGGGGATCGGGACACCCTCGGGGCTATGGCCTGTGCCGTTTCCGGAGCTTATCTCGGTGAAAAAGCTCTACCTAAAACCTGGCTGGAAAAACTGGAAAATGAAAAGCAGATCCGTAGGCTGGCGGTGAAGCTGCTGCGGGCCCGCTGATCCTGCTTCAGGTGCTACAAAAAACGCTGGATATAGAGCAGGGCCGCCTCGGCGCCTTGCCGGTAATAAGCCTCGTGCGGATACATCGTGATATGTTTCAAATGCATCTTTAGATTGTAGATGTTCTTACGCACTTCGAAACTCTCGTCCTTGGGAAAGGCACTCCAGTAGCGATCGTAGAAACGTTCATTTGCCAGGCCGAACATCTCCATAAAAGACAGCTCCCTGGCGTAGTCGGCCCAAAACCCGGGAATGTCGATATAGCCGCTGATAAAGGGTCGACCAGGATACCCGGACCCTTCAAAATCCACCATTACGTTTCCCGACCAGATATCGTAGTGGGTCAGGGTGCTTCGCGAACCGATCTCCAGAGCTGCCGGGAAGCTGCGGCGAACCTTCTCGATCTGTTCGAGCAACTTGAGGTCAACCAAACCGCTGTCGGTAACTTCTGAAAACACAGCATCGAAGCGCGGCAGCCAAAACTCCGCCCAGTTTTGACGCCGTTTACCCTCGGCCAGCTCCACGCCTCCGAAACCGCTGCTGCGTTCCTTGTGCAGATCGATCACCTGGGAAGCAATCTGGTCGGTCAGTCCGTCGATCATCTCCCGGGTAAGCAGTCCGAAAACCCGGTGCAGCACCACACCGGGAATCCGGGTCATTACCAGGAGAGTACCGGGCAGGAGTTGTCCCGAAGTGTCAACGAACAGGGGTTGGGGAACCGGCATCGCCGTTCGGCTGGCGAAGTATCCCAGCACCCGATACTCCCGAATGATCTTCTCATCCCTCTCTTCCGGACTGATCTTGTACACGATCTCTGTTTCTCCCGAAGCGAAGGAGACTCCGATTACCCTGTTCCAGCAGCCCCCGCTGAGCACCTTGGCCGTTTCTATCTGAGGCTCTTCCCCCCTTGGATCAGAGCGTTTCCCGACACCATCACTATGTTCCGCAAAGGCCAGCCGGGCTATAACGGCAATCCGTTCCGGTGTTAAAAAAGGATCTACCTTTTCTTGGAGGATTTTTTCGCGAACGTTCACCTGGCGCTACGCGGTTGTGACTTTGTGGAGCTTGACCAGCCGCTGCGCGAGCAGCCGGGCTAAAAAGATCCCGTAATGCGGGCGTTCTTTGATGGCGTTGATAAATGCTTCTTTTGAGATCTTGATCAAAAAGCCCCTCCCTATGGATTTAACAGTAGCGGATCGACGATTATCGAGAAGAAAGGACATTTCACCCAGGAAGATATCCTCGGGCGAAAGTATGGAAACCTGTTTTCCGTTGGCAATAATCTCGAACTGGCCGGACACGATGTAGTACAAGTAGCTCGATTTTTCTCCTTGGGTAAACACGATATCCCCGTCCTGGAACACCACCTCCTCCTGGTCGGTGAACACCTTGGGTACTACCTTACCGTCGTGGGTCATATGGATGATCTCAAAGCTGGCCTCGTTGCCCTTGTCATTGTAGCTAAGCTTCGCTACGTAGTGCGAGGCCATGGCGATTCCTCGCCCATGCATCTCTTCCAGTCCGTCCTCGCCGGTTGCAGCGGTCTGAGCTTTCCAATCGAAGCCGTCTCCCTCATCACGGATCTTGAAGGTCGATTTCTTCGGTGTAATCTTGTAGCTGAGATAGACCTTCTTTTGGCAGATCTCGGGATCTTTGTTTTTTTCCCGAACCAGATCCAGGATATCCTTGCCGCTGTCCAACCATTTCGACTTCTCTTCGTAGGAAATCTTGCAGTTTCCATGTTCTATGGCATTGATCAGCAGCTCCATCATCGCGATATAGAAACGCACCTTCTGCTCGTGATCGATGAGATTGGAGTTGTAGAGAAAGTTGGCCAGGAGATTGGAATAAGTCACCAGATCGAACGGATCGTTCTCCATAATAAAAGACCCTGAAAGGTTTGCCTGCAAAATGAAATGCAGATCCCGTTGGAATAGAATTCCCCGATTTTGGCTCAATATACGCAGGAGCCTGGTAAAATAGTCTTCCAGTTTGCTCTTATGGATGACCGAGATCGTGTTTATCCCTGAAAACGTCTTCAGGATTTCCTGTTCATTCCCCTCCTCGTGGAGTATGACAAACCCGCCGGAGTACAGCCACGGATCGTTCTTGATCTCCTTCAGGATGTTTTTGATCTTGATGTATTTGTCAGTGCAGTTGATGACGATGATCTCGGGAAGTTCATAGTTGAGATGCTGAACAATCATGTTCTTGTCTCGAAGGTACACCGGCACAAATTCGTCACCAAACTCTGTACAAATTTGTAGGATCTCTTTGTTCGTTCTGTCGTCTGTACTCAGTACTGCAATATTTCCCATCGAATCCCTACGTCGATCTCTAACCTGCGTCTATCCCTAGTATATTATAGTATTTTTCAATAAAAATCAGTCTACTATAGTATTTCGGTCTCCTCAGTATAAACCAATAGGGTATGTCCTGGAGATCAGGTTCGTCGTCTCAACTTGGAATTTCCGGGGAGAAAAATGTATACTTGAATTATCACGGAGGAGTGAATGATGAAACGTGCATCTGCCTTTGTCCTGCTGATACTGATCGCAGCGATTCCTCTTTTAGCGGAGGATCTGTTGGTTGAATATGTGGAGGGAACCCTGGAAATCAAAGAAGGAGCCACGTGGTCGGAACTGTACATAGGCGACTTGATCCCTGAAAACAGTCTGATACGCCTTTCCGGCAACGGCTTCGCCGAGCTTTCGACTCCAGCGGTAACCGTTACCCTGAGTGACGACGGAACCTACAATACCCAGAATCTGCTTCGCTCGGGACAGAAGATCGCCTCCTGGGACATCGGCAGCGTTGTGAACTCCAAGCTGTCGAAGTTGATAACCCCCGGGGAGCAGGGCCAGACGGCAGTCATGGGTGTGCGCGGGGCGGCGGCAGACAAGGATCAGCTGACCTGGGTCGAAGAGGGCGGTGAATACCTTGAAAAGGGAAAAAAGCTTCTGGCGGACGGGCTTTTGGACGAAGCCATTCCGGTGTTCAAGGAAGGAGCCGATTGGGCCCTCACTGAGGAGGAGCGCTACGAGCACCTCTTCTATGCAGCCTACGCCCACTCTCTAAAGGGTGACAACGCTGTGGCGTTGATCATGCTGGAGGATATGCAGCTCGGTTCGAATGCCCCCATCTTTACGGACTATGTCCTGCTGAAGGGAAAGCTGCTTATCGAGAACCTGGCTTTCGCCGATGCCTTGGATCTCTTCTCCGAATACTTGAAGCATCCCGATATGGGTGAAACCACCCAGGTTGTCTACTTCCTCTCAGCGGTGTGCCACGAGGGCCTGGACAACAAGGACCAAGCTCTAAAATTCCTGCAGGACGCCTACAAGATCGACGCCAACTCCGAGTACGGCCGCGCCGCCAAACGCATGATGGGGAGTTTGTAGGCAGGCGCTTGTACTTCCAGGCAGATCCTTTGCAGCTGGCATTCAGAAGTGGATCAAAAAAGATGAAGCCGTAAGAGCAACTCTTACGGCCTCAGGTGTTTCTCTTGTAAACAACTGCTAAATCAGATACGTTTCTGCTTCCTTCGATGCATCACCCATACTAATCCACAGTAAAGGAATAGTACGGTCCAGTTTTGGGATGCGCTGGCAGATAGTCCACCTCTTTGCCGCCCACTCCCTCCTTCACCGCAACGAACCATTCGTAGCGAATTCCCGACTTCAAGGTGACGGCTCCTCCATTCATCCACTCACTTGCTTTCAGATCCACAGCGGTCTTGTGGAGCAGATCAAATGTGGACGCGCCATCCACTCGTATGTAGACATCGTAGACGGGTTCCTTGACATCCCCCTTGTAATCGGGCCAATTCAGGTCTGTATTCAGGCCGATACCGATCTCCTGCCCCCAGACTGGGTACAATACCTTGTACGAAGGTGAAAAATACATGGTGAGTGATGATAGGTCGGAGAGATTATAGTCGTCATCAAACTCGCCAACCTTAAGAGTATAGGGACCGTAGTTTCTCACCTCCACTTTATACATTGTTTCCTTCGTCTCTTTCACCCAATCATCGATATCAGGACGATAGAATTGATATACATTGCTGGCATCCTTGGAGCCTCCAGACTTCCAATACCAATAAAAGGCGCCGTCGAAATCGACCGGCCCGTATTTGCTACCGTCAACCTCCCCAAATACAGCCGGCGGATCGGGCGGCCTTGTGTCTATCTTGATGCTCTTCGATACTGAGGTAATGTTTTCGGCTCCATCTGTAGCTTCGAGAGTAAAGGTATACTTTACATCATCCACATTTGCAGTGACGCTGGAGATATACGGGTCCTCTACCGTCGAGCTTACGAGTGTGACTGCAGCGGGAGTTGTCCAGCCATATCCGTTAATACCGCTCCATGTATCGGAAACGTTGGAATAGATCCTGCTCGTGTTGGTGGTTATGGTCGAGGTAGTGATGGTAACGCTGGGACCTTGCCTATCGAGGATGATCGTGTCTGCTTTGAGTTGTCTTGCGGCCGGGGTTTCTACTCCGTCGGAGAATCCCATATACAGAGTCTTTTCTCCATCTGCGCCGCTCAGGGTAATGCTGGCCGGGCCGGAAGGGCTGTCCATATACCACTGCTCCGTTGTACCAACGCCAGTCTTTACAGGCCAGAGAGAGGGATTACTGATCACAATTTCGTCTTCTGTTTCACCGACCAAAAAACGGGCGGTTATCGAGTTCATGCCGTAGACCCACAGGTCCACCGTTGCGTCGTTTGTATATAGGTCGACAGTGCCCTCGATACGGCCCTCCGAATCGTTTGTCGATTCGATGAAGAAGTTGCCTGTCGCTGACTCCTTGGTCTCGAAAGACCAGCTGTACGGCTCCTGAAGATCGCTTCCGTCCGTCCCCTTGAGATTCCGGTTGACCGTTACCGTATACTGGACCGTGTCGGGTGCGGTTACTGCATTAAGAACGGGATCAGGATATATGAAAAGGGTCTTGGTCGTGTCGTTGTAGATAAACGACCAATCCTGCATCCCGGTTGTGCTCAGAGGATCGGGGGCCGGATCGAAAACAATGGAGGACTGGTCCACCGTGTTTATATTGATGGATCTATCAAACTCGATTTCAATTCGCTCGAGCTGGCTGATATCCTGAGCGTTTTTCGCTGGTGAGCTGTCGGTGATTTTCAAGAATAAATCATTCGCGATCTTCACATCTGTCTTGATCGCTTCGAAGATATCAAAATCGTTGTTGCAGGTTGCCAGCAGCAATGTCAGAAGAACGATGGCGGCTGCCGGGATGACCAGAAAACGTCTTACTCTTCGTCCCATGATGAGACCTCCTTGATTGCTGCCTGGGATGCCCGGGCGGTGTCTGCTGAGGCACCGGAGCCCAGGAATGAGAACTGTTTTGCTTTTTCAGGATCAAGACTTTTCAGTTGAGCCAGTGCATTATCCACGGACTCGTACTCTTCCAGTTCATAGCTCGCCTTAGCTACACCAAGGAGGGCTACGGAATTGTCGGGAGATCGGTCTAGAGCTCTTTGATAGTACTCAAGGGACTGACGCATATCACCCCTCAAATAGGAGATGTTCCCCAGGTTTACCAGAGCTGCAGGGTGCTCTCCGGAACGGAGGATCTTCTCGAACTGAGCGGCGGCGTCATCGAGCAGGCCGTATTTGGCGTAGAGTACTCCGAGATTGTTGATCAGCCTCAGGCTGCTGCCGGATGACCGGATTTCCGCCTTGAGCTTGGAAGCCCGTGGGTCGACCTCGGCGCTGATGAAACGATCCAGCTCTCTCGTGTACTCGGATCTGATAACCGATTCGCTGGGAGGGATAATAGCAGGGCGATATTCACTGAAGGCCACAGGCTCGTAGATAGACCAGGCTTCCCGGATCGGATAAAACTCCGCAGTTCCGGTCTGACTCGTCTCCCGCCATTCTTTGGCACCGATCTGCCAGGCCTTGATGAACCCGTCCTTCACCAGAGTAATCTCCACTGGGATCCAGGTTTCACCTTCTCGGAAGATCAGGTCTTCGGGTTTGAGGAAGGTCTTACGGGCAACTTCAGAATCCATACCTAGGTCGAAGGCCATGTAGATGTGGCCCGGAGCGGTGATGAAGGCGGTTCGTACTCCGACAGATTCCAGCATGGCCGAGTACAAAATCGCAATATCGTCACAATCCCCCGCTTTGAAAGCCAGGGTTTGAGCGGGAAACTGGATGAAATCGATAGCGTCACTGCTTTCCGAAAGCTCCGCGTAGGGGGTAACCGGATCGACGACGTAGCCGATACCGTAGCGGGACAGGAACTCGAACAAAGCCAAGGCATTGCGGAAATTCGTATTTATCGCCGTACTTCCCTCGTTGCTGACCAAAGAAGCGACCTGCTTGGCAAATCCAAGCACCAGCTCGTCTTTGGCGGTTACAAAGGCTGCGGCTTTCCTGTCGTCATCCCAGGTCATGGCGTTGCGGTTGTTAATCACCACCGTAACCGGAATGCTGTCGGTTCTTTCGATGCCGAGGAACTTGTAGTCCAGGAGGATCTCCCCGGCCACCTTGAGACCTTCGGTCACACCGAAGATCTCCTCGGTAAACAAAGCATAAACCGGGATCTCGAGCTCTTGGTTCCGCCTCAATTCCTCGACCTCGGCGCTAAACTTGGGCTGATCCATGAACTGCTTGACGTAGAAGCTTACTTTGAGGTCTTCGATCTTGTCCCGCTCGTTGTTCTTCAGGATTAGGCTCCCGGCCGGATTCTTATCGTAGTAGGTGAAAAACAGCGGAAAGATCTGTTGAATCTGGGGCGTGACTTGAATTTCGGCTCGCTGCTTGGTCGCGCCGATGTTGTAGGAAACTCCGGCATTGACGCCGATGCCCTGGTAGAGATACTCCGTCGGCAGGAAATGGTACTTGTAAGTAGCACCGATCCCGATGTTCAGGGATGGGTTGAGGAGAAAGGATACATCCGCGCCCCCGGCGACAAAGGGATTGAACACTGAGCCGCCGCTTGCCGCGCCGAAGTACATCCCCCCGTAACCGTAGGCTTTAAAATTGAAGCGAGGAAAGGGTGAGAAACGAAAACCAATCTCCGGACCCACAGACAGGAGAATCAGAGCTTTTCCCGCATTCAATATCGGAGCGAAATCCGCATCCAGAGCCACTCCGGTGTACATGAGGGGAAAGAAGGGAAATGTATATTCCCCTTTCAACGACAGTCCGCCTCCTATGGAGTAGAAGGGTGTTTCACCCTCCACCGGACCCAAGGGAATGTTCAGGGTCGGACTCACCAGGAGGGAAAAATCACTCGTGACTTGAGCCCAGGCAAGTGTTCCAAATATCAGGAACACAAAGACTAGAATCTTTGCTTTCTTCATTAGGTGCCCACCTCTCTTTCTCCAATAGTAGCACCCTCAGTTCAACAATTCAACTTGAGCGCTATGATAATAATAGTGGGAACAACCGCGGCCGGTCGCGGCTGCTGCACCATCGTCTCCAGTACGGCCACTTGCGTATCAGTTTTTGTACAGGTTACCATCTTGACGAACCCCTGCTCTTCTCCGCCCAAGACGGCCCGATCCACATACTCAAGAGACTGCGAATAAATGGGACGTTTTGCACCCCGATCGAACCCATGGCTGAAGCCGCGTGCGTGAATTTGTGGGGACTTGTCCGGCGGGGCGTTGAGCTTTTCGGCTATTTGTAAAAAAAGAATTGAAGTTATTGACGGCCTGTATGATGATAGAAATGTAGTATTTTCCTTAGGATAGATATCACCCTCGCTGTTTTCAACCTTTTCACTAGTTAACGGTCCTCAATTGTTCAAGCCTCTTTCGGACTTGGGGGTCTTTCTGAACCTTAAGATATTCCTCTAAGTAAGAAGAGGCTTTTT
>CAZVHJ010000014.1:0-87051 GCA_964627715.1 uncultured Spirochaetaceae bacterium | reverse complement strand
GTATACTTCCCCCTGATCGTGCCGGAGGCGCTGATGATCGAGCCCACCGAGACTGAAAGCCTCGAGGTTCTGGACCGATTTGTCGAGGTGATGGAGATGATTCTCCAAGAAGCCAAGGAGAATCCGGAGGTCCTCAAACAGGCGCCCAGCCGTACTCCGGTAGGCCGTATCGATGAGGTTCTGGCCGCTCGCAAACCGGTTGTTCGCTGGCATCCGGAGACCGGGGAACCTTTCGAAACCGGGGTGCAGCCATGATGCGAACTCCGCTGTACGATAAACACGTGTCATTGGGTGCCCGAATGGTCGAGTTTGCCGGTTGGGAGATGCCAGTACAGTACCCCACGGGGATTGTTGAGGAGCACCTCCGTACTCGAAAGGGTGCCGGATTGTTCGATATCTCCCACATGGGTCGTTTTCTCGTTTCCGGGCGGGACAGCCTGCCTTTTCTGCAGCACGCTCTCACCAACAATGCCGCCGCCCTGGAGCCGGGAAAGGCCCAGTACACGATGATCCCCAATGAGGTGGGCGGTGTCATAGATGACGCCTACCTGTACTGCCTGGGCACGCAGGAGTACCTGCTGGTGGTAAACGCGGCCAATCGGGACAAGGACTGGGAGCATCTGCAGTCGATCCACCCTGGCTTCACCGGGCTGGAGTTGGAGGACCGCACCACCGATTTGGCTATGATCTCCCTCCAAGGTCCTGAGTCACGTCGAATCATAATCTCCTGTCTTGGTGAGGAGGCTCTTCCCGAGCCCGGCCGCAACAACCTGACTGCAATATCAAGCCGGGGCTCGACATTTACTGTAGCCCGCACCGGGTACACAGGAGAGCCGCTTGGCTTCGAGCTTTTCGTACCTGAAGAATCCCTGTACAGGCTGTGGGACGAATTTTTAGCAGCGGGAGCAGCGCCGATAGGTCTCGGTGCCCGGGATACGCTGCGCCTCGAAGCCGGTCTTCCCCTCTACGGGCACGAACTGGGCGCCGATCCGGAAAACGAGGAGATCCCCATCTTTGCCTGTCCTCTGGCCCGCTTTGCCGTGAGCTTAAGCCCGTTGAAGGAACATTTTATCGGCGGGCGGTCTTTACAGGATCAATTCGCAGTTTATAGGAGAATCATTAAGCGGGATTATTCAAACCTGGAGTCTCTGCCGCGCCTCGTGCGACTGTTCGAGGTACAGAACAAGGGAATCGCCCGCCACGGAGCAGAAGTCTTCGTGGAAGGTCGGCGGGTCGGCTGGGTAACCAGCGGAACTGTAGCCCCGTATTGGATTTTCGAAGGACAAGGCCTGTGCAGTACTCTGACCGATCGGAGTGACCGGAGAGCTATCGGCATGGCTCTGTTGGACGGTGCTGTCGAAGTGGAAACAGAGATCGAGATCGACGTCAGGGGAAAACGGCTCAAAGCTCTGACTGTTCCGTACCTGTTGCGGGCGGAAGCTCCTCCCTTTGCCCGACCCGTGCTTTGGGGACTGGCTGAAGAAGCACCCGAAATGATTGGGCCATCCCTCAGCTATCCGGACAAGGTACGACAACTGCTGCGCAGAAGCGTTGACAATACTCAATGGCGGCAGAAGCGGTGCATCAACCTGATCCCTTCGGAAATGACCCATTCATCCTTGTCCAGGCTGCTGTCGATCATGGATCCTTCCTTCCGTTACGGCGAGCACAGAAAGATCAAGGCATTCAAAGACGCCGAAGTGTTTTACTATCAGGGTACCGGATTCATCGACGAGGTAGAGCGGTCCCTGATCGAGGAGCTGAGAAGCTACTTGGGCTGTCGAGAAGTCGAAACTCGGGTGGTAAGCGGCCAGATGGCCAATATGACCCTGTTCAGTGCCCTGGTGGACTACCTGAATCGGGACGATCGAAAGAGCGAACCCCGGCGGATCCGATCGATCATGAACAACCACATCATCAAAGGTGGTCATCTCAGCGCCCAGCCCATGGGGGCTTTGAGGGATTTTGTGGCCCGGAATCCGGCCAGGGAAGCCCCAGCAGTCATTAACTTTCCCGTCTGTAGGGCCGATCCGTACAGGATAGATACGGCGCAACTTCATGGGCTCTTCGAACAACACCGGCCCGAACTGATCGTCCTGGGCAAGAGTATGATTCTGTACCGGGAACCGGTACAGGAGATAAGGCGAATCGTGGAGCAGTTGTCGCTCGACACGGTGATCATGTATGACATGGCTCATGTGCTGGGTTTAGTGGGCCCTCAATTCCAGGAGCCCTTCGTTGAAGGGGCCGATATCGTTACCGGATCGACCCACAAGACTTTCTTCGGCACCCAGCGGGGAATCCTGGCCGCAAATTGGTCGGAGGAGGACCCACGCTATGAGTTGTGGGAAACGATCCAACGGCGCACCTTCCCCGGCAGTGTGAGTAACCATCATCTGGGCACGCTGCTCGGTCTGCTCATGGCAGTCTACGAAATGAACGCTTTCAAAGAGGAGTATCAGAAGGCGGTGATCGCCAATGCTAAGAGTTTTGCCCAGGCCCTGAAAGATGCGGGGCTGTCAGTTGCTGGAGATCCTCAGGTGGGACATACCGAGACTCACCAGGTGGTGGTGGAAATCGGCTACTGCCAGGGTGTGGAGGCGGCCCGCCGTTTGGAGGAGAACAACATCATCGTCAACTTCCAGGCCTCGCCGAGGGAAGAGGGCTTCACCGCATCCGGAGCCCTGCGTATGGGAGTGGCGGAAATGACCCGGTTCGGTATGGAGCCGGAGGATTTCCGAAACCTGGCGGAACTGATCCGGGACGTGGTTGTCGGCGGAAAACCTGTACAGAACGAGGTCATTCGATTGCGCGGCCGGTTTCAGGATCTGCGCTACTGTTTTTCCGATGCACAGCTCGACAGCCAGGTCGAGCAGCTGCACGGGTTGATCTGAAAACCCTATCGATGGAACAGGATCTAATGGATGTTCATATCGAGGAAACGGAAAGCGACGACCTTAGGGAGATCCTTCGTTTACAAAAGAGTTTTCAGAGAAGCTGCTGAGCGCTATCAAGACCCGTTACTGTCTCCGCTTCAGCAGTCCTTCGAAGAGATCCAGGAGGAGTTCCATCAGCGCCGTTTCCTCAAGGCTTTATTAGCCGGGCAGATCGTTGGATCTTTACGGGATTCCGGGACGATTGGTGTGGATTTTTTTTAAAGTCAACGGACGAGAAGAGCGGCCAGGGGGATGTAGACTCCGACCTTTACCAGGACCGCGAGAAGAACATAAACCCAGGACCGTGTTTCTTCCATCTTTGCCAGTCCCACGCTGATCAGTGCGATCTCCCAAATAGAGATGAGGGCGTGGATCAGGGGGGCTATCCCGCGGCCGTAGACGTTCAGAGCGATAGTGGTCCAATCCACCAACCAGGTCACCGGCATCGGAATCAGCAGTCCGAAACCGACAACGTTCAAAATCCAGTCGAAGTCGCTCTCCTTTCCCATTCCCCTAAGGATGAGGTGGACCAGGGCGCCGGCCAGCAGCCAGCAGGCAAGACCGAAGAGGGGAAGAAAGAAGATTTCCGCCGTGTAGTATTGATCGGTAGCCAGAAAGGTGAGGTAGGAAGGATAGAAAGGGGTCCGATTCAGGAGACGCAGAGCCAGAATCGAGGTCAGGGATGTGATTACGAAACGAAGGAGAATAGCCCACAGTCCCCAGTAGGGAGCGGGCCTGGGCTGAAGTCTCTTGAATGCCCGCGACGGATTATATAGCCCCTGGATCCAGATTCGTATAAAAGTGATCATCGTTGACTGCCAGTTGTCGAATTTCAGTATAAATCAGACGGCAATTCGGTCAAGTGTACCGGTCCTCAGCTCTTGACCAGTCCGGGCTTGATTTGGATGATCACAGACAGGATGTACAGGGAGGAATAATGAAGAAATATGCAATTTGCAATGAGCTGTTTGGAGACATGAGCTTTGCGGATTCCTGTTCCCTGCTTCAGAAGTACGGGTATCACGGCGTAGAGATTGCTCCTTTTACTCTGTTTGACGAACCAGGGCAGTTCAGATCGAAGCAGATCAACGAGATACGTCGGGTGCTGGCAGACCACGATCTGGAGTTTACCGGGCTGCATTGGCTTTTTCTCAAACCCGAGGGATTGCATATCACGACACCGGATAAGGCGGTTCGTCGTCAATCATGGGATCATCTCAAACGGCTGGTGGACCTTGCAGGACAGCTGGGTGGAGGCGTTTTGGTGCTGGGGTCTCCGAAACAGCGCCACAGCCTCGGTATCAGTAGGCAGAAGGCTACGGCCTACCTGGAAGAGGGCCTGCGATCTCTAGCCGATTTCACCGCCCAGAGGAACTGCACTATCCTGCTTGAGTCTCTGTCCAGCAGCGCCACCGATGTGATCAACACCATCGCCGAGGTCGAAAGTTCGATCAGGCGGATCGGGCATCCGGCGATTCAGGGTATTTTCGATTTTCACAACTGTACCGATGAGACCAAGAGATGGGACGAGTTGATCGAAGATCACTTCCCGATCTTCCGTCATATCCATCTCAACGAGGTCAACGGTAGCTACCCCGGTACGGGGAGCTCGGATTTCTTTCCTGCCTTCAAGAAACTGGCGGAGAAGGAATATCGTGGTTGGATTTCCCTGGAGATTTTTCATGTACCTGAAGACCCTGGTCTGGTGCTGGCTGAAACCAAGCGTTTTCTCGATGGGATGGAGGAGGTGCTGGGATAGATAATATGCTCCGTATTTGCGATCTTCACTGTGACACGGCCTTTCTCTGGCAGGCAGGGAGTTCTCTCGAAGACACCTCCCTGCATGTCAGCCTCCAGTATCTGCAAGAAGGGAACGTCGGGCTTCAGGTGTTTGCTGTTTATGTTCCGGGAACTCTGCCGAAAGATCAGCGTTTTTCCTTTGCCACACAGGGGATTATTCGTTTCCAGGAGGAGATCGACCAATATTCCTCCCGGATTGCTCTGTGCGGCAACAGTCATGAAGTTGAGGCGGCTGCGGCCCAAGGTAAGATCGCCGCGCTTTTGGCCGTAGAGAACGGAGATGCTATAGAGAATGATTTAAAAAAGCTGGAGGCACTCCACAAAATGGATGTACGGCTCTTGACCCTGATTCATAGCAAGAGCAATGACTGGGTGACCTCCTCGAATGACAAGGAAACGAAGTTTGACGGTCTTTCCGGGTTCGGAGAAGACGTGATAGCGGCAATGAACGATCTGGGGATGATCGTTGATGTTTCCCACGCTCACGATCGGACGGTGGAGAGGGTTCTCGAACTCAGCCGAACTCCAATTGTAGCCTCCCACTCCTGTATGTACGGAATCTGTCCGATCCCGCGAAACATAAAAGACGATCTGATTCGCGGGATTGCAGTGGGAGGAGGTGTTGTCGGAGTAGCCTTTCAGCCCGCTTTTCTGGACTGTAAATTCAGGGAGATCGCGGAAGGAAGAGGCAAGGATGTGTTTTCCGAGCTCGATCGTTGGACGAGACGGGCAGGGACCGATGGAGCGAAACTGGGCAAGGCCTGGATGAAATTTGCGAAAAATTTCAAGAACATGATGGCATCAGAAAGAGTTCCCCTCGAGAAGCTCCTCCAACACATTGATTACCTCGTCGATCTGGCCGGGGAGGATCATGCCGCCTTCGGCTCGGATTTTGACGGCATCCCCGACACCCCCGCAGGTGTAGAGGATTGTCGGGGCTTCCTCACCATTCTCGAAGGACTGCGTTTACGCGGCTACTCACCGAGGCGGCTGGAGAAGATCTGCTGGTCCAACTTCTTCTGTGTGTTCAAATCCATCTGCGGATAGAGCGCTGCCACTGCGGAGAATTCTCCGGCTTGTAGTACACGAGCACCCGTCGGATCATAGCGGCGGTCTATTCTTCCTTTGCTTTGGCCGGCCCTTCTTGTGCTTCTTGTTCCGGTACATCGATTTGTCCGCCTGTACGAGAAGCTCGTTAAGGGTGACCGGATTCTGGGGATCAAAGATGGCCACTCCCATGCTGATGAAAAACGAGTATGGCCGTTGCACCCGGCGATTGTAGAGTTCAAGGTTTTTTCTCAGACGGCCGAAAAGCACTTCCGCATTGATTTCGGGTTTCTCAGTAATGAGAACCACAAACTCATCCCCGCCAATGCGGGACAGAATGTCGGATTCCCTGAAGCTTTGCCGCAGTATTTGGGCAGCGTCCACTAAAGCCCGATCACCTTCATAATGTCCGAAGCGGTCGTTGATTCCCTTTAATCCGTCCAGGTCTGCGGAGACCAGGAGCATGCCCCGTCGAGTTCTAGCTGCGATCTTAATCTGCTGCTCCGCTAAGATGAAGAATCCTCTTCTGTTGTACAGTCCGGTGAGCTCGTCGGAAAGAGACAGAGTGCGAAGTTCTTCCAATACCCGCTGCCTGTCTTGAAGGTACTGAGTCGCTCTGGACACGCTGATAATCACGGCGATCAACAGAATCGCCGCCATTCCGAAAAGCACAACCGAAGACAGGTTGATCAAATTCTTGAGTTTCTGCTTCTCGGTGCTTATATCGTAGTAGATCTCGAAAACACCGATCAGTCTCCCCCCCCGGATGATTGGGACATAGGTCTCAACCACGTCTGTTCTCATGTACCGGTTCTCGGACGACATACCGCCCCTCTCCACCTGTTCGGTTAGAACCTTCGGGTCAGCTATCATCTGGCGGAAATAGGGATTCTGATTCACCTGGCCTATCTCTTCGGACTCGCTGGAATAGAGGATCTGTCCCGATGGTGAATACAGCCGCAGCAGGACGAACTGGGCGTCCTGCTCGACTTTCCGGATCTGATTGACCATCTCATTGCTCAGTGAGCCAGGCTCCAGTTCCCGGTCGTCCACGATGATCAATGCGCTGAGGTATTTCGCAATTCCCACCGCCTCATTCAGGGTAAACTCTTCGAGGAGTCGGATAATGTTCGGATACTGATGAAAGAGCATGAACAAAGGGAACAGGACAATCGTGATGATTGACACTATCACGATGGCTGTGAGAAAAGTGGGTCTGGAGTAGGAAATTCCATCAACGGTATCGAGTTTCATCTTTGCTTTCAAAATACCCTACCGCGACAGGTGTATGCAACCAGGATTTCCCCAAACTCCGTCACCTCAACTGGGTGAGCTCTGTGAGCACGTTAGCAGAGGACTTGGGGTGAAGGAAGGCTATCCGGCTGCCATGAGCCCCGGAGCGGGGCGTCTCGTCGATCATCCGGATCTGTTTATTTTTCAGTTCCGCGATCTGTTCTTCGATATCATCCACCTGATAGGAGATATGATGCATCCCCTCCCCGCGCTTCTCGATGAACGTGTAGATCGGACTGTCGGCAGCGGTTGGCTCGAGGATTTCTATATTCACCTCTCCGACGCGAAATACCGCCAGGCGTACCTTCTGGTCTTCCACAACTTCTGTTCCCCTGAACTCCAACTTCAGTACATCCCTGTAGAAGGGTATATGTTTTTCCAAAGCACGGACCGCGATAGCGATATGGTTAATTTGTTCGATCACCTCTTCCCTCCTTTAGGAAGTTCTGAATCTGTTTATTGATCAAGGCGTACGGGCATGCCTTACGTCTGTACAGGGTGTCTGCCCAATCCGGAAGCTGTTTGGAGACTTCGATGTGAAGGTCCATCAGCTGGTGAATTTTACGGTTCAGCACTCCCATCAGCTCCCTCTCCAGACGGAATCGACGTTTCTGTTCCAGCTTGCCGGAACCTGCAATATCTTTCCAGTGGGCAGCTATTGCCTCCCGTAACAACCCAATCCCCTCGTCGTTTGTGGCACTGGTCATGACAATCGGGTTGGTTACCGTATCTTCTCCGGGATTCTTGAAGCTCAAGACGTACTCCACTTCCATCCGCAGCTTATCCGCCCCGGGCACATCTTTCTTGTTGATGATGAAGATATCTCCTATCTCCATCACTCCGGCCTTCATGGCCTGAATTTCGTCCCCCGTGCCCGGCATAAGGACCAGCAGTACGATATCAGCGAGCTCTACGATCTTTACCTCGGTCTGTCCAACGCCGATCGTCTCGATGAAGATCGTGTCGTACCCTGCGGCGTCCAAGACTTTGAGAACGTCTCCCGTAGCGGCGGCTACGCCACCGAGATATCCTCGGGAGGCCATGGAGCGGATGAACACTCCAGGGTCGGTGGCGTGCTCTTGCATGCGCAAACGGTCTCCCAGGATAGCCCCCCCGGAAAAGGGCGAGCTGGGATCTATGGCGACTACCGCTACTTTGTGCCCGGATCGACGTTCCAGGGTGATCAGCCTGTCGACCAGGGTACTCTTGCCGGCGCCGGGACTCCCCGTCACTCCCAGGATCAGAGCACGGCCCGTGTCCGGGAACAGGGAGTCCGCCAAAAGCTCTGCATCCGGCTCGAGGTCTTCAATCAGAGAGATAGCCCGGGCAATAGCCCGTACATCCCCGCGGCGGATGTCATCGACCAGATCCATGCTCTAGGAACTCGACGATCTGTTCTGTGCTCGTGCCCGGGCCGAAAATGGCCAGCACCCCCTTCTCTTTGAGCAAGGGGATATCTTCTTCCGGAATGATTCCCCCGCCGATAACCTTGATGTCCTCGGCACCTCTTTCCTTGAGCAGATCCACTACCCGCGGAAACAGTTCGTTGTGGGCTCCGGAGAGAAGACTCAAACCCACGAAATCCACGTCTTCTTGGATTGCGGTCTGCACGATGGCTTCCGGAGTCTGGCGGATCCCCGTGTAGATGACCTCGTAACCCTCGTCCCGAAGCGCCCGGGCTATGAACTTTGCACCCCGATCGTGTCCGTCCAGACCAGGTTTCGCAATTAGGATTCTTGTTTTCTTGTTGGGCATCCTCATCTCCTCAAAGCACTATGGTTTCCTTATGCTCGCCGAACTGCTCTCGAAGCACCTGGCAGATCTCCCCCAGGGTGGCGTACTCCCGCACCGCCTCGAGAATCAGGGGCAGTAGATTGACATCATGCTGCTTCGCTCCCTGTCGCAGTGCAGAGAGACTGTTCTGTACACGGGAGCTGTTGCGGCTGCACTTTACCTGAGATAGTTTGTCTCTCTGTACCTGCCGGATCGCCGGATCGACCCGTAGAAGATTTTCCGGTCGCTTTGCTTCCATCTGAAACTTGTTGATCCCAACCACCACCCGTTCACCCTTTTCAATATCCTTCTGGGTACGAAAGGCGGCTTCCTGAATCTGCTTCTGGACGTAGCCTTTTAAAATGGACGGCACCATACCGCCGAGCGCTTCGATCCTGTCGATATACTGCCAGACCTCCAGTTCGATGCGGTCGGTGAGAGCCTCAACGTAGTACGAACCGGCCAAGGGATCCACCGTAGATGTAATCCCGGACTCGTAGGCCAAGACCTGCTGGGTACGCAGGGCCAGGCGCACCGACTCCTCCGCAGGTAGAGCCAGAGCTTCCTCCCTGCTGTTTGTGTGTAAGCTCTGAGTTCCCCCCAAGATCGCGGCCAGGGCTTGGATTGCCACCCGTACGATGTTGTTGTCCGGCTGTTGGGCGGTCAGGGTCGAACCACCGGTCTGGGTGTGAAAGCGCAGCATCATGGATTTCGGGTCCGTCGCGTTGAACCGCTCCTTCATGATGCGAGCCCAAATTCGACGGGCGCCTCGGAACTTTGCTGCTTCTTCCAACAGATCGTTGTGGGCGTTGAAGAAAAACGACAGCCGGCCGGCGAAATCATCCACGCTCAGCCCCGCCTTGACCGCGGCGCGAACGTACTCGATGCCATTGGCCAGAGTGAAGGCTACCTCCTGGGAGGCATCACTGCCGGCTTCTCGAATGTGGTAGCCGGAGATGCTGATGGTGTTCCATTGAGGTACTTCCCGGGTGCAGTAGGCGAATACATCGGTGATCAGCCGCATGGAAGGTTCCGGAGGAAATATATATGTCCCCCGGGCGATATATTCTTTAAGGATGTCATTCTGGATCGTTCCCCTCAGTTTTTCTTTCCCAATCCCCTTTTTTTCGGCTACAACGATGTACATGGCCAGGAGGATCGCCGCCGGAGCGTTGATAGTCATCGAAGTGGAGATCTTGTCCAAGGGTATACCGTCGAAAAGGATCTCCATATCTCTCAGGGTGTCGATGGCCACACCGACTTTACCTACCTCTCCTTCTGCTCGAGGATCATCGGAGTCATAGCCGATCTGGGTGGGCAGATCGAAAGCTACAGAAAGACCCGTCTGCCCCTGCTCCAACAGAAACCTGTAGCGTTGATTCGATTCTTCGGCGGCGCCGAACCCGGCGTATTGACGCATGGTCCAGAGCCGGCCTCGGTACATGGTTGGCTGGATCCCCCGTGTGTAGGGATAACGGCCGGGAAATCCCTGCTTTTCCAGGTACTCCTGGGTGGAGAAACTCTCGGGAAGGTACAGGCGTTCGACAGGTTTATCCGATCCGGTAACGAATTCTGTCTTGCGTTCCGGGTATCGACTGATCACCTTCTGAACGGTTGTTTCTTCCCAGTCTTTTTTTTGCTTCTTCAGTTCTTCTGGTAGCGGCATAGCAAATTTTCCCCCTTCCTCCACGCCTGAAAACGAGTTGTCAGTACTCCAGGCTGTCCCCGATCGGCAGCACTCGAGCCTCCTGATCGTTGGCCCGCACTTTCTTGACGAACTGCCCCGGTTCCACGTCGATCACATCGAAGGTCTTGAAGTGCATGGGGATGTACATCCCGGCCTGAAGAAACTCCGCCGCCTTAGCGGCATCATCGATTCCCATGGTGAAGTTGTCCCCGATGGGGAGGACCGCCAAATCGATTTTGTTCATCTGGCCGATCAATTTCATGTCGTAAAACAGTCCCGTGTCTCCCGAATGGTACAGGGTCTTTCCATCCATGGTGATCAGAAAGCCGCAGGGATTTCCAGTGTAGGTGCCGTCCGGGGCGACGGAACCATGATGAGCAATGGTTAGTTTGACCCGGCCGAAGGGAAACTCATGAGCTCCGCCGATGTGCATTGGATGGGTCTTTGTGCCTTGACCGGCGCAGTAGATTGCCAGCTCGTTCGGGGCCACGATGGTGGCATTGTTGGCTTTAGCGATTTCAATGCCGTCGCCGAGATGATCGTTATGACCGTGGGTCAGGAGGACGTAATCCACTTTGATCTCCTCCGGCCTGGCTGTTGCCAGGGGATTTCCCGACAGAAAGGGATCGATCACGATTCGGGCTTTGGATCCTTCTAGGATGAAGGCTGCGTGTCCCAAATAGGTTAACCGGGGCATGAAAAACTCCTTTCCAAAGGTTTTGATAGTCAGTCTCTCCTTCACTATACGCACGTTTCTGTTTCAATCTCAAGGGCACCGGGAGTGCCGGAGCGAGCAGATCGAAGAAAACCTCTTGATTGTCCGCCCCAGTCTAGATAGTTTTTGAATGCGTAGTATTGCGCAGTTGTAGCACTCTTGCTGAGTCGGAGAAACGATATGGCACCCAAGACCAATAAGAGACCGGGTAGCTCGAAGAGCTCCCACAGCGGTAGAAACGCCAAGACAGTTGCCTCAGGCACGCTGATCGCCTCAATCATTACCGCTTTCCTGGTAGGATACGTAGTGAGTGCTTTTGTCGGTGGCTTTCGATCGGGCACGGGAAGTACGGAGGTTTCCGCCGGTTCCGGAGGACCCCTGTTCCAGGAAGCCCCGTCGAGAACCGAGTATATACAAGAACTTGAGAGGAGAGCCTCCCAGGATCCGGATGACGAGGCAATTTGGACGGAGTTGGGCAATGCCTACTTTGACAGCGATCAGTACATCAAGGCTATCGAAAACTACCAGCGTTCTTTGGAGATCGATCCGGGGAATGCGAACGTGTGGACCGATATGGGAATCATGTACCGCCGGATCGGGGAGCCTCGGAAGGCCATTGATGCTTTTGACAGGGCTGTGGCGGAAGATCCTTCACATCAGATGTCCCGCTTCAACAGAGGTATCGTGCTGTTCTACGATCTGGACGACAGGGTCGGCGCGTTTCAGTCCTGGGATGAGCTGGTCAAACTAAACCCCAACTTTCGCACCCCTACTGGTCAGACGATCGTTCAGATGATGAATGGCCTGCGCTGAATCCACGATGATTCTGCGTCTTCATTCTTGCTCAAGCTCAATACTCTCTTCGCAGTATTCGCTGTAGGGCCGGATTTTCTCATAATTGCGACGGAAGCGCAGTCTCTGATCCAGTTGTCGGATCAACTGATCCGTGGCTCCTTCATTGTAGAGACGGCATATCCTCCGGGTATCTAATCCCAGTATTCTGCATGCTTCCAGGGTGGGGCAGAAGTTCTTGGAATGAAATACGATCCTTCCTTTTTCTTCATGCACGACAGGTGCTTCCACCTCGCTGATGCCCAGTTTCTTCAGTAGTAGCCGATAGCCCTGCTGTACTACATTCCCTGCTCCCAGACACAGATTACCCTTTTCTGTACGGTACCATGCCAGGCGCCTGCTGATATGCTGTTGGTTGTGTTCCTTCAGTTGCTCGTCGGTGGCCTGTCGTAGTCGTTTCAGTTCCGCCCGAACCGCCTGATTGTATAGTACTGAACATTCATGCTGGAGCAGCCCACCTTCGATTCGCATGTCCGCCCTAGCGTTGCAGAGGATTCTTTCAGCTACAAGTTCAATTCGTTGTCTTCCCTGGCTGACAGCGTCCGCAGCGCTATATCCATAGATGACACGAGGTATCTGGGCCCAGATGATTGCCCCAGCACACATAGGGCAGGGTTCATGGGTACAGAGCAGGAGGCATCCGGAGAGGTCCTTTCCCACAAGCGAACACGCCTTTTGTATTGCCCGGATCTCCGCGTGGGCCGTGGGATCCTGATCGGTTTCCTCAGTATCATGGGCCTCGGCAAGGACCTTCTTGTCTTTGAGTATGACCGCCCCAAATCCGTGATTGCCCTCCCGCAGGCTCTGTTGTGCCTCCTCGATGGCGATTCTCATGTAGACTTCTAACAATTGACCCGCATTCCCACATACAATGTTTGTATGCTGTCAAGATCTATTTGATTCAAGCCATTTTGGAAGGCTGTTCACGTTCAATTGTTCTCAACGAGCCGAAGACCAAGTCGTCTGAAGCCGCGGGTTGGGCAATTCTGAAATTGCTTTCCTATTGTTCACAGATTCGCTTTAATTCACTACACTCCGATTCTATCTGCTTTGTTATTCCTTCTCTCATTTTTTTTCCAAGGAATATACTTATTATATTCATAGGGAATTTCCATTTTATTTTTGCGTCTATCATTAAGATTGAATTATCACCGTGTAGTTCGATTATGTAGTCCACATCCACTTTATGAATTTTACTTTCTAAGGCAAATCCGATATTCCTATTCTTTACATATTTTGAGATAATTCCTTGCATTTCCAGCGACTTTCCATCTTCTTCAATTACTTCGATGAATTTTGTCCCAACTACTTCTGGTCTGTTCTCAAGAATTCTACCACCTTTGACATTTCCCTGCCATTGCTTTGCCTTTTCGGGTTCGGCTAGCCATGGGAATACTTCTGCTGGTGGCTTCAATATCTCGATAGAATAATTTACTTTCATAAACACAACTCCTAAATTGCCCAACGCCATGTTGAGTTGCCGCGCCGCAGTACCTGAGCCCTGCCATTTCGCTGCATCCCCACATGAGACACGAAAGGATCCGTCGCGGTCAACTCAAGCCTGATGTAGGGCGTCCGATTTCATTCAAGCCGATTCGACTCTTCGAATAATACGCCACGCCAGCAGGGTTAACCAGCGTGATGGTTCCTTCTTCTGTCCGAACTCCCAGTCTCTCCAGGCTGTCCAGACCGATTCAAGAGTGAATCGCCCCTGGCTATCTGCCTTGCTTTTCAGTATTTCAAACATCTCGTTCAGTCGCAAATCCTTTTTGAGCCACGAGAAGCGCGACAGTACATCAAGTACGTGAACCAGGTCATACCAGATGAATGGAACCTTAAGTTTGCGATAGTCCGTACCCATGAAGAACATATACGGGTGGCGCGTGGTGCTTTCGCTCCATAAGGTGAGAAGCGTATCTGCGCCTACTCGGCAGGCAAGACTATCGCGCAGTTCTTCTATTTCCGACAAGACCTTAAGCATGGCCAAATTCGCAAATGGACACGGATCATCCTTGCGTCCTGGCCCACGAAACTTACCCAGTTCTTTTGAGACGGCACAAGGCCAGCCGTTATCACGCAGCAATCCAACCAAATGTGCGATGGCTGCTCCTACCGCCGGATGACTCCTTAGACCGAACTTCACCAAGGCATAGACAACGAGCGGGGCATCGCACAGCGCCCATGCCCATTGATCCTGGCCGGTTCCCCCATAATGGACCGGGACGTTCGTAGGGAGTTGAAAGGGTCCTTCGGCTGCTTGATGCTTTAGAATCTGCGAAACGATCCTGTCGACGCCGGAGTCATTGGCTGTAAGTCCCACATCAGCGATGAATGTCAGCTTGTGAAACGGCTGGCCGGCACTCTTGTGGCTTGATATTACTGCCCCGGGCCATCCCCATAGCTCCGCAACGAGGTGATGTAACCGAGCGTCCGCCAGCATTGACTTCCGGGCAGACATGACTTTGGGATCCGTTTCAGATTGTCCCAACAAGTCGCACCTTACACGGTATTCGATCCAGGGCTCACCTTGAAGAAGCCATTCGATAGGAGCGTTCACGTTTCTTTCCTACCTCGGCCGGAGCTACCAGGACTGGCAGGTTCGCCAGGCCCGTCACGCACTCGGGCTTTACGCGCTCAAAACCTAAACCAAAGATACGGCGCCCAATATCGAAAGATACTTGATGGTATCGCTGTCGGCGCGGGAGCTCATGACTACAGGCGCTTTGGCGCCGATTGTCATAGCGGCGATTTTAGCATCGGTGAGATGGGCCAAAGTCTTATAGAATACATTGGCCGCTTCGATGTCAGGCATGAGCAGGATGTCCGCATCCCCTCCCACCTCTGTTACTATGCCCTTTGTCTCGCAGGACTTTCGGGACAGAGCGTTGTCCAGGGCGAAGGGTCCATCCACGATACAACCGGGGATTTGACCGCGATCGGACATTTTGCTCAGCAGAGCAGCATCGACAGTCACGGGCATGGCTACGGGATTGACCTTTTCCACAGCGGCGATCACCGCTACCTTGGGACATTCGATGCCCAGCTTGTGAGCAACATAGACGGTATTCCCGATGATCGCCGTCTTGGTTTTCAGATCCGGGGCAATGTTGATGCCCGGGTCGGACATGATGAGGAACTTTGGATATTTGTCGATCTCGATAATCGAAACGTGGGACAGAACCCCGGGTCCGCGAAGCCCACCGTGGCGATGAAGAATCGCCCGCATAATCACCGCCGTTGGAGTTCGGCCCTTCATCAACAACTCCGCCTCACCCTCCCGTACCAGCTCTACAGCTTTAGCTGCGCACTGCTGCTCCCCGTCGACGGAAACAATGCGGTAGGGGGAGATGTCTATTCCTTCTTTCTCCGCAATCTCTCGGATCGAGCGCTCCTTGCCCGCAAGAATAGGTTCGACGATGCCCTGCTCGGCCGCGTTGATTACCGCTTTCAGCGCATCCCTCTCCTCGGCCATGGCCAAGGCCAGACGCCGGCAGGGTTTCGATTTTGCAGTTTGTTCCAGTTCCTCAAAGGTGCGTATCATTGCTTTGACAATGAAAACGATACTACCGGTCTGTGTCGGCGTCAAGGAAACCCCAGTGTGCTGTATTGACCCCCCATTCAATTGATGGTATGTACTGGAAGATCGAAGCATGATTACTGCAAAAGGTAAAAAACTGGATTGGCACGAGGGGCTCACGGTCCGTGAGGTTCTGGACGCCCTTGGTTATAATTTTCCTTCCGTACTGGTGCGGGTAAACGGCCAGATTGTCAGACGAAAGGAGTGGGACAACTCTATCGTCCCCGATGAAGCGGATGTCGAGGTCCGGCCTATCGTTGCCGGAGGTTGAAAGGCAAAAAGCCCGCGATCCTCGAGCATTTATCTCTCGTCCAAAACCTGATCTAAAAACCGAGCGATTGCTGTGGAGCCGTTTTCTATGGTGATCTCCTCGTAGGCACGCTGGCATTCCTCAAGGCCGTAGCCGGCCAGGAACCACTCCACAATCTGGGAGAGTTTGCGGGGCGTGTTTCCCGCGTAGTACCCGAGACGATTCTCGACTACGAATTTTATGTTCGGGTTCTCGCTGAGCTGGGCGCTCTCAAAGAAAATGATCGGTTTTTTCATCGACAGCACCTCCCAGGTGGTTGCCGGTCCGGGTTTGATGAAACAGAAGTCGGAGGCGTAGATCAGCTCGTTGATATGTTCCTGGAAGCCTAGGGCCACAATCCTGGTGGCTCGATCTCGAGAGCCGAAATCCCGTTCCAACTGCTGCCGCAGCTGGTCGTTTTTCCCTGCCACGGCAATCACGTTGAGAGGAAAGTTTTTCTTCACCAAGGCGTCTATCATCTTGTAGATCGAACCGATTCCCTCGCTTCCCAGTGTTACCAAAAGGGTTTTGCGGCTGTTGTCGAGTCCGAGAGAATGAAAAATCTCCGACTTGCTTCTGTTGATGTCGAAGAAGCTGCGGCGTACGGGATATGGAAAAACGTGCAGTTTTTCCCTGGGAAACTTCTTCTTGAGGAGTTTTTTCTCGGCCTGTTTGGAGGCAACGATGTAGTGGTCAACGTTTTTCAGATACCAGTAGGAATCGAAGTCGAAGATCTCGGTGAGATAGTTGATAAGGATCGGTCCGATCTCATATTGCTTACGGATATGGGCGATCGACATGGTGTTGAAATAGTGAGTGGAGAAGACCATATCCGGTTTTTCATTATAGAGGTAGCGCATCACGTATTTGGCGATACGGTCGAGGAACAGCTTGTAAATCTGGATGTTGACCGGCCCGGTGATGAAATCGAAGGTCTGGATGCTCTTTGTCAGCTCGGGGTGGGACAGCAGGTACTTCCACACCTTCTTGTGCGCTTCGTCCAGATCCGTGCAGCCCAGATCCTTCATGAAATCCAGGACTTTGATTTCGTATTTTCCGGGGAAGTTTTCCTCGAGGGCTTCAACGACCGCCACCGCGGGGGTCTTGTGCCCCCCTCCGGCCTCGATCATCGCAAAATGTATCTTCTTTCTCTCCACTACCGTTCCCTCAAAACCACCGAACAGAATCGAAAGCGATACTCCCGATTATAGGCCGATTGGGTTCCTTTTCAAAGTGAAATATAGCTATATTTATGCAGAGAGTGTTTATGTCAACGAACGGAATGGTGGTAACCGATCTGGATGGCACGCTTTTCCAGAAAGACCACCGGATCAGCAAACGGAACTACCAGACTCTTTTAGATTTGGGAGAGCGCGCGGTCGTTCGGGTGATTGCAACGGGGCGGAGCCTGTTTTCCGCCCATAAGGTTTTGCCTCGGGAGTTTCCGATTGATTTTCTAGTTTTTTCATCCGGAGCGGGAATCATAGCCTGGGCCCGGCAAGAGCTCCTGTTCAGCGCTTCGATGAAGGAAGAAGAAGTTGCCGTGGCCTTCGAAGCCCTGGTGCGGCGCTCTTTGGATTTTATGGTGCATCGCCCCATACCGGACAATCATCATTTTCTCCACTTTTCATCGGAACAGCCAAACCCGGACTTCGAGACCCGATGCAGACTGTACAAAGACTTCGCGACCCCCGGTAGGAGACAATATAAGCCTTTTGAGGAAGCCTGCCAGTTGCTGGCGATTGAACCGTATTTTCGCCCAACCTCCTGTTACCAAGAGATTCAAGAGGAGCTGGATCGCTTAACTGTTATCCGCACTACTTCTCCGCTGGATGGCAGATCCCGCTGGATCGAGATCTTCTCCAATCAGGTCTCAAAAGCCCAAGCCTCCATACGGATAGCCCGAAACTTGGGGGTTCGAGAGGACAGAATCATGGCGATCGGAAATGACTTCAACGATCTGGATCTGCTTCGGTGGGCGGTTACGAGTTTCGTTGTAAACGATGCGCCGGGGGAGCTCCTTACCCGTTTTCCAAGAGTGCGATCCGGAGATGAGTCGGATTTCAGCGAGGCCGCCGCCCTCTGGCAGCGGAAGTTGGGGTTTTAGGAATTTTTTGTGCCGATCCCTCGGTGAAAGGAATCTCCAAGCTGTACTTTGTAGAGCTTTCGTATGTCTGATAGAATCGTGAGGTATTCCGGGCTTCGGTAATCCGGGTAGGTCCACTCCAATGGACGGAAGCTACCCCGCTCGTACACCAGCGTAACTTCGGCGAATATCCCATTGGCGAGGGGAATCCGGTGCGATCCGTCTTTGCTCGAGGCAAGAATGAAACGGCTCAGGCTGAGTAAGCCCGGATCCAGATTTATTTTGCGCCTGCCCGCCTCAGTGAACTGCCTCTCTAAAAGGTTGGTCTCGGTTTTGATCTGAGCCAAGGTACCGGGATCAATCAGCCGGGCGAAGGAAACAAAGAAGCGGGTAATGGGAGTTCCCATTTCCTCGTCGTAGTAGCGGGTCTGGAAAAAGGGTAGATCTCTGCTGGTATAATCGATCTCGCCATAGCGTTTTTGCAGTTCCTCGACAAGCAGAGGATGCATCTGCTGGCGGGAAATGAGAATCGGGACTATTAGCTTCTCCGGCGTAAACGGATAAATTTGCCCCATAACGTGATCCGGCTTTCCAATAGAGGTTGTGCCTCGATTTCGGCTGTCCAATTCACCATGTTATGTATAACGCCCGTTTTTACCCACAATAAACTGATAGATCGGGCAATTTACACTGGTTCAAGGACAGCCTCAATTGTCAGGTACAGGTCAATACCTTATACTCCTGTATATGTCAGAATCCGATGGCTTTCAAGTTCGCCTGGAGGCGGCGATCGAAGTCAAACGGCAGTTTCTCGAGGAAAAGCTCCTTCCCCAGCTGAAAGAAAATTTTCTTGTATTTCAGAGCCTGTTTGAAAACCTATACAACATCCTGCTCCGCAAAGCGCTGGTCCAGGAGGATCCGTACAAGTACGAGCAGAAGATATCCGAAGTTACGATTCCTCCTAAGGGAGATATCCTGGACTCGGGAAAAGGGGAACAAATCAGCCTGCGGCTGTCCACTTTTCATGCTCAGCTCGAGTTCCTCAACACCTACTACCAGTTTAGCCTGGAGTTCGTCGATTTGAAACGCATTCGTCGAATTATCGGATTGGTCCAGTACATCAACTGGCAGCAGGTCGTGGAGACCTCCCCCGATGTAACCACCGCCGTGCTGGCGGAGATCCTCGGCAAGATCCGTCCGGGGAGCGACAATATATCAACGAGGATCATCTCCACCTCCCTGGCCCAGATGCAGTCCCTTTTTCGGTCCATCCTGTCTCAGCTCAAGGAGATCCTGGGATTCCAGAAGCAGAACTACAAATTGATGCTGCGGCAGGAGCTGCTGCCCCCCATTCGCCAGACAGTAGCAAAGTTATATGAGGCCAGCCCGGACAAGGCCTACGAGAAAATTAAAACCGTTTTCGCCTCGAACATGAAGGAAAAGCCCTTCTTCCGGGATCTGGTGATCGAGCTATTACAGGAGGAGTTCGCCGAAGACGCTGCCAGGCTTCAGGAGCGGTCCCTCGCCGCGCTGAAAATCCCGAAAGAGGTGGAAAGCCGAAAGAAGCCGGATTACAAGGGTATTCTCATGGAAGCGGCTCGTTTGATGTTTCCTGCGGGTGGTCATTTGCAAGATGCACTGCGGAAGATTGTGAACAACGAGGAGATGCTTGAAAAGAGCAGGCAGGGTCTGGCAGAAAAGCTTCGGTCTTGGCTGCGGAAGGCATTTCAAAACCGTGAGCTTAGCCGGACTATCGAGATACGTTATTTCGACTCCCGGACTTCCACAACTCAGACTGAGACGATTGATTTTCACAAGTTTGTGGATCGTGTTCGTAGAAAGAGCTCCCTTCTCGCGGCTTTGAGTGTACCGGACAGCACCTCCTTTGCTCGCCTGAGCGAAGCCTCGGAGCAGCAAATTCACGGCTTCCTCAAAAAGAGTCTAGGAGAGTTACAGCTGCTCCATAGAAGGTTACAGGGTTTGAGCGAGTGCTTCAGGCAGGAAGCTTCCAAAGAGCAGAAAGACCAGCTCAAAGGAATAAAAATCGAACTGAGTGGACTGAAGAACTGCATTGTCCGGGCCAACCGAAGACGCTATGAATATGTAGCCCTGAAGGAAGAGGAGGTTCGGCTGAAGCAACTGGGAGTTCCGGAACACCCGAGATGATGCTCTACTACACGGTGTAGAGGCCCAGGGTCCGCAGCGTTTCTGTGACCTTGGACAGCTCCTCAAGAGCGCTCCGAAAAACGCTTTTATCCTGCGGGATATCCACATCCACGTAAAACATCTCCTCCCAGGGTTTACCCGCAATGGGTCTGGACTCGAGCTTCACCATGTTGATTTTTCTTTCCGCCAGTACCTGGAGCGCCCGGAATAAGGATCCCGGTGTATTGGAGGTGGAAAAGACCAGAGAGGCTCGGTTGGCGCTCCCGATCTGTCTGTCCGCTTGGGCAAGCTCTTCCCGAGCGATGATCACAAAACGGGTATAGTTCTGGCTGTCGGTCTCGATTCCCTCTTTTAATACCTTCATCTTATGCACCCGGGCGGCATCAAGGCTGGCGATCCCCGCGTTTTCTTTCTTTCCCTCCCGGGCGACAAAGGCGATCGATCCGGCGGTGTCGTAGAAGGGTATCTTTTCCCAGTTCGGATAATTGTCCAGGAATCGGGCGCATTGGGAGAGACCTTGAGGATGAGAGTAGACCCGCCTGATATCTTTTAATTCTGCATCGGGCAGCCCGATAAGATTGTGGATGATTCGGATCGTTTTTTCTCCCACGATGCGGATATCGGGGTACTGAAGCAGAAGGTCGTAATTTTGGTGAATCGAACCTGTCAGCGTGTTCTCAATGGGTATGATCCCGTAGTGACTCTTTCCCGTGAGAACCGATTCGAATACATCCCGGAACTCTTGAAGTGGTACCGACCGAACGTTATCGGGAAAATAGCGAAGCAGAGCGTTTTCACTGAACGCTCCGGGCTCTCCTTGAAAACCCACCTTGATCTGCTCCTGTTCTGTCGGCGTTTTACGTTTGAGCTTCGGGACCTGGAAGAGCTTTTCCGGCAGCCTGGCAAGCTCCTTACCCAGGACCGGGGTCAGCGCCTGAATGTCCCGCATCAGTTTTTCAAACTGTTCCGGGTAGAGAGACTGAGGCCCGTCGGAAAGGGCATGATCGGGATCGGTGTGTACTTCCACAATCAATCCGTCTGCTCCAGCGGCTACGGCGGCCAAGGCCATAGGGAGGACTTTGGCTCGTATGCCCGTGCCGTGGCTGGGATCCACAAGGATCGGAAGGTGGCTGAGCTTTTTTACCACCGGGATGGCGGAAATATCCAAGGTGTTACGGGTGTAAGTCTCAAAAGTTCGGATCCCCCGCTCGCAAAGCATCACGGAATCGGTTCCATGGGCCAGTAGATATTCGGCGGACATCAGGAGATCCTGAATCGTGGCCGCCTGCCCCCTCTTAAGCAGCACAGGTTTGTGCAGAGCCCCGACTGTCTTCAGAAGCTCGAAGTTCTGCATGTTTCGCGCACCGATCTGCATGATGTCCGTGTATTCGGCGAACATCTTAATGTGTTCAGGTGTAACGATCTCGGAGATGACCGGCATTCCGTTCCGCTCCCCGGCTTCCTTGAGATATTTGAGGCCTTCTTCTCCGAGTCCTTGGAAGGCGTACGGGGAGGTTCTGGGTTTATACGCTCCTCCCCTCAGGATCACGGCACCGGATTCACGTACAAGGGCCGCGATTTCCATGATCTGTTCCCTGGATTCGACCGAGCAGGGTCCGGCGATAACGGCGATCCGGGAGCCGCCGATCTTCACAGGTCCAACGGGTATCGAAGTGTCCTCTTTCTTGAACTCCCGTGAGGCCAGTTTATAGGGTTTGGTGATGGGTATGACCCGCGCAACCCCGGGGAGAAGCTCCACCTCCCTCAGATCGATGAGAATGGTACCGACGGCTCCCAGAATCGTTTCTTCCTCGCCCTGAATCTCTCGGATACGAAATCCCTTTTCCTCAAGGAATGACACAATGTGCGTCTTGTCCCGAGTTTTTATGTTATGTTCCAGGACGACGATCATAGAGGTTATGCTAGGCGGAAAGCTTTTACGGTGTCAAGACGACTTTCCTGACCGGAGATGAGCAGCTGCCCGTGCAAGGTCGAAGATGGCTTAGGAATCCTCCGTGCGAAACACTGTTTCCAAGACCTTGGCGATCTCCCCGTTTTCCGTAAGCATCTGTTCGAAAGATTCCACCAGCTGCCGTTTATTGTCCAGGATGCGAGCAACGTAGTTTAGCGTACTGTACGGTGTACCTCTGTGCACCCGGGTGATCCCGGCGTTGTACATGGCCAGAGCGACCACTTCATTTTTCCCCTTTTCCAAACAGTAACGAAAATGGGCAAGACCGTATTCGGCGTTGATTCTGGGATCGTAGAAGTGTTCTTCTTTGAGGTTTGGGAATGTTCGAGAGTTCAGCTGAAACAGGCCCCGGTCTACCGAGTTGGAGTTTCGATTCAAAGCCGTGACCTGGTATGAGCTCTCGACCCAGGCCAATGAGAAAGCCAGAGGCAGGGAGATATCGTTGGTGTCGGCAGCGGCAAGGATGGCTCCAGTAATTTCCCTGTCCGCGGTCACCTGAGTATAGAAGTTTTCAACTATGGAACGGGTCAACTTGTTTCTGTACAGATACAAGCCCGGATCAACTTCTTCTGGTTTCTCGGAAAGTAGAAATGAAATTGTCTCCGGCGTGAGGATGTCCAGATACTCTTTTGCGTTGTTGCGGGCACTTCCCGAGCAAGAGAGAAATACTAGGGCAATGAGGGTATAGATTACTTTCTTCATCACACTTTCTCCCAGAGGGCTTTAGTTACTCATTTTTCTAGCAAAAGTCAAGTGACCGGTGGTCCGGCGATCCGGCGGTGAATCCGCCAGGGAGCTCTAGTTCTGTACAGTAACCCGGTTTCGCCCCATCTCTTTGGACTGATAGAGAGCCTTGTCCGCCTCTGCGATAAGCTGGGAGGCTGAACGCATTCGTGCGGGTTTGAACCCGGCGACTCCGATGGACACGGTAACGTACAAGGGTCCTTCTTCACCGGGAAAGGAGTATTGTTCTACGGTCTTGCGGATACGCTCTGCTACTACGGCGGCGCCTTTGGCGTCTACTTCCGGGAGGATCACGGCGAACTCTTCACCGCCATAGCGGGCCGTGAAGTCTATCGTACGAACCGATCCCCGCAGAATATTGGCGATTTCCTTGATGATCAGGTCTCCCTGGAGATGCCCGTAGGTGTCGTTGAATTTCTTGAAGTGATCGATGTCGAACATAATCAGGGACAGGGTCATTCCGTACCGGTGAGCCCTGGCAATTTCTTCGTCCAGATTCTGCTGGAAGTAGTGGTGGGAAAACAGCTTGGTCATTCGATCCGTTGTGGCCTGCCAATACAGATTGGCGTTTTCGATGGCTATCGAGGCGAAACGAACGATCTGAGTGATGTACTGGATGTCCAATAGGGAGTACGATCCGCCTTCCCGCTTTTTCGGTAGGAGAATGAGACCGCCGACGCCCTTGTCTGTTCTCAGGGGAACGATGATATCCGGTTTAATAATCTCCAGTTGTTTGCTCACCTCCTGTTCCTTGTAATTCTCTTTGAAGTAGGCAAAGGAGATCTGGTTATACTCGTCCTGTTCGAGAAAGGAGAGAACCGAGCCCAAAGAAGGGAGTTCCAGGCTGAGCTTCTCCTGCTTCAGACCTTTGAAGTGGAGGAGGTTGGGCAGGTTTTCATCGAGATCGTTGGGCAGGATACAGGTAACCGTGGATGCCTGGAATTTCGCCACGAAGCTCAGTACGACGTTCTTTATGATGTTTTCCACATCGAGCTGAGCCGTAATCTGCGAGGCGATTTCGATGATCTCCTTCAGATCCTGGTTTCCCAACTCCAGATGCATCTGTTGGAGTTCTTCCGGTTCGCTGCTCATCGATGATGCATTATATTCGTTAATCTACCCCGTGCCAAGCTGAAAGACGCTACGGGCGCACCAGGGAACTGGTACCCCAATTCCCCATATTCGCTGGATTACCGGGATCGTCGGGAATCAGCTGTTCAAAGTTGTAGGCTACTTTCTTGAAAGCCGAGGCAAATCGTTCAATGTCCTCGGGAATGTACCGTTTGAACCAGGGAATTTTGAATACCCTGGACTGCACGGTATCCGACACGGGAAGAAATTTCCGATTGGGGCGTACGTCAATCCCGGGCCGGGCATTGGCAACGATTGTGGGCTTTCCGCTTCCGTATACGTCCAGGCTCTGAAAGATGGGGTGGGTATGAAGAGCACGGTTACATCCAGGAGCACAATCATCAAATCCTTCCGCCCCGACGGCCTGGCAGAATCGAGTGATAGAGAGCCCTCCGAGTTTTTCGGGTTCGTAGTATCCCAGAGGATTGTACCACCCGCCCATCGTTGTCCCTGAGCCCTGTTCGGGCCGTCTGGGGCGAATTCCCGGTACCCCTTCAAGGAGGTCCCAGAAATGATTCATCGCCTGATCGATTTCTGCCATCTGCTCCGGGTACTGTTTCAGCTGAACCCTGCCGATGGCGGAGCACAGCTGATTCAATCGGTATTTATAGCCTCCCCACGGTACTCCTGCCCCGGCACTAATCTCCGGGATGGTCAGGTATTCACCGTGCCGGGCGTAGTGTCCGAACGCGACGGCCCGTTCAAAGATCTCTCGATCGTTTGTGACCAGTATCCCTCCTTCTCCTATTGGGAAGGATTTCGCCGACATCAGAGAAAAACCCGCAGCGTCCCCGATGGTTCCAGTAATTCTGCCCTTGTAGAGACTGCCGTGGGAATGGGAAGCGTCTTCAAGCACTCGAATGTCGTGTCTGTGGGCGATGTCCCGAATGCTATCCATGTCCGCAGGCATTCCCGCGTAGTGGACCACAACCACCGCTTTGGTCCGTTCGCTTATCCGTTTTTCCAGGTCCGCTGGATCGATACACAGGGTTAGTGGGTCGATATCCACCAGTACGACCGTGCCTCCCAGGGAAAACACCGGTACACAGGACGCCCAGTAGGTCATGCTGGGACAGATGACCTCATCTCCCGCCCCTACGCCTAATCCGTACAGGGCGCTGTGGATCGCGGCGGTGCCGGTATTATGGGCCAAGGCATACTTCATGCCGAGCCAATCGGCGAACTCCCGCTCGAACTCCATGGTGATCTGAAGACCCGAAATTGTCCCGGACCGCAGGACCGACAGTACCGCCTCCTCCATCTCTTGGGTGACGATCGGCCAAGTGAAAAGTTCGTTCGAGATTCCCTGAACCGCTCGTGGACCTCCCAAAAGGGCAAGGTTTTCCATGATCCTTCCTTTCTTATCTCTGGACAGACTTCCCGCCGAACGATCCGCTCATTCCACAGGAATCGACGGAATACCGTGCTGTTCGGCCAGGACGTTTAAGGTTTCGAGCAGCCCTTCCTCCACCGGAATACCTCTATGATCGGATTCCCGCAGGTTGTTGCTCACCCGCTCGCCGGGTAGGCGGATTGTTTCAAATCCCGGACGCACACGATTGTTTAACATATGCGCTTTGAAGCGCTCTATTTCGCCGTAGAAATAGTCGTGTCCAGCGAACTCTCCGGGATCGACCACAGTCAAACTAGCCGATTGGCTCGTCTTTGTTTCAGGATTGTTGCACTCCCCGCCGGCCAAAGCGGCGATCGCCTCGGACCACAGAGACATCCCATACCCTTTGTAGCCGAAATGGGCACCGCCGATAAAAAGTACCGAACCTCCATCCAGCGCGGTTTTTGGGTCGTTGCTGAGATTTCCTTCCGAATCGAGGAAAATCGGTTCGGGCGCCTGCCGACCGTTTTGGGCCATCCGTTTGATTTTACCCATGGAAATCGTAGTCGTGGAAAAATCGGATAAGACCGGGTCCCCTTTTGTAGGGAAGGCCAGGGCAATCGGATTGGTGGAAAACTTGGCATCAATCCCGCCGTAGGGTGCTGCATCCCGGCAGGTCGTGGTTTGAGCCCACAGTTGGGCCATATACCCCTGCTCTGCAAGAGAATGGAGATAAGGTCCCAGAGCGCCTAACCAGCAGCATTTTCTGACTACAACCATGGCCACGCCTTGTTTCGAGGCTTTTTCCACAGCCAGTTCCTTCGCCAGTGTCAATGCCAACTGAGCGAATCCGAAGTTGCCGTCGATAATTGCGGCAGCTCCTGATTCTTTGACCACCTCCGGTTCCGCAGTAGGGTTTATCGGTTCCGGGATGTTCTGATTGAAGTAGGGAAACACCGCCAAGCCATGGGTGTGAATCCCCATGGCTTGGGTTTTCACGGCGATCTCGGCAATAATTCGAGCGTTCTTCTTTGCGACTCCCTTAGTTTTCAAGAATTGTACACCAAACTCTACAAGGGCGTCTTTCGAACAGCGTTTCATGTCTCCTCCCTCGCTTCACTAACTATGGCCCGCCAGGTATTCCAGTCGTCAACGGTGAGGTCGTCGGTAATGCCGCTGATCGACAGGATGTATCCTCTCTCGGCTACTTTGGACAGACTGCAGGCTCGATGGATCACGAACTCCACCTCTTCCAGGTTGTGTCGATATAGGTCACCGACGCATCCTCCGCAGAAGACAAAATGCCTTTCGAACCGCCGTACCAACTCTGGTAGGTTCGGATTTTCCTCCCAGTCAAAGGGATTGATGATGTCGATCCCGATGGCTGCCAGGTCGGGAAGCAGCGGACCGATGTTTCCGTGGGAGTGGAAATGTATGAATGCCTTCCGGTCATGAACCCTACGAGTAAGTTCATCGTACCAGGGCAGGAAGAACTCTCGAAAGAGAGAGGGGGACATCAACAATCCATCGGCGTTTCCCAGGTCGTCGCAGACATTGATAATCTCCGCCCCCCTGTCCAGAAACATCTCAACCGCGTCAAGACTCATATCAGCCAGTTTTTTTGTCAGCTTCTTCACGAAATCCGGTTTCAGCAGCAGATTGACCATGGTGTCCTGGAAATCCATGAAGGAGTTGTGAATACCGGAGAAAAATCCCTGGATGACTCCGGTGGCTGCGAATCCGGCGGCTTTGAAATGCCGACAGTCCGGCTCGATATCCTGGAATCGCTCGGGGTCTTTCATATCGGGAAGCTCGAGGGTTTCCAGATCCGCCTCTGTTTTTACAGGAAAATGATAGTACATAATCGAGTGGGGATTATAGCCGTACTTGCGCCTGGATCCTCCCTCGTACTCGAGGATTTTGTACTCCGGTGTACGTTCGATCACTTCAGGCTGGATCTCCCCGGGCCCGCCGTGCCCAAAGGGAAAAACCGCTCCCTTGCCCGCGCCCAACGTCGCCATGTCCATGTGCTGAGCCATTCGTACAGCCTGTTCGCGGCTGTCCTGAGTCCGGGGTTCTGAGGAGAATCGGTCCCGCGGGGGATCATCGGAAGGAATGCAATTGGTATTTTCATCGTAGCATTCGGCCGGGACGAGCTTGTGCATCGTTTTCTCGTCCCAAAATCCTATGGGAATAAAAGGGATTCTCTCCGGTTTATCTCCCCGAAGAACGGCCAGTAGATCGTCGCGGTTACTCATCAACTCAACCAGGTAATGTCTATCCGGTTTTGATCCATATTCTCGATGGTTCTCTCCGGCGTGTAACCGAGCCAGTTGACGTGGTTATGTGCATCGATGATCATATGCCTATTCTCTCCGGGGTTGTTCCCCTTGTCAATGATCGTCGTGAACTCCGGTCGATCCAGCTATCCAGAGCTTGATAGATTATTTGTGAAAAACCAGATCCGCCGGACTCCGATTTCCGTACAGATCCGCTTGAGATGTTGAACTATTGCAGTTCCCACTCCTTTCGATCTGGTCGAGCTCAAAACCAGAAGGCGGTTTAAAAAACAGGAGTTCCCGTCGGAAGAGCGACTGGCCAGCAAAACCCCCGACCAGGTTCCCCGTTTGTCTTCCGCCACGAAGCACAGTTCGCTGTGTTCGATTGTCAAAATCTGTTTCTTACAACCAGCCCTTCTGATACTATTAGTGGGGAGGTACGCTCATCGTGCTAAGAGACAAGGATATACTGAAACCTCTGGTGGATCAAATCCTGCACTTTGCAGCGGATCTAAACATGGAGAAACGCAAAACAATGTGGGCGGATCATCAGGCGTTGCAACAAACGGAGAAAGTGCCGATCTGTGTATGGTATGAGTATATTCCCGAGCCCCAGTGGGAACTGATGTTGGGAGGAGGGTATCTGAAGTGTCGATCTGTCCTGGCGCGAGATATTGAGCGGGATCTGCGTAAGCGCCTCTGGGCAGCCAAACACATACCGGACGATCATATTGTCTGGCCTACCGTCAGTATTCCCGCAACGATTTCGCGGGAGGTGGATTGGGGCGTTTACTTCACCATGTCTGGGAGTGATGAACGGGTAGATGATCCGTTGGAAGCAAAACGGTTCGTTCCCGCCTTTCCTGATCGAATCGAGCCCGAACGTCTGAGCTTCAACGACTGGCGGATCGATGAGGAGACGACCGCCAGATCCGTGGAAGAGGCTAAAGAGCTGACCGGCGATCGGCTGCAGATCGACGTAAGTTATCCGGATCTGGGATTTTCTCCCTTTGACCATGCGGTCAGGATGAGGGGCCTGGAGAAGCTCATGCTCGATGTTATTGATGAGCCGGAGCGAGTCCACGAACTTATGGACTTCATTACCTCGGCTTTCGAGCAGCACCATCGCAACAGGGAACAGAGGGGCTGGTTGAATGTAGTGCCCAGCTCAGATGGACGCTATACCCAGGTGGGTTTTCGTGTACACTGTGCTCATGTCCCTTCGGATTTTGATCCGGCAAAACCGCTCCTCCGTCACGAGTGGGCTTACATCAGTGCCCAAACCTCTTCCGGATTGGGACCGGAGATGTTTGCAGAGTTCGTCCATCCCTACAATATTCGCCTGGCCCGCTACTTCAGCAATCAGACCGTCTACTATCACGGTTGCGAGCAGTTGGATCACAAGTTGGATGTACTCTCAACTCTACCCAACTTGCGCCGCTTCCATGTGTCCCCGTGGTCATCCGTAGAAGCAGCCAGAGAGAAATTTCAGGGCAGAGTTGTCCTGGAAGTTCACGCGCATCCGGGACGGGTCTTCTTCAGTTATTCCCGCCGGGAAATGAAGGAAGAGGTAGAACGGCTGGTTCTTGCCGCCGAGGGTGTCCCTCTCGACATAAATCTCAGCGACATTCATTCGGTGAACGGTGATCCTCGTCTGTTAACCCGGTGGGCCGAGGCGGCTCAAGAAGTTGCCTGGAGCTAAGGGGGAATCAGCGCAGGCCTCCGAGTTGCGGATTTTTATCGTTGCGGGTGTGGCTCTGCCGCTGGATGACCGCGGGGGCTGGGTCAATACCCTCATCGTTTTCGATGACTCCGGCCGGCGGGTCTGCAGCTATTCGAAAACCGCACTGACGCACAGCGACCAGAGCTTTTTCCTGCCCGGGGATTCCGATCCGGTGTTCACTTTGGAGGATATCCGTTTCGGATGCCAGATTTGCTACGATGTTCGTTTCCCCGAAGGGTACCGGCGCCTCTTTGTGCAGGGAGTGCATGTGGTCGTTCACAGCTACCATCAGACCGGATCGCAGCATTGGAAGCAGCGAAGAGACATAATGACCGCGTTTCAGCGCGTTCGTTGCAGCGAAAACGGGATCTATGCGGTCACCAGCAATACGATCGGTCATAACCGGGGCAAGGACCAGTGGATACCCTCAATGATCGTCGATTCTATCGGCACGGTTATTGCCTCTCTGGATCCCTCGCAAACGGATGTCCTGGTCGCCACCATCGATGCCGAGGATATGATTGAGATGATCGAATTGGATATCCGAAAGGAGAGTGCCCGTCAGTTGAAGATCGATATCCCCGGGGAGCGTCCCGAACCGGGAGTGCATATGGTACCCGAATGCTCATGCTCTCCTAGTAGTGCATTCCTCTTGGATTGAAGTGGTTTACCCCACGGTATCGTTTCACATCGATGTCGGGGTAGGGAAGGCTCAGCAGCTGCCCATCCCTTACATCGGGGCTGTTCTCCTGCTCCAACACTGACACCAGGCTTTGTCGCCACTGGCGGGTCAGGTCACGGTGCTCTTCTTGCGCGGCGAGATTGGCTTGCTCTTGAGGATCCTCCTTGAGATCGAAGAGATGCTCGATGTCTCCCTCGTTGTACCAGATGTATTTGATCTTGCCGTCGGTGAGCAGGTGAGAGGCGTCCGGAGTGTCCCTGCCTTTTGCGTAGTCCCCGTGAACCAGTTTTCTTGCCTGTTTAGGATCCTTGAGTCCTTTCAGCGCACTGATTCCCGTGATGTCTTCCGGTACTTCTAGTCCCGCCGCATCGAGCAGTGTCGGCAGCAGATCCTGGAGGCCGACGGAGTGGTGGCAGATCTCACCGTATCGGTAGTCGCGGTGATCCTTCGGCAGAACCAGTATGAAGGGGACGTTGGCCGCTCCCTCGTAGAACACCCGTTTGGCGAACAATCCGAAATCCCCCATCATGTCCCCGTGGTCGGAGAAGTAGAGGATGATGGTGCTGTCGAGAAGTCCCTGTTCTCTGAGTGTTCCCAGTACCAGGCTGATCTGAAGATCGATCTGGGTGATCAGGGCGTAGTAAGCCTGCACGGTTTGGGCGTACCGCTGCCCCGTGTAGGTTTCGTGGTTGCCCGGGATAGATATCCGCCGGATTTCGGCGGGCATCTTGTCCAGGGAACTCCAGTCCCCCTCTCGGGGTTCGGGAATCTGAATGTCCCGGTACAGCTCCCAATAGGCGTGAGGAGGAGTGAAGGGCGGATGAGGAGCGGAGAAGGATATCCAGAGGAAGAAGGGAGCTTCCGGGTCCCGCCGCAGCAGCCAGCGGCAGGATTCCCGGGCCGTCCAGTTGGTGGGATGGGCGGCTTCCGGCAGATGCCAGGGGCGCGCGGTCAGTTCGTTGTTTGTTACGCCGTGGCTGTGATTCTCCCCGGCCAGTCCCTGGTCCTGCAGCCACTGCTCATAGTCGTCCCTGTGCAATCCCGGCAGCAGGCGGCCCTCCTCTTCGATGATCGTACTGTCGAATCCGTAGCGGCAACGCTGGGGGAAGAAGTGCATCTTGCCGACAGCCTGGGTCTGGTAGCCGGCCCGAGCGAACAACCTGGGCAAGGTTTGTTCATGGAGGATCCCGGAGCATTCCTCGTAGTAGTTATAGCCGGTTGAAGCATCGTCGCTCCCGGGTCTGCGGCCGGTCATTATAGTGGTCCTGGCAGGGATGCAGACCGGACACTCCGAATAGGTCCGCCGGAACAGGATCCCCTGCTGGGCGAGCTTGTCTAAGTGAGGGGTGAAAGCTACGGGATGGTCGAGAATGCTCAGGGAATCTCCTCGGTGATGGTCCGAGCTGATAAACAGGACGTTATACCCTTGGTCAGCCATGTTTATCTCCTGGAGTGGATGCGATTTCCTTGAGTATACTATCCTCCGGAGGTGAATGAAATGCAAGTCGATAGGATCGTTTTCGCCCGCCAAGGAGTTGTAGAAGTTGAAACAGTAACTCTCGACAGGTCCTTGCAGCCGAGGGAAGTTCTGGTCGAGACGACCTGCTCCCTGATCTCCGCCGGCACGGAGCTGGCCGCTCTGTCGGGAACCCATTCCAAATCCGGAACCAAGGATCCTCCGGCCTGGCTGAGATATCCCAGCGTGCCGGGCTACCTGGTATGCGGTCAAATCACAGAGGCGGGAAGGGAAGTCAGCCAGGTCCGGATTGGACAGCGGGTGGTAGCCGAAGGACCGGGGGTCTGGAACTCCCACTGCAGTCACCTTGTCATGGACTCCTCGGATTACAAATTGGTACCTGTCGCCGATGGTGTATCCGATGAAGAGGCGGTGACCACCAAGCTGGGATCGATCGCCATGACCGCTCCCCGGATCCTTCACCCGCAGTTCGGCGATACTGTCGTGGTTTTCGGCCTGGGTCTGGTGGGGCAGATCGCCGCCCGGCTGGCGGTACTGGCCGGAGCCGGAAGGGTTATTGCCGTCGACCCACTGCTTGAGCGCAGAGAGATCGTCTCCCACAGCCCGGGTGTCCTTACCGTGGAACCGGACAATCCTGTTCTCCGCGCCCGGGGCAGAGCCGGGGATAGATTGGCCGGTTTCGATCACATCATCGAGGCCAGCGGGCACCCGGATGCCTTCCTTCGGGCCTGCGAGATCGCCCGGGTTCGGGGCAAGATCGCAATCCTGAGCAGTCCCCACAAAACATTTTCACTGAGGCTCTACGACCACATCCACAGCAAGGGCCTGCAAATTCTAGGTGCCCACGGATCGGTGCTGCCAGCCCAGGCGGAAGTCGGAGACCGCTGGACCGACGGGGAGCAGAGGCGTTTCTTTATGCGGCTTCTGGCGGAGAAGCGGATCGATGTGAAGCCCCTGATCACCCATAGAGTCCCCTTCACCCAGGCATCGGAGATGTACCGGGGGCTGGCGGAGGATCCGAGACACCATCTGGGGGTCCTGTTCTACTGGAACGGATTCAAAGGTTCGTCGCAAATGGAATAGTCCGAATCGAACATTTCATGCGGAGCTGAGCCATTTTTCAATTGACTTCTGAGTGTACTGGGCATACAATGAATCGACAAATTTTCAAGAAGGAGGACCTAACATGAAGAAATTCAAAATTCTTCTCGTACCATTGTGCCTGTTCTTCCTCGCGGCGATGATGCTGTCCGCTACAGGCGGTCAGGAAATGGAGGCGGTTACGCTACGCTGGATGTGGCTGCCCGAAGCAATGGGAGATTTTGAACACGGTCCCTTCGTGGCCGCCCTGCAGGAGAAGTACCCGGAAGTCAACTTCCAGTGGGAGCCGATCCTCTACTCGGCCTACAAGGAGAAGTTTCCCGTGCTCATGGCTTCCGGCGATCTGCCGGACATCTTTGAGACCAACGCCCAGAGCTACCTGCCCCAGCTGGTCGAGGGGAACCTGGTTGCCCCGCTGGACGATGTTCTGGCCAAGGTGGGCAAGGATATCGTGGGTAATGCCCGGGAGGGCCATTTGGCCTTCGGGCAGTACGGCGGAAAGCAGTATAGCATCCCCGGAAGCTACAGCCTAAAGTACTTCGCCCAGAACATCCGCATGGATTGGCTGGACAATCTGGGTCTGGCCGTACCGGTAACTCTGGAGGAGTTTCGGGAGGTGGCTCGGGCCTTCACCTTCAACGATCCGGACGGCAACGGCAAGGACGACACCTACGGAACGGCTTTCCGGCAGAACATCAACTTTATCGACAGTTGGTTCCACGCCTTCGGCGTGGCTCCGAACCACCACCAGATCGGGATGTGGAGGGTTCGGAACGGCAAGCATACCAACGACTGGGTGCAGCCCGGGATGAAGGAAGCTCTGATGTATCTGGCAGACATGTACAAAGAAGGAGTGATCCATCCGGAGTCCCTCACCTTCGATTGGAACCAGTGGTGGGCAGCCTATCTGCAGAACAAGATCGGCATGTGGTACCACCAGCCGCGGCGGCTCTCGGAGATGAACAACTCCCTGAAGAAGGCCGGCATCACCAATGCCAAAATGTGGCCCGTGGCGCCGCCGAAAGGCCCTTACGGGCAGGGTACCTCAGACGAAGGTCAGCCCTGGGGAGAGTTCTTCTCCGGGAACAATCTGGAGAAGGCCGTCGAGGTTTACAACTATTGCTATACTCAAGAGTTCTTCCTCAAGGCCAAGGGCCAGATCGATTACGCCTTTCCGCCCAAACCGGAGCTTAACGCCAAGGGCTGGCCGGTTTACTACACCTACGAGGAAGCGCTCACCGATCCCGACTACGAGCAGCGGCGCAAGGATGTCGAGTACTCACGGATCTGGACCGGCTGGGCTCTGGAGAACCCCAACATGACCAATACCTGGCCGAACCGCGACCTAGCCAAACACGTCTACCAGCAGTTCCTCAACACCCTGGGAGATGCTCAGATCGAGGGCAACAAACTGGCCGACAAGTATGCCGTGACCTCCTCGAAGACGGTGCCGGTGCCGGCGGACGCCAAGTACTTCGTCAACCTTCAGTCCATGTTCCGGGAGATCGCCACCAAGATCGTTTCAGGAAAGGATGCGAACCAGGTCTGGAACGAGTGGCTGGCTTTCTATAAGGCCAACGGCGGGCCGGAGATCGAGAAAGAGGTCAACGAATTGATTCCGGTCAAGTAGTGCGCTTGGCGATCTTGAAGTACGACCAGATGGGGTTTAAAGTCTCTTTAAACCCCATCTTTTTTAGGAACCGGTGATGAGTATTGTAAGCCGTTTGGACGCCTTCCGAAAACAGTTCATCAAGAACAAGGTTCTCTTTTTCATGGCCCTGGCCATCATGGTCTGGTACGTGATCTTCCGCTACATCCCCTACTACTGGAACCTGATCGCCTTCAAAGATTATTCCTATGCTAAAGGATTTTGGGGCAGCCCCTGGATCGGCTTCGGGAACTTCAAAGCCTTGTTCCACGACCCTCTATTTCTCCGTGTGCTGCGTAACACCCTGGTGATCAGCGCCATGAAGATCGGTATTGGCTTCCCCTTTCCCATCCTTCTGGCTCTGTTCTTGAACGAGGTGTTCAGCACGGCTTACCGGAAAACGATCCAGACCATTACCTTCATCCCCTTCTTCATCTCCTGGGTGATCTATGCCAGCATTATGCACGCCATCCTCTCCCCTTCGGTGGGTATGCTCAACGTGTTCATCGAGAGGCTTGGGGGCGAGCCGATCTACTTCCTGGCCAGTGAAGCCTGGTTCCGTCCCTTGCTGGTGGCCTCGGAAATCACCAAGAACAGCGGGTATTTCACGGTCATCTACATGGCCGCGTTGGCCGGGGTTGACCAGGAGTCCTACGAGGCGGCGATCTGCGACGGAGCCAACCTGTTCCAGAGGATCTGGAACGTCACGTTGCCGGGAATCGCCTCGGTCATCACCATTCTATTCATCCTCCGGCTGGGACAGCTGCTCACCGTCGGCTTCGAGCAAGTCTACATCCTATACAGCCCCATGGTCTACGATGTGGGGGACGTCATCGAGACCTTCAACTACCGCCAGGGTATTCTGGGTGGGCGTTTCGCCTATACCACGGCCATAGGTCTGTTCAAATCGGTCATCGGGTTCGTCCTGGTTATCGGTTCGAATACAGTGCTGAAGAAGCTGACCGAACACGGGCTCTGGTAAGGGGGACAGCGATGCCGATGCTCAGATTCAAGAATTACAAACCCTCGGAGAAGATCTTCGTTGTCTTCGTTTATGTCTTTCTGTTCGTCTTTGCCGCGATCTGCGTTTTTCCCTTCTTGAATGTATTCGCCCGCTCCTTCAGCCCGGAGTTCTACATCCAGCAGGGTCAGGTCTGGCTGTGGCCGGTGAAGGTCACCCTCAATACTTTTGTCAAGATCTTTCAAGCCAGAGGCATCGTCTCGGGCTTCAAGAACAGCTTCTTCGTCGCCGTGGTGGGGACCACGGTGAACCTGTTTATGAGCTTCATGATCGCCTACCCCCTTTCCCGAAAACGCCTGCCCCTCCGCACCGTATTTACCCTGGTCGCGGTTTTTACCATGCTGTTCCCGGTGGGGATCATTCCCTTCTATCTCCTGGTCAAGAAGCTCGGCCTGATCAACTCCCTGTGGGCTCTGATCTGGCCCTACGCCATCACCACCTTCAACATGATCATCATCAAGAACTACTTCCAGACCATACCGGACAGCCTGGAAGAATCCGCCTTCATCGACGGGGCCGGTGAGTTGACGATTCTCTTTCGAATCTTTGTCCCGCTGTCCAAACCGGTGATCGCGGCGATCGGACTGTTCTACCTGATCTTCAACTGGAACATCTTCATGCCCGCTGTTTTCTTTCTGACCCACCCATCGAAGTACACGATCCAGGTGGTCTTGAGGGATATTCTGACCCAGCATATGCTCGAGGATCAGTTGCCCTTCGAGCAATCCGCCATGATGACCCAGGCCGGGCCGCAGGGAATCCAGGCAGCCATTACCATCGTGGCCATGATCCCCATTCTAGTGATCTATCCGTTCATTCAAAAATACTTTACCAGCGGCATTATGATCGGTTCTATCAAAGGTTGAGCGTCGCTAAGGAGGAAAATCAATGAAAACGATGAACCTGGGCGAGTTGAAAGATTTTTATATCGATCATCTGTTTAACACCCTGATATCCTTCTGGACGCGCTTCGGCATCGATCACGAAAATGGCGGGTTCTTTACCTGCTTCAACAACACAGGAGATGTCCTGAAATCGAAGCACAAGTATATCTGGTCTCAGGGCCGCTTCCTGTGGATGCTCTCGCGTTTGGTCTACGCCTTCCAAGGCTACACGAGCGAAGAAAATTTGCGGGAGATAAGAGAGGCGGCTGAGAAGGGCGCCCGCTTCCTCAAAGAGCATGCCCTGCTGCCCAATGGGAACTGCGCCTGGGTGCTGGATGAAACGGGGAATCCGATTCTTACCAACCGGGATGGTTCGATCAAGGAGCCAGCTCCGGGGGATGAATACGACCTGGGAATCTCGGCGGATGAATTTCTCATCTATGGAATGGGGGAGTTCTCCCGAGCTGCGAACAGCCGGGAATATTTTGATTTTACTCTCAACCTCTTCGACTCGGTTTGGGAGAGGGTGTCCAGCGGGTTTTTCAAGTCCTTTCCGCATAACAAGCCGGTGGGCTTCAAACCCCACGGCAAGTCGATGATCATTCTGGAGACGGCTCAGGAACTGGCGGACATCGCTCGTTTTTTCAACCACCCTTCCGCCGAGCGGCTTGAGAATATCGCCCGGGATTCGATGCAGGAGACTCTGACCGTTTTTGTCAAAGAGGATCGGCAGGTGCTGCTCGAGGCTGTAAAGGAAGACAGCCAGCCCGCCTACGACGAAATGCTGGGCAGCTACTTCAATCCGGGACACGCTCTGGAGGATGCCTGGTTCCTGATGCATTTCGCCGCCAAGGATCAAAATCGGGAAGCCCTTGACACCGCCGCGGAGATCGTGCGCTGGAAAACCAGCAAGGGTTGGGACGAGGAGTACGGCGGCCTGCCCCAGTTCCTGCACATCGACGGCGGCAAGCCCAGGGGGATCGTTGCCGAGCGGAACAAGAACGATCACATGATCGTGGAGCTGATCGAGAACTGGAGCAACAAGCTCTGGTGGGTCCATTCCGAGGCTCTGTACGCGTTGATTTTGGCCTACGAGCACACGCGAGACTCATGGTTCATGGACACTTATTGGAAGTTCCATGACTATGTGTTCAAGACTTTTCCCAACCCGGATAAAGGTATCGGCGAGTGGATCCAGATCCGGGACCGACAGGGAAGGCCGGAGGACAAGGTGGTGGCCCTTCCGGTCAAGGATCCCTACCACATCACCCGGGCGTTCATGCACCTGATTAAGTCCCTGGAACGGATTCAGCAAACCTAGGCGATTCATCCTTCTGTAGTATTTCTCGAGAGTTCTCTATTATACTCATGGATCGAGTGTGAGCCAGATCAAGGGAGGATGAAATGCCGACTAGTGAAGGCAAATTGAAGGTCCTGGTCATCGGAGCTCATCCCGACGATGCGGATGTACGCTGTGGCGGGTTGGCGTTGAAATACATCGCCCAGGGGCACGAAGTCAAGTTCTTGAGTACTACCAACGGCGACACGGGGCATCATGAAATCGGGGGAATCGAACTGGCCCGTCGGCGGTACGGAGAAGCTCAGGCGGCGGCCCGGGTGGCCGGTCTGGTGGAGTACGAAGTTTTTGACCTCCATAATGGTGAGTTGGAGCCTTCGGTGGCCAATCGAAAGTCGATCATCCGGATTATCCGGGAATACGGTCCGGATCTGATTATCACTCACCGGCCGAATGACTACCATCCCGATCACCGCTACACCTCTCAGCTGGTCCAGGACGCCTCCTATATCGTTACGGTGCCCAACATGATGGCTCTGACGGATATCCTGTCCCGAACACCCAAGATCTGCTATATGCATGACTGGTTTCGCAAACCCATTCCTTTTCAGCCCGATGTGGTCGTCGGGATCGACGAGGTGATCGAGAAAAAGGTGGAGATGATGCACTGTCATGAATCACAGTTTTACGAGTGGCTTCCCTTTAACCAGGGAATCACCGATCAGGTGCCTGTCGACCCGGAGCAGCGCAAGATATGGTTGGCCTCCTGGCGCCTCCCGTATTTTGAAAAGGTGGCGAAAGAGTATCGGCAGATGCTGATCGAACTGTACGGCGAACAGAAGGGGCGGGCTGTACGCTACGCCGAAGCCTTTGAAGGTTGCGAGTACGGGGCCGGTTTTGTAAAAGATGATATTCCAGAGTTGTTTCCCTTTTTTCAGATGAAGGAGAGTAAACTATGATTATTGATTTTCACACCCACGTTGGGGATCACCGTACCCCCGAGAGGATGGACCGCCTTCCGGTTACCTGGGAGAGACTGATCGAGCGATTGGACGAAGAGGGAATCGACAAGGCGGTGGTACTCCCGTCGGGAGTGTCTCCGGAAAGCCTGAAAGCCCCCTTCCTCTTTTCACCGCAGGTGGATATCATCGGCCAGTTAAAAGCGGCCCGGGGGTATCAGGATCGGATCATTCCCTTTGGAAATCTCGACCCCCGGATGGGTTGCCTCGGAAATCTCGAGCCTCATCAGGTCGAGAATCCGCCGGAGACTGATTTCTCCTGGATCCTCACCCGTTTCCGGGAGTTGGGTTGTGTAGGCATCGGGGAAATCACCGCGAATATTGCGGTAGATGATCCGAGGGTGATCCGTCTTTTCCGCCAATGCGGTGATTTCGACCTTCCCGTGCTGTTTCACTGTACCGGTCCCGGCAGAGGCGTGTACGGGCTGTATGACGAAGTCGGTCTTCCCCGTCTGGAGAGACTGTTGCAGGCGGTTCCCGATACTACGGTGATCGGGCATGCTCCGGGCTTTTGGGCGGAGATCGAAGGGAACATCACAGCGGAGAAGAAGTTCATCTATCCGACAGGACCGATTCAGAAGGAAGGAAGTCTCAGCCGTCTGCTGCGAAGCTATCCGAATCTGTACGCCGACATATCTGCCAACAGCGGCTTCAACGCCATCAGCCGTGACAAGGCTTTTGGTGTGGACTTTCTCACGGAATTTCAAGACAAAATATTGTTCGGCACCGATGTGTGCTTCGGCGATTCGGATGGCAGGATGCCCCATCTGGGCTATCTGCGTAAGCTGCGTGAAGAGAATCAGATCACCCCCCAGGTGTTCACTAAAATCACGGGGGAGAATGCTCTGAGAATCCTGAAGCTCTACTCCTCCGACTCGAAAGCAAGCGAGGAGAAGTCCTAGTGCGGGCTCCGAAGTATTCGATCATTCTGGCTGCGGGAAAGGGAACCCGCATGCAGTCTGCCAATCTCCACAAGGTTTGCTTTCCCATCGACGGGAAAGCCGCCATCAACAGAAGTCTGGAGACCTACAATGCCTGCGGTATTTCCTATCACATCATCGTGGTCGGCGCCATGGCCGAGCAGGTCATGGACACCGTGGCGGCGGAGAACGTCATTTACGCCTATCAGGCCGAGCAGTTGGGCACGGCCCACGCCGCACGGCAGGGGGCCAAGGTTCTCAGGGCGCTGAACGACCAGGCGGAGGTACTAATCGTCGCGGGGGATCGATTGATCGAACCTCAGGTTCTGGAGCAGTTCTTCGATCTGTTCTACAGCCAGGACTGCGATCTGGCCTTCCTGGCTCTGCCGCGGCGGCGGCCCTCCAATCTGGGCAGGATTTTGCTCCACCCGGACGGGTCGGTATTGGCAGATGTGGAGGCAGCAGACATCCGGCAACGGCAGATCTACAGGGAGTTCCGCTTGCAAGCGGAGAAAGGCAAAGCCTTTTCCCGGGAAGGGATGATCAAGCGGATTCGAGAGCTGTTCAGCGATGACAAAGCGGCAAAAGCCTTTGGAGATCTGTGGGAGGTATTGATTAAAGAGAAGAGGACACCCGAATGGAAAGAAGCTCTGACCCTGATTCCTGAAAAGTTGACCCGCTTCACCTTTGTCGATCGAAAGGGCCAGCCCTTCAGCTTAAGCCCCGAACAGGTGGAGAACGCCCGGCTGTACAACAGCTCGGTGTATCTTGTGAAGACGCAGGCCCTGGAGTTCGTCTTGGAGCGTCTTGACCGCAACAATGCTCAAGGGGAGGAGTATCTGCCGGATATGATCACCATTCTGACCCAGTCGCGAAAGACAGATGGCAGTGCCTTTACGGTCAGAGCGCTGGCGATTGAGGATGAGCATGCCGTTATGGCCTTCAACGATCCCGCCGAGCTCCTCGAGATCGAAGCCTATGTGCAAGCCAGGAAGAAACAGCAGATGGTTCCAACGCTGCCCGAAGGAGCTCATTTTCGGCGGATCTCCGAATGGTTAGTCGCCTTCCGGGATACACTGGCGGGCAGGAACAGCGCTGCTGAGCTTCGAAGAGAGCTGGAAAATCTGTACGGTCAGGATGAGGAGCTGCTTGGCGGGCGTAGCCAGGCCTATATCCGTCTGTTGGAGTATTCCGCCGCCGTGATCGGCGGGCAAGAAAGGGTGCTGCTGGTCCGTTCGCCTGGGCGGGTCAACCTGATGGGTCGTCACGTGGATCATCAAGGTGGGAACTGCAACCTGATGACTATTGGCTACGAGACAATCATCGCAGTTCGCCCCCGGCAGGATGACAGGGTTTGTCTTTACAATCTGGAGCGGGAACGTTTTCCCGACAGGGCGTTTTCCATCGGAGAGTTGGTGGCGGAATTGCCCTGGGATGATTGGATCTCCCTGATCAACAGCGAAAAGGTATCCCATCTGGTCCTGAGCGCTGGGGGGGATTGGTCCCAGTACGTCAAAGCGGCGGCCCTGCGTCTGCAGAAGAAATTCGCCGCCCAGAGACTCTGCGGAATGGACATGGTGGTCAGCGGTAACATTCCCATCGCTGCGGGCCTGAGTTCCTCCTCGGCTCTGGTCGTGGCCACCGCCGAAGCCATGGTCGCTGTAAATCGGCTGAACACCTTTCCCTCTCAGTTTGTGGATCTCTGCGGCCAGGGAGAGTGGTTCGTTGGAACCCGGGGAGGCAGCGCCGATCACGCGGCGATCAAGTACGGGCAGAGAGGAAGAGTGGTTAAGGTCACCTTTTTTGAATTCGCTGTCGAAGATATCGTTCCCTTCCCCCAAGACTACGCCCTGTTGGTGTGCGACTCCGGAGTCAAGGCACAAAAAACCACGAACGCCAAGGATCAGTTCAACCACCGCGTGGCCTGTTACCGGATCGGAACTCTGCTGATCAAGAAATTTTTTCCCCAGTATGCGCCGTTGATTCAGCACCTCCGGGATGTCAACACACGACACCTCACGGTTCCTCTGAGCTGGATCTACAAGATCCTTCTCCACCTTCCGGAGAAGATGACCCGGGAAGAATTGACGGAGCTCCTTCCTGCGGATCAACTGGAGCCTCTGTTCGATAGCCACAAAGCACCGGAAGACGGAGTGTATCCCATTCGGGGAGTTGTGCTGTACGGGTTGGCCGAGTGTGAGCGGAGCCGGTATTTTGCGGATGCCTTGAAAGCAAACAGTCTAGAGGAGATTGGACGGTTGATGAATGTCTCCCACGACGGGGATCGGGTCGTTCGTCTTTCCCCGGACGGAGAAACGGTTCCCTGCTCCTCGCCCACAGACAACAGCTATCTGCTTGGTCTGATCGATGACTTGGATAGCGGGGACCCGCAGCGGGTGTTGCGGGCTCAGCTCCAGTGGCAGCCCGGATCCTACCATTGCAGCATACCCGAGATCGACAGGATGGTGGACATTTCTCTCTCTGTTGATGGTGTCCTTGGCGCTCAGCTGGCGGGGGCGGGTCTGGGAGGATGTATGATGTTGATGGTTCACGACCGGGTCGCACCAGCGGTTTCCAGCGTTCTGGAGGATCAGTACTACCGTCCTTCGGGGAAACCGGTCTCGATTCTACGCTGCAGGCCGATCAGCGGCAGTACCGTTTTGTTGTCGGGGCTGTAGAAAGGTAATTAATTACTTGTTGTAAAAAAGTTGACTAGAGATCCTTGACAGTCCGGACAGGTATGTTATAATTGATTTTTCTCTTTAAGAAAGAAAAGCCGGCTGGATGTTAGGAGGATTTCAATGAAAAAACAGAAAACCATTGTCGCTCTGCTGTCTGTGCTGCTGCTCCTGATGGGAGTTCAGGGCTTGTGGGCCGGGGGGACCCAAGAAGAGGGAGCCGAAGAGGTCTACAAGATCAAGATAGGTCATGCCAATATTCCGGCGGATAACTCGGCGCTCCACGTCACCGGAATGATCTTTGAGGAGTTGGTGGAGGAATATTCAGGCGGCCGCATCCAGGCCGAAATCTACCCTTCAGGCCAGCTGGGAAGCGATGCGGAGATGGCGGACCTGGTCGTCTCCGGGGCTCAGGAAGTTCTGGTGACCAGCCTCAACCTGATCACCCAGTACGCGCCCCGCTTCCGCGCCTTCCTTCTTCCCTATATGTTCGAGAATAATGAGAACTTCCGCAAAGCTCGAGCCGCCCTCTGGGACGAGTTCAACGACTACCTGGTCGAACGGGCCAACATGCGCCTGATCACCCTCTGGGATTCCGGCTACCGCCACGTCATGTCCACCAAACCCGTATACACGCTGGACGATCTGAAAAAGCTGAAGTTCCGCGTTCCTCCCAGCCCGGTGATGATCGAGATGGTGAAATCCTGGGGTGTCAGTCCGACCCCAGTGGAGTGGTCCGAGGTATTCAACGCCCTGCAGCTCGGTGTCATCGACGCCATCGAAGTCGATGACTCGGTGCTGATCTCCGCGCGTATGAACGAGGTCGTTGACTACATCACCAACGACGATCACATTCTGCAGGTTTCCGTGGCAGTGATGAGTCAGGATTTCTACGAGAGGCTGCCCCCTGATCTGCAGGAAGCCGTGGACCGGGCCGCCAAGGACAGCATCCCCCGTGTAGATGCCCGTTCCGCCGGTATCCTCGAGGAAGCCGTAGAGGTCTCCAAGAGAGAACAGGGCGTGCAGTTCCTCGGCCGTCCCAAGGACTATGAAGTCTGGGCCGAGAAGGCCAGAACCTCGTGGGATAAATTCTACGGCGACATCGGCGGCGGGGATGAAGCCCTCGGCAAAGAGATTGTGAACAAGATCTTTGCCGCGGCAGAGTGATCACCTAGTTCATTTTGCATTACCTGTGCACTCCCGGTCGGTCGATATGGCCTGACCGGGAGTGTCTTTTTGTGCTTTCCCTTCTGTGCATTTGAAGCTCAGAAGGGGCGTCATAGTAGGAAGGATGGGAGGATACCATGGGGGCTAAGAGCTCCTCGGCATACATGAAAGTCATCAGATTCATCGATGACAAGTTTGAAGAAATCATCGGAGTTATCGTGCTGGCCGCTGTGGTTACCCTGGTCTTTGCCGGCGTATCCCTGCGGCTTACCCTGAAGAGCGGGATGCCCTGGCAGGAGGAGATATCCAGGATCCTGTACGTACTGGTCGTCTACCTCGGCGCCAGTTTCGGGATGAAATCGAAGGACCACATCCGCATCACCTTCCTGGTCAACATGCTGCCAAAGACGGGACAGAAGATCATGCAGCTGATCACCGATATCATCTGGGCCGGCTTCAACATCATCATCATCGTCATTTCCCTCAGGGTGTATCAGAATATGCAGCGCTTTCTCGGCGAGAGTGCGGTCTTGAGGATCCCTCTGCACTATATCTTCCTGATCATCCCGGTTGGGTTTGCCATGTTGACGTTGAGACTGATTCAGGGATACATCCAGCGCAAAGGTCAGCCGGAGCTCAATGTGCCACCCGAGGAAGCGGTGACAGAAAGGTGAGGTTGGTATGGCACTGGCATTGGTCTTGGTTGGACTCCTGGTTACCGGTCTTCCCATTTACGTCTGTCTCGGCTTAACCGCTCTGATTTTCTTCTACACTTCTGGGGTCAACATGCACATTTTGGTGCGGACGCTGTACTCGGGAGTGGATCAGTATCCCCTGATCGCGGTCACCGGCTTTCTCATGGTTGCCAGTTTGTTTGAAAAGGCCGGCATCACCGAGGAGCTGGTTACCATGGTCAAGCGCTTTATGGCCTCCTTCCGTTCCGGACTAGCTGTGATCACTATTGCCAGCTGTGCCGTGTTTGCCGCGGTGACCGGTTCCGGGCCGGCCACAGTTGCGACAATCGGGGGTCTGATGGTCCCGGCTATGATCGGGGCTAAATACACCCGCAAATTCGCCGGAGCGGTAGCCTCCAGCGGAGGGGCTTTAGGAATTCTTATCCCGCCGAGCAATCCCTTTCTGATGTACGGCATCATCGCCGGGCAGTCCATCGCCGCTCTGTTTCTGGCAGGGGTGATCCCCGGTCTGATCATGGCCGGAGCCCTGTCCCTGACTTCAGCGATACTATTGAAATGGTTTCCCAGGTACTCCACCCTCGGGCAGGAGGAGGAACGGACCTACGAGAAGATGACGGTGCTGAAAGCTTTGAAGACTCTATGGGACGCCAAGTGGGCCCTCTTTGCTATCGTACTCCTTCTCGGCGGGATTTATGCCGGGCTGTTCACGCCCCTGGAGGCCGCGGAGGTTACGATCTTCTACACCCTGGTGGTCGGACTGTTCATCACCCGTAAGATGAAGCTAAAAGACATCTACGGGGCACTGGTGAACACCCTCAGGCTGTCGGGAACTCTGATCATCCTCGTGGCCGCCGGTTTTGTGTTTGCTCGGCTGCTTACGATCGAGGGAATTCCCCAGGCTCTAGGCCGGGGAATCGCCGGTGTATCGGAAAACGGTGTGGTGATTCTGTTGATCATTATGGCCTTCATGATCTTCATTGGGACTTGGGCGGAGACCTTCTCCCAGATCATCGTCCTGACGCCCATCTTCCTCCCGGTGGTCACCCGGCTGGGTGTGAATCCCATCCATTTTGGAGTGCTGTTTGTGGTCACAGCGGAGATAGGCTTTCTGACTCCCCCCTTCGGGGCCAATCTGTTCGTGGGAATGAAGATCGCCAAGATTTCTCTCGAAGATATCTCCAAGTCCGTGCTACCCTTCATCCTGACCTATGTAATCGTTCTGGTTATCCTTGTGCTCTTCCCGGAGATCTCCCTGTTTCTGCCCCGGCTGGTGTTCGGAAACTAGGTCGAAGGAGGAAAGAGATCTTGCGCTTCGGACAGATCGGTTACGGTGCCTGGGGCAAGCTGCACGCCGAGTCCCTGCGGGGTTTGGCGGAGGTTGATTTAAAAGCCATTGCCTGCAGGAGCGAGGAGACGGCTGAACGGGCAAGGGTGGACAATCCGGGAGTCGATGTCTTAACCGACTATCGGGAGCTCCTGGGGCGCGGCGATATCGAGGCGGTGGACGTCGTAGTACCCACGGACCTGCACGTGAAGATCGGCATCGAAGCGCTTGAGGCGGGCAAGCATGTTCTCATGGAAAAACCGATGGCCGCAAGCGTGGAGGCCTGCGACCGCCTGATCGAAGCCAAAGAGGCCAGCGGCAAAGTGGTGAGTATGGTCCATGAGTTCCGCGTATCCGAGCAGTGGGGAGCGGTCAAGTCAGTCATCGAAAGCGGGCAGCTCGGCGAACCCCGGTATGCCAACGTAAGCCTGTTTCGTTTCCCCTATCGGACAGGGGCGGGGGGCTGGCGTTATCAGGAGAAACGGGTGGGCTCATGGATCCTCGAGGAGCCTATTCATTTCTACGATCTGATCCTGTGGTACTTTGAAGGTTACGGATCTCCGGAGTCGATAACCGCTTTTGGTACCTCCAAGGAGAAGCAGCGGGGAATGTACGACAACTTCACCAGTGTGGTGCGCTTCGACAAGGGCCAGTACGCCGTGGTTACCCAGAGCCTATCCGGCTTCGAGCATCACCTGGTCATGGAGATTGCCGGTACGGAAGGGTCGATCCGATCTCTCTGGTCCGGAGCGTTGGACCGCACCGACAGACCCGCCTTCAGCGTTTTTCTGCAGAAGAAGGGGGAAGATAATCCCCAACAAGTACCGATTTCTGTTCCCTCGGGAGAACGCTTCGAGCTCCAGGAGCTGATGCGGCGTACCGTCGAGAAGATGGAACGGGGAGAAAGTTTCTACTCGGCGGAGGCCGAACGGCGACTCATCCAGATCTGTTTGTCCGCAGAACAGGCCGTCGAGGCGGGGAGGGAACTTCCCCTTCTTCTTTGATCGGCGGAGTTGAGTTCTTTTCCCTCGAGTTCGGAGGCGCACCCGCACGGCCTAATCCACGGTTCAAGGTTCAATCATTGAGAAAGTTGCCAAGTGCTTCCCGAATTTCTTACAATGAGCAGGGGAACAATCTATGAGAAAGCTGATTCAACAATATGCGAAAGACTTGACCGCGGGACGTCTGGCTTCCGGATACGAGCACTCCTACCGCATCTACCAGCTGGCCCGCAAGATCGGCGAAGGGATGGAGTACGACGATGAAGTGCTGCACGCCGCTTGTTTTCTCCACGACATAGAGATGAGCACGGGACATCCGGCGAGTTCAGCGGAGAAAGCCAGGGCGATTCTCGGGGAGACCGGCTTCACCCCGGGCAAGATCGATGCCGTGTATGAAGCCATTCTGCACCACATGCCAGGGCAAGAGGCCGAAGAGATCCCTGTCGAGGGTAAGCTCCTTCATGATGCCAATCTCCTGGAAACCGTCGGTGCGGTGGGCCTCGTCAGATTGTCGATTGGTTCGTTTTTCTGGCATCATCTCAAAACCATGGGAGAAGTGATCGATCTACTGAAACGCTGGCGAGGATACGCGGATCGGTTCTATTTTCCCAGGAGCCGAAAGCTGGCGGAAAAGAGAATTGAGTTTCTCGACCAGGCGATTCCCCGTTTCGAAAAAGAGCTCAAGCTGTAGGTCTTGACAAGGGTATAGCAAATCTTTAGTTCTATTACGATGCCCGTGCGAGTCTCACGGGCAGAGGACATCAAAATCTTCCCTTTGTTAATTATCGAAGATTGTGATCTGGGTTACTAATGGAACGTGAACAGCTGATTAAAGAACTTCATCCTCTTGAGATTCGCGTGTTGCTTCATTTCGGGAAAGACGAACCGGTCACCCCGGAGCGCGTGCAGGAGGAACTGGGATATAAACCGGGGCAGAGCAACCAGGCCTTCTCTTGGCTCACGGCCAAGCAGTTGATCGAGGAAACCGAGAGGAGGAAGAGCACCGAATATTCGATTACCGATCTGGGCCGGGAGTACAAGGAGCGGGGTACTCCGGAAGAACGGGTGATGGAACTTGTCTGCAAGCAAGGTTCGCTGACCCTTCCGGAGATCGCGAACAAGCTCGGTTTGGAGAATAAAGACGTAGGTTCGGCCTTTGGTGCCCTGGCCAAGGCCGGGCTGTTGGCTATGAACGAAGCCAAGCAGGTGATCCTCAAGGTAGAGTCAGCTCAGAGTGGTGCTGAGAACACGCAGGAGCTATTCGAGCTTTTCGATGACCTGGAGACCGTTGCGGAACAAGATCTATCCGAAGCGCAGAAGACACTGATTCGCTCCTTGAGCCGGAAACGAGGCGCCGACCGGGGGATGTTTCGGGCGGTGGAACGGGAGCAAGTCAGCTACCGGCTGACCCTGGCGGGACTGAAGGCGGCCAAGGAGCTCCGCCGGCTGGGAATGACCGGCGAAGAGATAGGACAGATCACTCCCGAGCTACTGCGCGGCGGTACGTGGAAGAGGGCGACCTTCCGCAGCTACAATATCAATACGCCCCCTCTGCGGGTGCTGCTGGGACGGAAAAATCCCTACGTGGAGTTTCTGGAAGACCTGAAGGACAAGCTGAACGCCCTGGGTTTTGAAGAGTTCGACGGGCCCCTTCTGGAAACGGAGTTCTGGAACTGCGATGCCCTGTTTATGCCTCAGTTCCATGCCGCTAGGGACATCCACGATGTCTACTACGTGAAAAATCCGACTCACGCCAAGGCGATTGAACAGCCCTACATCGACCAGGTCGCCGCCTGTCATGAGAACGGCTGGAAAACGGGTAGTCTGGGTTGGCGATATCCCTTTGACAGAGATTTTACCAGGCGGATGATCCTGCGCAGTCAGGGAACGGTGCTGTCCGCCAAAGCCCTGCCGCGGGCTAAGGTGCCGGGACGTTACTTCGGCGTGGTGCGCTGCTTCCGCTACGACAAGGTCGACGCCACCCATCTGGCAGACTTCTATCAGACCGAAGGCATAGCCCTCGGGGAGAGTGTCAATTTGAGGACCCTGTTAGGTCTGCTCAAGATGTTCGCCGTGGAGGTGGCGGGAGCCAAGGAGTTCAAGTTCGTCCCGGGGTATTTCCCCTTTACCGAACCTTCCGTGGAGATCCACATCCGCCATCCCGAATTAGGGTGGTTCGAGTTGGGCGGATCGGGTGTTTTTCGTCCCGAAGTGACTAAACCCCTCGGAATTGAGGTACCCGTCTTGGCGTGGGGTCTGGGCATCGATCGTATGGCTCTGGTTGCCCTGGGCCTAAACGACCTTCGGGATCTGTTTACTGCGGATATCGAACAGGTACGCCTGCGGAGAAGGAGATAAGCGATGCCGAAGATCGAGTTGCAGGAAAAGGCCTTCTTCGAAATGCTCGGAAACAGGCCCAGCCGTGAAGAGTTAGCCGAGCTTCTCACAGTGGCCAAGGCGGAGATAGACGACTGGCAGCCGGAGGAGAATAGCCTCAAAATCGAGCTCAACGACACCAACAGGCCGGATCTTTGGTCCGGGCCCGGCCTGGTCCGTCAGCTGCGCGTATACCAGGACGGAAAAATCCCAGAGTATGCCTTCCTGTCCAAAGAGGGAAGCATTCAACAGACCGGCGATCGGATCATCCAGGTGGACAAGGATTTGAGAGATATCCGCCCGTATATCGCCGCCTTCATCGCCCGGGGGGTATCGGTGACCGAACCGATCCTGGTAGACATGATCAATTCCCAGGAGAAGCTGTGCTGGAACTACGGCCGCAAGCGAAGCACCATTGCCATGGGGGTGTATCGGGCGGATTTGATGAAATTTCCAGTGCACTACCGAGCGGCGGATCCGGAAAAGACCCGGTTTATCCCGTTGGATTTCAGCTGGGAGATGTCCCTTCGTGAAATATTGACGGATCATCCCAAAGGGGTGGAGTTCGGTTGGATCGTGGAAAACTTCTATCGTTTTCCCTACCTTGAGGATGATCAGGGACAAACTTTGAGCTTTCCCCCGATCATCAACAGCGCCCACCTGGGAGCGGTTGAAGTCGGGGATTCCCACCACTTCATTGAGTTGACCGGTCCGGATCTGGACAGTTTGCTGGTGGCTTGTTCGATCGTAGCCTGCGATTTCGCCGACTTGGGTTATGAAATTTTGCCGGTTCGGATTGTCTATCCCTTCGGCACTGCCTACGGGCGTGAGCTGGTCACCCCCTACTACTTCCAGAAACCCGTCTCCTTGGAAGTATCTGAAGCATCCCGTCTGTTGGGCGAAGAGATCTCCGCCGAAGAGGCGGAGGACTGCATCCACAGGTTGGGCAATCCGGTCACCCGTTCGGGCAACATCCTTACGGTGAGCCCGCCGCCGTACCGTAACGACTTTCTCCATCCCGTGGACCTGATCGAGGAGGTCATGATCGGTCGGGGCATGGACACTTTCGAGCCGGTATGGCCGGACGACTTCACGGTGGGAAGGCTGTCGGAGATCGAAATTTTCAGTCGTCAGGTGAGGGAAATCCTGGTCGGCCAGGGATACCAGGAGATGATCTACAACTACCTCGGATCCCGTCGGGATTTCGTGGAGCGGATGAATATGAATGGCGAAAAAGTAATTGAAATCGCCAATCCGATGAGCGAAAGCTACGAATTGCTGCGCAACTCCCAGCTGCCGAACCTGCTGAACTCCGAGTCGGTTTCCTCAAACGCCGTGTACCCCCATCGAATCTTCGAGGTCGGAAAGGTGGCCTATCTCGACGATGAGGAAAACTACGGCTCCCGAACCGTGACCTGTTTAAGCTTCCTCTTCTGCGACAGGGAGGCGAGTTTCAACGACGTGAACTCCCACCTCTCCGCCGTGTTTTTTTACCTGTCCCGGGAGTATGATCTGGAGCCGGTGGAGGATCCCCGCTTCGTTCCTGGAAGGATCGGGGCGGTGCTCTACAAAGGCAGAAGAATCGGAGTGGTTGGAGAGATACATCCGGCTGTATTGGAGAATTGGGGGATCCAGCAGCCCACCGCGGCAGGGGAAATAGAGCTGGATGCCATTCTTGAAAGGGAAAGCGAAGGGAGATAGTCATGGCTTTAGAGGTTCAAGGGGTGAGCCTGAAGTGGGCGGAAGGTTGCAACATCATCGTCGGTCAATCCCACTTCATCAAGACTGTGGAAGATGTTGCCGAAATCATGAACTCTTCGGTTCCGGGAGTCGAGTATGGACTGGCCTTCTGCGAAGCCTCCGGTCCCTGTCTGATCAGGACGGAGGGAAACGATGAGAAGCTTATTGGGCAGGCTGCCGAATGCGCACGCCAGGTGGCAGCGGGCCACAGTTTCTACCTGATCCTGCGCAAAGCTTTTCCCATCAACGTACTCAATCAGATCAAGGCCTGCCAGGAGGTGGCCCGGATCTTCTGTGCTACGTCCAATCCCCTTCAGGTACTGGTCGTAGAGACCGATCAGGGACGGGGCATCGTCGGGGTTGTGGACGGTTTTGCGCCAAAGGGCGTTGAAGGTCCGGAGGACAAGAAGGCCCGCAAAGAGATGCTGCGTACCTTCGGGTATAAGTTTTAGCACTAAAGATTGTCCTCTCTGACCTATACTGCCGTTTTATCTTGAACCCGCAGGATGAAAACATGGCGTTTGTTTATCTAGCAACGAGTTACCGGTGCCGGTCGAGATCCCTCTACCGGGAGCGGCCGACCCCAATTCGGGGGCAGTGCTCATAAATCGGACAACGGGAGCAGAACGGGCTGACAGGAGTGCAGAGGGTCTGCCCAAAGCGAACCAGAAGCTCATTGATCAGGATCCAGTACTTCTGCGGCAGGACTTTCTCCAACGTACTCTCGGTCTGTTCCGGGGTAGTTGTCTGTACCCAGCCCAGTCGATTGGAGATACGGTGTACGTGAGTGTCCACGCAGATCCCGTCCAGCCCATAACCCAGGTTTCGCACCAGATTAGCCGTCTTTCGTCCCACCCCGGGCAGCTCGAGTAATTTCTCCATGTTCTCAGGTACCCGCCCGTCGTAGCGGGACGCCAAGGTTTTGGCCGTAGATTTCAGGTTTTTTGCCTTGGTGTTGTAAAAACCAGCCGGGTAGATCAGCTTCGCGATCTCAGTCTCGGAAAGCTTAGCTAGTTTTTTCGGATCCGGAGCCCGGGTCAACAGCCGCTTCGAAGAGGCGGTGGTAACCTCGTCCTTGGTGCGCAGGGAGATCATGGTGGATACCAGGATGTGGAAGGGATCAGACTTACGCTCTGCCACCTCCGAGACCGAGGGAAGGCGGGAGCCTTTCAAGAACTCCTGCAGTGTATCGATGATTTCCTCGAATGGCTGTTCGGAAGCAGGCGGTGAGCTCAAAGTTCCTCCACCAGGACTACGGCATAAGCCTCCACAGCGCGACCTTTCCCGGTCTCACCAAGCCCTTCCTTGGTCTTTGCCTTCACCGAGACGGCGGCTCCGTGTATGTTTAGATCGCCACTGAGATTGCTTCGCATCTCCTCGACATAGGGTCCAAGACGGGGTGAGTCGAGAAGTATCGTACTATCAACATTCCTCGGCTGAAATCCCGCTTTGGTTACTGCCTCGAGTGTTCGGACTAGGAGGATGCGGCTGGAGATATTGCGGTACTGCTCATCCTCGGGAGGGAACAGCTGCCCGATATCTCCGAGAGCGCATGCTCCGAGCAAAGCATCGATCAAGGCATGGATCAGGGCATCCCCGTCCGAATGAGCTTCCGGTCCGAGGGTATTTGGGATGTTCACTCCCCCTAGTACGAGAGCTCTTCCCGGAACCAATCTGTGACTGTCGTAACCGAAACCGATTCTCATATTCCGTCCAGGTCTTCCTTGAAGGTAATCTTTCTGTTTCCCCGTTCTCCCGGAACTGTAAACACGGCAGACCAGAATGCGGCGTACACTCCGGCGTCGTCGACAAAGAGGCGGTGGTTTTCTCGAGCCTGCTGATGAGCGATGAAAATTCGTTGGTAGATAAACCCCTGGGGCGTTTGGGCGAGTTTGCACTGTTGTCTGGGCAGGTCTTCAAGGATCAGTCCCGAAGGACCGATCCTCTTGGGTGCCTCGGAAGCCTCCAACACCGGGATGCAGGCGCCCCATCTCCGGGTTCCTTCCAGGACTCTGTTGATGAGGGCGCCGTCAATCCAGGGACGGGCTCCGTCGTGGATGAGCACGATCTCCGGTGGTCGCTCCTGCAGCGCCTCCAGCCCGAGACGGACGGATTCCTGACGGCTGTTCCCTCCGGAAACGAAGCGTATCCTATGGATGTCGACCAGGGGCTGGAGCAGCTCCTTTACTTTGGTGATGTCCGCTCTCGGCAAGGTGATCACGATTTCCAGGGGAGGGTCCATGTCCAGGAAAGGCTGGACCGCCCATACCAGCACCGGCCGGCCTTTGAGGTGAACGTACTCTTTTTTTTTCTTGTCCGCCCAGCGTTTACTGGACCCGGCGGCGGTGATGATGGCCGCGGCAGAGCTCAATTCACCTCCATTTTATTGAGAACAAGCTCTTCCACCTCTTCCTTGTCCTTCTGCAGAGAGAAAGAAATTTCGTCAACCAGTAATTTCAAAGCGCTGTCGTACAGCTTCCGTTCGAGGATCGGAAGCTCCTTGATCCTACTGCGGTGATAGAGAGCCCGCACAACCGTAGCTATGTCCAGCACGCTTCCCTTTTTCAATAGATCGAGGTTGTTCTGATACCGGGCTTTCCAGTCCGTCGGTACGGGTTCATAATCTTCGGAAATCAGTTTGAGGGCTTTGTTCGCCTGGCGCTTGTCCACGATCGGCCGGATCCCCAGTTCATTCGCTTTGTCCACCGGAACCATGATCGTCATGTCCGACACTTCCAGGTAGATGATGTAGTACAGAAGCTTGGTGTTGCGGAAGGTTCTCTCTTCGATCGATTGGATCTTGCCTACTCCCTGCAGAGGATATACGATCTCCTGATCCTTCTTGTACCTCAGTTTTCGTCTACGGGCGGTGCTGGTTGTTTTCTTGGCCGCAGTTGTGGATTTCGCTGCTTTGGAGGCGGTGGAGGCTCGACTCGATTTTTTTTGCGGCGCTGTCTTGGTTGCGGCGGTCTTTTTGCTCGCTGAGCCTTTGCTCGTGCTTTTGCTGTCTTTTGCTGCAGAGCTGCTCTTCGTGCTCTTGGAGCCGGCTTTGGTGGTTGCCTTTTTCGAGGTTTTATTGCTGCTCATTTTACTATTGCCTTGAGAAGATTTCTTAGAGGATGTCGCCATTATGGGGAAATAATACAAAAAAAGGGGCACGTAGTCAAAGGAGCAGAATTCATAGTACCATCCCGAGAACATCATGAGAGCCAGAAAAATACTGTCTCTGCTTGCTTTTCCCTGTCTGTTCCTGGCACTGCTCGTAGTGGCATTTGTGCTTCGCAGACAGCTGCTGACTCTGTTCAGCTCGCCCCAGATGCTGCGGGAGTGGATTCGCGGTACCGGGGTGGTTGCCCCACTGGTTTTCGTGGCTGTACAGGCCTTTCAGGTGATGGTTTTCTTCATTCCTGGAGAGATACCTCAAGTGGCCGGAGGTTATCTTTTTGGTCTGTGGAAAGGGACGCTACTGTCTCTGGCCGGGATCACCCTCGGTGCAACCTTCAACTTCGTGATCTCCCGTGTTCTTGGCGTCCCTTTTGTCAACGCCCTGTTCAAACCGGAGAATGTGGAACGTACCCGGAGAATCGCCAACTCCCCCAAGGCTAGAGTTTCCTTCTTTCTCTTCTTTCTGATTCCAGGAATCCCCAAGGATATCCTCTGCTACGTGGCGGGACTTTCAATTATGAAGCTCCATAACTTCTTGCTTTTCTCTACCTTGGGAAGGATTCCTGGAATTCTAGGCAGTGCTCTGATGGGAGACGCCGCCGCGGACCGGCGCTGGATTTTGGCGGGGACTATACTGTTTGTAGCGGCTGTGTTGTTCGTGCTGGGATTTCTCTTCAGGGAACGAATTCAGCGTGTGCTCGAACGGCTCGCCCGAAGACGCTCGGGGAAACGGGGTACGGGAAAGACCTAGAGTTTCGTCACCCCGGGGGGTACACGAAGAGCCCGGAACCGTAAGTATTTCAAAGGGTGGATGTTGAGAACATTAGGAAACCACCCTTCCACCCGATCCAAGTCGATCAGGTTGAACGCCGGGGTATGACTCGTCGGCAGCACTACGGCCTTCTGCAACAGCATTTCCTCGCTTTCCCCAAGGGTCGCATATCGCTCTCGTCCCTCTTGGCTGAAGGATTGCTCGATCAGGGCGTCGAATTCTTGATCGGCAAAGCGGGCGTCGTTGAGATTGCTGTCGGAGGTCCACATCTGGAGAAAGGTCAAAGGATCGGCATAGTCTCCGATCCAGGTGGCTGAACCGATTGTGAAATCCCCCTTCTTGACCTCATCCAGATACACGTCGAAGGGAAAGGAACGAAAGTCTACCTCCCAATCGAAATCCCGTTTCCAGGCTTCTGCCATGATTTCGGCGATGCGTTGGCTTTCCGAATCTCCGGGTAACTTGAAGGTCAGGATCGGAAGACCTTTCCCATCGGGATAACCTGCTTCTTCGAGTAATCGCATTGCCTCGCTGCGGTTGGAGGCCTCAATACCCTCGATTTCCGGATACCCCGGAATCTCTGGTATAAGACGACTCGTTGGCAGAAGCACCTCCTCCTCGTTGCGGATCTGTTCCCACGGCGTCAGGAGAGCTAGGGCCCGACGAACCCGTTCGTCGCTCCAGGGTTCTTCACTGCATACGAAGAAAAAATAGCTGGTGGCGAAGAGGGGATTGAACACGATTTTGGTACGGTCGAGGAGCAGTTGGGTATCCCAATTGTTGGCCCAGTGCACCTCACCTCTGTTGAAAGCCTGGCTGATGGCTTCGGGATCGGCCATGAAGCGGATTCGTATGGTCTCCAACTCGACTCGTCCGGCATCCCAGTACAACTGGTTCTTCTTCAAAACCAGCTCAGCGGGGCTGCGTTCGTGGATATAGAAAGGACCATTGCCGATCAGGGTGGGTTCCCGGTCCCATCCCTCCCTGTCCCTGTAGGAGGAGTGAACGGGAGCAAAGGTCATGTGACAGAGAATCTTGAGAAAATGGCTGGCGGGCCGTTCCAGCTCGACTTCCAACTGGGTAGGGGAGATCACCCGGATTCCCAAATCCTCGACCTCCCGTCCCAGGCGGTAATCCCGAGCTCCCTTGATTACGTCGAAAAGAAAGGAGTATTCGGCTCCGGCACCCGGTTCCAGGACCCGCAGCCAGGAATCGAGAAAATCCTGAGCCCGCACCGGATCGCCGTTACTGAAACGGGCGTTTTCCCGCAGATAGAACGTATACACGGTCCTGTCCGGACTGATCTTCCACTCCGAGGCTACAGCCGGGATCGGCTCCAGAGAAAAAGGATGATAACTCAGTAAGCCTTCATAAATACCCGTGGAAAGCTCGGACTCCATCGTGGTGTAGATGTGTCGAGGATCCAGAACGAGGGTCTTGGGGGAATATACAACCACGAGCTCATTCGGCTCCTCCTGCTCTTCCTGTCCCTCCTGGGCAGGAACCAAGGCGACAACGGCTAGCAGAGCAAGCGCCGGGAGCAGCAATCTTTTCATGTTCATAGGGCAACAATACTGATTTTTCTCAGAAGAGGCTATACGAACGGATCTCTTTTACCCGCAGCTTCACATCCAGCTGGGTGGTGTATGTGCCGGATTGGATGATCGTATGAGGCTCGCTCCAGATGAGCATCTCCCCGGTCACTTCGCGGGGCTTGTTGAAATGCACCGGTCGTAGTGCATTCCGGATGGCGTTCTTGAGGGCTTCCTTGAGAGCCCGGCGTTTTCCTTCCGGGCTGGGAGCGATGAACACACTGTACTCGCCCACCCCGGAACTTGAATCGACGGAATTGCTGGCCCAAGCCCTGCGCCGGGCAGACTGAAAGTCCTCCAGATCGTAGTACACCTTGACGAACAGGAAGCTGTCCCGTACGTAGGCGTCGGTGATCCTCATATTGGGATCTCCCCAGAGGATCTCCGCGATCGGGGTAGCGGTGAACTCCTCGTTGATTTGGCGGGTTTCGTCGCCGGGGGTGTAGCTGAAGCGGAAGCCGTAAATCATCCCTGACAGGATCTCACGAGCTTCCTCCAAAACGCGCATTTGAGCAGCCTCCGTGGAAAGGGGGTACTCCTCATTTTCCTGGACCATGGGTTCAAGCTCGCACCACAGACGAATTGCGATCAGGTCCTGGTCGGCGTGGCAGAATATTGATAGGAGGATAAGAACGAGAACGGTATAGAGTCTGCGGAGCATCCTACCTTACTATCGGCACAACACTAGTAACGCCTGAAAAACACCTTAAATGGATTGATTCCCATTCGGATGAGGAAATATAGGTAGCCGAATACCAATCCGGCCAGATGGGTCAGGTGGGCTACTCCGTTGCGGGTTCCAGTCAACTGGGAAAACAGAGCCAATCCGGCGAACAGCAGCACCGCAATCGGAGCCCGCAGCGGCAGGATTCCGAAGATGAACAGCCGGGCATCAGGGTAGAGGGTTGCATAGGCCAACAGCAGTCCGTAGATGGCTCCCGAGGCGCCGACCACGGGAATGACGGCCAGCCCGGTATACCAGTTCACCACAAGAGTGGCCAGTCCGGCACCGACCCCCGTAATGAAGTAATACAGGAGAAACTCGGAGCTTCCCAATCTTCGTTCCAGAGGTGTTCCAAAGATGAACAAGGCCAGCATATTGAAGAGGATATGCCAGGTACCTCCATGGACGAACATGTAGGTCAGCACTTGCCAGACCGCTTTCTCCCGTACAACCAGGTACGGCGTAAGGGCCAAATATGCCGTGGTCCGCGGAAACACGATGTTGATCAGAAACAGTCCGACGTTGACGATGATCAAGGTAAGGGTGGCATTGTAGTAGCGGTAGGCAAGGGGACGTCTGTGAAAGGGTAGCTCGTTCATACCTTGAAAGTACGTATCTCGAGGTCGAATCGTCAACCAGTGATGAGTAGATCGACCAGCTCCAACAGCTGGTCCCGGGCTGGTGATGCGGGAGCAATCTCCTGAAGACGCCCTTTGGTTTCTTGGAGAAGGGCGAAAGCCCGCTGTTCCGCCTCCTCCAGGCACCCGGAAGGGGTTATTAGAGCGATCAGTTCCTCCACAGCGTTCCAGGCTGCTTTAGATTCATCCCCTCCGGCGATCTGAAAAAAAGCCCGCATCTTCGACTTGGCCTCGGGATAGCGACTGAGATAGAGAATTACCGGCAGGCTCTTCTTGCCTTCGATGATGTCGTCCCCCCGTTGCTTTCCAGGTACTCCTTTCTTTAAGTTTTTCACGTCGTCGATAATCTGGAAACAGGCGCCGAAATCTTCGGCTACGTTCCCAAGGCGGGCAGCGGTTTGTTTCTCTCCTCCGACAGCGATTACCGCGGCTCGGGCTGCCAGGCGCGACAGGCCTCCGGTCTTGAGACGACACATTTCCCGATACTGTTCTTCGCTGGGGATGTTCTCGTGGTCTCTATGCCAAAGGATATCGAGGCCCTGACCAAAGTGAAGCCTGACCATATCTTCCACATAGTAGCGGTGAAGAATCAGCTTCTGTTCTTGCGAAAAGGAAGCGGTATCGATCACCCGGGCGGGAAGGAAATACATCAGGTTACCGGCGTTCAGAGCCAGATCCATGCCGAACTTTATGTGTTCCGCCTCGCCGCCCCGTCTCTGAATCGCACCGTCCTCGATATCGTCCACAATCAGGCTGCCGTTGTGGGCAATTTCCACCATCGGCGTCAAGGGCAGGGCGAGCTTCCAGTCGCCGTACATTTCGGCACAGAGAAGCATCAACAATGGTCGCCAGCGTTTGCCCCCCCGGCTGAGCAGATCTCGAGCCGGTTCGCTGATACGCTGCCATAATTCAGAGGATATTGATTTGGGATCATAACCGGATTGCTTCTCGGCCCATCCATCCTCAACTTTCCTGGGAATGACCTGCTGAAGCTGATCTTCGATGGCGTCGATCTTCTCTTTCAATCGCTCGAGCAAAGGGATAGAATCCATGCAATGAGTGTATCTGATCGTGAACTTTGTACAAGGTAGTGATGAAACGAACAGAGGATTACTACAGCAAGCTGGCCCGACTGAAAGATTTTCCAGCCCGTTCGGTGTTCAAGCTTGAGGAGATTCAGGATCGCTTCGGTCTGCTCAAGATGGGCCAGAAGGTCCTAGACCTTGGATCCGCTCCGGGAAGCTGGAGTCTATTTTGTTTGCAGAGGCTCGGGAGCAAAGGTTCGTTGGTTGGAGTCGACCTGGAGCCGGCGAATATCAAGGCCCCGCCGGGCCCGAAGTATCGCTTCCTCCAGGGGGACATCTTTTCATCAGAAGTTGCCGGTACATTGGTGGAGCTTGGACCTTATGATCTGGTTTTAAGCGATGCAGCTCCTCGCACCAGCGGCAGCGGCCTGGTGGATACTCAGGGTTCTCTGGAAATTGCCCGGCGAGCGCTCGGGATTGCTGCAAATACTCTCAAACCGGGGGGAAATCTGGTGGTGAAGGTGTTTCAGGGCGGCGAAGAGGGACAACTGCTGCGGCAGATGAAGTCTCTATTCCGCCGGGCCCGTGCCTTCAAGCCGGAAGCCTCCCGCAACAAGTCTCGGGAAACCTACTTTCTCGGGCTATACTTCGAAGCAAAAGTTGAAAAAAAAGCTTGATCTAGGGTATGATAGCATTTATCATAAGGATCGTATCCTTCTCAAGGACAACAAATTTTATAGTCTAAGGGGGAATAGTGGAATGAAACGTCTAATCGTTTTACTCTGCCTTCTGTTTTTGATCGTCCCGGCCTTCCTCTTCTCCCAGAACATGGACGGCTGGACCGCCGCCTATGGGGATTGGAAGATGGCGGGAGGTCGGCTGGTGCAGAGCAGCACCAAGGCGGGGATGGCTCAGGCTTATATGCGGCTTCCCCAGAGTGGCATCATGCAGTATGAGTTCGATGTAAAATATATCGACGGTGGCCAGGACATGTTTGGTGCCTTCGGATTCCACATCGGCATCGACAGTGCTGCCAAAGGCAAAAGCTGGGGAAACGGTAAGTCCTTCCTGCTCTGGCTGACCTTCGATCCGAAGGCTTACGGGGGCTCCGGTGTGTATGGTCAGGCTTACTACAGCAAGACTCATTCGGTTATGGACATGGTTCACAGAGCTACGGCATATGAGCTTCCGATGGAGCGGCTGAAAGACATCAACCTCGATAAAATGGCTATGTACGCCCTGCCGGTGAAGGCTCGGGTCAATTACAATACCGGTGAGGTCAAGGTGTGGGATCCAGTGATTCCCAACTTCTACTACCGGTTCAGCTTAGGCGGCTCGATCCACGGCGGAAACTACATTTCCGTCCGTACCAACAGCCTGGCCGCCAGCTTCGGCAACTTCAAGATCACCAGGCCGAGCAGCTTCTAAGCGCTGCGCTTGTAGAACCTAGGGTTTTCTCAAGTCCAGATCCCTTTGAAGGGGATCTGGACTATTTTTTTGTGTGCGCCCGATTTGAATGTTAAGAGATAATCCCGATGTACAAAACGGCAACCGTGTCGTTATGATCCGGAGCCATATCCAGTAAAAATAGGAATAATTCAGCGAGAGGAGGAAACATGAAAAAGGCACTGATCATCTATTACTCCCAGAGCGGGAACACCAAGCGGATGGCGGAGGCGGTATGCGAAGGTCTCAAGGAGGAGGGAGGTGTCGAAATTGATCTCAGACCGGTGGACCGGGTGACAATCGAGGATCTGCTGCAGGTGGATGCAATCTTGATCGGTTCTCCCACTTACTATGGCACCATGACCTGGCAGATCAAGAAGCTGATCGACGAGAGTGTGAAGTATCATAGCAAGCTAGAAGGGAAAGTGGGGGCTGCCTTCAGCTCCTCGGCTCAGGTCGGCGGGGGTAACGAGACCACGATCATGGATATCCTCAAGGCCATGCTGATTCACGGCATGATTGTGCAGGGAAATCCGTCGGCGGATCACTACGGTCCGGTAGCCATCGGTGCACCGGATGATCGAGCCAGGAAGAACTGTGTCCAGTTGGGAAGGCGGGTTGCCCGCCTGCTGACGAGATTGGACTGAACTTTCAGAGAGAGGAGGTTTATAGAAACAACATTTGGGATAGATTTTTTAGGGCATTATCGGTAGTATTGCTGCCAAATGAGGATCCTGAGCTTCGGGGAACAAGCTCTGAAAGATGCCCATTCCTTTCAGATGCTAACCAAGGTGGTGACTGGGACCACTGCCGGTGAAAAGCGGGCAGGCAGTACAGGAGTGAGTTTGCTCTCCGGTGCGGCCGCAAAGAAAACTGCCGCTTTGGTCGTGGTAGTGTCTGCTCTGGATGGAGTTCGAGAATTATTGGCGGAAGCCTCCGTGCAGGCCGAAGAAGGTTCCGGAAGCTATCTGGACAGAATTAACGATCTCCGGGAACAGGTTCTGGAGATCATTCGTGTTCTGTTCAGCCCTCGGGATCAATCCGGGGTGATCACGGCTGTTCAAATTCTGCTCAACGATTTGGAGGACATTCTGCACGGAGTCCAGCTGATTCGCGAGTGCTCCCCGCGGACCCTCGATCTTGTGCTCAGCTTCGGGACGCAGATCAGCTGTATATTGGCAAGCCGCTACCTGGAGAAGGAAGGGCTCGCCGTTCGGATAGAGGATAATCCGGGAATCCTGCTTCGAATGAATCCGCACGGGATGCTTCAGGTGGACTTTCAGAAAAGCTACGAAAGTATTGACAGCACATTGGGAAAAGGTGAGACGATCCCCATTGTTGCCGGCGGGATAGCCCGTTCAGAGGATGGAGCGATCACGATTCTGCAGCGCAATGGAAGTGACTTGAGCGCCTCGCTGATCGGAGCTGCCTTGAACGCTGAGATCATTGAGATGTGGACAGGGATGGATGGGGTGATGAGCGCCGATCCAGGGTACGTTCCCGAGGCTTTCGTGATCCCCGCCCTGAGCTACCAGGAAGCGATGGAGCTTTCCTTCTTCGGAGCCCGGATGATACACTCCCAGTCCCTGGTTCCGGCCATGGAAGCGGGGATCCCCGTACAGATTCGCAACCTGGAGCGGCCGGAGCTCTCCGGAACAAGGATCTGCATCGATCCCCAGCGCAAGCAGACAGCCATCGCGGGCATCGCTTCGATCGAGCCGGTTGCACTTGTCAACATCGAAGGGGGAGGCATGGTCGGAGTTCCTGGTATCGCCGCCCGGATTTTCACCACCCTGGCTCAGGCTCCAGTGAACATTATCATGATTTCTCAGGCCTCCTCGGAGCACAGTATCTGCGTGGTCTTTCGGCAGGAGGAGGCCGAACGAGCTCTCAAGGCTCTTCGGGAGGAACTGGCGCCGGAAATTCGGTCCAAGCAGATCCAGAATTTCGATTTACGAAAAGACCTGGCCATTCTGGCGGCAATCGGCGAGAACATGCGGGGGACACCGGGAATTTCAGGAAAACTGTTCAGTGCCCTTGGGGCGGCAGGAATTAACATCCTGGCGATCGCCCAGGGCTCTTCAGAAACGAATATCTCTTTTGTCATCGAGAAAGCGGGAGAGCCGGAAGCCCTAAAAACGATTCACCGGGCCTTTCTTGGCTAGATCTTTGCTTGGGTGATCAACGAATCATGGGTGAATAGAGTGTCAACAGTCATGGGCAGGGATTCAATTTCTGTATTTGCGCCGGCCACCGTGGCGAATGTGGCCTCCGGCTTTGATGTGCTGGGTTTTGCCTTGGAACGTCCCGGCGACACGGTGGTATTGAAAAAAACTATAGAGAAGCGGATCGCCATTCTCGCCGTGGAGGGGGATGACGGTCATCTACCCCGAGACCCGGATAGAAACACCGCCTCGGTAGCGGTCCGATATTTTCTCGAAGAGATAGGTTTTCCCTTTGGTTTGGAGGTTACTCTGCGCAAGCAAATGCCCATGAGCTCCGGGCTGGGAAGTTCCGCGGCCAGTTCTGTAGCCGCGGTCTATGCAGCGAATGTCTTGGCCGGTAGCCCTTACACTGTTCGGGAGCTGCTGCCCTTTACCATGAAGGCCGAGGAGGTTGCCTGCGGATCGGCCCACGCCGACAACGTTGCCCCCGCTCTACTTGGTGGGTTCGTATTGATACGAAGCTATGACCCCCTCGATGTGGTGCAGCTTCCCGTCCCGCCCGGCCTGGCCGTTGCCATTGTTCATCCTCATACGGAGATCAAAACCGAGGATGCCCGCCGAATCCTTAAAAAGGAGCTGCGCTTGAGCGATGCTGTGCGGCAGTGGGGCAACCTGGCCGCTCTGGTGGCGGCTCTGTATGAGGGCGATCTGGAGTTGTTGAGCCGATCCCTGCAGGATGTGGTGGCCGAGCCCCGGCGGGGTTTGCTGATCCCGGGGTTTGTCAAGGTCAAAGAGGCGGCCATTGGAAACGGTGCCTTGGGCTGCTCGATCTCCGGTTCCGGACCTTCCCTGTTTTCTCTCTGCGCCTCGATGGATAAGGCTGAGGTCGTGGGTACAGCGACGCAGCAGGCCTTTGCAGAGGTGGGTCTGGACAGCGACGTGTATCTGTCCCGGATAAACGAAAAAGGACCTGTGATCCTTGATGGACAGTCGGAGGGATAGGAGGAAAGGTGACCTTCGTAAGTACCCGGACCGGGAAACGACCCGTTACTTTCCGGGAGGCGGTGTTTTCCGGATTGGCCCCGGATGGGGGTTTGTACGTCCCCACCGAGCAGCCCGATCTTAGCTCGCGAATCCGAGGGTTTTCGAAAAACAATACTTTTCTGGAACTGTCAGAGATCCTGATCGCTGACCTGCTCGAGGGAGAGTTGAGCCGGGAGTCTGTGCATCGGGTAACTGAGAGAGCCTTCACTTTTGAACCAGCCTTGCAGCCTCTCGAGGAAGGTTTGACCCTGCTCGAACTGTTCCACGGGCCTACCTGTGCGTTTAAAGATTTCGGCGCTTCGTTTCTGGCATCGGTGATGGAGGAATTTCTCCTCCAGGAGGATCGCCGGGCTGTGATTCTGGTCGCCACCTCCGGGGACACCGGCAGTGCCGCGGCTCGTGCCTTTCACCGGAAAGACAGCATCGATGTGGTCATCCTCTACCCGTCAGGAAGGGTCAGCGCACTGCAGGAGCAGCAGCTGACCACTCTTGGAGGAAACGTCGCCGCCCTGGAGATCCAGGGAAGTTTCGATGACTGTCAGAGGCTGGTAAAGGAAGCGTTTGTGGATTTTCGGTTACGGGAAAGTCTTGTTTTGAGCTCGGCCAACTCGATCAATCTCGGACGGCTCATCCCCCAGGCCTTCTACTACATCTACGGAACCTGCCGGCTTGAGCACGCCGCGGGGGAACAGCTCATGATCTGTGTTCCCAGCGGCAATTTCGGCAACCTCACCGCCGGGGTATATGCCTGGCAGTGGGGAATGCCGGTGGATGGTTTTATCGCTGCTACAAACGTAAATGACGTGATTCCTGAGTATCTGATGACAGGGAAGTTCCGGCCGCGGCGTTCTCAAAAAACCCTTTCCAGCGCTATGGACGTGGGCAACCCGAGCAACTTTGAACGCCTTTCGGTAGTATTTGAGGGCAGCGTCGACAAGATGAGGAAATGGATTCGTGGGGTACGGATCACCGACCGGGAAACCCGCGAGACCATGAGCCAGGTATACCGGGACATGGGTGTTTTAATCGATCCCCACACAGCTGTGGGAGTGCTCGCCGCCCGCAGGTATCGCAGGGATTCGGGATTTTCCGGACATATACTGACTCTGGCCACGGCCCACCCGGGAAAGTTCGTCGACATCGTCCAGGAAACTACGGGAATAACCCCCGATCTGCCCGCCACCTTGAAAGATGCCCTCTCAAAAAAGAAACAGGCGACAACTATCCAGCCCCGCCTGGAAGTTCTCAGAGCATTTCTGCTCGAACACTACGGGTAGCTATCCTGAAGGGATAAGCTTCGACTTGGCCGTTTCTCACCAGTAGCTAGTTCAGCATACTCCAGGAGTATTTTTTCCCGTCCTTGCGGCGATAGGGATTGGCCTTGTTTTTGCAGTAGGTCCGGTAGATCTTGCAGGCCTCGTAGTAGCCCTCCGGGCTCCAGTAGGAGGCCGACAGATCGGCTCGATACAGCCCGAGGAGAAGAGGGAACAGGGGTGAGTCCATGATACGCTCGGAGCGATAGATGGGAAGCTGTTTCAAGGCCGCCGGCATCATATGGTAGCGTACCAGAAAGGTCACTTCCCGGATGAGCGACAAATCGAAGCCGAGGCGACCGAGAAATCCGGAAGCGATCTTCGAGCCCAATTCGGCGTGACCGTCGAAGGCTCGCTCCGCGGTGCTTGAAGCCATGGGTTTACCGATATCGTGAAGCAGGAGGGCGAGGGAGAGTACCGGGTCGTGTCCCTTTCGGTACTTGAAGGTCTCCAGAGTGTGTTCCCAGCCGTTTCCTTCCGGGTGATAGTCCTTATGGTGAGGAATCCCGGACATCTTCTGAAGCTCCGGCCAGTAGGCCTTTATGAAGCCGCTTCTGTACAGGAGGGACAGTCCTTTCTGGGGATTTTTTCCCGACAGCACGGACATGAGGAGCTCCCGCTGAAAGCTCGCATCCGGTTCTGCAAAGGGAGGTTCAAGGGGATAGGCGTTAGGATCCACCTCGTAGTGATACCGAGAGATCAGGACCGCCGCTTCCGTGAGATACAGCAGCGACGAGCCTCCATTCTGCCGAACCAGTTGCTGTTTGCGCAAATCGGTATACACGGAAAGAGGATCGAGGAACACGTCCCGATCAGGATCGTAGAGAAGCTCCTGGACGGTGAAGGGTCTGGGTGGAGAAAACACATCGTCATCGTAGCAACGCAGCAGGTAGCGTTTCTTACCCCGGCGGATCAGCGCTTCTTCATAAACCAAACCGGGATACTCCAGATCGTCGAATGTGCTGGCAAGATTGATCAGGGAGGAGTCGGTCAACAGATAAGACGATGCCCCTGAAGGAACGCGAAAGTAACGGTCCAGGGCCGAGGTGTTGCTGTAGTACACCTTATACCCGGATTCTCTCAGGGTCTCAATGGGAGATTTCATGACGATCCTTTTGGCAAACGGGACTACCGGACCCGTGAGTCTTCTGTATATAAAATAGTTGTTTTTGAGCTATTGGTCTACCGTGACTGCGGACCCTTGCTCAGGACTCCGCTTTTGGAGGTATTTCGTCAAATCCCGTGTAGGGAATGAGTTTCTTCGGGATGCGGACCGAGCCGTCGGCCTGCTGATGATTCTCCAGGATGGCGATCAGGGCTCGAGAGATGGCCACGGCTGTGCCGTTGAGCATGTGCACGAATTCGTTCTTTCCCTCTTCCTTGAAGCGGATGGCCAATCGCCGGGCCTGATAGTCGGTGCAGTTGGAGGCGCTGGTGATCTCTCCCCAGTCTCCTTTCTCTCCCCGCCCGGGCATCCAGGCTTCCACGTCGAACTTGCGGTAGGCCGGTCCGCCGAGTTCCCCGCTACAGGTGTCGACCACCCGGTAGGGGATCTCCAGACCCTGAAAAATCCTCTCCTCCAGCTCGAGGAGATATTGATGCATCGCTTCAGACTGATCGGGTTTGCAGAAGATGAACATCTCAACTTTGCTGAACTGGTGTACCCTGTACAGCCCCTTGGAATACTGTCCGGCGGCCCCCGCCTCCCGGCGGAAGCAGTGAGAGATACCGGCCATCTTGACAGGAAGCCCGCTTGCATCAAGGATTTGACCGGCATAATATCCGCCAAGGGTGATCTCGGCGGTACCGACCAGACAGCTACCGGTTCCCTCCACCGTGTAGATATTGGACTCTTCGCCCCGAGGGTTGAATCCGATTCCCTCGACTACCTCTTCCTTGGCAATATCCGGAGTGATGGTCAGCACAAATCCTTCGCTCTGTAGAATATCCAAAGCATAGCGGGTCAGGGCCAGCTCAAGGAGCACCGCCTCGTTCTTCAGATAGTAGAACTTGGGACCGCTGACCCTGGCGGCTGTCTCGAAGTCGATCAGGTCGAGGTCTTGAGCCAATTGAAGATGATCCTTGGCCGGAAAGGAAAAACTCTTCGGTTCGCCCCAACGCTTCAATTCCCGATTGTCCTCATCCCCCTTCCCAATAGGGGCCTCGGGATGAGAGAGATTGGGAATTTTGGCGACTTCCGAGTTCAATTCCAACGTTATTTGTTCCAGGGTCTGTTCGAGGCCGGAAATCTGCTCTTTTAGACTTTTCCCCTCTTCGATCAACTCCTGCCGCTTTTCAGGATCGAGTTTTCGTTTCATGGCCCGGGCATTGAGGTTTCGTCGATGGCGAAGAGATTCGCTCGCCTGAAGCAGTTGATTGCGCCGGTCGTACAGCTCCACAACCCGCTGAGGATCTGCGGTTACCTGTCGATTCTTGGTGTTCTCAATGACCTGGTCGAGGTTTTCCCGGATATACTTAAGGTCCAACATGGTGGAGATAATAGATCGAACGAGGGAAGTTGACAACAGGGGAGACTGGATCTGAATTTTTCAAAGCCGCGAGGGTTGCCTCGACTATCGCTTGTTTCCGCGGGCCCCCCGGGTCGGTTTACCCCGAGTTCCGTGAACCATCTTTCCCTCTTGCTTGAGCAATGTCCGGATCGACTCCTTAGGCTTGCTCTCCTTCTGTTTGGGCGATTTCTTGTGCTTCTTTTTCATCGGATCTCCCTCTAATCAATGGTAATGCCAGATCTCAGGCAATGGCAAATTCATATTTCTTCATGTACAGTATTTGTAATGCTCTATGTCGTAGCTACGCCAATCGGGAATCTCGAAGATATTTCCGGCCGAGCCCTGCGAGTCCTGGGAGAGGTGGATTTGGTCGCCTGCGAGGATACCCGGCATACTCTGAAACTCCTAAATCACCACGGGCTCAAGACTTCTCTGACTTCGTTTCACACCCACAACATGAAAAAAGTCACTCCCCGATTGCTGCAGCTTCTCGAGCAGGGGAAAAGCATCGCAATAGTCACAGATGGGGGCACTCCGGGAGTCTCCGATCCTGGATCTTATTTGGTGTCCCTGGCCCGGGACAGGGGCCTGGAAATCATTCCCATTCCCGGTGCTTCCGCTTTATCGACGCTTCTGAGCGTGAGCGGAGCCGCTACCGGTCACGTAAGCTTTGCCGGATTTCTCTCCTCAAAGGGTGGCAGACGAAGGAATCAGCTGAAAATCCTGCTTGAACGCGGGGATGGAGTGGTTCTCTTCGAATCTCCCCATCGAATTTTGAAGCTGTTGACCGATTTGCAGGCGCTGGCCCCCACCAGGGTGTGTCTGATCGGACGGGAGATGACAAAAGTGCACGAGGAATATTTGCAAGGTTTTCCTGGAAAGCTCTTGACGGAATTGGAGGGAAGGACGAAAATTAGAGGTGAGTTTAGCCTGTTCGTTATGCCCGATAAAAAACATCAAGTTGAACTAAAAGCATGACGATACTGGTAATTGAAAGGAATACGGCTGGCGATGACGATTGAACGAATCGGACCTACGGATCCGTTACAGAGCTTCAAAAAGACAAAGCCCGCGGACAAGCCCAAGAAGAGCCAAGGGACGGACTCTATCAATCTCAGTGAAGAGGCCAAGAGCAAGGCTGAAGTCTATCAGGCTACGGCCATGGCCAAACAGGCGCCGGAGATCCGTTGGGAGCTCGTTGAGGCCGCGAAGAAGAAACTGCAGGATCCCTCCTATATTTCAGACCAAGTTATAAATTCGGTGGCCGATCGCCTGATGGAATATTTCGAAATTACCTGACCCCGGCCCAGGTGGGCTAAAAATATACAAACAATGGGCGGAGGGTCCAATCATGGGCCTTCCGCTTTTTTGATATTGTAAGGAGCGAGCCGCAAGATGCCTGACATATCCTTTTCAATCCCTACAGACGTACGCTTTGGTTTGGATGTAGTAAACAGGATAGCCGCCGTTGTCAGTCAGTACGGAGAGCGGGTATTGTTGGTTACCGAGGCGATTCTTTACGAGGGCAAGGTAATCGACAGAATCCAGGCATTGTTCGAAAAGAAGGGGATTCAGTACATCATTTTTGATGAGGTTGTTCCCCACGCCACCAGTGTGGTTGTGGACGAAGGGGTTAATCTGGCAAGAAGTGCCAGGGCTGAGATTGTCATCGGACTGGGCGGGGTGCGTACTCTCTCGGTAGCCAAGTGCATTGCGATGGCGGCCCCGGGAGATGTAGACATGGATGAGTATCTGGCCGGGGTTCAGCCTGCAGGGGAGCCTCTGGCCTATATAGCCATTCCTACTACCTGCCGGGATCCCTTTCTCCTGGTGGATGAGTACCTGGTCACCGACGGGCGGGATCGCAGCGCCAAGATCGGGCGGACACAGAAGAGGATCACCAAAGCGGTAATTGTAGATCCCAAGCTCACCATCACCCTGCCGCCGAAATATACGGCTACTACTTTGATGGACACCCTGCTAAGCGCCGTGGAGGGGTATCTGTCTTCGCGGAGCAGCTTTCTCTCCGACACCTTCTTTTTGCGTGCCTGTGAGCTGATCGGTAAGATCATCGGTCAACTGGTCGACCAGCCGGATGATCTCAGGGTGCGGATGAACGCCTCCATGGCCGGTCTGCTCACGGCCATCGGGCTGACGATGAGCAAAAGCGGAGTAGGTACGGCCCTGGCCTATGCGATCAATGGAAGTTTCATGGTTCCTAAATCCTGGATCTCCTCGATCATGCTGCCCCATGTAATGGAGTTCTATTCCGGTATTGCATCGGAGAAGCTCAACGCCATCGCGGGTTTCCTGGGAGAGGAGGTTGACGAAGCAGCGCCGGTGGAGGGAGCCGGTCGGGCCGTCGAGGCGGTACGTCGAATCATCGGTTCGTTGGGTCTGCCGACCCGGTTGCGGGATTTTGATCTCAACCTGGACGATATGGTGGATATCGCAGGCATTGCCCGCAACTTTGATATGATGAATTATCTGCCCCGCTCCATCTCAGCGGAAGATCTGTACGAGCTCGTAAAATCCTCCTACTAAGTACCCTTTTTGAGTTCGTGATTTCGATCGAGAAGCTGTATACCCTGCCTCGCAAGACCCGATTGCGAAAGATCGTGCTACTGCTTCAAGCTGAGGAGCTGGAGCTGAGGGCGGGTCGGGAGCCACACCGGGAGTATCTGCTCTCATTGAGCAGAATGCTTGTGCAGGATGAAAAGTGCGGCCGGGAAGTGTGTTCAGCCGCTGAAACCTGCGAAAATCATCTAGTCGAGAACAAAACAGAGGTAACTACGCTACGTCGGGAAATCAACCGGTTACGCCACGCTCTTTTGCGCTATCTGGGGGCAGAACCGGCCGAATGGGATTTACTCAGCCCCGCTTCGCAAGATCTGGATCCTGCCGCCCGAACGATCCTGCCGATCGAAGTGTATCTGGAAGAGATCCGCTCTCCCTTTAATGTGGGCTCCATTTTCCGTTCCTGCGAAGCCTTTGGGGTCAGCCGTATCCAGCTGTCCCCGGGTACGGCTTCTCCACTGTACCCCCGGGCTGTGAAGTCCGCCCGGGGAGCGACCCATATCATGTCCTGGCGCTTCACCGAGCTGGCCGAGATAGAGCATCAGGATGGTGTGTTTGCTCTGGAGCTGGGAGGCACGCCTCTGCAGGAGTTTCGCTTTCCCGAGCGGGGGGTCATGCTGGTAGGTTCGGAGGAGCTGGGCCTCAGCCCTGAGGCCCTCGACCTTGCCGGCGGACAGGCGGGTCGTGTTTCCATCCCGATGGCCGGGGCCAAGCGCTCTCTCAATGTGGCGGTGGCGGTGGGTATTGTCCTGCAGGCCTGGTATGAGCAGCTACGGTTCGGTAAAGCGGACCGACCGCCACGGTAGAAACGAGGCGTACCAGCGCTCGGAATACTGCCAGAGTCGTACAAACCTTCCCCTGACGAGCTTGTTCAGCATTGGATCGATGGTTTTCAGCATCTCCCGCGGTACATCCCGCAGCGAACCGGCTAGGATCGAGCGGGGCAGCAGGGCGGAAAGCTCTCGGTCGGGAAGGAAGGCGAAGTGCTGCTGCCCGTCATTATTGCATACCGTGAGCCGCACTTTCAGGCGGCTGCCTTCGATCATCGGGTGCACCGCCTCGACGCGTCCTTTATGTTTGTCCATAATAAAACCCCCGCTACCTTTAACGGGGATTTTGTCAACGATGCTTCGATTCGACCAGGTTTCTAAAGCTATTTTTCGCTTTCCCTTGGTGAGCTCCTTAGGTGATCACCTGGGATTCAGGATGATCTCGTGCCTTATGTTGGCTGATTTCGCCAGCATGGTATGCACGCCGCAGTACTTATCCAGCGACAATTTGACAGATTTTTCGATTTTATCCTTGTCGAGCTGTTTTCCGTTGAAGATGTAGCGGATCACGATGTCCGTATACGCCTTGGGATGCTCTTCAGCCAACTCACCCTCAACTTCCAGAGCGAATTTGTCGAAGGGCATCTTCATCTTACGGAGCAGCGACACTAAGTCCATACCTGTGCATCCTGCCAGACCTGAGAGAAGCAGGGCTTTGGGGCGGGGTCCCCGATTCTTGCCTCCAAACTTCTCGTCGGCATCAATCATGAAATGATGGCCATCCAACTCGACATCGAAGGCCATATCGTCCGTCCAGGTTACAACCGTCTTATGGGCCACAGCTTCCTCCTCTCTCGGCCTTTTCGCGCGCAGGACTACCGCCTCAGGGCGCGTTCTATTTCCGGCTGGTTGAAACCTACAATGATCTTCCCGTGAATATCAATAACGGGCACACCCATCTGACCGGATTTGCGGACCATCTCTTCCGCTTTTCTCTGATCCGCCGCCACGTTGTATTCCGTAAAGGGGATATGGTTTTGCCGGAAGTACTGCTTTGCTTTCACGCAAAACCCGCAGGTTGGAGTTGAATACATCGTTACAGCCATGATTTTCCTCCTGATTGTATTCTATCACGGTTTTTAAATCATAGTTAAATTACTATATAGTACTTTGGAAGTCAAGAGGCTGGATCCTGCTTTGTGACACTGCCTTCGCCTCTCCCAGTCCGTTGTTCCAGCAGATGGAGAACAAACAGCAGCGCTGCTCCGAGGAGGGAAAGAGCAAAGCACAGGGGCCAGATGCTGCTTAGATTGAAGGCTTTGATAAACTGCGCGGACAGGGGCGGACCCAACCCAAATTCGCTCCACATGATAATCGGGGCTATGGCGTTGAACCGTCCCCGGTGGGTGATTGGAGAGTGGTTGGCCACATACACGCTCGCGTTGGTGGCCTGCAGGATTTCCCCAACTGTCCAGATCAAGGTGGAGATAAAAAACAGAGGCAGGCTGCGCAGATACCCGGTTATGCCGAAGCCCACGGCAAAAAACAAGCTGGCAATGGCCACGGTAAGCGCAGGTTTGATCCGCTCTGTGGTATGGATCACGAAGGTGGTTAGGACAATGACTACGACGGCGTTGAAACTCATAATCGTTCCGAACCTCTGCGGACCTCCGTCTCTGAACACGGCGGCCAGCTGCAGCGGCAGGCTGAAAGCGGTCTTGCGCTGCTCCGCCTGAGTTAAATCGGTGATCATGGCGTCGTTTACAGGTTCGGCTGCGGCGGAAAGCATGACGTAAGTGCCCGCCTCCACGGGGCTCATACCCATCTTCTGGGTAAAAAACATCGTGAGAAAGGGCTGGACGAAGTGCCCGACGCTGTTCACCACCTGGGCCAGACAGAGGAAGTAGATACTGCGGTTCAATCATCTGTAGGTTTTGAGATAGTTGCGTATACTCATGCGATCCGATTAGAGCGTGTGTATCCTCTGGAGCGAGGGTATTAGAATCGAGACCGCTGGTGGTCGAAGGCACCCGCCAGTCGGTCTCGTATCCGGGTAAGCTGCTCCTCGGTCTGAATCCCTAAATCTCCCAGGACCCAGCGATCGATTTGATCATAGATGATCAGTTCCCGTTCTAATTCGGTTAAGGCGTTAGCCAGATAGACGCTGAACACGATATCCCGGTTCTCCTCTCTGCATTCCAGGGGAGAGTGATGATAGCGAATGGCATCGATCAGCTGGTCCGGGAAGTTCCACTTCTCCGCTATCAGGGCTCCCACTTCGGCGTGGTTCATGCCCGCGGCAAAGTTTTCCAGCATGCCAGACGGGATTTCTTTCTCCCTGCAGAAGCCTCGGATTCGCTCGAGTAGGTCGGGATGCAGAGAGGCCAGGATTATCTTGCCGAGATCGTGCAGAATGCCCCCGACGTAGACGTCGTCGAGGATCTCCTTGCGGCGGCGGAAACTCTTGGCCAGATTGTAGGCATAGAAGGCGGTCCGGTAGGAATGCTGCCACAGGTTTCGCATTTCCTGGTATTTCTGGCCTAAGATCTTCTGCGTACCGTGGGTGTACAGCAGGTTACGTACACCTTTCATGCCCACCAGTTTGACCGCCTCTACGATGTTGTCGACCCGCTTGGGCAGCATGAACTGGGCCGAGTTGACCAGCTTGAGCAGATCGGCGGTCAAGGTTGGATCGGTAGAGATCTGACGGGCGATATCGGTAATTTCCGATTCCGGGTCGGAGATCAAACGCTGAAGATGCAGGATATTGTCGGGAAACTGGGGAAGCTCCTTGATTTCCTGGATGATCTGCTGGGTCAGTACATCCATCTTCTCCACCTGAATCTCGGAGAAGGGGATGTTCAGGGTAGCCACGGTCTCGCCGTCTTCCACATCGATCGAGAATGAATCTTCGTCGAGGCCGATCTTTTTCAGCATCAGGATCAGGATTACAATTCCCAGTCCCGCCCCTTCGGTCTGGTCGAGCACGGTGGCAAAGGCTTCCTCCATGCTGGTGAAGGCGCGGGACCGGGCGATTCTGTCGAAGATCCGGATCTGCTCGATTTTAGTGATTTCCACGTTGTTGCGTACGGAAATCGAAAACGTCTTTTCCCGCGTGTGATAGACGATCTTGAGGTACAGTCCCAGCTCTTTCTGTCTCTGCAGATAATGTTGGATATTCTCCAGGGTATCCTGTTTGAAGCTCTTCATGCCTTCCGTATAGTGTTGGGGATTGTTCAGGTCCAGGCCTTTTTCCTGGAAGTAGGCCCGCTTGGTGTTCGCCTTTTTAGCGTTTACCGCCAGTTCCCTCAGGCAGTAGGAAAGCTGGTCCTTGATCTCCGGGAAGCCAAGCTCGCTGAGGAAGATGTCGAGAACCTCATCGAGGTACTCCTCCGTGTCGTGAGGAAGAGTGAAGGTCTTGAAGGTCAGAGGAATGGAGTTGTGTGCTGCCCGCTTTACCTGTTCAATGTTGACCTGTGGAGGCATCGATCCATCCAGCTAGATTTTTCACTAATTGAGAATATCTTCCCCACATCCCGATGTCAACCCAAGGACTTTTATCATTCCGGTTCGTGTTGATCCCCCTATCCCCTGCTGTTATAATGAGCGGCCATGGTTCTCGAAGAATTCGACGCCTTGATCCGTCAGATCCTTGCTCTGGATGAGTTTTCCGGGAGCGATGTGGCTCTTAACGGGCTTCAGGTAGCTAATGGCAGCGCAACCGTGGAGAAGGTAGCTTTTGCCGTGGATGCCTGCCTGGAGAGCATCCGTAGAGCCGCGGAGTGGAAAGCGGACCTGCTGTTCGTTCATCACGGGCTGTTTTGGGGAAAGCCACTGGCGGTTATCGGCGGACACTACCAGCGCCTCCGTGCCTTGATCGAGGCGGATCTCGCCCTGTATGCGGTTCACCTGCCCCTGGATATACATCCCGAGCTCGGAAACAATTCCGGTCTTGCTCGGCGTATCGGTCTGCAGCAGCTCGAGTCTTTCGGCGAGTACAAGGGCATGAAGATTGGTTTTAAGGGCAGGTTGGTCGAGCAGAAGACCCTCGAGCAGGTCGTACGGCTGTGCTGCGAGGGCAAGGAAGAAGGAATCAACGTTCTTCCCTTCGGACCCGAGACCATCAGTACCGTAGGAATCGTGTCCGGGGGAGCGGCGGATGAAGCCTATCAGGCCATTGACGAACGACTCGATTTGTTCATTACCGGAGACGCTGATCACACGATCTATCATCACTGCCTCGAGGGTCGAATCAATGTGATTTTCGGCGGTCACTATCTGACCGAGACCGCCGGTGTCACCCTTCTGGCCGAAAAGCTGGAAAAGGAAACCGATCTAGAGACGATTTTTTTCGACATTCCTACCGGGCTGTAAGCTGCGAACATGGGAGGTATCGATTTGAGTCTAAAAAAGAAACTTCTTCCTCTTGTGCTTACCGGGAGTGTTGTTTTGGTGGATCAGATTGTCAAATGGATCGTCTCCAAGACGCTTCCTTACGGCCGGTCTGTTGAGATCATCGGTGATTTTTTGCGTTTCACCTACGTACAAAACCCGGCCCTCTCCTTCAGCCTCGGTCGCGGTTTCGGGGATACAGGCCGGATCATCCTGACCATGGTGTTGCCCATGCTGGTAGTGGCGATCGTGCTGTACTACTTTCTGGCCGGGAAGGATGTCACCCAAGGCCAGCGCTGGATCCTGGCGGCGATTATGGGGGGCGGATTGGGCAACCAGGTAGACAGATATTTTCGCCCGGCCGGGGTGATTGATTTCATCGACGTGAAGTTCTATGGTATCTTTGGTTTTGCCAGGTGGCCCGTGTTTAACGTCGCCGATTCAACGGTTGTGGTTGCGGGAATCACCCTGCTAGTCAGTTATATAATAATCGGAGTGAGAGAAAAGAATGAATAAAAAGGTCAATACGGTTCTGTTCCTGCTTGGAGCCACCGTTTTCAACTTGTTGATTATGTTCATCCTGATCGTGGTTTTCCTCGTGCTGATCTCGGCGATCTTCAAGGGTTCCTTGAATCCCAACGTGCTCTCGATCCTGATGATCATTGTCTTTATCGGTTCGATCGCCGTCTCGTTTTTCATCTACGGACGGGTGGTGAAGTGGTTATCCCGCAAGATCGATATGGAAAAGTACTTTTTGCCTTTGTTCCGGAGAAAGAAGTAATCCCCTCTATCAATACCCGTCGGACATGGAAATGTTGAGGTCTTTCTTGTACAGCTCGCTGTACACGAACCCCCGGTTCTTTAGATTGTCCTTGATGGCCTGAGGGAAGGGCATCATACGCCAGAATATTCCCCGCACTTCCCGTTCCAGTTTCTGCGTACCTTGACTCTCTTTGGTGATCCAGAGGATATAGTCCCGAATGAAGTAGTCTTTTACATCTCCCCGCAGTCTCTGTTCCTGGAACCACTGGTAGTAGCGGCCGGTAATGCCTTCCTCCATCCAGTAGTGCTGAGCCCTCTCCTTGGCAACCTGCCAGCGCAGGTCCGCCAGCGCGGAGATTACCGCTGTTTCTACATCCTTGGGGAAGAGGGGTAATGCAATCCGGCCCCGGCTGGAGGCGCGGTTGTACCGTTCGAAAGGTTCCCAGCAGATACCGGTGTCACCATAGTTGGGAAGCAACACGAGGTAGGGTACGATGCGGCTGGTCTGACCCTTGAAGGTCCGCTCGAATACTCCCGAATCCAGCGCCTCGACCTTGGCCATGGCATTGATCACGTTTTCCCGCGTACACATATCCCGGATGTTGGGGCGGAAGTACTGTTTCAACAGGATGGGAAAGTGATTTCCCTGTCGACCGACACACATCTTGGACATCTGCCGCAACGATTGAAACTCGCTGGTCACCACGCTTCGATCCACGGATAAGTCCATCCCGTCTGCTTTCTCTTGAAGATCGCGAAGCTCCTCGTCCATGTTTTCCAGAGTGTTGTAGGAAACTTTGATGTCCCTATCCAGATTGCTGAGCTGCCGAAGGATCGTGTTGACCTGGCTGATGGCTTCCCGCTGCTCCGGGCTGAATGCGTCTTTCAAACCTCCGAACTCGGAGCGAGTATGGTGACGAAGTATGGTCTGAACCCGGTTCAGTAAATTGGATTCCAATTCGTCTAGCTGCCCGATCTTGTTCTGAATCAAGGACAGTTCGGCCTGGCGTTGTCCCCGGCGTTTCTCCACGATCTCCACGGTTTTTTGATTTTCGTCCAACCGGGCTCGTTTGACCTCGTCGGTTGCCGAAGGCCGGATCGATCCTTGGGCGATCTTCATCAACCACTCATCCATGTAGTGGATCGGCTCATCGGTTTTGTTTTCGAAGATGATCCGGCTGATCACGTCTCGTTGTTCGGCGGAGATCAAGGAAGGAGAGAGAATCCCGAAGCGCAGGAGCAGCCGTTTGGGAAGCGGCATGTTGGGTGACACTTTCGCCGCTACCCTTTGGGCCAACTCCCAATAGGCGGTCGTGAGGCGGGCACGATATATGGATTTGTCTTTAAGATCCTTCGCTGTAGCGAACTGGGTGAGCAGCTGATGCACCCGTCGTCCAGCTTCCCTTTCGTCGGCTAGAAGGTGTTTATAGTAGTTCTTGTCTTTGAAGTAGGGTTTTGGCTTCCCCTCCAGTTTGGTCTGGATATCGAAGCTTTTTCTGGTCAGATCAACGTCCTCAGGGCCCTTTTGTTCTACCCGAGCCTCTTCGGTGAACAGATCGGTGAACTCGGGCTTTTGAGTTTGAGTTGTAGCTGTGATCCCCATGAGATCGGCGATATCCGGATCCAGCTGCCCTGGGGAGAAATCGTTAGCCATCGGTATTGGAGGCGACGGGAATCGAACCCACGACCTCGTGAATGCCATTCACGCGCTCTAGCCAACTGAGCTACGCCCCCGAGGTTTGATTGAATAATAGTAATGCTCCCGCTATTTGTCAATACAGATGGACATACCGGTTGCCTCAACCGCCTTCTATTTGTAGCCGAGATTAGAATTAGGGTGTACATTGATAATTGTAGGTCAAGAAAAAAGATCTTGACAATAAATCCTTGGTGATGTTATAGGGATAGACTATGTTGAGCTGTTTTCAGGGAGGCACCGTGGTGCAGAGCCTCTCCAGCATAGATAAGTTCGACGCTATCAAGGAGTTGATTCATAAGGCTCCTGTGTTTGCCGGACTGGGTTGCCGGGACAAACTCGAGGACGCCGTGGTTCAACGGGAAAAGATACTCTCTACGGGCCTGGGCCGAGGCGTCGCTGTGGCTCATGGCACCACCGACACTATCGATGAGATCGTGATCGCCCTGGGTATCTCCAAGGAGGGGATCGATTTTGATTCCTTCGATCACGTTCCGGTGCACCTGCTGTTTGTAATCACCAATCCTCCGAGAAGACAGATGGAGTACCTGGTTGCCCTCTCTACCGTGACGCGGCTGGTACGGGATGAAGCGTTTCGAGAGTCCCTGCAGGCCAGGGTACCTGCCCGCGAAATCGAGCTGATGATCTGCCAAGCCTTCAGCGATTGCCTGGACAAGTACGGCAAGCTCTCCAATTAACCCCTCTCCAGTGATAATTTTGCCGGCCATCGATCTTCTCAATGGTGAGTGCGTCCGTCTGACCAAAGGGAGCTACGATCGGGTGGAGCGATACTCCCGCGACCCGGTCGAGGTGGCCCTGGTGTTCGAGAGAGCCGGAGCGCGCTGGGTTCACCTGGTGGATCTGGATGCAGCCCGCGGACCCTCCGACAACAGTCGGCCCGGTAAGACAAACCAGAATCGCGAGATCATTCGCCGCATAGCCCGGGCGGTATCCTGCCGGATCGAAGTCGGCGGCGGGATCCGGCGATGGCAAGATGTCGAGGAGCTTCTGGAGGCGGGCGCAGAGCGTTTGATCGTGGGGACGATTTTGGTCAAGGATCCAGAGGAGGTGGAGCGCTGGAGCGGTTTTCACCCCGGTGTTCTCTGGGCCGGAATCGATGCAGATCGGGGCATGGTCAAAGTTTCCGGCTGGGAGCAGAAAACGGCGCTTCGGGATGTCCGGCTGGCCGAGCGGATCCGGGAGATGGGTTTGGCCGGGATCGTGTACACCAGCATTGGAAGAGACGGGACCCTGGAGGGTCCGGATATCGAGCGAACGAACAGAATCGCCGAAGTCTCCGGCCTTCCTGTGATTTTGTCCGGGGGTATCGGCGGCCCGGAGGATGTGCGGCAGGTGTTGGAACGGCGGCATCCCGGCATCGAAGGGGTCATCATCGGTAAGGCGATCTACCAGGGGCGGGTGGATCTGGCGGAACTATTCCGTTAACATGAGCGTTTCCGAGCCTTCAGATAGTGCAGGTGGGGGATCAGCACTCTGTTGGGATTGCCCGTACCGTCGTAGAAGATGTCGATGATCGGGATTCCAAAGTCCTCCTGGATCTTGCGATAGATCGAGGCGGTGACTACCCCGGGACAGCAGAAGATCGGATTCACATGGAGGATGGCATCGACCAGACCGTTCTTGACGTAATATAGGGCGCGACCAATATTGATCGAGGTCTCGCCGACGATGTAGTGGGTGATCTTGTACTCCTCCATCAGGCGTACACATTCGGTAAAGTCCGGTTCCTCCTGCTCTTCGATCAACTCTGCGGCCAGCCGCTCGTAGCGCTTTTCGATGGTTTTGAGCAGTTTGTAATGGCGGGGATCATCCCCGTACAACCGTACATCCGCATCGTAGTAGTGAAAGGGGAACTCGGTCAGTGACGGGATGAACAGCTCCCCCCCGAGATCTCGGACAACATTTTGGACTTTCTGGTTGACCAGGTCGTTGTACTTGACGTACAGATCTCCGAGCAGCCCGATCCGCGGTTTCCTTCCCGAAGATTCATCACGAGCGATGCCCTGGAATCGCCGTACAATATCGGGAAGAACGGCTCGGAGATCCTTTCCCTCCAGGATTGCCTCTGCCACCGTTTCTCGGGCCTGCCAAAGTGTTTCTTCAGTTTCCCCCGGACGTACCTCGTAGGGCATGACCCTGTGAAACATCTTGTATAGGATTCCGCCGAGGATGCTTGACTCCAGGGTTTTTACCGACAGCGTCTGGGGTAAGATCTCTCCGGGGGCCATGCTGTTGATCAACCCGATCTTCAGGCCTTTCAGTCCCGCCGACTCGAAGGCCAGGTCGGAGAGGATCGGGAAGTTGGAAAAGTTGCAGGCGATCACTGTCGTGGGAATATAGAAGAAGGTTGTGGACGGAATCAGCGCCGCCTCTTTGACCTTCTCGATCACCCCTCCGATTAGAGAGACCAGAGGCATGCACTCTCCCCCGCTGGTGTAGCGGTACCCCGTGTTGAGAGACTTCTCATCCGGATTGAGAAGCGCCGCGTCGTAGCCCGCCCGGCGGAAACAGGCCTCCCAGAAGTAGCCTGAAAGAGGATCGAGGTTGGGAATCAGCACCGTATCCCCGCGCTCAAGGGCATCGTTTCGAGCCCGGGTCACTCCGGGTTGGTCGGACACTTTTGCGGCCCGAAGATAGTTACGAAAGGACTGCAGTCCCGCTTCTATGCGGGTGGCATAACCCACGTCGGAGCTGTGCTCATCCAGTTGGAGGATGAGGAAGGGTTTATCGTAAGCCCCCATGATGTCCTTGACATAGGAGATGAGAAAAGAATCGGGGCTGCAGCGGAAGCAGGTCAGGTAAACGGCAAACAAGTTGGGCGCTTGAGCACAGTACTCCGCCGCCTTGAGAATCTGCTTTCCGTACTGCCAATGCATGCGTTCGTAATAGCGCCCCGCATACCGAGGTTCGAACTCCTCCAGTTCGAGCTCTTCCTGCCAGAAAAGTCGCGCCCCCTCCTGCTCCAGCTTGGCAGGCAGCCCCAAGTTTAGCACCGGATCAAAAACAACATAGGGTCTTCCCAACAGCAGGATATTCGGCCGATCTTCATCATTGGCTGCGGACCGATCTGCAAATGTCCGGGTCCACTTCTTCCTGATATCCGCGAAAGCAGCGTAGGCCTGGCGCAGCGCCTGCTCGAACTTCTCAAGGTCTAGATCCAAAGGGATCTTTCGCTTCATCTCACCGTGGATCTCGGCGGCGATCTCCTCCAAGCTCATGTTGTTGAAGGAGATCAATGGAGAGATCAACCTGGGTTCCACGTCGATAGCGGTCAGCTTGTTAACGATGGTTGGTAGATACTGGGAGTAGTAGCAGTAGTAGGAATCCCGGGTCTTCTTCTTATAAAGCAGCTGTCCGTCGAAGTCCGGGTCCTTTTCATTGACCACGGCGGGATAGAACAGGTAGTCTGTTTCTTGCTCCAAAAGCTGTCCCACGTATCCGTGGGCCAGGATCATGGGAGCGCAGAAATCCGAGTTCACCAGGGTCTTCCCCTGTTCCAGGGATTCTCTGCTCCCTTGGGAAAGTCGAACGTTAAAACCGAGGCGTTTCAGGAAATCGTGCCAAAGGGGAGCGTAGCTCACGTTGTATAATCCATCAGGGATTCCAATTTTGATCAACCCTCTTTCCCCTATGTCGCTGATGTCAGGGGCACTGTGGTAAGCCCGATACAGAGGAATCATGATTTCGTTGAAGCGTTTTTCCAGTTCGCTCGACACAAGCTCCTTTTGACGTCTCTGGCTGTAATCCCGCCCGCACTTCATGCCCCATCCGGATTTGCGGCCTTCGGTCTCCACAACGGTCAGCAGGCAGTGATTGGCGCAGCGCCGGCAGATTTCTTCGTTGATCTTAAGATCCTGAATTTCCCAAATAAAGGTTGACCGTTTGCCTTTCGATTCCGCCTCCCGGCAGAGCAATGCGGCTCCCAACGCCCCGGTCAGGTGACAGTAGGGGGAGACGTGGATCGGTTTCTGGAGCAGCTGCTCGAAGGCGGCAACCAGTGCTTTGTTCCGCCCCGTAGCGCCTTGAAACACGATATAGTCCCCGAGGGGCGTCTTGGCTACGACTTTGGCCAGGTAGTTGTCCCGGACCGAGTTCAATACCGCTGCGGCCAGAGCCTGTTTCGACCATCCTTCCCCAAGTAGGGCGTTGAGGTCCCGCTCCATGTACACGGTGCATCTGTCGCTGGTGAAGGGTGCCCGTGCGCCGAAGGCCATGTCGGAGAAGTCCTCCAGGCTGACCTCCAGCCGCTTGGCCTGTTCTTCGATAAAGCTCCCCGTTCCCGCGGCGCAGACGTAGTTCATGGTGGAGTAGTAGACCTCTCCTGCCCGTAGAAGGGTGAACTTGGAATCCTGGCCGCCGATCTCGATGATCGTATCCGCTTCCGGATGCAGGAACACAGCTGCTCTGGCGTGGGCCGTGATTTCGTTCATTACCGTATCGGCGTTGAACAGCTCTTTGATGATCATCCGCCCGGAGCCGGTGGTGGCAACACCGAGGATCTTGAGCTCGTCCCGACTGAACGTGTCGTTGATGCGGCGGATCAGCCTCTGAACCGCTCGAATCGGCTCTCCCGCCGTGGCTGTGTAGAATCCGCCCAGAATCCCGCAGTCCTCATCGATCAGCACCGCCTTGGTGCTGGTGGAACCGATGTCGATTCCGATATGCACACCACCGGAGATCTCTGCTTTCTCACCGGACAGGAAGACCTCCATCCCGTCTCGCACAGTGATGGAAAAAGAACTGAAATCGGGATAGTGGCTCAACGAGATCTGTAGAGGCTCGCGGGAGGTTCTGTCATGGGAGTCCCTGCTGGCGAGCTCAGAACGATACTCCCTCTGATCTCCCAACCGGGCGGCGCCGATCGCTCCGGCCACCTGGGAATGGGCCGGGATCCGGATCTCTTTACCCAAGATCTTTTCCATGCTACCGGCGATAGCCCGGTTGAGGGAAACCCCGCCGATGAAGCCGACCGGATCTTCGATCTCTCGTCCCTTGATCAGGGCATCCAGAACATTGCGGGCAATGCCTTCACACAGGCCGGCGCAAACTGCCTCGAGGGAGTAGCCTTCCTGCATCGCGTGAATGATATCGGTCTTGGCGAACACGGCGCAGCGGGTGGCGATGACAGGGGTTTTGCCTTCAAACTCAACGGCTTTCGTGGCTAAATCTTCGACGGACAGCCCGAGCCGTTCGGCCTGTTGTTCAATAAACGATCCGGTGCCGGCGGCGCAGGGTGCGTTGATGGAATGCTCCTTGTATCCGCCCTGCTGGTCGAAGAAGATAAGGGAGAAGGTTTGCCCTCCGATGGTGAACACATTCCTGCATTCGGGGAGAAGGATTCGAGCCCCTTCGATCTGGGCCAACGTGTTGTCAATGACTCCCTGTCTGTAATCTGGGAAATTTCCGGTTATGCCGATGGTGTCGAAGCTTTGATACGCGGGTAGCGTGAGGATGAGCTCCAGCGCCGTGTGGATATCACCTTTATGTTCACGGTACTGGAGGTCTCGAACCTCGCCGTCCTGCACAACTACAGAGCCGAGGTACAGAGAACCGATGTCGATGCCGATCCCTTTCATCGCACCGCCATTATTGTGCAAGCCCCGGCTTTGTTCAAGGAGACGCGCTTCTGCTGAGCAGCTTCGCCGTGCGCCGGCAGTCTCTGTGCATCTGCCGGATCAACCTTTCCACAGTTTTATACCGTTTCTCCGGACGCAGGTAGGCGACCGATACAACCTCGAGGGTCTTTTCATACAGATTTCCGGCATAGTCGAGGAGGTGCACCTCCAGCTTCTTCGTCTTTTCGCCGAAGGTGAGATTAAACCCGACGTTTGCAGCCCCGGGACGCCAGTGTTTTTCCCCTTCTATGCGCACCCAGACCGCATACACTCCGGCCTGCGGCAGCGCCTCCGGCGGAATATCGAGGTTGGCCGTGGGAAAACCGAGGTCCTTTCCCCGGTATGCCCCCTGAACCACTTTACCGCGAAACGTTGTCTCTTCCAAGACTCTCACAAGGCGAGATCGGCTCACGAAACGGCGAGTATCTCCAGGATCTCTGCGGCTATGTCTTCTGGCTTTCGCGAATCCGTGAAAATACGCTGTCCAAGACTTCTATAGATGGGCAGGCGGGATTTGTACAGAACCTTGAGCTGCTTCTCCGGTCGATCGAGAAGGGGACGGGCGTGATCCTTGCCGGTACGCTTGAGGAACTCGTGGTAGGACACCTCGAGGTAAAAGGTGGCGGCCAGATTTTCGAAGAACTCCTGATTCTCCTGCCGCATGGGAGCCCCGCCTCCGGTGGCGATGACCAATCTGTGCATTTCCCGTAGGCTGTACAGAGCATCGGTTTCGATCTGGCGGAAGACCTCCTCCCCGTCCTCGTCGAAAATTTCCCGTATACTCTTGCCTGCGTTCTCCACGATCAGGGTGTCCAGGTCGAGGAAGCGGTAGCCGAGCCTGCCTGCCACCAGCCGGCCCACCGTGGTCTTGCCGGAACCCATGAATCCGATCAGAGCGATGCGGTGGGGAGCGTGGGGCTGTTTTTCCGGTCTGCCCGCTGTTCGGGGCATACTATTTGACCACCAAGACCTTTCGAATCTCGTTGATTCCCGGACCAACGATCTTGATGAAGTATACCCCACGAGCGACAACTCTGTTACCCCTGTTTCTGCCGTCCCAGCTGGTGGAGTACTCCCCGGCGGCCCTCTGGCCCCGGTACAGCACGTCCACGATATCCCCCTTCAGGTCGAAGACGTTGATTGTGACCATACCGGTCTGAGGGATGGTGTAGGTGACTTTGACCGTCTCGCCCCGTAGGGGATTGATCACATTGTTGGTGACTGTGGCGCCTCCGCGCTGCACCCTCAGATCACGAATCTTGTACGCCCACGGCCGCGCTGTACGCGGATCCTGGGGATTCGGGATGCGGGCAAAGGGGAACAGGGTTCCACCGGGTCCTCCTACATCGATGACGAATATGAACTCGATATCGGCGCCGTCCTCGATCTCGGAATCCGTTGAAGGAATGATGAAGTCACGTAGCGCGCCGCTTACCACATCCAGAGTTGCTGTCCTTGCAGCGGAGTTTTTGTTGTGAAAGGCATCGCTGTCCGGAGTTCCCGGATAGGGCGATAGCGGAGGATTGTAGAGGTAGAGCGTATCCGCCGGAGGGATCCACAGATTGTGCAGGAGAATCGGATCACTCGTATTCACATCGAAGTACAGAGTGACATCCTCGCCGGCGATAGAAGGTTCTATTATATTTGCCTGCAGCCGGACATCCCGATCCTGGAGCCAGGCTTGGTCCCGGCCGTCGAAGTGGGTGATGCGGCCGATACCGCCGCGAAGCGCATCGCGCACCGGAATCGGAGTGATCCCGTCAGCCTCGACATTCGCCGCCCAGACCGGTTCGATGAAGCCTAGACCCACGTCGGAGAGGTTGTGCGCCGTGGCCCGCATGGTGTTGTCCCCGACGCCGACCCAAGGCAGGTTGTCCACTCCGCCCGCATCGTTTGCCCCCGGGAAATACGCTGGATCGGGACCCAGAGGAAGAGCCGGGTAGCGATCGGTTGCCGGTGTTGGAGTCGGATAGCGCGGCTGGAATACCGAGTCGAGCGCTACGGCAATGGTCTCGCCAAGGGGCAGGATGTCAGCTGCCGACAGCGGATTGGCGAACTCCAACATGGCCGCGTGTGCACCGTTTCCGGTGGTTTCCAGCAGGGTCAAATTGGTCAAGGGATTGGCTCCCGAGTAGCTAAAATCATTGAAATCGATAGAAGACGATACAGTGCCGTCGCCGTACACCGGTTCAGAGAAATGGAGGTAGACGTTCCGCTCGCCCAGTACCGCCAGGGTATAGCCGATTACCGGGCGGGCGCCATCCACGCTTTGATAGATCGTCGGGCCAGATTCTACGTAGGCTCCACCGGCCAGGCCGTACAGGCCGGGGACGTTGTTTTGCGTTAGTCGCCAGGTCGGGGTGGCATCCGTATCTAAATACTGACCCTCTTCCAGGATGATATCGAAGACATCATCGAAGTCGAAATCACCGGTGTGATAGCCCACCACTGGATATCCGTCAACCTCCGCCTGTAACGGTCCCGTTGGCCCTGCTGTGAAAACGCCGTTCGTATCGTCGCTCAAAGGCGTTCCCTGCAGCACTTGGACCCGGATACGATCGATTCGTCCGTTTCGATCGGTGTCTACGGTCCAGCTGCGTAAGATCGGAATGACAAAGGCCCAGTTGCAGTTGTAGCCTAAGTCTCTGGAACCCGGACCCGGGGTGACCAACTGTCCATTAACAGCCCAGCTGAGCTGAACCGCGGCAAAATCAATGTCCGCCGTGCCGACTATGGTGAGACGCCACGATCCGGTGTACGGTGTTGGACAAGGCCCACCGGCTGGTGTACCCAAGTTTGGCCCCAGGGGTGGGCCGTCGTCGGGAGGATTGGGATCGGTTGCCCCGGTTGGGTCATTCGGCTCTACGGCATTTCCGGCGGCACTGAGGAGAAACACTACATTTACCGTACTATCGGTCCCGCGAATGTACATATCACCGTCGATTTCTTGTTCTTGACTTGCTTCGAACCTGATTTCCATGGGAGCCGCTGGGATAAGGTTGTTGACATCCGCGGTGAAGTCATTGAAGCTTGTCGAGCCTTGGAACTCGTATTTGGTATAACGCAGATCCACCAGGCCGTCCCCAGCGCTGAAGCCGCCCAGGCCCGCTACATCGTTGTCCCAGTACACCGTTGCCGGACTTTCCGCTTCATCGCCGAGGATGATGGTATTTATATTGTTTCCTTCCGCCAAGGTTCCGTCAGCGATATGAAGCTCACTGATAATCGTGATGGTGAGATCTACCGTGCCCTCGATCGTTGTCGTAGTACCTGTGCCGTCTTTGCGGACGTTGTAGAATCGTTGATTGGTCCGTATGACACCATCTCCGTTGAAGATCACCCATCCGCCGCCGGTAGTGTCATAATCAAAGGTGCCATTGTTGATCCAATCGTTTAGTACGTATAGGTCAAAGCTTTGTGGATCGAGCCGCTGTCCTGGGTTGATGGTCAGGTCGGAAAATTGAATTGCAGTAAGCTGAGTAACAGGGTTGAAGTTCACCACCGTGTCGCCCAGATCGTTGGGAATGGCGTTGTTGTCTGTGAGCGTTTGGGGCGGTGTAGTTCCCTCCAGGGTCAGGGTGCCAGTTCCTTTGGTCCAGGTGGAGCCGGCAGCGATGCTCAGATTCCCCCCCAGATCCATGTCCAGGTTGTTCATGTCCAGGGTGCTGGAACCGGTCACCGTCAAGGTGCCGTCGATCTCCACGTTGGTGTTCAGAAGCTGCACCGTGGTGCCGTTGTTGACCTCTAGGTTGTTGAAATCCGTGTTGGCGTTGTCCAGCCCTCCGGCATCCACAGTCTGGGTGGCCACCCCGTTGAAGGTCACCGTGTTGGTCCCCGAGATGTAGATATCGTTGTTGTCCCAGTTGCCGGCCAGATAGATATTCCGTCCGGTTCCCGCATCATCGGTGTCAAAGGTTCCCCCGGTGATGGTGAGATTGCCGTTCACATCGATGGCGTTGGTGATCAGCTGGAAGGTCGCCCCCCCTCCGGCATCGTCAAACACCACGTTGTTGAAGTCCTGGGTGGCAGCGGTTCCTCCGGTCTCGATGCTCACCGTTGCGCTGGGGGCGTTGAAGGTCACCGTGTTGGTCCCGGAGATGTAGATATCGTTGTTGTCCCAGTTGCCGGCCAGATAGATATTCCGTCCGGTTCCCGCATCATCGGTGTCAAAGGTTCCCCCGGTGATGGTGAGATTGCCGTTCACATCGATGGCGTTGGTGATCAGCTGGAAGGTCGCCCCCCCTCCGGCATCGTCAAACACCACGTTGTTGAAGTCCTGGGTGGCAGCGGTTCCTCCGGTCTCGATGCTCACCGTTGCGCTGGGGGCGTTGAAGGTCACCGTGTTGGTCCCGGAGATGTAGATATCGTTGTTGTCCCAGTTGCCGGCCAGA
>CAZVHJ010000013.1:0-93183 GCA_964627715.1 uncultured Spirochaetaceae bacterium | reverse complement strand
CAGATCCGTCAGCACGGGATCGATCTATCATGCCATCCGCAACGAGTTGGCCAATTTGAGGGTGGGAACCGCTTCTACCAAGACCCGTAACGAGGTCCGCGGCAGCGGTACCAAGCCCTGGCGCCAAAAAGGAACGGGCCGGGCCCGGGCGGGAACGCGACAGTCGCCCCTTTGGGTAGGGGGCGGCGTGGTCTTTGGACCCAAGCCCCGGGATTACAGTTATAAGGTCCCGAAAAAGCTCAAACGACTCGCCTTCAAATCGGTCCTCAGCCGGAAGGTGCAGGAAGATCGTCTGATGGTGGTCGAAGACTTTACGGTGGAATCCGGGAAAACACGGGAGCTGGTCAAGATTCTTAAAGGATTGATGCCGGAAAACGGCAACCGTACAACCATCGTGATTTCCGGAGAGGATTCCATGCTGAAACGGGCGGGTCGAAACGTGCCGGGCTTGAGCATCCTATCCTACAACAGGCTCCGAGTCCACGACCTGTTCTACGCGGGTACTGTGATTGTGTTCGAGAAAGCAGCGGAAGAGCTCGGCCGCTTTTACGGTGGGGGGAAACCGGGGCGGACGGCCGTGAAACCTACGGCGAAAAAGCCGGGTACAGCGAGCAGTAAAGCAAAGAGCAGCAAGTCTTCTGATACCGGTAAGTCGGCACCCCGCACGTCGGGAAGCCGCACCTCGGCCCGCCGCACCGCCGGAAATAAGAAAGAGGGTGCATAATGGATCCAGTCAAGATCATAATCGAACCGATTGTAACGGAAAAATCGAATCAGATGCGGGACGGCGGTAAATACGTTTTCAAGGTGGACAGCCGGGCGAATAAAATCGAGATCATGCAAGCCGTTCGTCAGTTGTTCAATGTACATCCTGTTTCCTGTCACGTTATGCGTGTGAAGAGGAAGCCAAAACGTGTACGGTATCAGCTCGGATACACCGCGGAGTGGAAGAAGGCTATCGTAACCTTGCGTGCGGGCGAAGTCATTCAGGTATTTGAAGGGGCATAATTTATGGCAGTAAAGAAGTACAAACCGATCACCGCGGGAATGCGCTACAAAACTGGCTTGACCTTTGAGGAGCTGACCACGGATCGACCGCACAAGGGACTTACCAAGGGTAAGTCTTCCAAAGCGGGTCGCGGCGGGGGCGGACGCATCAGTGTACGGAGAAAGGGCGGAGGTCATAAGCGGAAGTACCGGGCGATCGATTTCAAGCGAGACAAGAAAGGCGTGCCCGGGTCCGTAGCAACGATCGAATACGATCCCAATAGAAGCGCTTTTATTGCTCTCATAAGCTACCGAGACGGAGAAAAACGATACATCCTAGCCCCCGTGGGGTTGCAGGTGGGTGCTCAGATAGTAAGCGGTCCGGACGCTCCTTTGGAGCCGGGGAACGCGTTACCTATCGAAAAGCTTCCTTTAGGTATGGTCGTTCATAATGTCGAGCTCACCCCTGGAAGGGGCGGGCAAATCGTCCGTGCCGCCGGAGCCGGCGCGACTCTGATGGCCAAAGAGGGGCAGTACGCCACGCTCAAGCTGCCGTCGGGGGAGATGCGAATGGTGCTGACCAGGTGTTATGCCACCCTCGGTGAGGTGGGAAATCAAGATCATATGAATGTCTCTTTGGGGAAAGCGGGACGCAGTCGCTGGATAGGCCGTCGACCCAATGTCCGTGGTGTGGCTATGAATCCCCACGACCATCCCCATGGCGGAGGCGAAGGAAAGTCTTCCGGTGGAAGGCATCCGGTAACGCCTTGGGGCGTTCCCACCAAGGGGTACAAGACCCGAAAGACGAAAAAATCTTCCGGTAGATTGATTGTGAAGAAAAGGAAATAGGAGTAGCTCGTGTCCAGGTCTGTTAAGAAAGGTCCATTTATTGCCAAGAGCCTATACAAGAAGGTTTTGGAGATGAACAAGGGCGGCGAGAAAAAGATGATAAAGACATATTCTCGCTGTTCTACGATTTTCCCGGAAATGGTGGGATATACAATTTCCGTGTATAACGGAAAAACTTGGATTCCCGTGTACATCACCGAGAACCTGGTCGGACACAAGCTTGGAGAGTTCTCCCCAACCCGATTGTTCCGCGGCCACAGCGGTTCAGACAGGAAGGCAGCGAAGAGGTAGAGGTATGGAAATCAAGAAAGGCTACTCAGCCCATGCGCGCTACGTGAGAATGTCACCGCTCAAGGTCAGGCGGATCGCCGACAAAGTGCGGAAAAAACCCTACGGGGATGCCATTGCCCTCCTTGAAAATCTACCGCACAAAGGGGCGAAACTGTTGAAGAAAGTCATTCAGTCCGCCGCGGCCAACGCTCTGTACACCAACAAGAACCTCGACGAGGAGCTGTTGTATATCCGGGACCTTCAGGTCAACGAAGGGGCGAGGATGAAGAGAATCTGGCCCCGAGCACGGGGAAGGGCGGACAGGCTAATTAAGCGAACGTGTCACATCTCGGTGGCACTGGATGAAATCGCCGGGGCAGGAGAGTAATGTGGGACAGAAAGTAAATCCATACGGTCTGCGGTTGGGTATCAACAAGACATGGAAGTCCAAGTGGTATGTGGATCCCAGGGAATATGCCAGTACATTGCATGAAGATCTACGACTGCGACGCACCATCGACAAAGCGTCGGAAACACAAGGTGCGGATATCGCCGACGTGGAGATTATCCGTCATCCGCAGAGGATAACAATTATCATTCATACGGGTCGACCCGGGGTGATCATCGGGGCAAAAGGAGCGAATATCGAGAAGCTGGGAAAGCGGCTTCAGAAATTAGTCGGTAAGAAGATACAGATAAAAATCAAAGAGATCTCCAGGCCCGAGACGGATGCGCAATTGATTGCGGAGAATGTGGCCAGGCAGCTTCGTTCTCGCGCCTCTTTCCGCAGGGCTATGAAGATGGCGGTGGTGAATGCCATGAAGGCGGGAGTACAGGGAGCCAAAATCAAGGTGGCCGGCCGACTGGGCGGTGCAGAGATGGCCCGCCGGGAAGAGTACAAAGAGGGTAGGATCCCTCTACATACTTTCCGTGCCGACATAGACTACGGATTCGCCGAGTCGATCACAACCTTCGGATCGATCGGGGTCAAAGTCTGGATTTATAAGGGGGAGATCTTCGGTGGCGAAACCCAGGAAGACGCCGGGTTGCTGCTGAAGAAGCAACGGTCGAGTAGGAGTAGATCAGGCTATGCTCAGTCCTAAGAGAACCAAATACCGCAAGAAACAACGAGGCCGAATGCAGGGATTAGCCACCCGGGGAAACACGATCGCTTTCGGCGAATATGGTCTGGTGGCGATGGAAAAACACTGGATTACGAATCGACAGATTGAAGCGGCTCGAATTGCCATGACCCGTCATATCAAAAGGGATGGAAAAGTCTGGATTCGAATATTCCCCGATATTCCTTTTACAAAGAAGCCGGCTGAAACACGCATGGGCAAGGGCAAAGGCACTCCCGAGTATTGGGTCGCGGCTGTCAAGCCGGGAACCATCATGTTTGAGATAGGGGGCGTTGACAAAGAACTGGCCGAATCGGCGATCCGATTGGCTGGTAGCAAACTTCCCATCAGAACAAAGTTTAAGACGCGAAGGGATCTGGAGTAGAGACATGAAGGATTCATTCAACGACCTGACCTATCAAGAACTGCTTACGAAGCGGGAAGAGCTGAAAAAACAATTCCGGGATCTCCGTTTTGACCTGGTCCTCAGGCACGTTGACAACCCCCTGCAGAAGCGGACACTGCGAAGGAAAATTGCCCGGTTGAACACGATAATCCATGAATATGAGACGGGAATCAGGCAAGCCTAGTACCAGGAGCTATAGAAGTGGAAACGCAAGTCAAGGAAAAACAGAGAAACAGAAAAACACTGGTCGGGACGGTGGTGAGCAATAAGATGGAAAAGACAATTGTGGTGAGGATCGAACGGAGAAAGCTCCATCCTCTCTACAAGAAATACATCACCCGCTCGAAAAAGATAAAAGCCCATGACGAAGGTAACCTCTGCCAAATCGGTGATCTCGTGAAGGTGATCGAATCCAGGCCGCTGAGCAAGGAGAAGCGTTGGCGTCTTTTGGAGATACTCGAAAAGGCAAAATAGGGCCACATGAACGGAGCAGACTATGATTCAAATGAGAAGCTACTTGAACGTTGCCGACAACAGTGGAGCGAAACGTGTTCAGTGTATCAAGGTGCTGGGTGGAACACGGAGAAAAAACGCCAGTATCGGTGATATTGTTGTGGTGGCCGTAAAGGATGCATTACCAAATGCGCCGATTAAAAAAGGAAACGTTGAACGGGCGGTTATCGTGAGAACGAAGAAAGAGTATAAGAGGCCTGACGGCACCTACATACGTTTTGACGACAACGCCTGTGTGCTTATTGATCCCAGCAGCAATCCAAAAGGAAAGCGTATATTCGGTCCCGTCGCCAGGGAACTGCGCGACAAGGATTTCATGAAGATAGTTTCCTTGGCGCCGGAAGTGATCTAGGAGTGTAAGATCGTGGCAAGAAACAATGCAGTGAAATATAAAATCAAAAAGAATGACCAGGTGCAGATCATGGCTGGAAAGGACCGCGGCAAATCCGGTCGGGTCCTGAGGGTAGATCGGGACCGGGGAAGGGTCGTGATCGAAGGTTTGAACATGGTAAAAAAGACAATCCGTCCCCGTGGACAGAATCAGAAGGGAGGTATCTCTTCTGTAGAGGCGGCTTTGGCCATATCGAATATTCAGATCCTGTGTAAGAAGTGCGGTCCCACCAGGATTGGACTGCGCATGGAGAAAGATCAGAAGGTTCGCTTCTGCAAGAAGTGCGGGGAGCAGTTGTAATGGCTACTACGGCGGTAAAACAACCGAGGTTGAAAACCCTGTACCGGGACAAGGTAGTCAAAACCCTTATGGATGAGTTCGGCTACAAATCAACAATGCAGGTACCACGACTGGAAAAGATCGTTGTAAGCATGGGTATCGGGGAAGCATCTCAAAACAAGAAACTGCTGGACTCGGCCCTGCAAGAGCTGTCTCAGATTACCGGCCGGCGGGCAGTGAAGACGGTAGCACGAAAGTCGATCGCAGGATTCAAACTCCGCAAAGGCATGGAGATTGGCGCCATGGTAACAATGCGGGGTGACTATATGTACGAGTTTTACGACCGGCTGGTGAATATCGCGATTCCGAGGGTAAAAGACTTTCGTGGTACGAATCCGAACGCGTTTGATGGACATGGAAATTACTCTCTTGGGGTGACCGAACAGATCATCTTCCCCGAAATCGACTATGACAAAATCGAGAGGATTTCCGGGCTGAATATAGCCATTGTTACAACGGCGAAGACGGATCGTGAGGCTAGCAGCCTGCTTGCCCACCTGGGGATGCCCTTCAGGAAGTAGAGGAGATTTTTAGATGGCTCGAAAATCATTAATTAACAAAGCATTACGAAAACCGAAGTATATGACGCGGAAGGTGAACCGCTGCCGCATTTGTGGTCGGCCGCGAGGCTATATGCGTAAATTTCAAATGTGCCGTATCTGTTTCCGCAATCTTGCCAGCGAGGGCAAGATTCCGGGAGTAACGAAGTCTAGTTGGTAGGGAGAGGTGTAATGAGTGTTTCCGATCCTATTGCGGATATGTTAACCAAGATACGCAATGCAAGCATGGCGAGGTATGAAAAAGTCGATATTCCCTCATCGAAACTGAAAGTCGAAATAGTAAAGATTCTCAAAAATGAAGGTTTTATTAAGACCTTCAAGAAGATCAGTCAGGACGGAAAAAATCATATCAGGATTTTTCTGAAATACGACGACGGGAACAATCCCGTGCTTCACGGGTTGGAGCGGCTGTCTACACCGGGGCGTAGGATGTACAAGGGATATAAAAGCATGCCCCGTGTGTACAATGGTTACGGAACTCTGATCGTTACCACCTCCAGAGGTGTTATCACCGGCAGAAAAGCTCTCGAGCAACAGGTCGGTGGTGAGTTGATCTGTAGTGTTTGGTAAGTAAGGAAAGAGAGTATGTCGCGAATTGGAAGAATGCCTATTCAGATCCCGGATGGAGTAACGATAACCGTAGGGAATAGCACGGTTACGGTAAAAGGCACCAAGGGGGAGCTGTCGCAGGACTACCACGAATCGATTGTGAAGATCAATTTGGAGAACAAAGTCTGCACAATAGAGCGGAAGAGCGAGAGTAAACAGGCGAAGTCCATGCATGGTTTGTATCGAAAGTTGATACATAACATGGTTGTAGGGGTTTCCGAAGGCTTTACCAAGGTGCTCCTGGTAAATGGTGTCGGTTACCGTGCGGAGCTGCGGGGTGATGTTCTGGTACTGAATCTGGGGTACTCAAATCCAATCGAATATCCCGTTCCCGAAGGAATAACAATCAATGTCGAGGGCAACAACCGTATTATTGTCAGCGGGGCGGACAGACAGCAGATAGGGCAGGTGTCTGCGGAAATCCGTGGTTTCCGGCCGCCGGAGCCCTACAAGGGAAAGGGTATTCGCTACGAGAACGAATATGTCCGCAGGAAGATTGGAAAAACAGGGATCAAGTAATCCAACAGGAAGAAGGTAATGGACAGACTCAGAGCTAAAAAGATACGCCGGATACGACGGAAAAAGCATATTCGGAAGAGCCTATCCGGTGTTGGTAATCGGCCAAGAATGACAGTGTATAAGAGCGGCCGCTACCTGTACGTCCAGGTAATTGATGATGAGAAGGGCCATACTCTCGTTTCTGCATCAAATATCGAGAAGGAACTACGGAAGATAAAGAGCACAATCGCCGGGGCCGAGCAGTTGGGGCAAGTTGCGGCAGGGCGCCTGAAAGAAAAGAAAATCAGCAGAATCGTTTTCGATAGAAACGGGTACTCGTATCACGGAATCGTGAAATCTATTGCCGAAGGAGCCCGCAAAGCGGGTGTTGCGTTCTAGGAGTTTAGATTTGGAACAGGAAAAGGAATACGTCGAAAAGCTTGTCAGACTAAACCGTATCGCCAAGGTCGTTAAAGGTGGCCGGAGGTTCTCTTTCTCGGCCATTTCGGTCGCCGGCGATAGAAACGGTCACGTCGGCTACGGCTTCGGAAAGGCAAATTACGTCTCCGACGCGATTCGTAAGAGCTTGGATCGGGCCAAGAAGAGTATGGTCAAAATCCCTATGAAACAGAACACTATACCCCATCAGATCATGGGAAAGTACAAGGGTGCCAAAGTTGTTTTGAAGCCGGCTTCCCCCGGTACTGGGATCATCGCGGGTGGTCCCGTCAGGGCAGTGATGGAAGCTGCCGGGATCAAAGACATCTTGAGCAAATCCCTCGGATCAGCAAACTCGATGAACATCGTCAAGGCGGTGTTTGAAGGATTCAGCAGATTGATGGATGCGAAGGTAGCGGCGGCGAACCGCGGCAAAACCTTGAATGAGTTCTGGGGTTAAAATGGCAAAACAAAAGAAACAGATACGGGTACGATTGGTGAAAAGTCCGATCGGCCAAAAACCACAGGCACGGAAAACCGTTAAGGCGTTGGGGCTGAAAAAGCTGCAGTCCTCCATGGTTCATGAGGCCACCCCATCGATACTAGGTATGGTTCGTGCCATATCCCACTTGGTGGCTGTGGAGGAGGTTTCCACACCCCGGGCGTCGAAATAAAGGAGTAGTTGGATTATCATGGATATCGTCAAGCCAAAGGGAGCCACAACACGCAGTAAAGTATTGGGTCGCGGAGCGGGCACGGGCAAGGGCTGCACGGCGGGCAAGGGCACCAAGGGACAGAACTCCCGTTCCGGTGGAGGCACAAGACTCGGTTTCGAAGGCGGTCAAATGCCCCTGTTTCGTCGAATTGCCAGGCGGGGATTCTCCAACTATCCTTTCAAGAAGGAGTTCATAACGCTCAGTCTTAAGGCTCTCAACGTATTCAAAGATGGAGACACGGTAAACCGAGACAGTCTGATCGCTGCTGGTCTGATCCGAACCGAGGGGCGGTCACAGAAGTATCCTATCAAGATCTTAGGGAACGGCACAATCGAGAAGAAGCTGACAGTGGCTGTGGACAAGGTAACTTCAGGAGCTGCGGAGAAGATTAAGGCGGCTGGAGGAACAATTACGCCAGCGAACAAAAAAGCTTAAGCAGTAAGGAACGTAGTATGGCAAATCCGATTATCGATATTTTCAGAGTAAAAGACCTGCGGGATCGCATCCTGTTTACTGTATTTATTCTCTTCATATTTCGTCTGGGTGCGAATATTCCCATCCCGGGGGTGAATCTGACAGCTCTAAAACTCTATATGACCGCGCAGGAGACAGCGGGTACCTTGGGTATTACCGATTATCTGGATTTTTTCGCGGGAGGCGCCTTTAAAAATTTTTCTATTTTTATGCTCGGAATTATGCCTTACATTTCTATGTCGATCATTATGCAGCTTCTGATGCTGGTGTTTCCTAAAATGAAGGCTATCTCCCAGGAGGAGGGGGGAAGGAAAAAGATACAGCGCTACACGCGAATAGGTACCATCTTCGTCTGCTTGATTCAAGGTTTTGCCGTTACTTCCTACATTGACAGGATTCCCGATGCCATAACCTTGAGCCGCACGGCTTATACCTTCATTGCCATACTGACGGTAACCTCGGGTACCATTCTTCTGATGTGGATGGGGGAGCAGATAACCCAGAGGGGGATCGGTAACGGAATATCCCTGTTGATTTTTGCGGGAATCGTCACCCGGATTCCCTACGCGATTTATACTATTGTCGAGCAGATTCGCCGCCGAGAGTTAAACCCGGTGTTTATGATTGTGGTTCTGGTAATGTTCGTTGTGGTTGTGGCACTTGTGGTATATGAACAACAGGGGCAGAGAAAAATTCCGGTGCATTATGCAAAGCGGGTGGTTGGGCGGAAGATTTACGGTGCCCAAAACTCATACCTGCCCTTCAAGATCAACCCGTCGGGAGTGATTCCCGTAATATTCGCATCCTCCATTCTTGTATTTCCCCTGCAGATTGCTCAAAACCTGGGGTCAAGGGTGGATTGGTTGTCCCGCTTCGCCTCCTGGCTGCGGCCGAATGGGATTCCCTACGTTATTGCCTATACCGGCTTGATCATCTTTTTTGCCTATTTTTACACACAGGTGACCTTGAATCCGATAGAGATATCGAAAAACATCCGGGAGAACGGCGGTTCGATTCCGGGAATCCGCTCGGACAAGATGGAGGAGTACTTTACCAGAGTCCTCAATCGAATTGTTCTGCCGGGAGCCATTTTTCTGGCCTTTATCGCTGTGATCCCGACGATCGTTCAGACCTGGTTGAGTATTCCCCGTTCCGTGGCCTACCTGATGGGCGGTACTTCCCTTCTGATCATGGTTGGGGTGGACCTGGACACGATGAGCCAGATTGAAGGTCAGCTGCGGATGCATCATCACGAGGGAATCGTCCGCAAGGGAAAGATCAGATCCCGGTACCTGTAGCACCGGTGGAGGAGTGAGATGAAGGTACGAGTAAGTGTGAAACCGATTTGTGACAAATGCAAGGTGATCCGTAGAAAAGGCGTTGTGCGCATCATCTGCCAGAATCCCAAGCACAAGCAGCGCCAAAGGTAGGAGGAATACATGGCTCGAATTGCCGGGGTTGATCTCCCCAACAAACACGTGGATATCGCTTTGACCTATATATTTGGAATCGGACGCTCTTCGGCAGAGGCGATCTGTGCCAGCGCAGGTATCGACGCCTCGCGCAGGATCAATGACCTATCGCCGGAGGAGATCAACGTTCTCAGGAAGATTATAGAAAACGACTATAAAGTCGAGGGACGTCTGCGAACGGAGATTTCCCTCAACATCAAGCGTTTGATGGATATCGGCTCCTATCGGGGCCTGCGGCACAGGAAAGGCCTACCCGTGCGAGGACAGAGAACTCGGACCAACGCCCGGACTCGAAAGGGCAAACGGAAGACCGTTGCCGGAAAGAGAAGAGCGAAATAAGGGGAAGTGAGAAGTGGCAAAGAGCAAGACGAAACGAGAAAAGAAAAAGAATATTGCAGAAGGCAACGTGTATATTCAGGCGACCTTCAATAACACCATCATTACCATCACTGACAGGATGGGCAATGCACTGTCTTGGGCTTCGGCAGGGAGCTTGGGTTTCAAAGGAGCGAAGAAGTCCACACCATATGCTGCTCAGATGACCGCAGAAGCAGCCGTGACCAGGGCAAAAGAGTATGGACTGAGTGAAGTGCACGTTTTTGTAAAAGGTCCAGGCGTTGGGGGTGAGTCGGCGATCCGTTCCTTGGGCGCATTGGGTCTAAGGGTGCGTTCTATTCAGGATGTCACACCAATCCCCCATAATGGGTGCCGGCCTCAGAAGAAACGCCGAGTGTAGGACGAGGGAGGAGTTGAATGGGACGTTACGCGGGTCCTCAGTGTCGGCTGTGTAGAGCCGAAGAAACGAAGCTCTTTCTCAAGGGCGAGAGGTGTAAAACCGATAAGTGTCCAATTACCAAGCGTCGGGGAAAGCCCGGAAGAAGCTTGAGGGCACGACCTAAGAAGCTTTCCGACTACGGCATTCAGCTTCGGGAGAAGCAGAAGGTAAAAAGAATGTACGGTATGATGGAGAAGCAGTTCCGACTTTTCTTCGCCAAAGCGGCACGGCAGAAGGGGATCACTGGTGAAACCCTGATTACTATGCTGGAACGGCGTTTGGACAACATGGTGTATCGCATGCATTTCGCCAGCTCAAGAAAGCAGGGGCGGCAGCTAGTATCCCATGGGCACGTTCGAGTGAACGGCCGACGGGTCACGATCCCTTCCTATCTGGTCAGAGAGGGAGATGAGATCGAGGTCCAAGAGAAGAGTAAAAAGCTCACAGCAATCAAGGATAGTTTAAAAGAGTATTCCCGCTCGGGAGTCATGCCATGGCTGGAGGTCGATCCTGATAAGATCTGGGGCAAGGTGAGAGCTATACCCAGACGGAGCGATATCTCCGATTTGGCGGACGTACAAGAACAGTTGATCGTCGAGCTGTACTCTAAGTGAGGTTGAAAAACAACCTCGATTTCGGTTGACCGAATGACACATAATACGGATCTTAATCTGAACAACCACGATATCTTGTGTTTACCTGGTTACTGGTCAACCTCAATAAAGGAGTAGGGATGGCAAGGAAGAATCTTTTAAAAGGATTCAAAAGACCCAAAGGAATCACCTTCGAACATTCGGAAAGCGACACGAACTACGGTAAGTTCATAGCCTATCCCTTTGAGCGGGGTTATGGAGTGACGATGGGAAACACGCTGCGGCGTATCCTGTTGTCCTCTATCCAGGGATATGCGATCAGCGCGATTCGGATTACCAGCTACGGTGAAGACGGATCTCCAAAGGTGATTACCAGCGAATACGAAGCTATTCCGGAGGTGGCGGAGGACACTCCGGATATTATCAATAATCTGAAAGCCGTGAAGATCAATCTGCCGGGGGGCGAAGAGGAGAAGGTTGTTGTCGTTGAAGTGAAGGGCCCCGGCACAATTACGGCGAAAGATATCGAAGTGGATGATACCGTACAGGTAATCAACGAGGATTTTCTTATCTGCACGCTGATGGAGAAAGCAAATCTGGAGTTGGAGATCCAAATCGATCTTGGCAGGGGTTATGTCCCTTCAGAGAGAAGCGAGAAGTATATAGAGGTCATCGGGACGATCCCCATTGATGCGGTTTTCTCCCCGGTGACCAAGGTGAAGTATCTTGTAGAAAATACTCGTGTGGGACAGCGAACCGATTATGACAAGCTCGTCCTGGAAATCTGGACTGACGGTACGATACCTCCGGAGGATGCCCTGGCGGAGGCTGCAAAGATCGCCAAAGATCACTTGTCGATTTTCATAAATTTCGATGAGGAAGCAGCGGAAGATGAAGGGGAAATCGATGAGGAGGAGGCGCGTATCCGGGCCCTGCTCGACACCCCAGTAGAAGAGTTGGAACTGTCGGTTCGATCGAGTAATTGTCTGCGTAATGCCAATATAAAGACCATTGGTGATTTGACCCGGAGAACGGAAGAGGAAATCGCTAAAACTCGTAATTTCGGCAAGAAGTCCCTTCAAGAGATCAAGGAAAAGCTTCGAGATAGAAACCTCTCCCTGGGCATGAAGGATTACAGTGCTTTAAAGAAGGCATTGGCTATGACCAAGGAAGAAGAAAACACACAAGAGGAACAGATCGATGAAGCATAGGATTGGTTACAACCGTCTCGGACGGAATGTGAGCCACAGGAAAGCGCTGTACAGGAGTATGGCTACCGCACTGTTTCGGTATGAGCGCATTAAAACCACAAAACCCAAAGCTCGGGAGATTCGCCGAGTTGCGGAGAAATTGATTACCCGGGCTCGTCACGACAACGTTCACAACCGCCGGATCGTGGCTAAGACGATTCAGGATAAGGCGGTTCTGGCCAAGTTATTCACCGAAATTGCTCCCCGTTTTACCGAGAGGCCCGGAGGTTACACGAGGATTCTGAAGCTAGGTCAGCGTTACGGTGATGCATCGGAAATGGTATTTCTGGAGCTGGTAGAGCGCAAAGAAGCGGTAAAAAAGAAGAAGAAAAAATCTGCAGAAAAGCAGGAGTCTCAAGATACCTAAGTGTGAACGAGAAACCGCAAGAGGGAGATTCCTGGATCGATAGACGGGTGTCTCCCTCTTTTTTGTTTATGGCCGGATTGCTCCTTGCACCGGCAATTATTGTCCAGCAGAACCTCATTGTTAAAGCTGTTCAAACCGTCGTGTTCTTTATCCTGGCACTGTTATCCGTTTCCGTAGCGAAGCGGCGTCTTATTGTCGGCAGCATCGTCTTTATGACAACCACGATTGTGGTAAACCTCTTCTCTCCTGTTGGGCGGGTAATGTTGCGGATCGGCCCTTTGACGGTCACTCGGGGTGCACTGATTGTCGGCCTATCCAAGGCGACAACCCTGGGATGTTTGCTGTACCTGTCCCGATTCTGCATTCGACCCTCTGTAAGGTTGCCTGGTACACTTGGTAGATATGTCTCAGAGACCTTCGCCTTTCTCAGCAAGCTGTTGGTCAGACGCAGAAAACTCCCCCGCAAGAATTTAGTTCAACGTCTGGATGAGATATTTGATACCGTCTACAAGGAACAGCGATTCAGCAGTCATTTCATAGAAGGGCGAAACACCTTTGCGGGAGTGGCTGTCCTGGTTTTTCTCCTGGTTGTGAATTGGGGCTTGGTTTTTTTCCCTATTTCTACCCTCTTGGGAGCAGGTTGAGAGCCGATATATAATATGAGAATAGGACTCGTAAAGAAAAGCGATAGGAGATAACCATCGTTTCATGCGGCAGAGATTGAAAATATCTTTGAGCCTCCTCATCTCTTTGCTTCTGTGTGGCGGGTTTGCGGTATTCTCCTTCACACGATTGTTCGATATCGTTGAAACTACTTTCTTTCAGCCCCGGATCATTGCCGAGCGGGAGGCTCAGCTGGAGGAGTTTGCTGATCGAATCTCCCGCTATCATCACGATAATATTGAGCGTTTTCAGCCTGCGGTACAGGAGCCCTTTGTATGGCGGGCGTTTTTGGAGAGCAATCAGCAGGCCCAAGAGGATATCATCAACAGACAGATCTTTTTCGGCAAGCTTCTCGATGATTATCCGAATATTCAGCTGATTCGTTTCCTAGGCGTTGAAGCCAATAAGATCCACTTCAGTACTTCCGATAGAGATATCGAGAGCCAGGATCAGGAACGTAGAAAATACGTAGATTACGACAAAACCGAAGAAACTGTCGATTCCGCCGTATTTATTATCAAAGCCGGGGAACCTCCCCGACTCATCATCGATGGAGGCGGACAGCGTTTCATCTACTCCTTTCCGGTCGTTGATAGCTTTGAACAGTACCGTGGGGTCGCCCTTTTTTATGTATCCAAGAGAGACCTGTCCGAATATCTCCTGCGTTTTCCCACTTTGGATTTTCGGGAGCTGTCCCTTGTCGGACAGCTGGGCCTGGTCATTAATTTCCCCGCGAGCGCTGTCACGCTGGTTGCGCCGACATTGACCGAGGTCTGGCAGCAAGTACAGTCCCAGGATGGTGTCTACCGAAAGGCCGTTGTCTTCGACACCACAGACGACCAGCGTGAGAACTACATCCTGCTCGGCATAACCACCGAGGAGTTCGGATCCCTCAGTCTCCTGATCCCTTACTCAGTCTTTCAGCTACAGCCCATCATGAAGGTGGTGATTATAGCGGCCGTCTCCCTTACGGTTTTTCTGATCCTGTTTCTTCTTTTCAACCTGCGACAGGATCCTCTACCCATACTTTCTCAGCGTTTAAAACGTCTTCAGCTCTCTATTCTCCGGGAGTTTATTGAGGGGAACGAGAGTATCGATTGGAAACGGTGGCGGGATGAATTAAGATCGGGAAAAGGAGAACTGAAATCGAGAATCAAGCGGGGAGTGGGCAGGATCCCTGAACAAAAAGAAGCGGAGTTTGACGAAATGATCGACAAGAGCTGGGATGAGATCATTTCGATCATCGAAGCCCGAGCAGGCGGTCCGCAACGGGAAGCGGTCGACATCAGCCATCTTGAGCAGCTCCTGCAGAGTGCGGTGGATCGCTTCCAGATAACCGCGCAGCCACCGGCTCAGGTGCTGCAGAAAGCACCGGTCAGGGGAGCGGGGATCGTAGTTGAGGAGATCGGGATCGACGAAGTTGTCGAGCCCGGCGAAGTGATTCCTTCTAAAGAAGCTGAAGAGGCAGAGGAGATAGAAGAGGCAGAGGAGATAGAAGAGGCAGAAGAGGCAGAAGAGATAGAAGAGGCAGAGGAGATAGAAGAGGCAGAGGAGATAGAGGAGATAGAAGAAGCGGAAGCCGTTGAAGAGGCAGAGGAGATAGAAGAGGCAGAAGAGGCAGAAGAGATAGAAGAGGCAGAGGAGATAGAAGAGGCGGAAGCTGTTGAACTTGCCTTTGTTGAAGGGGAGGACCAGGAAACTCTTGAAGTACTCGAAGAGGTGAAGGAGATCGTGCCGCTACCACCTCTGCCGCAGGAAGAGCTTGACGAGCTTCCCTCCGCGGATGAGGAACAAAAACCGGTATCCTGGAAACCAGAGAAGATGCCTCCACAGCAACCGGCGGTTGCAGCGGAGAGAGAGACAGCTGAACAAGGGGAGACTATCGAAGAGCTTGAAGTTGCCGAGGATGAAACCGCCCCAATCGAGTCGATTTTAAGTGCCGGGGAAGAACTGGTGATGGAGACCCAGGGGGCGAAGCGGCTGAGTCTGGAGGAGATCGAGAAGATCCAGCAGCTGGACGAGCAGAAGCAGTTGCAGGAGCTACTCGATTCGGGTATTATCAGAGCCTACACTCTGAACGACATTGAAGCTCTGATCATGGAGCAGCGAACCAGTGTGGTCATGGAAAACGGCGTTTACCGCATAAAGGATGAAATCATCACGGGAGCAGGGGCAGGCAAGGGCAGAAGACGGCGTGGTTTGAAAGCCCTCGCTGAGGCTTCCCTGTCACAACCTTCGGAAGAGACAGGAGGATTTGAGTCAGGAATTGGAGCCCTTCTTGGGGAAGATTCCATCCTTGACCTGGAGAACGAGATCGGACAAATTCGGGACAGAAGCGTGAAGATTGATTACACCTCCCCAGGAAAGGTGAAGAAAATTCAATTTTTTGAGGATGGGCTTGATTACGACGGGTATTTAAAAGGGTTTCGACGAGGAAAGACTGAAACCGACAGACTGCGCTCTCTGGTAGAACTATCGGGCAAACTTAAGGCGGTGAATGCAGCGATATTTAGCAAGGAGAATGGGAAGTACTGTTTGAAGTTGAAAGTCGGCCTAAATGATCCGGGGTTCGAAATCGTATTTACTGAGGATGAACCTTTTATCAAGATGTTTGTCGAGCCCCGCCAGACGGTGATCATAAGCGAGAAAATGGAGAAGGTGAAGGCGCTGGCAAAAAAACTGCACCCGGAGGATCTCAAGTACATCCAGGGAGCAATCGTCCTTCCCGTAGTATTTGGCAACCAGCAGTCTTTTTTACTCCTTGGGCTGCCGTTGCTGCGGCAGTTGGACATCAAGGATATCATCACCCGCTTGGATATCTATTGAACCAAGACTCGAGCCTCTTCTGCTTGGTGAATGGTTAAATTCTTGACAAAGCGCTAAATATAAAGGTAAATTATGTCTTGACAATAAAGATGGAGGAATATTATGCGCATCGCATTGTTCGTAATTATTCCTCTCATCGGTTTGATTCTAGGTTGGATTATCCGATGGCTCTATGCCAGATTTCAACTGTCCTCATCGGAGCAAAAAGCAGAAAGAGTCATACAGGAAGCATTAAAAGAAGCCGAGGCGAAGAAAAAAGAAGCTTTACTGGAAGCCAAAGACAAGATAATCAGGGAAAGAAATCAGCTTGAGCGAGAAACAAGAGAGAGAAGAGTTGAGCTGCAGCGCCTGGAACGGCGCCTCATGCAGAAGGAAGAAAACCTAGAAAAACGGCTGGAAAGCGTAGAAAACCAGGAACGATCCGTTGTAAACCGAGAGAGAGGGTTACTCGACAGGGAGAAAGAGCTCGATCTAGAGCAGGAGAAGTGGATCAGAGAGCTGGAACGTATCTCCGGGCTGACTGTTGCGGAAGCAAAGAAGCTTCTCATTCAAAGCCTGGAAAACGAAGCCATGCATGAAGCCCAGGTCAAGATCAACCTGATCGAGCAGGAAGCCCAGGTTACCGCCGAACGAAAAGCCCGCGACATTATCGTTTCCACTATTCAGCGCATCGCTACGGATGTAAGTTCCGAAGTAACCGTATCCACCGTAAGCCTGCCGAACGACGAGATGAAGGGGCGGATTATCGGTCGGGAGGGCCGTAACATCAGAACATTGGAAACACTGACCGGTGTGGACATCATTATTGATGATACCCCCGAGGCGGTGGTTATATCGTGCTTCGATCCAATTCGAAAGGAGATCGCCAGGGTTTCCCTCGAACGATTGATTTCTGACGGTCGAATCCACCCGGCTCGTATTGAAGAAATCGTGCAGAAAGTAACCAAAGAGATCAGTCAGACAATTTACGAAGAGGGAGAGAAAGTTCTCTTCGAATTGGGTATACACAACATGACCCCGGAGGGCACCCGAGCGTTGGGTAGGCTGCACTTTCGCACCAGTTACGGACAAAACGTCTTATCTCATTCCAAGGAAGTAGCCCTGGTTGCGGGGGCATTGGCAGCGGAAATCGGGGCTGATATTGAGACCTGCAAGCGAGCTGCCCTTCTGCACGATATTGGCAAGGGTGTTGAGACTGATGGAGACGGCAACCACGCTGAAATAGGCATGGAACTTGCAAGAAAGATCGGCGAAGACCCGAGTGTGGTGAACGCTGTTGGAGCTCATCACAACGATGTGGAGCCTACGAGTCTTGAAGCGGTGGTTGTGCAGATTGCCGACGCCATATCAGCCTCCCGGCCAGGGGCTCGCCGGGAGACTTTAGACAACTACCTGAAGAGGCTCGAGAATCTGGAAAAGATCGCTGAGGGCTTTCAAGGTGTTGATAAAGCCTATGCGATCCAGGCCGGAAGAGAGGTCAGGATCATGGTAAACAACGACGAAGTCGATGATGATGGAGCCAAGATCCTGGCAAAGAACATCGCCAAGAAAATCGAATCCGAATTGAAGTATCCAGGCAGAATCAAGGTCACGATAATTCGGGAGACCCGAATCGTCGAATACGCCCGTTAGTTCACAAGGACTAACGGTTGGGAAGGAAGAAGAGAGAAAATCGAAACAGTCAAGATTCTCGTAATCGGTGATATTGTCGGACAGCCGGGCTGTCGGGCCGTATTTGTGAGTCTGCAGAGTCTCCTCAAAGAAACCCGGGCGGATCTGGTCATTGCGAACGGTGAGAACGCTTCTGAAGGGTTGGGAATCACCCCCGAGGCGGCGGAAGGGTTGTTCAAATCGGGAATAGACGTTATCACCTCCGGAAACCATATTTGGCAGCGTAAAGAGATCTTTCCCTTCCTGGAGACAGATAATCGCATCCTGAGACCGGAGAACTATCCCACGGGAGTTCCCGGCACGGGACACTACCTGGTTACCAAGAAAGAGGTTTCCATCGGTGTAGTAAACCTCCAGGGGCGTGTCAATATGCACAGTATCCGTTGTCCTTTCACAGTGGGGGAAGCCCTGCTGCGCCGCCTTGGTAAGAGTACTAGAGTCATCGTTGTGGACTTTCACGCCGAGCTTCCCGAGGAAAAAGAAGCCTTGGCACTGTATTTCGATGGAAAGATCAGTGCCCTGGTGGGAACGCACACCCACGTGCAGACCATGGACGAGAAGATCCTGCCCGGAGGTACAGCCTACATTACCGATACCGGAATGACGGGACCCCTCAGCGGTGTGATTGGGATGAAGCGGGATGTCTCCATACGACGAAGTCTGATGCAGATTCCCTTCAAGATGGAAGTTGAGGATTCCGCTGCGGTGGTCATGGGAGTGCTATTGACCGTTGCCGTGGATAGCGGAAAGGCCCTATCGATCGAACGGATTCGTCGCGATCTACCGGATCTGAGTAATTCCGGCTGAAAGCGTTGGCGGGTCTTAACAAATCGTGAAGAGGAAAGCTCTGATCAATCTCCTCTGTTCGCGGGACTCCCGGATTTCCAGAAAGGAAATCTACGCCCGGATCCTCTGTGGAGAGGTTTTTGTGGACGGACAGTGTGTTCGCGATCCACAGCAGCTCATCCCGCTCACCGCGCGCATAGATTACCAGTCCAGGAAGCGTTATGTCTCCCGAGGTGGAGAAAAATTGGCCGGAGCTCTACAGCGGTGGGAAGTCGACGTCACGGGTATGAGCTTTCTCGATGCGGGAGCTTCCACCGGAGGATTCACCGATTGTCTGCTCCAGCACGGTGCAGCTCGGGTTTGTTCGATCGAGGCGGGACGAAACCAGCTGGATTATCGGTTGCGCAAGGATGATCGGGTCGTCGTCCTGGAAAAAACAAACATCATGTCCGTACATCCTGAAACCCTCCCCTTTGCTCCGCAAGCCGCGGTGGCGGACCTGTCTCTCAGATCGCTTCGGAAAGCAGCAGCCCACCTCTTGAGTCTCGTGTCCCTCGGTTGGCTGATTGCATTGGTCAAGCCGCAGTACGAGTGGGTTGCTCCGCCTGCGGATTTCGCTGGGGTCGTGTCCCGGACGACTGAGCTCCATTCCATACTATTTGCCTTATTTGAGGATCTACACGTCGAAGGAGCCTATACCGACAAAGTCATAGCCTCCGCACTCCCCGGGAGGAGGGGGAACCGGGAGTTTTTCTGTCTGTTGACAACGGACAGAGAAAAGGCCTGCAGGGACCTTGGCAGGTTGATTGAGGATGCGTTGGTGGAAGCGGTCTAGAAGGAGTCTCTGCTCAGGGGTTTGTCTATGACAACCCCTTCGGGCCCAAGGTACTTGGAGATCTCCCCTTCAACCAGGATTTGGACTTTTTTCACCGTGGGGAACTCAGTAGACGTATAGACCACCTGCTTCAGTTCAGCGATCAAACCTTCTTTGCCGAGAGAGTTGAACCGGAATGCCTCGTTGAAATCGACGTAGGCCGTATCGCCCTTGATATACACGGTACGCAGGCGGGTTTGGGGCGAAATCAGAGACATCAGTCCTTGATTTACCTCGGCCGTGGTCGGTCCCTGAAGTAAAGCCTCCAGGGTCGCGGTCAGGGGGGCGTCAATGTATTCTACCGGCCGTATCATCCCCTTCATGGTGATTTTTCCGTCCCCGGTCACGGATATGAAAAACAGCCGGGATTGGCGGCTTCTAATCTGGGGTTCCTGTTCCCCCTTTCTTTCGGGAACGCTCTCTGGCGGGGAATCTTTCTCGACCGTGATGACCACCTCCCTGCCGCCGGATTCCGGTTCCGTTTCGGGGGGTTGGTTTTCCTTCTCTTCCTTCTCCTCCAGGGGGGTGACGACTATTTCAGCCGGCGCCCCGGGCTTCTGTTGGAAGAGCTTGGTGAATCCTGTTTTTTCGAGCACCTCCTGAACCCGCCCGCGGTTAAAGAGAAATACCACGAGTACCAAAAGAACCAGAGCGATATAGAACAAGCAGCCAAGGGTGTTTCGTTTTTTTGCCATAACTCCTATAATCTTCATCGGCAGACAGAGGGGGGGGATTGATTTGACAGTGCTAGAAAAAGCTCTTATAGTTACCTCGAAATGAAGGTCGTCGAAGGGATCATGGTCTCGCCGGGGATCGCGATCGGTCCCGCCTGTCTGCACTCACCGGATTTCATCACTGTGCCCTCCTACGATATCTCCCCGGGACAAATTCCCTATGAGATAGAGCGATTCCAGACCGCTCGCACTAAAGCGGTTCAGGACATAGAGGTTTTGCTGCATAGAGGAAAGCCGGAAATCGGCGAAATGGAGAGGAAACTGCTCAATTCCCATCTGCTGATGTTAAACGATCCGGAGTTCCACGAAGAGGTCACTCGAACCCTCAAAGAACGAAAGAAAAACATGGAGTGTGTGCTACGGGAGGTTGAGGAATCTCTGGCCAAAAAGCTCGAGGTGAGTGAAGATGAATACCTGCAGGAACGCAGTCTGGACATACGGGATATATCCAATCGGATTCTTTCTCACCTACTCTACCAAAAGCAGGGTTCCCTTGCGGATATCGAGAAGGAATGCATCCTCGTGGCCCACAACCTGCTGCCGTCGGATATCATTTCCATGAATCGGGAAAAGATCGTCGGGATCGCCACAGATTTTGGCGGTAAGACTTCCCATGTAGCCATACTGGCTCGAGCCTTTGAGATCCCGGCTGTTCTTGGTCTCTCCGAGGTTACGGGTTTTGTCCGAAATGACGATAAGATCATCCTTGACGGGAATCGCGGTCTGGTAATCGTGGAGCCTGACGAGGCCACGCTGAGAGAATACATAACCAGCCGCAAAGCCTGGCAACAGCACGAGTTGCAGCTGCTCAACCTCAACGAGCTGCGAGCTGAAACCAGGGATGGAAAGCTCCTTCAACTTGAATCCAATATAGAGGTTCCCGACGAGATCCATTCGGTACTCGCCCATGGGGCCGACGGCATTGGGCTTTTCCGCTCCGAATTTCTGTACATCGTGCCCCGGAAGTTTCCGGATGAAGAGGAGCAGTTGGCGGCCTACAATCAGGTCCTGGAAGGAATGAAGCCCAGGAGCGTGACCATCCGCACTTTGGATCTGGGGGGGGATAAGATCATTCCGGGTGTGAAGCCGGGGGGAGAATCGAACCCGATATTAGGCTGGCGGGCTGTGCGTTTCTGCCTCTCCAAGCCGGAGGTGTTCAAGTCCCAACTTCGGGCGTTGCTTCGGGCCTCGGTGCATGGGAACCTGAAGATCATGTTCCCGATGATCTCCGGAGTCGAAGAGCTGGATATTACCCTCGGAATCCTGGAAGAAACGAAGGAGGAGCTCCGTAAACGAGGTCTGCCCTACGATGAAAATGTGCCCATCGGGATCATGATCGAAGTTCCTTCGGCGGCCTTTACCTCGGATATCCTGGCCAAAAAGGTAAGTTTCTTTTCGATAGGGACAAACGATTTGATTCAATATATGATTGCCGTTGATCGGGAAAACGAGAGGATCGCCTACCTCTACGAGCCCTTTCATCCAGGGGTCCTCCGTCTGATAAAGATGGTGGTGGATAACGCGCACAACAATGGAATTCCCGTCGGTATGTGCGGGGAGATGGCCGGAGATCCCTACGCAGCCGTCATCCTGCTCGGACTAGGGCTTGATGAGTACAGTATGAGCGCAATTGGAATACCCGCGATCAAGCGGATTATACGCTCAGTGACCATCGCCGAAGCGGAAGAGCTGGTGGGAACGATCATGGAGATGAAGTCCTACAAAGAAATTGACGGGCACGTGCGATCCTGGATGGAGAAGCGCTTTGATTTCATCTCTCGATATTAAAAAGAAATCCTTTCAAGTAGCCATACTAGGACGGCCGAATGTCGGTAAATCGACACTCTTCAACCGTCTTCTTGGTAAAAGGCGAGCCATCACCCATCCCACTCCGGGAGTAACCAGGGATGCGGTGCAGGGACGCATCTATATTCGGGAGCTGCAGTTTACTCTTATCGATACTGGTGGTTACAAGCAGGAAGGGGGGATCATAGAACAACGAGTTACAGCGAAAAGCACGGCGATCGCAGCGGAATGCGATCTGATTCTCCTGCTCGTGGAAGCGGACGGTTTGAACGGCGAGGATCTCGAAATCTTTGAGAAGCTCCGTCCTTACCAGGAGAAGCTGATTCTGGTTGTGAACAAAGTCGACAGCGAAAAGCAGGCCATGAACTTGGGAGAGTTCTATAGTGTAGGGATTGCCCGACTCATCCCCGTATCCGCTGCCCATGGCAGAAATATCGATACGCTCAAGGATTCTATCTACGAATCCGCCGCTCAGAGCGGTTATGCAGGAACCGGAATCCCGGATGGTGGCACAAAGAAGGGCATTCGACTGACCATCCTCGGCAAGCCAAATACCGGTAAATCAACGCTGCTCAATCAGTTTCTGAAAACTGAGAAATCACTTGTTACGGAGATTCCCGGCACGACCAGAGACCCCGTGGAAGGACAGTTCCTGTACAAACAGTATTGCCTGGAGGTTGTCGATACGGCTGGAATTCGTCGTAAGAGCAAGGTAAGCGATTCCGTAGAGTACTACTCGGTGAATCGTTCCATCAAGAGTATCGAGGAAGCGGATATCGTGCTTCTTCTAATAGATGCCATTGAGGGAATCAGCGACCAGGATAAAAAAATCGCCGCCTTGGCAGCTCGAAGGGGAAGGGGAATCATCCTGCTTCTCAACAAGTGGGACAAGCTGGTGGAAGGGGAAGCAAAGGACCGGGAGGAGCCGCTCTGGCGGGAGGTACGGGATCGGACGCGCTTCTTGTTTCCCACTCTGGGTTTTGCCCCTCTGCTGCGTATATCTGCGCGTACAGGATCGGGGGTTTCCCAGCTGTTGGAAACTGTTCTGGCCGTTTCCAGACAGCTAAACCGCAAGGTAGCTACTCCACGTTTGAATCAGCTACTGCGAACCTGGATAAGCGAGTACGCCCTGCCGGTTCGAGGACGTAACGTCAAGATTCGTTATGCCACCCAAACCGGGGTGAATCCTGTAACCTTCCTTTTCTTTGTGAATCATCTCAAAGGTTATCCGAAGCGGTACAATCAGTATTTAAGCGGTAGAATCCGTAGAGATTTGGGTTTTGACAAGATTCCCCTGTTCGTGGAGGTGCGGGAATCGTGATACGATTGGTATTATGAGTAAGCGATATTCCATAGGAGAGGTCAGTCAGCGTCTCGGCGTCAAACCTTACGTGATCCGATATTGGGAGGAGGAAATTCCCTTCATCGCACCTAAGAAGAGCAAATCCGGACACCGGATCTACACCGATCGGGAGGTGCAGTTGCTGTTACGTCTGAAACATCTACTGTACGAGAAGCGCTACACGATCGACGGGGCTCGAGAGACGATTTGGAAGGAGGCAGGACCGTCCCAGGCTGATCTGAAAGCCCGTATCACTGCGATGCGAAGTGATCTGCTCTCGGCTTGGGAGAAGCTCAAAGACAAGGAAGAGAAATGAGTGAACAGAGAGAGGCCAGGATTATCGGGCAGTGGCGAGCCTGCGGGCAAGAGCACCTGTTTGCGTCGTGGCGGCAACGGTCCGAAGAGAAAAAGAAGGCTCTTCTGAACGATCTCGATTCCCTGAAAGTCGATCTGTACGAGTATCTGCTGCAACAGCTGCACCGGCAGCTGCGCGATACGGGTCAGCACCGCATCGAGCCCATCCCTTACATATCTGAACAGAAGTGGAGGAATGATGCGGCGGGCAGGCGGAAAGGAGAGGAGCTGCTCGCCGCCGGCAAGGCAGCTTTCCTGACCGTCGCAGGGGGGCAGAGCTCGCGGCTTGGCTTCGAGGAACCTAAGGGATGCTTCCCGATATCACCAATCAGAAATGCCTCGCTTTTTCAGATTTTTGCCGAAAAACTCCTGGCCGCCCGCAAGCGCTACGATCGATCCCTCTACTGGTATATCATGACCAGCCCCATGAATCTCGAACAAACCCGCCTGTTCTTTGAATCCAATTCCTACTTCGGTCTTCCAGAGGAGGAAGTCCTGTTTTTCAGCCAGGGTTTGTTCCCCACCCTTACCGAACAGGGTAAGCTTCTTCTGGCCGAAGACGGGGGCCTATTCCAGAATCCGAACGGGCATGGCGGTACGATCGCAGCCTTGCAAGACTCAGGGTGTCTCGACCATATGAGTGCCCGGGGTGTGGAAGAACTGTTCTGTTTCCAGGTCGACAACCCGCTGGTACGGATTCCGGACCCTCAATTCCTCGGCATACACCGCCTGCAGGACTCCCAGATGTCCAGCAAAGTGATAGAAAAAACCTATCCGGAGGAAAAGCTCGGAGTTATTGGCTACGTTGACGGTAAACCGGCGGTGATCGAGTATTCCGATCTCACCGAAGAGCAGATGCAGGCCCGGGATGAACGGGGGAATCTGCTGTATTCCCACGGATCGATCGCGATACACCTGTTCAATATAGACTTTCTTGCCTCCCATGGGGGCCGGTTGCCCCTGCACACTGCACAAAAAAAAGTCCGGACCTGGCTGCCCGAAGAAGGAGGTGGGGTCGTCGAGGAAACAGAGGCGGTCAAGTTTGAGATGTTTATATTCGACGCTCTCGCCACGGCCAGAAATCCTCTGTTCTTCGAGACCAGCAGGGAAGAAGAGTTTGCGCCTCTAAAAAACAGAACGGGCAAGGATTCCATCGAAACCTGTAGACAGGGTATGACCAACCTCTACAGCCGCTGGCTGCAATCCTGTGGTGTTGAGGTTCCCATGCGTGGAGGTCGGCCTATTCATCGCGTTGAAATCAGCCCGACCTTTGCCTGGGATGAAAAGTCCCTTGGGGAATCACTAAAACATAGGCTTCCTTATACCGTAAATAGAATAGATGAGGACACACTGCTCGTTTAGCATCGTGCTGCTCTGCCTGACTCTGCCGGTTTTTTCTCAAGGCGCCCCACAGGTGCAACAGATTTTCCCCATCCCCCGAGCGTCGGTTCCGATTCCGGAAAACGATGAAGCACGGAGGGAACTTGAGGAGCTGTTCTATGTACCCAGCGCAGCGCTTCTGAAAGCGCAGGATCGGATTCTCCGCCAGCAGTCTTCCGGTACCAGGGTGAAGTTTCAGATTCAGCGCCAGGGGGGGCATCTTTACTATATTTTTCAGAACGAGGAAGAATCATCCTATTCCGTAGCCGGCGTAGGAAACTATGTCATCAAACGGGATCTGGAAAGCGGTCGTTTCCTCCAGATCAAGGTGTTTCTCCGCAGCCATCCGGGATGTTTTGTACGACTGTTTCCTGAAGGCTACAGAACCTCGATGGACGTGTATCTTTTTGGAATTGCCGTGGACCGCGGAGTTCTGCTTCCCCTCGAGTTTCAGAGCTTTCTCACCGAACCTTTTGCCAAGGTGATGTCCCTAACAAAAGCAACCGTGCAGTGGGAGCGGCTGTTGTACAGGGGAGGAGTTGACGTAATGACATTGGCTCATATCAACCATATTCGGCGGATTCTACCTTCTCTGTCGGATCGTGATGATGGGGCCATGGATGCGGACCTGAGGTACATCTACATCGAGACCGGCCTACCTCAGGAAGGAATCGGCGGATTGAATTGTTCGGGATTTGCCAAATGGATCAGCGACGGGTTTTACTTTCCTCTGGTGGGGAGATATCTGGAGATCGAAGACCTGAAGGAAAAACATCTCGAATACAGAGGGAACCGTTGGAGTCTGCGCTTCGAGGAGGAGCGAGATCCCTACTTTGGGCTGGACTGGTCGAGAAACCTGGCCGCTGCCTTGTGGGGTGCACAGGGGTATCCGATGGAAAGCCCGGAGGATTTCGATGTACGCCAGGTTGACTACCTGGGCTACAGGGAAGACGTCGGGTTCCCGGTTGAAGAACTGGAGCTGCTGCTCTTTCTCGAGGCCGGTGCGAATCCGGGGCATTTCTATATCGGTTCGGTGAACAGAGAGTTCGGGGGACAACCGGTGCTCCGGCAGCACTTTCATCTGGTTGTCCTGTTCCCCTATTTCACCCCCTCCGGTTCGTTCCGGGCAGCCGTCTTCGACAGGACCCAGGAGTCGAGCCTCGAAGGGATCCCACAGCGTTTTCCCGGCGCCTACATCCATCTGGTCAGGCTCCCCCTTGGGGACTCCTTCGTTCCGCCCCTGCCGGAAAAACTATCCCCGTAAAAAGATTGACAACCCTAGGCCAGAAGGCTATGATTAATAAATATAGGAGCCCACGCTGAGCAACCTTTGAGAAGATTTGGGCCTAGACAAGGCCCATACGGGAGGGGAACGATGATTTTCTCATTCGGTAATTTGCTATCTATCATCATTGTACTGGTAGTCCTCATTATCTACAGACAAATCGATCGCAATAACCGATCTCTGGAGAAGGTAAAACGCTTCTCTGACAAGATGAAGGATGAGCTGGCCAGTTCAGTCGAAGAGAAGACCGCGGAAATGAAGAATCTCGCCATCGAATTACAGGTAAACATGAAAGCAGGGAAAGAGGTTCTCAAGCGGGTTCGCGAGGTTGAAGGGGGCTTGAAAGAACGGGCCGTGGGGATTGATGAGATTCGAAAGAAAATCGATAGCTATGACCACGCTCTTGAGGAGCTGGTTGGAATGACATCCAGGGTGGATGAGAACCTGAAGCGTGTCCAATCGGAATCCCTGTTCGTAGACAAAGTCGGAAAAAGGATAATCTCCGCCTCGGAAAGATTAAAGAAGGTAGAGCAGGAAATCACGCATGTGTCGGAGAAGTTTCGGCAGGAGAATCACAAAGCCCTGCAAAGCCTGCGGGATGAAATGGCAAAAGGCACCGAACAGCGCATCCGGGAGATGGCCGGTGCCGTTGAAACTTCCGAAAAGAAGGTCAAAGATTTCGGAATATACGTAACCCGGCTGGAATCCAGAACCGAACAAATGCAGAACGAGGTTTTGGAAAGTCTCAAGAAAAATTCCGATCAGTTTGAACTGGATGCGAAAACCAAGCGCAGCGGCCTTCTCAACCAGTACGTTGCCTCCCTGAACAAACTTTTGTCGGAAGCCGACGCCAAGGGTAAGGCGTTGAAGAAAAACTACAGCGACACCTTGAGTTCTTTTGAAAAACGGCTCGCCCAGACCGTAAAGCGCGGTGAAGCGCTCGAAGGAAAGGTTTTCGAAAATCTTAAGGGCCTGATCGTCAAGGATTCTGAAGTCCTGACCTCACAGCGGGAGGGTCTGCGGAAGACGGTGGATGAAATTGCAGCCTATCGGCAGCAGGTCAGTAACCAAATCAATTCTCTTTTAGAGGACAGTGAACGCCTGAAAGATGAAGGATTGCAGAAAATCACCGCCGCGGCTGAACAGATGCAGGTATCCGCACTTCAGAACATTGAGGACAGGCTCGAAGGATATGAGAAGGATGTCGAGTACAAATTCCAGAAGCTGGAGACGGCCAATCTCGATATTGAAGCAATGGAGAAAAATCTTCAGGCTTTGATCCAGAAGACCAGCGAGAAAGTTCGCGCGGAGTTTTCCCAGTTTACCAGTGGATTCGCCGAGGAACGCAAGGTGGAAAGGGAAAAAATTCAAGGAGAGTTTGTCCAACTTCGCAGCAGCCTGCACGAACTGGAAGAGGGTCTTACGGAACTGAAATCCAAAGCCTACGAGAATGTGTCCACACAACTGCAGGTTTTTGAAGATGATTTCTTCAAAGACCTCCGTGAGCGGGATGCATCGATGGAACGGAAGATCGAGGATTGGCAGGGTGAGATCGACATGAAGATAAAGGAAGTTGCGGCCGCCCAGATGGCGGAACGGCAGAGGATCGAGCAACGCTTCAATGAGGAGCTGAAGAACGGGCTGGAGAAGGCAAAACAGGAGAGCTTCCAAGACTTCAGACAGCTAGAGGATAAGGTTACGGCTTTTGAAAGCTCGGTAAGCGAACGGCTGGCCGGCAGCGAAGCCTACATAGAAGGGTTTAAGACCAATCTAAACATTCAGCTGGAGCAGACGCAGAAAGAAGCGCAGAGCAATCTAAAGCATAAAATACAGAGCCTGCAGGATGCTATGGATGATACTCTTCAGAAACACGGCCATCAGCTTGAGGAACGTCTGCGTGAGATGGAAACTTCAGTGAACCAGAGCAAGAGCAGTCTGGAGGAGATAGTCGATGCGACCAACGGGGAGATCGCTTCCTGGCAGGCCAGAGTAACCCAGGCTATCAAAAGTTACCAGCTGGAGTTCACGGAGAAGCACACGGGATTGCGGCAGGACACTGAGAATCAGATTGCCAGAATCACTGACGATTTCAGTAAGCAAACGGAGGATCTGATCACCTCAACTAATACCGAGAGGCTGCAGTTGAAGGAGGAGTTCAAAGAGATCACCGAACGGGTCGATGATTTGGAAGCCAAGCTGATCGAAAAGAGCGAATCGGCATTGGAGACCTTCAAACAGCAGGTCGAAGCTTTCCAGGCCGAGTTGAACCAAAGATCCAAAGATATGCAGGTGGAGACGAACAACCGCATGCGGGATCTGAAACAGCGTCTGACAGACATCAAGGACAAGGCAGAGTCTCAGCAACAGTCCCTATTCGGGAAGATCGACGAGGGATACCAGCTGCTTACAATCAATTTGAACGAGCTGGACAAACGGGTAAAGGGTTTCGTAACCCAGACCAAGATCTTCGAGAGGGCGGATGAGCTCAAAATCCAGTTCGAGTCACGGATCGAGGAAATGAAGCGGGATATGGAAAAGCTGCAGGCCCAAAGGAAAGAGGTAGAGAACCTGGAATCCCAAGTTGTGAGTATGAAAAAGACCGTCGATGAAGTCGGCGGAAAACTCGGCAAGCTGCTCGCCGAGCGCGGTCGTGTCGAAGATATGGACTCGGATTTCAAGAAACTGCTCAATATATCCAAGGAACTTGATCACAGAATCGGTACGGTTTATTCCAGCCAGGATACCCTGCAGGAGATTCAGGCCAAGATTCGGGAGCTCGAGAATCTCGAGAAAATTACCGAGGGCCGTTTTGAGCGCTTGGAGAAGAAGAACACCATAATCGAAGCCACAACCGACGGTGTGGACAAGAATTTTCAAGCTCTTGACCAGCTGGAGAAGGAACTGAAGACGGCCGGGAAGGATTTGCAGGTTTTCTCCGGGCAGCTGAAGGAGTTGAAGGCTCAGGCTGCGGAGCTGGCGGCGGGCCATGAGAAATCGGAATATGTCATCGAGAAAATCCACAACCTCGATTCGATTCTCGGCGAGCTGGAGGAGCGAATGAGCAAGCTTGAGACGGCTCGCGAGTGGCTGGCAAAAACGGAAACTCGCTTCGAGACGATCGGGAAGCAGGCCCAGGAGCAGGTGCGTCTCATGGAGAGCATTCTCAAAGCAGACAAGAAGCAGTCCAAGCTTGGCGAGGGGGCTCCCCCGTTGGACAAGCGGGAAACCGTAACCAAGCTGGCCCATCTGGGTTGGACGCCGATGGAGATCGCCCGGACTACGAAGCTCAGCCGCGGTGAAGTTGAGCTGATCCTGGAGTTGGCCCCTAAGAAATAACGAGATCCTGAAAAATTGCTAGTGTGCAACTGACTGAGTTTCATATACTATCCTCTTTGAGTTGTATGGATTTCATTCCCGATAAGATCATCTTCCACCTTCTGATTCTGGCGGCTACATTTTTGGTGATCTACAAGGCTGCGGACTTCCTCGTCGACGGCGCTGTGGGGATTGCCTACAAGCTGAATGTCCCGAAAATTGTCATCGGTGTTATCCTGGTAGGTTTTGGCACGACCGCCCCTGAGTTCACGGTGTCGGTGCTCTCCGCGATCCGGGGGCTTCCTGAAATTGCTTTGGGAAATGCCGTCGGATCTGTTATTGTGGATGACACGCTGGCTCTGGGACTGGCAGTCATTGTTGCCCCGATTGCTATTCGGATTGAAAGGCGTTCGCTTCGTCTGTTCGGACTCTTTCTGGTCGGAATTGATGTGCTCGCCTTTACCTTAAGCTTGAATGGCATCATCAGCCGCTGGGAAGGTCTGCTCCTGTTGGGGATCCTTGCAGTCTACCTGGCTTACGTCATCCATACGGAGAACCGGAAACGAAAAATAGCACCTGCTGTCAACGAAGAGCTGGCCAGCCACACCAAACCCGGAGGTATCGGTGTTCAGGTTTTGCGCTTCTTCTTAGGGCTTGCCGGGGTGGTTCTGGCCAGTGAGTTCCTGATAGACTCTGCGGTTTTTGTCGCCAAATACTTCGGAGCTTCCGAGGCGGTGATCGGGCTTACCCTGGTTGCTATCGGCACCTCGATCCCGGAGATCGTTACCTGCGTCGTGGCGGGGCGGAAGGGACACGGAGATCTGGCTCTTGGGGATATTATTGGAGCGGATATCCTCAACATTCTTTGGATTATCGGAGCCGCATCCGCGGCCAACCCGATCCAGGTCGAGCGGCGCGTGATTTTCTTTGCCTTCCCGTGGATGCTAATTGTCGTCGCTCTTATGCTCCTTCTGGCCCGCTGGAGCCACACTTTACATCGCTGGAAAGGGTATCTTCTTGTCTTTGTCTATTTACTATATATAACTCTGTCTATAGTAAGATTTTACATGTGATTCCCGCCGTAAAAAAGACTTGACGGCCCGACAAGCGGGTTATTATTTTATCCTGGAGCAAGTACGGAAAAGTCTCAAAAGTTAGATATGGCTGCGTTCCATATGATCTTGAGCGGAGCAACAATGAATTTAGGAAACAGAGTGAGAGAGGATGTCTGATCAGGAACTGAAGCAAGGTCAACAACAAACTGACAAGATCGGAAAAGAAGAGAAAAAAACAGCTCGGTCCAAAGAAAAGGAACCCGCTGTAGAAGGAAATGGTGAACTGGCTGCGGAAGTGGACTTACAAAGCCAGATACAGAAGCTGGAAGAGGAAGTCAGGGATCTCAACGATCAACTGCTACGAAAAGCCGCGGATTTCGACAACTTCCGGAAACGGATGTTTCGCGAAAAGGAAGAGAGTATTAAATACGCCAACGCAGCTCTCCTGACCGATTTGCTTGCCATTGTCGACGATTTTGAACGAGCCATTCAGTCTGCGGCGGATTCCAAGGATTTCGATGCTTTTCATACAGGGGTATCGATGATTGAGAAGCAAATGGTCAGCATTCTCGAGCGTAACTGGGGTTTGAAGCGGTTCTCCGCGAACGGCGAACTCTTCGATCCGGAGAAGCACGAAGCCATCGCCGTAGAGGAGACTGATGAGCACGACACAGAGATCGTGGTGGAGGATTATCAGAAGGGGTATCTCCTCCACGACAGAGTGTTGAGACCAGCAAAAGTTAAAGTTGCCAGACCATTAACGCCTGAGCGAGCCCGAAGTGACGACGAACAGGAGAAGGAGAAATAGATGGGCAAGATAATCGGAATTGACCTTGGAACTACAAATTCATGTGTTGCTGTTATGGAAGGTGGAGAGCCTGCGGTAATCCAAAACTCGGAAGGGCAGCGAACAACTCCATCGATCGTCGCCTTCACCTCCAAAGGTGAGCGCTTGGTCGGCCAGCCGGCGAAAAACCAGATGATCACCAATCCCGAGAATACCGTGTATTCGATAAAGAGGTTTATGGGTCGCCGATTCAACGAGGTACCCGAAGAGATAAAGATGGTACCTTATTCAGTAGCCGACACCGGCAATGGTGTTTCCGTTGATATCCAAAGCAAGAAATACACACCTCCGGAGATATCTGCGGCGATTCTGCAAAAGATGAGGAAGACCGCCGAAGATTATCTCGGCGAAACGGTGACCGATGCCGTGATTACAGTTCCGGCATACTTCAACGATGCGCAACGGCAGGCAACCAAGGATGCCGGCCGTATTGCCGGTCTCGAGGTCAAGCGAATCGTAAATGAACCCACCGCAGCGTCCCTGGCCTATGGATTGGACAAGGGGGATAAGGAACAGCGAATCGCCGTGTATGATCTGGGCGGGGGCACTTTCGACATTTCGATACTCGAGCTGGGCGAAGGCGTGTTCGAGGTCAAGTCTACCAATGGCGACACCCATCTGGGGGGAGACAACCTCGATCACCGGATTATCGACTGGCTGGTGGATAATTTTAAAAAGGACTATGGGATCGACCTTTCTAAGGACAGGATGGCCCTGCAGCGGCTCAGGGATGCCGCGGAGAAAGCCAAGATAGAGCTTTCCAGCACACAGTCCACGGATATCAATCTTCCCTTTATTACCGCTGATTCTTCAGGCCCGAAGCACATGCAATACACCCTGACCCGGGCAAAATTCGAGCAGATGATCGAGGACCTGGTGCAGAAGACCAAAGGCCCCTGCCAGCGGGCGATGAGCGATGCCGGAGTGAAACCCGGGGATATCGACGAGATCATCCTGGTAGGGGGGTCAACCCGTATACCCGCCGTTCAGAAGCTGGTCAAAGAGCTTTTTGAGAAAGAACCACATAAGGGTGTGAATCCCGACGAGGTTGTGGCCGTAGGAGCGGCCATCCAGGGCGGGATTCTTGGCGGAGATGTCAAGAATGTGCTGCTGCTTGACGTTACTCCCCTCTCTCTGGGGATCGAGACCCTGGGCGCCGTGTTTACCAGGCTAATCGAACGTAACACAACCATTCCCACCCGAAAGAGCCAGATCTTTTCCACGGCTGCGGACAATCAGACAGCCGTCTCGATCCACGTGCTGCAGGGGGAGCGGGAAATGGCTTCCCAGAATCGTACCCTGGGCCGATTCGACCTTGTTGGGATCCCACCCGCACCCCGGGGGGTACCTCAGATCGAAGTAACCTTCGACATCGATGCAAACGGTATTGTCCATGTATCGGCCAAGGATCTTGGCACCGGTAAAGAGCAGAAGATCCGTATCGAGTCTTCCTCGGGCCTTTCCGACGAGGAGATCAAGCGGATGGTCAAAGAGGCGGAAGCTCATGCTCAAGAGGACAAGCAGGAGCGGGAGAAGGCGGAAACGAGAAACGAAGCTGATAATTTGATCTATACCACGGAAAAGTCGCTCCGTGATTATGGGGATAAGATCACAGAGGACGACCGAAAAACAATAGAAACAGCTGCCGCCGACCTTCGCAAGGCAATGGAATCGGGCCAGGTCGCGGAGATGAAATCCAAGATCGAGGCGCTCAAACAGGCCGCCTACAAGCTGGCCGAAGAGGTGTACAAGAGTACCGCCTCCCAGGCGGCAGGAGCCGACGGCGGTGCTCAGGAGACCGGATCCGCATCCGAGGCAGCCGGGAGCGGCGGCGATGGACAGGAATCCAGCGAAACCGTTGAAGATGCGGATTACGAAGTCGTTGACGACGAGGACTCGAAAAAACCGTAAAGAAGAAATAGAGGATTGGCAAAACGAGATTACTATGATGTCCTCGGCGTCGGTAAAGGCGCCTCCAAGGACGAGATTAAGAAGGCCTACCGGCGTCTAGCCGTCCAATATCATCCCGATCGCAATTCCGGCGATAAACAAGCCGAGGAAAAGTTCAAAGAAGCCACGGAAGCCTATGAGGTGCTGGCGGACGAGAAAAAGCGGCAGGCCTACGATCAATTCGGTTTTGCCGGATTGGAAGGTATGGGTTTCGGAGCCCACGATTTCTCTTCCGTTTTCCGCGATTTCGAAGACATCTTCGATGGATTCAACTTCACCGGCTTCTTTGACTCCTTTTTCGGTGGGGGTGGACGGTCGCGATCCCGAAGGAGTTCAGGCCGCAGCTCCGCCCGCCGCGGAGCTGATCTTCGCTACGAGCTAGAGATAACCTTCGTGGAAGCCGTATTTGGTGAGAAGAAAGAGATCACCTTCACCCGCGATGAAAGCTGTGGGGAGTGCAACGGAACCGGCGCCGACAAGGGCAGCGGTAAAAAGATCTGTCCTTCCTGTGGAGGCACGGGGCAGGTTCGGCGCAGCTCTGGTTTCTTTTCCATAGCCACAACCTGTCCCAGCTGCGGCGGCGAGGGTGAAATTATTGAAAAGCCCTGTTCGGCATGCGGGGGCAATGGCTTGGTTTCCCGACGACGGACGATCAAGGTTGCGATTCCTCCCGGAATCGAAAGCGGTAAACGGATAAGCATTCCGGGACAGGGAGACGGCGGTCTGAACGGCGGTCCCCCCGGTGATCTGTACGTCTATATCCGCGTGCTTGCCCACGAGTACTTCGAGAGGGACGGCAATGACTTGTACTGCGTGATTCCGATATCCGTCAGCCAGGCCGCCTTGGGAGCGGAAATTCTCGTATCAACCTTAGAGAACTCGAAAAAGGTTAAGGTGAAAATTCCGCCGGGAACGCAGAATGGCAAGATGCTGCGTTTGAAGAGCGAGGGCGTTCCTTATCTTCACAGCCCCGACAGGAGAGGTGACCTATATATCAAGATCCTCGTGGAGATTCCCACAAAGATATCAAGTAGGGCCCGGTCGCTGTTGCAGGAGCTCGGCTCGGTTACCGGAGAGCAATCCAGTCCGAAACCGGTGCGATTGTCAGATCTAGGATAAGCGGTTACTATTATCCTTAAACAAGCATGAACTCACTGCTTCTGTGGGTCAGGGCTGCGTCGGTGGCATTGCTGCTCTTCGAGCTTGTTCTGCTTGCATTTCGCTTTACCTACGCACCGAGTAAGCTCGAGTTGTTCTGGTTCAGCTGTACTCTAACCTTTGTAGTTGCGGCGGGGTTTCTGCCTTCCGGGTCCATGACCGTCGGTACATACACTCTGGCTGTCCTGTGGACCGTCGGGATGTATGCCTGCTTCCTCACGGTAGAACAGAAGCCATGGGCATGGCATGCCGCTGTCGGTGTTGCTTTGTTGGTATTCCTCCTTGTGCGGGCAATCGGTTTGTCCAGGACATTACCGTTTTACCTGTTGTTTTCCTTTCTACTGACCTTGCTTGCTATTTACCCGCTGATTCTACTTACCGGTATCTGCCGGGTGAATCGTCATCCTTTGCTGTATCTCTACACGGCGGCCACTGCTTTCCAGCTGGCTGCGCTTGTCTACGATTACCTGTCGATCGGCAGCGGCCTTCCCACGTTTCGGCTTCGTGTTTTTTCGGGGTTGTTCTACAGTATCGCCTGTGGATTTCTTCTGTCCCAGGAGGCTTATCTGCAGGGTATGGGCTGGCAGAGTCTGCACATGCGCCTCGGCGTCCAGGAAAAGAGGCTGAGACAGGCTCACTCCCGGCTGATCCAAACCGAGAATACCCTCTTGCTTCAAGATCGCCTGATCGTAACCGGGATTCTGGCTGCCGGAGCAGCTCATGAGTTTAAAAACACACTGGCTCTGATACAGACCAACGCCGGATTCGCTCTGCGCAGGGGGGATGAACCATCATCCATGCACAAGGCGCTGCACCTGATCATGGAGCAGGCCCAGTCCGGTGGAAAGGCGGTTACAGAGCTTCTCGACCAGCTTTTAAAGCAAGGCCGGGAAAGGGCAGGAACCGTTGCTTTGAAATCGGATCTCGATCTTCTGTTCAAGATGATCAGAACCGGCTGCCGGAGGGAGGGTATCAACTTGAGTGTCGATATCCCGGATCGAATGAGAGTGACGGTGCGGCGGGGAGAACTCGAGCAGGTTCTGTTGAACCTGGTTCGTAATGCGATGGACAGCATCACAGACCAACAAGGGATTTCAGAACGGACGGTGGAGATCCGTTCTTACATCGTGGACGGTCAGGCGGTGATCGACGTCAGGGACTCAGGCGGCGGGATAGCCGCGGAACTACAGAGCCGAGTGTTCGACCTCAGCGTGTCCGGCAAACAATCGACAGGCCTGGGTCTGTTCCTGGCTAAAACTCTGGTAGAGCGGAACGGCGGAAGCCTAGTCTACATTCCCATTGAGGGAGGCAGCTGTTTCCGGATCTTGCTGTCCTGCGCTTAAGCGCTCTTCGCCTTGATTCTTCTACGTTCAAGAAAGATACTAAATTAAGAGATCGGACTACCAGCGGGAGGTGCTCTTAGGCAATGATGGTTCTAGCCGTCAATCCAGGCTCAACCTCGACCAAGCTCGCCCTTTACTCCGAGGCAAGGGAGCTTGTCAATGAAAGAATCAGCCACAACACGGCAGAGCTTGCCCGATTTCCCACGATCATCGATCAGCTCGAGTTTCGCAAGCAGGTGATCCTCGGTGTACTGGAGCGATGGCCAGAGTTCGAACCGAAAAGGCTAAACGCCGTAATCGGCCGGGGCGGTCTCCTGCACCCACTGGCGGGGGGAGTGTACCGGGTCAACGAAGCCATGAAGCGAGACTTGAAGAGCGCCCGCTACGGGGCCCACGCTTCGAATCTCGGCGCCCTGTTGGCCGACTTGCTGGCCCGGGAGTACGCAGTCGAAGCGTCGTTTATCGCCGACCCGGTGGTTGTGGATGAGATGAGTCCACTTGCCCGTTACTCCGGAGTGTCGGAGATCTCTCGCAAATCGATCTTTCACGCCCTCAACCATAAGGCTACGGCCAGAAAGGCGGCAGTCAAACTGGGGAAAGGCTACGGCGAATGCAACTTGATCGTTGCCCATCTGGGAGGCGGTACATCCGTTGGCATTCATGAGCGGGGGCGTGTCACGGATGTAAACAACGCTCTGGACGGCGACGGCCCGTTTTCTGTGGAACGGGCCGGCCAACTCCCTTCCGGGGACTGGCTCCGCTATATCCTTGCCCACAGTGAGAAGCCTCAAAGCCTGCAGAAGAAACTAACCGGGCAGGGAGGAATTGTAGCTTATCTCGGCACTAATGACCTCCGGCTGATCGAACGGGAGATTCAAGCACATCTGGTACACGGGGAAACCGTCGGACATCAGGACGGAGGGAGATATCTAGAGGTGATCCAAGCGATGTGCTACCAGGTGGCGAAAGAGATTTGCTCTCTCGCGGCGGTGGTCGGCGGCCGGATCGACGCGGTTGTGTTGACCGGTGGATTGGCGCAGGTCCGGCGGATCGTGGAGGAGATACAGCGCCGGGTGAGCTTCCTCGGGCCATTTCTCGTCTTTCCCGGCGAGAATGAAATGCAAGCTCTGGCCTTCGCCGCCATCGATGTGCTGCAGGGACGTGAGATGGTTCAGGAGTATAGCTCCTAGCCCTTTGCTTACGGAGTCTGCTCCCGCTGTCAAACCGGCGCTCCTTGAGTGTTTTCAGGAGGGAAAACGCTTTAATGAAATATGTCAATTTTTAGCTTCCCTCTGTCGAAGGTAAAGCGTATGAAAGAACTGTTTATTCTCATCCTTGCCCTATCCGCCGCCAGTGTTCTGTCAGCGTCACCGGGACAGGGAGTGGATTCCAACAGCGACGGTCGGGCTGATCAGTGGTTCGAGATCAACGAGGGACGTATCGAAAAAGTCAGTATGGATCGGAATTTTGATAGCTTTGTAGACTACAATGTCGAGTACGATCTGCAGCACCGCAAGATCTATGAAGAACTGGACTTCAACCACGACGGAGAGATGGACGATTTTTACTTTTTTGAGGAGGGGAAGCTGATCCGTCAGGAGATTGACTCGAACTTCGACGGTGAGATCGACGTGTGGGTATATCTAGACGGGCTGTATATTCACAAGTACGAGATGGACAGCGACTTCGACGGTGAAATCGATGTGACGAACGACTACCAACAGTAGCATGGTCATCTGCGGATATCACGCCGTAGAGGAAAGCCTGCGATCGGGGACTCGGGGCACTCTGCTAACATCCCGAAGCGATCCCCGTGTGGAATCACTCTACGTTCTAGCTCAGGCGAAGCGGATTGTTACCAGGAAGGTTACCGTAAAAGAGCTGAACCGGATCTGTGGGCATGACAGACACCAGGGAGTGGTCTTGCTCCCCGAGCCCTTCCGGTCTCCGGGAAAACGGGACCTGCGGGAGGCTTTGAAAGGGATTTCTGGATCGAATCCGCTGATCCTGTTGCTTGATGAGCTGAATGACCCCCACAATTTCGGAGCCATCCTGCGATCGGCGGATCAGTTCTCGGTAGATTTGGTAGTAACCACGGTTCGCAGAAGCGTTTCCGAAACCCCCGCCGTGATCAGAACTTCAGCAGGGGCAAGTCGCTATGTACCGGTCCTTGCCGTGCCCAATCTGGTGCAGGCAATCGATCTGTGCAAGAGCTGGGATTACTGGATTTATGGTGCGGATGTGGGTGGTTTGAGCCTGAACAAGCAGAAATTTCAAGGTCCGGTAGCCCTGGTGATAGGCGGAGAACAACGTGGATTAAGGCGTCTGGTACGGGAACGCTGTGATTTCCTTATCCGTATTCCCGCCGCGGGACATGTGGATTCCTTCAATGTTTCCGTGGCAGCAGGGATTCTCCTCTACGAGGTGAGACGGCAGCAGGGTTTCCCGGAATTTACCTAATCCCCTCCGGTGTACGCATCCATAGTCAGTTGTTTGATCGTGGTGAAGTTTTTCATGATTTTTGTGAACAGGAACAGGTTGTTATATCCGTAGGAAATACGGGCAAGATATTCTTGAGATTTTCTCCCCGACAGGGACTTGATATTGCTAACCTGAACCGGGGTCTTCAGCTTTGCATCGTTGAGGATCTCCAACAGAATGACACAGAGATTGTAGAAGCAGTTGGCCCCTTCCTCAACTAATTTTCTGGAATCCTTCTCGATCGCTTCCAGTACCGTTGTGATCATATTGTACACCGGCTTGCCCTGGTCCAACAGCTCGATGTATTTTGGCAGCTTCTTCGTCGATTGGGTGCCGGAGCCCTGCAGTTCCTCCTCGAATTGAATGATTTTGCCGAGCATACCCTCGCACTGAAAGTATGTGTTTGTGAACATGTTCTGGAAGATCTTGTTCTCGAATTTTCCTTCAACAATGAGCCGCTTCAATATCTCTTTCAACTCTTTGTCGAAATGAGAGCAGATATAATTTTTCAGGATACGTAGAGGCCGGATCTGAAGGAAACTGTCGAATTCCCGATCCTGAAGGGCCTGGTTGACGTCCTCACGATACCCTTCGATTTCCTCAGGTTGGCCACTGGGGAAAAGCCGTTTAAGATCTTCTACCACGGCGAGTTCCCGCAAGTGCCCCTGTATTCTCTCCTTGCTATGCTGGTAGCTTATTTGAAGACGGTTTTTGAAGGCTTCCAAAAAGGAACTCTCCTCTTGAATGGACGCGGGAACAAAGTGTGGATCCTTTTGAATCAAGCGGAGGAGATATAGAATCGTATCGGTTCGCAGGCTCTCTTGTAGTAGTTTCTGAAGCCGGAGCAGGACTTTCTTCAGCCTATCCTTTGCCTCTTCTGAGCGATCCCGGGACAGCCGTTCCAGCAGGAGACCGAGGTTCTTTTCCACGTCCTCGGAAAGATCAAAACCCGCCAGTACGAAGTAGAAATCCAGCAGCTCCTGCAGGATCTCATCCTCGGATACGGATTGGAAAGCTGCCGGATCGGCGCTCTCCAAAGACTTCAGGGCAGGATCAAAGAGGCGCAGCATCGGCAAGAAGTCGTGCTTACTGAGAGTAATCAGCCTGTTCAAGACTGTATAGGAATCGTCGAAACCGTGGAATTCGCTCGTAGAAAGCCCTCGAAGCAGCTCCTCGAGTTCATTGCTGCTTGTTAGAAGCTCACTTTCCGGGTCCGATGATTTCAGCACCCTTTCCTTTAGGGAAGCGTAGGAAAAGGTGGAGTATAGGTTCTGATGCTCTTCCGGCAGTCTGGCGGTGATCAGATAGTCTTTGTATCTCTGAGCCAACTTGTGATCAGGGTTGCTGACGGTCTTTTCGAAAACTTCCCGAAGGGGACGCAGTACCAGAGCCAGGTTCAAGACCGAACGCCCTAAGTCGGGGAGAATCTGCCGGCTTGACCGGCGGTAGTAGAGGGGGCGAACCTTCCTGACTTCGTCGTAGAAGGCTCGCAGGCGGCGGCGTCGCTCCAGCTCCTGAGGATTGCGAATAAAAAGTGCGATAATTATATCTTGTAGATACTCAAAGAAGCCAGCCACTCTTGATGCTATTATACCCTGAAACAGCTGTTACATAAAACCGTTTGGACTAAAGAAATCTTTCTACCAGATCCTGATAATCTTCAACACTTTCGGCGCGCACCGCCCGAGCGCGAAGTTCCGCTGCCCCGGGTATGCCTTTGGTGTAGAAGCAAAAATGCTTTCTCATGTCCTTGCAGCCACGTTGCTCTCCCTTAAAGGTGACAGTCAGTTTGAGCTGCTGTAGCGCAGTTGCCAACCTCTCCTTGGGTGTCGGCGGCGGGCTCTGCCGCCGCCCGCTGAGCAGTTCCCACGTGGCTCTGAAGATGAAGGGATTTCCCAGTGCTCCCCTGGCAAACATGACTCCATCGCAACCGGAGGCTTGGAACATGCTCCGGGCATCTTCTGGAGTGAAAAGATCCCCCGATCCGATCACCGGTACACCGCTGTAACTTTTAAGGGTTTTGAGATGAGACATTTGAACCCGTCCGGAGAAACCTTGGGTACGGGTTCTGGGATGCAGGCATAGCATCGCCGCTCCCCCCCGCTGCGCCGCTTCGGCTGTCTGGAGAAAGTTGATACTGTTCTGATCCCAGCCGCTGCGGAGTTTCGCCGTTATCGGGCGATCGGTCTGCCCACCCATCGCCTGCAGTATGGTCCTGATCCTCTCGGGCTCCCGGAGGAGCGCCGCACCGCAGCCGCTCTTCAGGACTTTCGGTACCGAGCAACCGCAGTTCAGATCGAACAGATCAGGGCGGTGGACTCCTATCGTCCGGACCGCTGCTGCGGCGGATTGTGGGTCCGAAGCGAAGATCTGGACCGCAAAGAGAGTTTCATTGTCGGCGCGTCGGAGAAGCTCGAGGGTTTTCACATTGTTCCTGACGATCCCCTCTGCACAGACCATCTCGGTGTAGCAGAGATTGGATCCCCACTGGATGCAGATCGATCGAAAAGCGGCGTCGGAGTACCCCGCCAACGGGGCGAGCAGCAGATTCCCCGGTATGGTGAGTCCGGGGAGAGTCAAGCTCTTTAGAAACAGTTCCAAGTTGCCTAAACGCTTTTGTTTTTGCCCGTCAGTCCTCGATCTTGAAGAAAGTAGCGCTGTTCTGGTAGAGGATCTCCGAAAGCTCCTCTACCGGCATCTCCCTCATTTCGGCAATGAACGCGGCTGTTTCTTTCAGGTACGAGGGTTTGTTCCTCTTGCCTCTGTAGGCCGCAGGGACCATGAAGGGCGATTCGCTCTCGATCAGCATCCTGTCCAGGGGCATCTGCTTTGCCGTCTCGTGGAGGTTCCGGGCATTCCTGTAGGTGACATTGCCGGCAAAGGAGATATATAGGCTGAGCTCGAGGGCCCGTTCAGCGTAGGCGAAATCCTCGGAATAGCAGTGCAGAATTCCGCCCCGATCGGGAAGCCGCTCTTTCAGGATCTCGAGGACATCGCTTCCCGCTTCCCGGTTATGTATAATAACGGGCAGGTCAAGTTTTTGAGCCAGATCCAGCTGGCGTATAAAGAGCTCGACCTGGGAATCTCGATCTCCAAACTTGTGGTAATAGTCCAACCCAATCTCACCAACCGCCACCACACGGTCACGTTTGCTGCCCTCGGTGATTTTAGCTTCCCAGTCATCCCCAGGTCGTGAAACCTCGGAAGGAGAGATGCCGATGCTGTGATAGATATGATCTTCTGTTTTAAGATTCTGGTATATCTGGTAGAAATCCCGAAGATTGTTGCAGATACTCACAATGCCGGCAACGTCTTCCTGCTTCGCTTCCTGTACGACCATCAACTGCTCGATCGGATCTTCAGTAATGAGACCAATATGTGCGTGTGTATCGAAGAGTCGCATATCTCTCCACTTTTGCTTAAAAAATTCAGGATTGTGCGGCGATTAATCCAGGTTCTGAGGATACCATGTACGGCTTCAGGTAGTCAATAATGAATTGACAAATAGATTTGACAAATAAAAGGGCACATGGTAGTGTTTAGACGATTGTACCTGTTTATCATGATATAACCCGTTCACAAAATAGATCAAACCGGTCGATTATAGAGAGGGGAGATTTAGGTGTCACCGGCACATCAATATAAGAAACTAGAGAACGAGATTGTAGACAGCCTGGGTAAGAGGCTGCGTGTTTTCTGGCAGGGTTTTATAGCCTTCTTCAAGAAAGTCCATCAAAAGGGGAAACAACGCTTTACCGTGATGTTTATCCCCCACTCGGAAAAGAGGATATTCAATTTCCAGATATCCGTTTTTACCCTGATTTTCATCGTCTTTCTGCTTTCTGTCCTGCTGATCGGCTTTGTCGGTTTGACCACTCATTTCACGACCACCAACGATCAATTTCTGAAGATGTCCAACAATCTAAACGCCAGTGAAGCTTCTCTGGAGAGTTTCAAGGACGAGATCGTTGAGCTGCGCAGGGTGGTGAAGGACTTCAAGAGCCGAATGGAAGGTGTTCTGACCGAAATCGGGACCGAAGGAGCGAAGAACTACCTCGAACAGGGCGTCGGCGGCGATCTCTCCTCCCTGGTCAGCTTGGAGGACGTGGAGTTCGGCAACCTTCGGGATCTCAGCGATCTGATCAGCTTGCGCACCTATCTGGACAATGCCGTCGAACCACTAGGAGAAATTCATCAGGTCCTGGAAGCTCAACGAGAGCTTCTCGTGGATATACCGACCCTCTGGCCTCTCAAGGGTGTACATGGGAACGTGACAAACCGGTTCGGGCCGGCAAAACACCCCTTTACCGGCGGTTGGTACCTGCACAAAGGAATCGATATTGCTTGGGGTTACGGCGTGCCTATCGTAGCTACGGCAAACGGTAAGGTGCAGAAAATCGACAACGATCCCATGGGCCTGGGTTGGTATATCGTGGTGCGGCATAATTACGGATTTCATACCCGTTTCGGCCATCTCGACAAGATCATCGTCCAGAAGGGTCAAGAGGTACGACGGGGACAGATAATCGGCTACATGGGCAATTCCGGGCTCTCCACGGGTCCGCACTTGCATTACGAAGTCTGGATTGGGACCCAGGTTGTTGATCCAGAACAGTTCTTGAGCATCCGCAGTCCACTGATAAAAAAATCTGTCACCTCCGGTAGATAGGAAACCTTCATGAGTGACGTCCAAATACCCGGTGGACCTTATATCAATTCGATTATAGGTGAGGGAACCCGCTTCAACGGGGAATTCGATTTAAATGGGCTGCTGCGTATCGACGGTGATTTCTGTGGTACTGTTCGAACCGAGGGCAAGGTCCTGGTAGGAAAGAACGGTCGGGCTGAATGCACAGTATATGCCGGCACCGTGGTCATCGGCGGTATTGTCCGAGGGAATATTTTCGCCAACGAGAAAGTGGTGATCCTCTCTACGGGGATCGTCTTAGGCAATATACACAGTCCGCGCTTTATCGTTGAAGAAGGGGTGATCTTCAACGGCACAGCCAGGATCATGCAGGAGGGCAAAGGCAGTAAAACTGCCGCAGCCAAGCCGTCTGTCGAAGAGGTCGAGCTGGAGTCCTACGCTCCGCCAGGAAGTGACAGTTCCCAAGATCAGGAGGAAGCTAAGAGGCCCGTTACCGCAACTGGTGTAGCCGGTGGCTCCGGTGGACCCGGATAGTAGAAACGCCGTTGTTGCGGGTCCGGTTCTTACGAGGGGGCTCAACTTAGCGAGGTGGTGGGATGGAAAGAATCGAGTCTCTTGACGGCTCTTATCTGTCGGGGCGTTCCCGGCGTAAGAAAAGCAAATCTGCAAAAAAACTAAAGGCCCAAAGCTTCGAGTCGGTGGTCGAGGAGGCGGCTCAGGAGCTATCCCCGTACTTCGACCTCGATGATCACAGCGGGCACCGAGAAAATCTCGAGGAACTGCTCGATGAAGTACATGAAACCGGTGAGATGCTGGTTGAAAGCCAGAGTCTGGAGAATATCAAAAGATACCGCGGAGCGGTGCGCTCGTTCCTGGACTATGTAATCAGCAACATGCTGGCTGTGGAGGAACAGACATCGGGAAACAACATCCTGCGGCGTAAACGTTTCATACAGGTGAAAATCATAGACGGCAGGTTGGAGCGCCTCGTTGCAGAGTTACTGCAGAACCAGGGCAAACAACTTGATCTTTTGGAAAAGGTAAACGAGATTCGCGGACTTCTGGTCGACTTGATTACCTGATCCACGAGAGAGGAACCATGGAAGAACAGAATAAAACTGCTCAGGCACCCCTCTATCATGTGAAAATAATTCATTCAAGCGCAACCGATGTCTACGGCTGGGATGAAAGCACGGATCTGCAGCCGGGCGACTTGGTCGTCGTGCCTACCCGCTACGGCCTCGAACTGGGTCGGATTCAAGGTCCTGTCCGAACCGGGCGCGGTGATCACAAATATCAACAGAAGATCCAACGAAAAGCTACGCGGGAAGACCGGGAGCGCTACGAGCTTCATAGGAGCAGAGAGGAAGGTGCATTTCAGACCTGCAAAGAGAAAATCGACGAGCAAGGTCTGGACATGAAACTGGTCAGCGCCCATTACTGCATCGACGAAAAAAAGATCCTCTTCTACTTCACTGCAGAGAACAGGGTGGACTTCAGACAGTTGGTCAAAGACCTGGTCAGTATTTTCAAAACCAGGATAGAGCTTCGCCAGATCGGTGTACGGGATGAAGCCCGAGTGTTGGGAGGTATGGGGGTCTGCGGTCGTACATTCTGCTGCCACGGAATTACGGACAAATTGCGTGCGGTATCGATAAAAATGGCCAAGGAACAAAACCTGACCCTGAACTCAATGAAAATCAGCGGTCCCTGCGGGCGACTGTTATGCTGTCTTGCCTACGAGTACGATTCGTACAGGGAAATCAGAAGAGCTTTGCCTTCTGAAGGGACCCGGATCCGGTCGAGGGGGGGGATGCTCAAAGTGGTTGACGTAAATATTTTCAACCAGCAGGCCAAGTTGGAAGCAGAGGACGGAACCGCCGTATATCTTCCCTTCGAGAGCTTCTTTTATGATTCGAAGCGCGAGCAGTGGCGGATCCGGGAGAATTGAACCGAAGTCTACTGGATTTCCCCCGGCAGGAAATCCAGTAGCCGGCGCAAATCACTGATCCTGTATGTGGGTTGCGGTTCATTCCTCGGGTATTTTGCCTTCTGCGGAGCGAACCAGCAGGTATCAAATCCTGCAGAGGTGCCACCCCGAATATCCGAGCTGGGGCTGTCCCCTACGCAGAGGATTCGATCTGGAGCACATTCGAGCTTCCTTGTTGCCAAGTCGAAGATTGCAGGATCGGGCTTGGATATGCCGATTTCTCCCGATATAAGGATATCCTGGAAATACTCGGAGATCCCGGAGCAGGCGATCCTCCCCCGCTGCACGCTGGCAATTCCGTTGGACAGCAACACCAAAGGAACTTTGGAGGAGAGCATCCGCAGTACGTAGAGGACGTGGGGCAGCAGAAAGCCTTTTTCACTTAAAGAGTCGATGTACTGATCCCCGATTTTCTGCGGATCCGGCCGCCGGGTGATGTGATCCGGGAGGGGAAGCGTGTCGAGAAGCCGACGGAAGCGTTCTGTCCGCAGCTCCTCTTGAGAGATTCCGCCCTGTTCGAAGAGTTTCCATAGGCTGTCGTTTATGCTGTGATAAAGGAGGAAGGTATCCTCCGGGAATCCGTTGTACCCGTTCGCCTTCAGAGCCTCTCCAAGCGCGGCCTTTTCAGCCCTGTTGAAATCGAAAAGCGTGTTATCCGCGTCTAAAATGAAGGCGGAGTACCTCTTCCGTGCTGGAGTTTTTTTCACATCCGGGGCTTGACCTTTTCTGGAAAATTGGTAAATTTCATTTGATTTTTGTTACGAAGTGTATCCGAATCTGCGCCGTGGCGCAAGGAGGCTTCGCACACTACCTTTTACCGGCTCTGCCTCAGGCAGGGTGCCTGTGACGGGGCTATTACTTAAGCCCAGTGAGTTAGAAAGACCCGTAAGTAAGGAGGAGGAAAAACCATGGCTGAAATCAGCAAGAATGCCCGGGTGAACGTGGTTACACAGCAGTTCTTCTGCGCCTGCGGCGGGGAGATCAAGATGAAATCAGTGTTTACCAAAGGCAAGTTGAAAAACGTCGCCACATGCAACAAGTGCAATCGCAGCGAACGCCGGCCCAGCGACTTCAGATACTAAGAGCGACAGGTTTACATTCGAGAAAAGAAAGCCCATCCGGCCGCATACCGGGTGGGCTTTTTCTTATTTCTCCTATCCCTGCAGTAACGCACTCCACTGCCGGTTGGTAGGGGTATCTAGAACGATATAGTCTGTGTCCGTGCAGACACAAACAACAGTTCCAGCCAAGATGTTTAGAAGCGGGGCAGGGCGCACCTTCTCCAATTTCTCCAAAACCTCCCTCGGCTGCAGGGACCTGCGTATCCATGAGCGGGCGGTGCTAGAGTTGACAATGACGGCACGGCGGATTTGATTGCGGGGGATTTGCACGCTTTCTGTCAGCTCTTCTCCTCCCCTTCGTGAAAAAAGTGACTCGAGAATCGATTTGCGGCCCCTCTTGGAATACTCGTATACCAGGTAGTTGTCCGAGGCGTAAAGAATCCCGAACGTGTCCGGGATGCCCCGGTAATAGGTGTGAGAGATCGATCTCATGACGATGGATTCCCCCAGTTCCTCCGCCTTATTGCTCCAGTACTCCTCTATTTCTCGTTCTTTCTCCATTTTTCCACCTGTCCAGATATTTCTCTGTGGGATCTGTCGATGATGTCCTTGATCTTCGCCCGATCCGCCGTTGCCGGGTACAGGGAAAGCAGTTTCACCCGGTAAATACAGTTGCGCAGATTCGTAATCAGCCCCTTGAAGCGAGCTATTCGGTGACCTCCATCCACGGCGACCGAGACAACCGGCATTTGGGTTTCGTCCAGGATCGTTCGAACCGCAGCGGAGTGGAAAATCCCGACCTTGCCGGTGCGGGATCGGGTGCCCTCGGGAAACACCACTGGACACACTCCCTCCCTGGCATCCAGGGCCAGCTTGATCAACTCTTTCCGGGCTGAAGCGAAGTCCGCTCTCCGATTGATTAGGGCATGTTTTCCTTTGCGCAGTGCAATAGACACAGATGGAAATCTTCTTCTGAGTTCCCGTTTCGCAACAAAGCCGACGATATTCCCGGAAAACACGTAGGCCAGTATGGGAATGTCGGCCAGACTCTGGTGATTGCTGAGAATCATGAACTGCGCCGGCAGGCGTTTGCGTAGAGCATCTTCGATGAGAAGCCGAAAACCGGCGTAGATCTTTGCGGCAGCCAAAACGTAGCGAGCACCTTGGATCTGGACCTGATTGAAGCGCTCGTAATCTTTCCGTCCATAGAGGGAATAGGAGATCCGTAAGCGGATGTCCCACACCAGAAAGATAAATCCGAGGCAAAGTAGAGCAAGTATTATCCCCATAACGTATCCTAGAAAGAGTAGCATGCTTTTTTCAATTGTGAAAAGCTGTATTATTGGCTATAGTCCTTTTCGTTATGTTTGAAGAGATTCTTCTGTACGCCAGCGTGTTATTTGCGGGAAGTATTGTTGCGCTTCATCTTGTCTGTGCGGTGGGAATCATTCTCAACCGGGTGCGGGATGTACTGCGGAGCAAGGAAAACCCGTCCCCGTTGCCTTTTTCTGTTTCCGTGATTGTTGTGGCCAAGGACGAGGAGAAAAACCTCGCTCCATTGCTCGACTCCCTCGAATCTCAGAGCTTTCAGGATTTCGAGACTGTACTGGTCAGCGATCGCTCCCAGGACAGGACCCTGGAAATCTTGAAGACCTACGCCAAGAAACACGGTTCCCGGGTAAAAGTGCTTGAGAACAGGGAAGATCCGAGAGATTTGGGGCCGAAGCAATTCGTTCTGGACATAGCCGTTTCAGCAGCCAGCGGTGATATCCTGGTGTTCACAGACGCGGATTGCACGGTTCCACGCACCTGGGTGGAGAACCTCCTGCCCTATTTCCTCGATCCTAAGGTTGGCCTGGTGTTCGGGCAGATCTCTCTGAAGCAGGAGAAGGGTTTTTTCAAACGCTTCCAAGCCTTCGATCAACCGCTGGTCCATCAGTACAATTCTGCGACCGCGGGTCTGGGCATGCCCGGGAGTTGTTACGGGAACAACCTGGTTGCTCGAAAGGCGGTAATCGATCAGATCGGCGGTTTTCGAAACCTGGGATACACTCTGACCGAGGATGCGGCTTTGGCAACCGCCGCGGGGAAGAACAAGTGGGGGGTCCGGGTGTCGACACGGACAGACACAATGATTCAGACCGTGGCACAGGATTCCTGGAGAGATTTCATCAACCAGCATTTACGCTGGAACGGTGGCGCCTTCTATCACGAGGATTTCGCCACCAGGTTCTCCTACCGCTATATCACTTTATACCTTATCGCCAGTGTTCTGGCTGTTCCGGTGGCGCTGTTCCTGCCCTTCCTGTTCGTGCTTCCCGCCGCCTCTTTTGTCAGTGTGGGGTTGATGGCCTTCCTGGCGGGAATCCTCTACCGCCGGGACAAGAGCTGGTACCTCCTGAGGCTGATACCCTACACCTGTTTTTTCCTCGTGTTCTACGCCATTGTGACCGCCTTGAGCATCTTTCGGGTGCCTCCTCGGTGGAAGGGCAAACGCTGGCAGGCCGCCCATCGGGAACCTTCCGCGTGAAAGACCGGCCTTAAGGGCTCTTCATCAAAAACATCCCGCGGTTCACGGGCTACTCCCGGGTGGCCGGGCAGTGCTGGAGCCAGCGGTCGACCCTTTCGGCGAGCTGGGCGGGGTGCAGTACCTCGATATCCCGAGGTTCCTCCAGCCATTGGGTTTTCGCATATCCCCAAGAGGCCAGGCAGCCGATGATCCGGGGGTCCCGGGCCCAATCTGCGGTCAGATGGTCGATCTGATCATCGATGAACAGAGCGTTCGCACAACCGCGTTCATCCAGGGTGCGGAGGATCGTTTCCTTCTTCTCCTTCGCCCCGCAGCTCAGAACCCGGTGTGGATCCATGCGAATGTCCTTTGCCTCCAGAATTTTAACGATATAGTCCGCCCTCTTGGTAGAAAGGATGTACAGGCAGGGAGAAGCCGCCCAGCCCCGAAGAGATTGGTAGACGTGGGGGTAAATCTTGTTCAGGCCGATCCAGTAGCGGCGGTGGTTGACCAAGAAATCGCGGCGGGCGGTGTAGAATAGCTTCTTGTATCGAGCCATCCTGTCTTCTCCCCGCTCCGCCATTTGGGCGTCGAACTGCTCTTGCGACTGAATGGATATCTTTTTATTGATCAGCTCCTGGATGAGGATGAAGTCTTCTCCGGCACGCACATACGGCCTGAGCCTTGAAAACTCTCTACGCAGGGTGATAGATACCGCGGTCTCCCGCTTTCCCAGATAGAGCTGGTAGTATCCCCGCCAAGAGCTCACCAGACACTCGAGGAGGGAGTCGCAGATGACGCCGTCAAAATCCAGAAACACCAATCCTTCCATAATCACCGCTTATCCTATATGCTGTTCCCACCATGAGTTCTTCCGGTGCAAAGACTTTCCTTCTGCCTGCCGCTACGATCCTGGCCCTCTTAGCCTGCACTACGACCATACGTGGCCCAGAGCTTTCACTGGAGTATTACAATCTGGGAAATGCATACTACGATCTGGCCGACTACGACAAGTCTATTCTCTACTACCAGAAGGCGATCAACATCGATAATGAGAATAGAAAAGCCTATTTTAACCTTGCCCTGGCCTTCATCGCCGCGGGCAGGGCCGCCGAGGCGCAGGGGGTGTTGGAAGACCTGATCGTCCAGGACCCGGACAACCAGAGTCTGATGGAAGCCCTGGCCTTTGCCTACTACGTCCAAGAAGAAAATGAAGAGGCAATCGAGACATACAGACGGGTCCTGGAGATGTCTCCGGAGAACAACAAAGCCCGGTATAATCTCGGCATGCTTTTGTGGAAGCAGGAGGACAGGGAGGCGGCCCTCGACGCCTTCGCTACGATCCTGGAAAACGATCCCGAGGACCAGGAAGCTCTGTATCACCAGGGGGAACTGCTTCTTCAGCTCAACCGGCCGGCAGAGGCAGCTGAGGTTCTTGAAGCCTATCTGCAAAAGCAGCCCGACAGCGCCGACGCCTATATGCATCTTGGCGATGCCTACCGAATCCTGGAGCGCTACGATAAAGCACTGGAAGCCTATACGGAGGCTCTCATCTACGATGAAAAACGTGGGGATGCCTGGTTTTACAGCGCAGTAATACAGCTGACGAGGATCGAGGATCCTGATCGGGGCCTGACAGCCCTTGTCGAGGCATTGGAGGCTGGATTTCAGGATTCAGAACAAATCGCTGAGCTTCTAGCCGCCTCGGAGCTGTTGGAACGGGATAAAGTTACCGCCCTTTTACAGCGACGAGGCTTACTCCCCGAGACCGAAGAAACCGAGCAACAATAGACTCTTTTCTTTCGACTATTCCAGTAGACTCTTGATCTGGGAGAATGAGTTCTCGGGTGACGTGGAGGAATCGATGTCCCGGAGTAGGCCTTTGCCTCTGTAGTACTCGATAAGGGGCTCGGTCTGGTCTTTATACACCCGCAGCCTGTTTTTTATTGATTCGATCGTGTCATCGTCTCGGGTGTACAGCTCCCCACCGCAATCGTCGCATTTGCCCTTAACTTTCGGAGGCATGTTCTCAACGTGATAGATCGCGCCACAGGAGCGACAAACCCGCCTACCTGAGAGTCGGCGAATCACCACGTCGTCGCTGGTGTTGAAGTTGATTACCATATCGATCTTCTGAAAGGAAGCAAGGGCATCTGCCTGGGCGATGGTGCGGGGGAATCCGTCGAGTATGTACCCGTTCCGGGCGTCCTGCTGCGCAAGTCGTTCCTTAACCAGCTCGACAGTGAGGGAATCGGGAACCAGTTCTCCCTTTTCCATGATCCCTTGGACTTTCCTGCCCAGCTCGCTTCCGTGCTTTACGGCGGTGCGGAAGATGTCCCCGGTGGAAATCTGGGGGATGTCGTACTCTTTGCTCAATTGGGTGGCTAAAGTTCCTTTGCCCGCCCCGGGGGCTCCGAGGAAAATCAAATTCATGTCAACTCCTCTGCCAGTCTATTGGTTTCTGTTGTGTCGATGAAACGGCTCATCGTGTACTGAATCGCGCAGTCCGGACGGCAGTATTGCTCCCTGTACCCCATGTCGGTTCGAAAGTAGCCGCCGCAGTTGGTACAGGCACGGAACACTTCGGCGCATTCGTCGCAACAGTAGCCCTGATCAATCATGTCCGCGAGCAGTAGATAACGGCCGCAGTTTCTGCAGCGAAAATAGGCCATAAGTTTCGCCTTTCTCAACCCTGATGGTAGCACGCCGATCGACGAAGTTGCAATTTGCCACTTCTGGAGCTATCTTAAATATAGCACCGTTTTTGCTACACGAGAGGAGAAAAAAATGAGTTTTTGGGATCGAATGGAAGAAGTCGTCAATCAAGGTTTGGAGTCGTCCAGGGAGGTCCTGGGAAAAGCCAAGGAAAAGGCCAAGGATCTCGGCGAGAAGGGCCTTCTACGCTACGAAATCGGGCAGCTGGAGCGACAGGCTGAGAAGAAGTTCAGCCAACTGGGAGCAAAGGTGTACGAAAAGCTGGTGCTGAAAGAACAGGCAACCGTGGGCAAGGAGGCGGTCAAAGAGCTTTTGGATGACATCCAGGAATTGAAAGATCGGATTGAGCGGTTGGAGCGGGATCTGAAGGAGGTGGGGAAGTAATTTCTGTCGAAAGACATCATAACTGCCTATCTTTCTTTGCCTTTTATTGAAAGTTTGATAAACCACTCTGCCTGAGGGTAAAAGCAGCCCAGCAGGTGAGCTTGTATGCTCTCTCCTTGGGTGTTACAATATTTTTCCACACCATCCTCGATAAACTCAGGTTGTGGTATAGAGCGTACATGCGAAACCGGATGCCTTTCCACGGTGATCACCACGAGCAAAACGGGAGGCAGGGGAGAGGAGAAGGATGTTCGAGAACCAACCCCGAAGAAGGCTCGTTATAATCGGTTGCCTTTTTCTTCTCATATCGCTTTCCTGCGGCGATCTCTTGCTTCGAGGACTTGATGGGCAGGCCCGGGTTGGAAGCGTCACCGAGGGTTTGGTCCTTCACTACCCGTTTGACGGGACCCCCGTAGATGCCAGCGGAAACGGATACGATGGCACTTTTGACCCGACGTATTATGACACCTGGTTCGACTACACAGACGACCGTTTCGGTCATCAAAACGGGGCTGCCAGCTTTACAGATCCAAACCCGCCCCCACTTCCTCCCAATCCACCGGTACCCGACAACTTCGGCGACCCGAGCTACCTGGACACTGGTTGGGGAACCACGCTGAGCCTTGACTCCGCCTACACCATCAACTTGTGGATTCGCGGCTACGGTCCTCTCACCCCTATGCCCGATGTGGCGATGCATCTCTTCGGCGTCGCCGCTGTTGCGAGCTTTCCATATCTGGTTCTAACTGTAAACACACCCGAGTACGCGGGGTTGAGCTGGAGTGTTGGAGGCGGCAAAGCGCCGACAACTCACTTCGATACCGTTACCTTCAACGGACCCTTCGATTTCTTTGCGAAAGATAATTGGACCATGATCACGGCCGTGCACGAGGAAGGCTTCGGAGCCTCCCGCCTGCACCTCTACATCGACGGTTTGGAGCAGACGCCGGACGGCACGACCAGCGAGATGGAGCCTCAGGACAACTTGATCCTGGGGGCATCGCTGTACCTTGCCGCCTCGCACAGCTTCGGTAGCGCAGCAGCGAATGAGATGCACCAGCTCGTCTGCGACGATCTGCGCATCTACAATCGAGCCTTGACCGAAGCAGAGATTCACGCCCTCTACCATGAGGGAGGGTGGATGCAGTGAAGAGATCGCCGTTTCCGGTGGGACTGCAGCGGCGCCGGCTGGTTCTGTCAGTCGTGTTTTTAGCTGCCTTATCGATTTTGTTGAATGCGGAAGAAACCGATCGGCGGGTGGCGGTGCTCGACTTTGAATCTGTTGGCATACCGCTGGAGTTGGCGATAGAGGCCCAACATGCCGTTGAACGGGCGCTGTACGAGGTCCGCGGGCTTCGACTGATCGAGCGCACGAGAATCGACCTGCTTATCCGGGAACAGGAGATGCAGCTCTCCGACCTGGCCGATCAAGACACGGCCGTCGAAGTCGGCCGGCTGCTTGCCGCCAACACCGTGGTCACCGGCGTCGTTGCTCGACCCGAAGACCCGTGGCTTACCGTCAAGGTTCTCGATGTGGAAACCGGGGCCGTGCTGTTCGTCGGTGACGCATCGGTGGGGCGAAGGAACCGGATTCCCGCTGTCGCCCGTAGGTTGTCTCGAAGCGCCGAAAAGATACTGTTTCCTGAGCGATACGAGCCACTGCTTCTGACGTTGGGAAGCGGTGCTCAGATGGCGATCCCTTTCACTACTTTGGCTGAATTGGTCACGGTGGGACCAGGCGTGATCGCATATGCTGACCTGGAGAATCCCGGTGTGAACAATCTTATCCTCGGTCTCCGGACCGGCCTGTCGTTCCTCCCTGGACGAACGGAGAACACGAATTACTTTATGAGCATACCTATGATCGCCTCGGCGGGGTACAGGTGGGATGTTCTCGGGCCGGTGTTCATCCAACCAACCCTTATTGCAGGTGTCGCTGCGAATGTCTTGAGCTGGGATCCTGACGGGTATGTGGTCGGGTTCGATGATCCGGTCTACGAACTGGAGGCAGAAATCGTTCCGCTTCTTGGACTAGGGGTTCCGCTCGGATATCCCAGCAAGAGTTGGAACTTAAAGGTCGATGTCGAAACTATTGTCATGTTCGAGCGCAGCACTCGTATGATCCTCCTCTCTGTTAGTATAGGCGTGTACAGACTGGTCTACAACTCTGGGCAAGAGCCGCAAGCTTGAAGCCCTTGGTCCTGGTTATGCTTCGCTACGTACTGTGGGTTTGGAAAACAGCTGAAGGGGGAAAATGAAAAAATACAGAGTAAACATAAGCGTAGAGAAGCTGAAGGGCGTGTGTCCTCTCTATAAATCGGGGCAACCAGTAGTGATTCTAAACCTGTGGTACTTCGAATCCCGGCCGGCAATGAAACTTTGCTCCCATGCCATAGCGGCGATGCTGACAGCTTTGGGGCCGTTCAGCAGGGGAGTATCCGCCCGGGAGCTGGGTTTCGGCAAGGAAGATGACCTGGCCTATCTACAATGCCCCGATCCGGGAGAGCCCTATACCTGTGGAGGGACCGTCACTTTTCGGTTGGAGCGTGAGGAGATTGTAGATTCAGGGAACCGATGAGGGCATGAAGAGCCAACCTGATGTACTGACTCAACACTGGTTTATCCTCGTACTCTGAAGTATCCTTCTGATAAAGATGATCAGTGCCAGGATAATCCCTATGCCCCAAAGCCACCAGGGATATTGCTTTGGTATGGTTTTGCGATATATAGAATCAGTCTCCCAGAGGTAGGAGCCGATGATGATCACCGCTGCCAGGAGCTCGAGGAGCCCGTCCACTCGATGAAAGATCACGGAACGACCCCGGGACTCCTGGTGATTGACCGCTACAGCCGCGGCGATGAAAAAAAGCGATATCAAAATCGGGGAAAGAACCGGACCTACCCACGGGACCGGAATAAGGAACAGTATATCCCAGTCCAGCAGGTTGCCCGGCCAGTCTAAAAGTACCTTTAGCCACAGGTAGTAGAAGATGTCCCAGACTCCGAAGCAGTAGAGAAACAGGAAAAAACGAAGCTTGGGCCTTTGCACCACCAGACGGGACAGCGCGAGGAGCACCACGATCGTGGCGGCTTCCCGTCCAACTTCAGTCAGGAAGAGGGAAAGGGGCATATCCTTTACTGGGAACCGAAACCCTTCTGGGTAGTACAAAGTGCGTAGATACACAACCACAGAACTCTCAATATAGGCAAAGGCAATGGCCAGGACGGCGCACCATATGAGTCTACTCTTCCAATTTCCCATGCGAATTACCTCCTTATATAAAGATACCAACAATTAATTGTGAAAAAACGATCGGGAAAGCCAGCCAAACCCGTACCCGGATGCACGAGGTGCTTTTTGGGGCACCCAAAGCTCAACCCATGTGTTTCAGCGAATGCCTGGCATGGCACTATGCCCGGTAATCGTTGGCAGGAAAGCATGGCCGGTTCTGAGGTGTCAATGAAAAAAGAGCAGAACCTGCTGGAGCGGGTGTGCGAACCGATATAGTTGCAAAAGAAAGAATTTCGCGCATAACCCTTGTAATTCAGTAATATACGTGATAATAATCTTCAGAACTGACTGGTCAGTTCTGAAGATGTTATGCAGAGTCCTTTTTTCACTTTGAGTCTAGGGATCGCCGTTCTCTATCTGACGATATCCTTTTTTGCCGCTGTTTTTTTCTTCAGCGGCAGGCGTGGATATTCCATCGTCGCCGAGGGATTGATCCTTATCGCCCTTCCGTTGCATCTGGCCTATCTCGTAGCCCTTGGAATCAGTGAGCAAAAAGTTCCGCTCACCTCGTTCTTCGAAGCTCTTTCGGTCATCTCCTTCTTCCTCACATTCATCTCCTCGATTCTCTATGTGGCGGTGAAAGTGAAATCGGTAGCGGTCTTCGCCTATCCTGTGATCTTCGTGTTTCAGCTGCTCGCCTCTCTCGGTCCGCGGATCGTCTATCTCGATGAGGAGCTGTTTCGATCCCCCCTGTTCGGCAGCCATACCCTGACCACCTTGCTCGGCTACGCCGCATTTGCTTACTCTATGATCCTGGGGCTGATGTACCTGCATCTGTTCAGGGAGTTAAAGAAAAAAAGATTGAGGCGTATGTTCGACCGGCTTCCTCCACTTGAGCTGCTCGAGAGGATGAACGACATCGCTCTAACCGCGGGATTCGTATTTCTAACGATCGGCGTCGTGTTGGGCGGTGTTCTGGCGGTGAGGGTTTGGGGGCGAATCCCTGTTGGAGATCCAAAGATTCTACTTTCTGCGTTGCTCTGGCTTCTCTACGTGATCGGCATCATTCTGCGAAGGGGATTTAACTGGAGCGGCAGGAAGCAGAGCTATTTCAGCGTGATCGGCTTTGTCGTTGTGGTTGTTTTTATGGCGTCGGTGCGTTTGATTCTGCCGACTCTGCACAAGTTCTGAGGCGACGATGCTGTACCCCGTGTTCATGAAGCTGGAGTCCGCTCCCTGCCTGGTGGTCGGAGGCGGTGCGGTGGCATCGAGGAAGGTGAACGGGCTGCTCGCCGCTTCCGCCGCGGTGACGGTGATTTCGCAGGAGGTGAGCAACAAGTTAAGCACCCTGGCCGATTCCGGAAAGATTTCCTGGCTCAGCAGAAATTTTCAGCAGGGAGATCTCGAGGGTTACCGGCTGGTCATCGCCGCAACCGACTCCGCCCGGGTCAACAAGATGGTATACGAAGAGGCGATGGCCCGTAGCATCCTTGTGAACTCAGTGGACGACCCCGATCATTCGAGTTTCTTTGTCCCCGCCGTGGCCCGGCGGGGGGAGCTGGCAATAGCAATATCCACCTCGGGCATCGCCCCCTACCTGGCGCGACGGCTGCGGGAGTATCTCGAGAGCAAGCTCTACCCCGGACTGGAGGAGGACCTGGAGAATGTACGGTCGGCACGGGCACGGATTTCCGGGGAGCCTGTAAGCTTCGAAGAAAAGATGGAGCTGGTGGAACGGGAGCTCGGACCCCTGGTGCGGCAAATTCTTTCGAGGATGGAAGGTATATGATCGGGCTCGTCGGCTTGAACCACGAGAGCGCGACCGTGGAGATCCGGGAGCGTTTTGTCTTTGATGAGAAGGATATCGAACGTTTCATTTTGGCATTGCAGAAAGAGGAACCCTTCGATGAGGTTGTGGTTCTGTCCACCTGCAACCGCACCGAGATATACTTCAGCTCTCCCAAACCCTGTGGACAGCGGGATATCAACGCCCTGATCCGCTTTCTCTGCGCATTCAAAGGAATCGATGAAAATATTCGTGACCTTTTTTACACGTTTCAGGAGGAGAAGACTGTGAGGCATCTGTTCCGGGTGGCCGCAGGCCTGAACTCGATGGTACTGGGGGAAAACGAGATTCTAGGCCAGGTTAAAACGGCCTACCGGATCAGCGCTTCCCGAAAGCTGACAGGCGCGGTACTGAACCGGCTGTTTCACAAAGCATTCGAAGTGGGAAAAACAGTGCGCTCAGAAACGGCGATAAACGAGGGTGCCTCCTCTCTGGGCTATGCGGCGGTCGAGCTGGCCGCCAGGATCTTCGCCAACTTGCCCGAGCATCCGGTCTTGCTCATCGGGGCGGGGCGGATGGGCGAGTTGGTGCTGGAAAGCCTGGCCAGGCGGGGCAACCGTCATCTGCATATTGCCAACCGGACCGCCAGGCGCGCCCAAAAGCTGGCCGAAAAGTACGATGCGGAAACGGTTCCCTTTGACCGGCTGATGGATCACTTCCTCCACTGTGACATCGTCATCACCTCCACCGCTTCCCGAGAGCCGCTGGTCCGCCTCGACTCTCTGAAGGAAGTCATGAAGAAGCGGCACAACCGAAGCCTGTTTCTCATCGATCTTTCGGTACCAAGGGACGTGGAGGCTGCGATTCGGGATCTGGAGGAAGTGTTTGTCTACAATATAGATGACCTGGAGATGGTGGTCGCCCACAACCGGGAAAAACGCAAGGCGGAAATCGAGAAAGCTGATCGGATCGTGGATCGACATACAGGGGACTTTTTCGCCTGGCTGAGCACCCTGGATCTGGCTCCGACGATCGCCCGTCTGAAGGATTGTTTCGAATCGATCGCGGCGACGGAGCTGGAGAAACTGAAGAATCGTCTGCCCTCCGAGACCTACGACCGGGTTCGTGAGTTCAGTGATTTCATCGAAGGAAAATACCTGGGACTGATCGTCAAGAACCTGAGGACTTTGTCCCGGGAGGGTAGGCAGCTGGACTATATCGATATGGTCAACAACCTCTTCAACTTTCACTCCGGGGAACACAATTGAACGATCCTCTGCGTCTAGGAACTCGGGGTAGCAAGCTGGCCCTCATCCAGGCCGAGAAGGTTCGCGCCGCTTTGGAATTGCGATTTCCCGAGCTGAAGGTGGAGGTCGATGCCATCAAGACGAGGGGAGACAGGCTCCTTGATTCCCCCCTTTCGAAAATCGGCGGTAAAGGCCTTTTCATCCGGGAGATCGAAGAAGCTCTCATGGACGGACGGATTGACCTGGCCGTGCACAGCCTCAAGGATCTACCTACTTTGCTTCCGCCGGAGCTGATGCTGGGGGGTGTGCTGCCCCGGGAAGACCCCAGGGACGCTTTGGTCAGCCGTAACGGGTGCGGGCTCGCCGAGTTAAAGCCGGGCCAGCGGGTCGGCACCTCCAGCCTGAGACGGCGGGCCCAGCTGCTCAAGGTGAACCCCGACCTGCAGGTGGTCGACATCCGGGGCAACGTGGATACTCGATTGGATAAACTGAAGCAGGGGCAGTGCGACGCCCTGGTTCTGGCCGCCTGCGGTCTCCAGCGAACCGGGTCAGCATCCGCGATCACGGAATATCTGGAGCCGCAGGTCATGCTCCCCGCCGTGTGTCAGGGCATCATCGGCGTGGAGATCCGCCGGCAGGACAAACGGACCACTGAGCTGGTTGCCGCAGTCAGTGACCCGTCCACGCTGCAGATCGCCGAGTCGGAGAGGATCTTTCTGCACAGGCTGGAGGGAGGGTGTGAGGTTCCGATCGGCTGTCTTGCCACGATTCACAGCGGAGAGTGTACAGTGACCGGGCTAATAGCCAGCCTCGACGGTGAACCGACCGTCCGCAGCACCGTATGCGGTAAAGCCTTGGATCTACGCCGGCTGGCCGCCAAGCTGGCCGACGACATTCTTGAACAGGGAGGAGCGGAGATCCTTGCATCGATTCGAAACAACCCAGGGCGGTAAGAAACTAGCCAAATTGGAGCGGGTGCTCGCCGCAGCCAGTGAGCTCTTTGCCTCCTCGGATTACCAGGGTGTTTGTATGGAGAAGATCGCCCTGCGCTCGGGGGTGGGCAAGGGCACTCTGTACAACCTGTTCGAGTCCAAAGAGGACCTGTATTTCTCGATCATCCGCAACCGGCTCGAGGAACTACTCGACATCCTCGAGCGAGCCTGTAATCGTCGGGAGGACACGTTGAAGAACCTGCGCAGCCTGATCCTCCACCTGCACAAGTTCATGTCCAAGCATTCCCACTTTTATCTGATCTGGAAGCGGGAGGAAAACTCCCTGGCCAGAAACGACCGTCTCGGTATCGGCGGGCTGTACCGGCGTCTGAACCGTCTCGTGCTGAAAGTGCTTCAGCGAGGTACCGAGGAGGGGGTTATTCGTCCGGAAATAGACCGTGAGCTGGTCGCGCATCTGCTCCTCGGGATGATCGACGGGTTGCGCAAGAGTCCGGAGAATGTATATCGGCGTGAACAGGCCATTGATGATCTGCTGACGATGCTGATGAAAGGGATCGGAGTGGAGGGGCTGGAGGTCCGGGTCACCTACGATACCTACCAGCATGCAAGGAGCGCAGATGAACGATAAAGATACCCGCCGGGGCACAGTGTACATCGTCGGCGCCGGCCCCGGGGATGAGGATCTGATCACGGTCCGAGGTGTAGAAACCCTCCGGAAGGCGGATGTGGTGGTATATGATTATCTGGCCAATCCCTCTCTGCTCGACGAATGCGGGAAAACCTGTGAACGAATCTACGTCGGCAAGATGGCCGGAAAGCACTCCCTGCCCCAGGAGGAGATCAACGCCCTGCTGGTTGAAAGGGCCCGCCAGGGAAAGGTCGTGATACGCCTGAAGGGCGGCGACCCTTTCGTCTTCGGACGCGGGGGTGAGGAAGCCCTCGAGCTCGCCCGCCAGGGTATCCCCTTCGTGGTGGTTCCGGGAATCACCGCGGCTCTGGCCGCGGCCGCCTATGCCGGGATTCCCCTGACCCACAGAGGTCTGGCCTCCTCCGCGGCTTTGATTACCGGCCACGAAGATCCCACCAAGGCCGGCGGCGACGTGGATTGGGAGCGTCTGGCCCTTGGAGCGGGAACTCTGACGGTGTACATGGGGGTGAAAAATCTTCCTGATATCGTAGAGCGCCTGGTGGCGGCAGGACGCCCCGGGAGCACGCCGGCCGCCCTGATCCGGTGGGGGACTCTCAACCGCCAGCAGACACTGACCGGAGAGCTGGGACAGATTGCCACCCTGGCCGAGGAGCGGGGATTCGAACCTCCCGCGATCCTCGTCGTAGGGGAAGTGGTGAATCTGCGGAAGAAGCTGCGCTGGTTCGATACACGGCCGCTTTTTGGGCGGAAGGTGGTGGTCACCCGCAGCCGGAATCAGGCTTCTGAGCTCTCCAAAGCGCTTCGGGAGCTGGGCGCCGAGGTTCAGGAGCTGCCCTCGATCTCGATAACGCCCTTGGAAGATCTGTCGAATCTCGATCGGATCCTGGAGCAGCTCTCCTCTTTCTCCTGGATCGTGTTCACCTCGGTGAACGGTGTGGAAATTTTCTTTTCCAGGATCGAGAGGGCGGGGCTCGACGCAAGGGCACTTTCCGGGGTCAAGTTGGCCGCTATGGGTATAGAAACCTCCGGCCGCCTACAGAAGTACGGCATCAAGGCCGATCTTATCCCGGATCGCTTCACCTCCGAGGCGGTTCTGGAGTCTTTTGCCGCCCTGAAGAAGGACCACGGGGGAGAACGCTTTCTGTTCCCGGGTTCGGAGATCGCCAGGGAGTTACTGCCTGCTGGATTGGAGGCGATGGGTGCCGAGGTGGTGCGCCTGCCGGTATACCGGAATCTGACGCCCGAATACTCGGTGGAGGAGGTGGATGCCGTTTTTGGGGAGGTTCCGGACCTGGTCACCTTTACCAGCTCCTCCACGGTGAGTCACCTCGTGCAAATTCTTCGTTCCTGCGGTCGGGAGCGCAACTTGAAGAGAATTCGGGGGGCGTGCATCGGACCGGTTACCGCCGAAACAGCACGGAAGCACGGTATTCCGGTGCTTCTCGAGTCAAGCCCGCACACGATCGCCGGGCTGGTGGAAGCGATAGAAAACTATTTTAGAGTAAAGGATACGACATGATCGGTATATCCAAGCTTTACTGCGGGATCGTAGAACCCTCCGACCCGCTTCGCTACGGGCGGCAATCCCGCTCTCTGCCCTCACACCTGCTGCAATTTTCTGCGGACAAGAAACCGGTGGCGGTCTGGAACGTGGGCCGGCGCTGCAACCTGCGCTGCGTGCACTGCTACTCCGGGTCTACGAACCGGGAGTACGAGGGGGAGCTCAGCACGGCCGAGGGAAAAGCTCTGATCGAGGATCTGGCCGATTTCGGTGTGCCGGTGATTCTGTTCTCCGGTGGGGAGCCCCTGATGCGGCCGGATATCCTGGAGCTGATCGCTTCGGCTCGAAAGCGGGGCGTGCGCTCGGTTTTGTCCACCAACGGGACCCTGATCACCCCCGAGCTGGCGCGGGAGTTGAAACGCCTGGAGCTCTCCTATGTGGGCATCAGTCTGGACGGGCTGGAAAGAACCCATGACCGCTTCCGGGGAGTAAAGGGAGCGTTCCGGCAAGCCATGGCCGGTCTTCAGGTTTGTCAGAATGCGGGCATCAAAGTTGGCCTGCGCTTCACCATCAACCGGCGCAACAGCCAGGACATCCCGGGGATCTTCTCTCTTCTCAGAGAACGGGAGATTCCGCGGGTGTGCTTCTACCATCTCGTATACGCCGGGCGGGGCAGCCGTATGATCGAGGAAGACTTGAGCCACGAGCAGACCCGGCGGGAGGTGGACCGGATCATCGATCTAACCCGGGAACTGTTCGAGGCCGGGCATCCGAAGGAGGTACTCACCGTGGACAACCACGCGGACGGTGTGTACCTGTATTTACGGGTCAAACAGGAGGATCCGGTCCGGGCTGCAGGGGTTCTGGCGCTGCTGCGGATGAACGGGGGCAACAGTTCGGGTCAGGGGATCGGCTGCGTGAGTTGGGACGGCTCGGTGCATGCCGATCAGTTCTGGAGGCATCACTCCTTCGGAAATGTGAGGTGCCGGCCCTTCAGCGAGATCTGGACAGATCTTTCCGATCCGTTGATGGCCAGGCTGAAGAACAAGAAAGCCTACGTAAAAGGCCGCTGTGCCTGCTGCCGCTACCTGGATCTATGCGGCGGCAATTTTCGAGTCCGAGCCGAGGCGGTGACTGGGGATCTCTGGGAGGCCGATCCGGCCTGCTACTTGAGTGATGAGGAGATCGGCCTAGGGGAAACCACCGAGCCCCTGCTCGAGCTCCAGAACAAGGAGGTTCCCTGATGTTTCCCATCACACGGATGAGACGCCTGCGCGGGAGCGAGAAAGTTCGCACCCTGGTGCGGGAGACTGCCCTGTCGATCGACGATCTGATCTATCCTCTTTTCGTTTGTCCGGGCACCAATGTGCGAAATGAGATCCCGTCGATGCCGGGCAACTATCAGTTTTCGGTGGATCAACTGGTCGAGGAGTGCCGGGAGGTCCGGGACCTGGGGATTCCCGGGGTGCTGTTGTTCGGGATTCCAGAGTACAAGGATGAAACGGGCAGTGCGGCCTGCTCCGATCAGGGCATCGTGCAGCAGGCGGTCCGGGCATTGAAGAAGCAGATTCCCGGACTGCTGGTCATTACCGACGTCTGTTTCTGCGAGTACACCAGCCACGGACACTGCGGTGTGATCAAGAATGGAAGGGTGGACAACGATTCCACTCTCGAGCTTCTGGCCGAGCAGTCTCTGTCCCACGCCCGGGCCGGCGCCGACATAGTAGCTCCTTCGGACATGATGGACGGCAGGGTGGGCCGGATTCGCCGGGCCCTGGACGGCGAAGGGTTCCACGATCTACCCATCATGTCCTATGCGGCCAAATACGCCTCGGCCTTCTACGGCCCTTTTCGGGATGCCGCCGGCTCGGCTCCCCAATTCGGCGACCGCAGGGGCTACCAGATGGATCCGGGCAACGTGGAGGAAGCCTTGCGCGAGGTCGAGCTGGACATCGAGGAGGGAGCGGACATCGTCATGGTCAAGCCGGCGCTGGCATACCTGGATGTGATCTATCGGGTCAAGAGCGCCTTTTCCTTGCCCGTGGCCGCCTACAACGTCAGCGGCGAGTTCGCCTGCATCAAGGCGGCAGGGCAGAAGAGCTGGCTCGATGAGCAGCGGATCATGATGGAGGTGCTGCTGTCGATCAAGCGGGCAGGCGCGGATATCATCCTGACATATTTCGCCAAGCAGGTCGCCCGGCTGCTGAAAGGAAGCAAAAGTGGAAGCTAGAGGATCCCGCTTTCAGCCCCGCCTGATCGCCTGGGAGGTAACCAGACGCTGTCCCATGAGCTGCCGCCACTGCCGCGCCTCCGCCGTCAACCGGGACTACGAGGGGGAGCTGAGCACTCAGGAAGCTTTTCGTTTCCTCGAGGGTGTGGCGGCCTTCGCCAAGCCGATCGTGATTCTTACCGGCGGAGAGCCCATGGCCCGGATGGATATCTTTGAAATCGCCGAGTATGGGAGCCGGCTCGGGCTGCGCATGGTCATGGCAACCTGCGGGCTGCTGATGGACCGGGAAAGCACCCGACGCATCATCGCCTCCGGCATTCAACGCATCTCCCTGAGCATCGACGGAGCGGACCGGGAAACCCACGACGCGTTTCGGCAGACCGAAGGCGCCTTTGACGCTGTCCTGAAGGCGGCAGCCGTAGCCAGGGAGGAGGGATTGGAGTTTCAGATTAACACCACGGTGATGCGGCTGAACGTAGGCCAGGTCGGGAAGATCCTCGAGCTGGCGATTTCTATCGGAGCGGTGGGCTATCACCCCTTTCTTTTGGTGCCAACCGGCAGGGGCAAGGAGCTGGCTGATCTGGCCATCGATCCCCAGGAATATGAGAGGGTGCTGACCTGGATCTATGAAAAGAGCCTCGATTGCCCGATCCAGATCAAGCCCACCTGCGCACCCCACTACTACCGGATCCTACGCCAGAGGGAGAAACAGGCCGGGCGCAGCGTCAGCGTCGAGACCCACGGGCTTAATGCCATGACCAAGGGCTGCCTGGGCGGCCAGAGCTTCGCTTTCGTCTCCCATACGGGAAAGGTCCAGATCTGCGGTTTTCTCGAACTCGAAGCCGGGGATATTCGCCGCTCCGGATTCGACTTTCAGCGGATCTGGGAGCATTCGGCGCTGTTTGCCAGCCTTAGGGACCCCTCCCGCTACGAGGGCAAATGCGGCCTGTGCGAGTACCTGCGCTTCTGCGGCGGCTGCCGGGCTAGGGCCTATGCGGCGACCGGCAACTACCTGACCGAGGAGCCTTACTGCGTGTACCAGCCTGGAGGCGGCCGGAAAGTGCATTCAAAGTGAACGATATCCGCGACCCTGGAAGCAGGCTCCTCGAGGAGCTGCAGAACGATTTCCCGTTGACCCCGCACCCGTTTGAGGAAATCGGCAGGCGCTGTGGATTTTCGGAAGCGGAAACGATCCAGGTTATCAGGCGGATGCGTTCCGAAGGTCTGATACGGGAGATCTCGGCTTTGCTCGACGGGCGGAAGATCGGCTTTCAGAGCACGTTGGTTGCCCTGCATGTTCTGAAACAGCAGATCGATGGGCTCGCAGAGCGGATCAACCGCCATCCGGGGGTCAGCCACAACTACCTTCGGGATCACCACTACAACATCTGGTTTACTCTAAGTATTCCAAGAGAGCGGGATTTTGCCGAGACGGTGGATGAAATTGTTGCCGGCGCAGAGAACGAAATCATGATTCTTCCTGCGCTTCGCACCTTCAAGCTGAGGGTACACCTGCGGCTGCGGCGGGGCGGCAATACAAACTCTCCGGATGAGCGTATCCACGGATTCACAGCCGAAGCGGATTCTCCGGTGTCGACGGATGAGGCAAAACCACCGGGCCTTTCTGGGTTTGAACGAGCTCTCCTGGCTCGGTTGGAAAGTCCGCTGGCGGTTGAAGCGCAGCCGTGGCAGCTAATCGCATCTCAACTCGAAGTTTCCGAAAACGAGCTGTTTGCCGCCGTGCTCAACCTGAAAAACCGAGGGGTGATTCGCAGGATTGCGGCGGTGCTTCGGCACCGAAGGGTCGGGTTCACGGCCAACGGAATGGCCTGTTTCCGGGTTTCGGACTCAGAGATTCTGCAGGCGGGGCGTGAAGCGGCCTCTTTCCCCGATGTCTCTCATTGCTACCAGCGGAAGAGTTGCCCGCAGTGGCCCTACTCCCTCTACGCCATGGTGCACGCCCTCAAACGGGAGGAGTGTGATGCCCTTGTGAAGGACATTTCCCGGGCTATCGGCTGCAGCGACTATCAACTGCTGTACAGTGTCAGGGAGTATAAAAAACAGCGCATCAAGTATTTTGGAGAGTGAAGATGAATGGAAAATCGAAAGCACTTTTTCAGAAAGCCCGCCGGGTGATCCCGGGAGGAGTCAACAGTCCAGTACGGGCCTTCGGCTCTGTGGATATGGAACCTCTGTATATAAACAACGGCAGGGGATCCAAAATTTGTGACATGGATGGGAACGAGTATATCGATTATGTCTGTTCTTGGGGCCCCCTGATCCTCGGCCACGCTGATCCCCGTATAGAGGAGGTTCTCGCCGCCACGGCGGCCCAGGGCACCAGCTTCGGAGCCAACACGGAGATCGAGGTCCGCTTCGCCGAGCTGATCACCCGGCTGTATCCCTCCATCGATATGATCCGCATGGTCAACTCAGGAACCGAAGCCACGATGAGCGCGGTGCGCCTGGCCCGGGGATACACGGGAAGGAGCAAGATCATCAAGTTCGAGGGCTGTTACCACGGGCACGGTGACAACTTTCTCATCAAGGCCGGTTCGGGTGTTTTGACCCTTGGAATACCAGGCAGTCCTGGCATTACGGAAAGTACCGCCCGAGACACCCTTGTTGCCCGCTTCAATGATCTCGATTCAGTCAAAGCGCTGCTTCAGGCCAATCGAGATCATGTAGCGGCGCTAATCCTCGAGCCGGTTATGGGAAACGCGGGCGTAATTCCCCCGGCCGAGGGGTTTCTCTCCGGGCTCAGGGAGCTCACCTTTGAGGCAGGTGTCGTTCTGATCTTCGATGAGGTGATCACCGGCTTTCGGATTTCTCTAGGAGGAGCCCAGGAGCTGTACGGTATACAGCCGGACCTCACCTGTCTCGGCAAGATCATCGGCGGGGGTCTTCCGGTGGGAGCCTTCGGCGGCAGGCAGGAAATCATGGAACACCTCGCTCCCCTTGGTTCTGTCTATCAGGCGGGTACACTCTCGGGGAACCCTCTGGCCATGGCAATCGGCTTCGAAACGGTGAAGATCCTCGAAGAGGAAAACATCCACAGCCGGCTCGAACAGCTATCATCCCTGCTGGAGGAGGGCATCAAGGACAACCTCAAGAAGCTCGGGTTTCCCTACCGGGTCAATAGGGTAGGCTCCATGATGAGTCTCTTTTTCACGGGTCGAGAGGTCACCGATTTCGCCAGCGCCACCGGTTGTGACTTGGATGCTTTCAAAGTATATTTTCGCAGTATGCTGGCGCAGGGGATCTACCTGGCTCCTTCCGCCTTCGAGGCTTTGTTCATTTCCGCCGCACATGATGAGAAGGACATCGAACGAACCTTAGAGGCCAACTACATCAGCTTGAAAGGGCTGCGCTAGAATATTGGGCTAACTCAACGGATGTAGTGTGTGCTCACCGTTTACCACGCCCGAGCAGCTCGAGCGGGCCAGGGAAACGGCCCGGCGCACCGGATTAAAGTGGGCGGTTTGCTACAGCGAGCGGGTTCAGAACGAATCGGCCGTCTACGCGGGCCGCTTGGTCAAGGACGGCGTCATCGGCCGCGTGCTTCAGGTCATCGGGCTTGGACCACACCGGTTGAACGCGCCGTCGCGCCCCGCCTGGTTCTTCGAAAGAGAAAAATACGGCGGTATACTCACCGATCTGCCGAGTTTATCTGTACCTGCCAGGTTAAAACTGCGTTGTGTTTTCGATCAAAACTCCGTTAAAACCTCAATCGACAGCAATATTTACAACATAATGGACAATTTAATATAAGACATGGAAGAAATTTTACGTGTAAAATAAAAAATAGATGAGCACTGTTCATCTTTTGATACAATACACAAAATCAAAATTCATTAAGAGGAGGAGGAGATGTACCTACGGAATAAGTTGTTAGTAATCATTCTCTGTACCCTGATCGGTGTATCGCTCTTTGCAGCGGGCGGTAAAGAGACCGCCTCTGAGACAACGACGCAGGCGCTAATAAGAGGCAGCGAACGGAAAGAGGCTCCTATGCTCCATGAGAAAGTGCTTGCCGGTGAGCTGCCCCCCCTTGCTCAGCGTTTGCCCGAAAATCCGTATATGCAGGAGGTTGTTGAAGACATAGGCATTTACGGCGGTACCATGCGCAGGGCATGGAAAGGCCCCAGCGATCGATGGGGTCCGGCGAAACTGGACGAGGAGTTTCTGATCAAGTTCGGCATGGATGGCAACTCCATCGAACCGAACCTGGCGGAAAGCTTCGAGATCTTGAATGACGGACGGGAGTTTGTTTTTCATCTCAGAAAAGGTCTGAAATGGTCCGACGGCGATCCCTTTGACGCGGACGATATCCTGTTTAACTGGGAGCATGTCATATTGACTGAGGCGGTCAAGCCGGTTCAGGAGTGCTTCTTCGTTGGCGAAGAAATGTGCACTGTGGAAAAAGTGGATACCTATACGGCGCGCGTTGTATTCCCCAAACCATCCCCGATGTTTCTCCAGAACCTCATCTTCCAGGTCAGGGAGTTTTATACCCCATCCCACTACGCCAAGACCATCCTGCCCGAGTTCATCGGAGAGGATAAGGCCCTTGCCAAAGCTCAAGAGGCCGGATATCCGGATGTCAAGAGCTATGTGAAGGATAAGCTTTACTATTTCTGGACAGAGGATGATGTCCCATCTATGAGGGCCTGGGTACCCTCTAACGACAAGACCAGTCAGAGATGGATCATGACCCGAAATCCGTATTTCTGGAAAGTTGACCCAGAAGGCAATCAGCTTCCCTATATCGATAAAATCGTTCATGTGTATGTCGAAGACGACAGCATTGTGAATCTCATGGCCATCGCCGGTGAACTGGACATGCAGTTCAGACGCATCGATGCGGCCCATAACTACACCCTTCTGGTGGAAAACCAGGAAAAGGGCGGGTATAAGGTGCTCAAGATGGTGAATCCCGTAGGCAGCGCCGATACGCTTTTTCCCAACTTGTACCATAAAGATCCAGTCTTAAGGGATCTTTTTAGAAATGATAAATTCAGAAAGGCCATGTCCGTGGCCATCAACAGAGAGGAGATCCACGAGATTGCCTACAGCGGTTTCGGTGTTCCCCGGCAGGCTTCCCTTGCCCCGGGCGTGGCCTATTATTCTGCCGAATGGGAGAAGGCTCTTACCCAATACGATCCGGATATGGCCAATCGGCTTCTCGATGAAATCGGCCTCAAATGGGATTCCGCGAAGAAATACCGCCTCAGACCGGACGGGAAAATTCTCGAAGTGCAGCTTCAGAACGACCGCACCTATACGGACCCCATTATTCTGGCTGCCAAAGATCTGGAAGCGGTGGGCATAAAAGCCATGGTTAAAACCATGGAGCGATCCCTGCTGGAAGAACTGCGGGAAAACAACGATCTGGATATCGGCGTCTGGGGCTATGAAGGGGTCAATTTCCTGATCGACCACTCCAGCATGATTCCTCTTACCAGACAGCATTATTTTGCCGGACAGGCCGGCCGATGGGTCCAGACGCAGGGAGAACAGGGGGAGGCGCCCTTCGGGGATCTGGTTACGGTAATTTCCAATTACCAGGAGATTCAAAAGACAACGGATCCCGCCAAACGTGACAGGCTGGCCAAGGAGATCGTGGATCTGAGCGCCAAGAATATCTGGGCGATCGGGATGGTCGGGTTAACCCCCACATTCGGAGTCGTAAACGAAAAGATGGGAAACGTCGCCGAGGGGCGCAACGACTACGATGCGCTTCGCAATGTCGGTGTGCTGTGGCCCTGGCAGATGTATTTTAACCCGTAGATTCCTCAAGGTATTCTCAGGAAAAAGAAGAAATAATATACTCTCCCGGAGCTCCAATGCTCCGGAAGAGTTTTTCCTACCTGTCCATAACAAATATCGAGTCACGCGGAGGACCCCATGCTTTCCTATATTCTTAAAAGGATCGTCATCCTGATTCCTACCCTTTTTCTTATTTCGTTTATATCCTTCTGGATCATCCAATTGCCTCCAGGTGATTTCCTCACCACCTATGTGGCAAAAATGAGGGAAATGGGCGACCGCGTGGATGAGGCTTTGATAGAGCAACTTCGAGAAGACTTGGGGCTTGATCAGCCTTTTCTGGTACAATATACGAAATGGATAAAGGGGATCATCCTGAAAGGCGATTTCGGCATCTCTTTCGAATGGAAGAAAAGAGTCACCGGATTGATAGGACAAAGGATTATGTTGACCCTTGTCGTTTCGATGGCCAGCTTATTCTTTACCTATATTGTGGCCGTTCCCATTGGAATTTATTCGGCAACGCATCAGTACTCAGCCGGTGATTTTCTGGCTACCTTGGTCGGATTTATCGGATTGGCAATGCCGAATTTCCTGCTTGCCATCTTATTGATGTATTTGACCTACAAACATACGGGTCAATTGTTAAGCGGACTATTTTCGGCCCACTATGTCGATGCCGCGTGGAGCCTCGGAAAGGCGGGGGACCTGCTCAAGCATCTGATTATACCGGTGATCGTGATCGGCACGGCAGGCACCTGCGGTCTGATACGGGTTATTCGCGGTCAATTGCTGGATGAAATTCGCAAACAGTACGTGGTAACCGCCAGAGCAAAGGGGGTGAGCGAAAAGAAGCTGTTATGGAAATACCCTGTGCGCGCCGCCATGAATCCAGTGGTAAGCACCATCGGCTGGTCATTAACATCGATTTTCTCGGGGGCCACGATTACCGCTATTGTTCTGAACCTGCCGACACAGGGGTCTCAGCTCTACCGCGCTCTAATCAGCCAGGACATGTATCTTGCCGGCACATTATTGATGATCCTCGCCTTCCTCACCGTCGTCGGTACGTTGATCTCGGATGTCCTTCTGGCCTGGCTCGACCCTCGCATCAAGGAGGAGAGGTTGGGGTTATGAAACCTGACATCGCTTCGATATTCTTCAAGAAGATATCGAAGCCTTCTCCGCGGCAGGACCAAAAACTGGCCGAGGATTACTACCTGTCCTCTCAATGGTCGTTGATGTGGCGGAAGTTCAGAAAGCACCTTTTGGCCCGGATTAGTCTGATCGTGCTCGGGTTCTTTGTCCTATTAGGCTCGTTCGCGGAGTTTTTCTCCCTGCGGGGAGGCCAGAACTTCAACAAGAACTATACGAACTGTCCTCCCTCGAAAATCCACTGGGTAGACGCCGACGGGAAGTTCCATCTTCAACCCTTTGTTTACGGATTAACGAGCCATCGAGATCCCGTCACCAATCGAAAGATATTCACCGAAAATACCTCGGAAATATACCCTATCAGCATCTTTGTCCAGGGAGAAGGATACCGGATGTGGGGCATATTCGAGTCGGACCTCCATCTGTTCGGGACCAAGGGGAACGGGCCTCTATTCCCCCTCGGGACCGACAGATTAGGACGAGATCTTTTTTCACTTATTGTTTACGGTTCGCGAATATCCCTTTCCATCGGGCTCATCGGGGTAATCATAAGTCTCTTTCTGGGCATTCTTATCGGTGGCATTTCCGGTCTTGTGGGCGGGGTGGTGGACGTGATCATACAGAGGATTATCGAGGTGATCCGTTCTTTTCCGACCATTCCCCTCTGGATGGCCTTAAGCGCTGCCATCCCTCCCAATATCCCTCCCCTTCGGGTCTACCTGTTTATCACCATTATCCTATCATTTATTGGCTGGACGGGGATCGCAAGACGGGTGCGGAGCAAGTTCATCTCCCTGCGGGAAGAAGACTATGTCATGGCGGCGAAGGTCTCCGGTGCGGGAATGCTGCGGATCATATTCGCCCACCTTGTTCCCGGTTTCTTAAGCTATATCATCGTAGAGCTCACCCTGGCGATACCACGAATGATCATCGGAGAAACGGGCCTGAGTTTTCTCGGCTTGGGATTACGCGACCCGATCGTAAGCTGGGGGGTACTTCTCAAGGATGCCCAGAAGATCCAGAACATCGCGCTGTATCCCTGGCTATTGTGGCCGCTCTTTTCTGTGGTGATAACGGTCCTGGCATTCAACTTTCTCGGTGACGGATTGCGTGACGCAGCCGATCCATACAAATAAGAGGAAACAATATGAGGAATCGGCTGCTAATAGGAACGATGGATTTGAGAGTCCATTTCGCCATAGATGAGGGCATCCTGAAGGCGGTAGACGGTGTTTCTCTGCAGATTTATACGGGCAAGACGATCGGTCTAGTAGGAGAGTCGGGATGCGGAAAAAGTGTCACGAGCCAGGCTCTGCTGAGGATAGTCCCGCCCCCGGGAACGATCAAAGGCAAGATCCTCTTTTACAGAACCGATGCCGATGAGGGTAACCCACTGAACCTCGCCACCCTTCCCCCGGACGGAGAAGTTATCCGCTCGATCCGGGGAAAAGAGATCGCTATGATTTTCCAGGAACCAATGACCAGCTTCTCTCCCCTCTACACCATGGGCAATCAGATCGAAGAGGCTATCAAACTGCATAGAGCGGCAAACTCCGCACAGGCTCATGGTATAGCCGTGGAAATGCTCCGCAGAGTAGGAATAGCATGCCCGGAGAAGCGTATCAATGAATACCCCCATGAGTTCTCCGGCGGGATGAGGCAGAGGGCCATGATCGCCATGGCCCTCTCCTGTCACCCTCAACTCCTGATTGCAGATGAGCCCACAACGGCCCTGGATGTCACCATCCAGGCCCAAGTGCTGGAACTGATGTCCGAGCTGCAGAAGGAGTTCGGGATGGGTATACTGTTCATAACCCATGACTTGGGCGTGGTCGCGGAGATGTGTGACGATGTGGCAGTCATGTATCTCGGCAAAATCGTCGAACAGGCGCCTGTGGATGACATCTTTCATAATCCGCTGCATCCCTACACACGGGGGCTGCTCAACTCTTTGCCCCAGATCGGGAAGGGGCGCAAAAAGAGATTGGAGTCAATCCAGGGATCGGTTCCTGTACCTCTGGGACTCCCCACTCAATGCGGCTTTTATGATCGCTGCCCCATGAAGATCGAAGATCTCTGCAGCGCATATGCGGTTCCCATGGCCCAAATCGATACCAATCATTGGGTCAGGTGTTTTCAATACGATCAGGTCAAGGAACTACATGAAGCGCAGAGGACCAGGGCATGAACGGGACAGATAGACAGATGCAATTGGAGATAAAGAATCTTTCCAAATATTTCCCCATTCGCAAGGGCTTGTGGCGCCAGGTGGTCGCTACCGTCAAAGCCGTGGATAAGGTTTCGTTTCATATCTTCACCGGGGAAACCCTTGGGTTGGTGGGCGAATCGGGATGTGGAAAAACGACACTGGGACGCTGCATCGTCCGGGGCATCGAGGCATCGGAGGGACAAGCTCTCTTCTATACTGAGAGAGGTTCGGCCGTTGATTTCCTGCGCCTAAAGGGCAAAGCGTTGAAATCCCACCGAAAAGACATCCAGATGATATTCCAGGATCCCTATAGTTCGTTGGACCCCAGGATGACAGTGTATGATATTATCAGCGAGCCTCTGCACATCAACGGCATGGGAACATCAGCAGAGATCGATGAGCGGGTAAAGGAACTGGCCAAAGAGGTGGGCCTTAAGGTAGCCCATTTGAAGCGTTATCCCCATGCCTTCTCCGGCGGCCAACGCCAGAGAATCGGCATTGCCCGGGCATTGGCAACCAATCCGCGCCTCGTTGTCTGTGATGAAGCCGTGTCCGCCCTCGATGTGTCCATTCAGGCACAGGTGATCAATCTGTTGGAGCAATTGCAGGATAAATATGGGCTCACCTATCTTTTTGTGGCCCACGACCTTTCGGTAGTGGAACATATCTCCGACAGGGTAGTGGTGATGTACGTCGGACAGTTGACAGAATTGGCTCCCACGGATGATCTGTTTGGTCACCCCCTCCACCCCTATACGGAGGCACTTCTTTCTGCTGTGCCAAAACCGGATCCCAGAAAAAGAATGAAGCGGATCATCCTGGAAGGGGAAGTCCCCAATCCCGTCTCCCCTCCGTCTGGTTGTTATTTCCATCCCCGGTGCAGGTATCGGAAACAGAACTGCGTAACCGAGAAACCAGGCTTAAGGGAAGTATCCCCGAGTCACTTTTGTGCTTGTCATTTTGCAGAAGAACTGGCTTTGGCCGGTGCGCATTGAGCCTTACTGCAATGGTACAATCATGACAGAAGCATTCAACCCAAGGAGCAGTAAATCTGAAATGATGCAGAAAGAATTGACGGTGTTTGTCGAAAACAGCAAGTCATATCGATCCATACCTTTTGAGGTTGACGAGACAGTCGACCGAATTGAGGTCTCCTATTCGGTGTCTCCAAAGGAATCGGTAGTAGATCTAGGAATTGAATTCGCCAATAAGATACGAGGTTGGTCGGGAAGTGAACGGGATCGGATCTTCATAGAATCCGATCTGGCAACTCCCGGTTATCATGCCGGGCTTTGTCCTGGATCGTGGTCGGTCGTTCTCGGCCTTGTCACAATCATCGCAGAAACCACGGTAACCGTGGAGATAAGCTTACAGAAAAAGAAGAGGAGATGGTATAAAGGGGATCCCCACAGCCATACCCATCACAGCGATGGCAGGTATAGCCTGGATCATGTCTTAGCATTTGGCGAGAAACATGGATTCGATTATATTGCCCTCACCGATCACAACACGTCCGCTCAGAATGACTTCTCTCTGGAGAACTGGAATATCCTGGTCATTCCCGGTATGGAGCTGACCACCTATTGGGGGCATATGGCTTTCCTCGGGGTCAAGGAACCGGTTGATGATATTCGCATCCTCGGCGAAGAGGATCTGAGAAAGCAGATAGCAATCGGCCGTCAAAGGGGAGCCCTGGTATCGCTGGCTCATCCCTATAAGGGGCCGAGTATATGGGAATACGGTTATGATCTTGACTTTGACATCTATGAGGTGTGGAACGGACCCTGGTCAGAGAACAATAATATGGCTCTGGAATTATGGCAGAAGATGCTGTCCGGGGGTCGCAGAGTTCCCGCCGTCGGGGGAAGCGATTCCCACGGCTCAAAGAAAGCGCATTCGATAAACTACGAATCCTCGCACCAGATACCCACTACCTGGATCAACAGCGAGAGCCGGTCGGTAAAAGGGTTGGTCGAAAACATGAAAAAAGGTCACGTGTTCATAACCTATCTCCCCGATTGTCCACGGATCGAAATGACCGCCGAGAGTGAGGCGATGATGGGAGATCAGGTGAATGAAGGGAAGAGCCTGATGGTGCGGGTGATCGACCTGAGAGAATCCGACCTGCTCAGAATAGTCACCGACAAGGGCTGCGTGAGGGAAATCACAAATCTGCTGGCATATAGGGAGGCGTATTCAACCCTGGGCTACGCATTCTTGCGGGTAGAGGTATGGCGCAAAATCGGAATTATTCTGGAAGAACACGAGGGATTGATCATTCGTGAAAAAGAACAGATCGTAGGAGACCCAGGTCAATACGTCATGGCATCGATGTCCAACCCGGTATATATAAAAAAGGGAACCCCACAGTAGGGGCGTCAGGCGCCAGGGTTCATCTCCTCCCAGGATAAATCGATCCACTGATTGTAAATATCGACCAGCTTATCAACAATGAGGTGGCGGGTCTCTTCATCCGAAACACTGTCGCTTCTTTGAAAATGCTTGATGAGGTGTCGTAACCTCCAGAGACTCCTCATCTTGTGGTAGCTGTTCCGGGCTTTTTCGAAACGGGTTTTTCCCGCTGCGGCAATGTACCAATTGGGCGGAACCTTTCCGGTTTCGGTTATGAATTGAGCGCTCCTGTGGATCCTTTCAAAATACCTGCTTCCCAGTTTTGCGATCATGTACAGCGTTCCCCGCAGGAAAAGAATAGAGCCAACAACCATGACGATAAGCAGAAGCAAAATATAAACAAGCATCGATTTCCCTACCAGGGTACCTGGTTTGCAGTGGACAGGGCAACTTATGAATCCACTATAACAATCGCCTTCGACTCCTCCCCGTGAGCAGCCTTGCCTTCGAAATTGATGAGTTCGATCTGGGAAACATCCTCTGCAAATAGGGCAGATTCATAGTAGTCAGGAAGGTTTTCGCCCCAGGAGACTTGAGAGTTCATGACCCGGACATTGTCGCACGATACGATATGGAACCCGGATGTCCGGGTATCGACCATCTCCGGCGCATCGCATGGTCGTTGATCATGAAATCCCCCGGGATGCTTTGTCTCTTTATCGATGTGCACCCGCACGTTGTCAAAGCAGATGTTGCGGGGTCTTGAGTCCGCACAGCCGCTTACAAATATACCGTTCTCGCTCCGGCAGATAAAATTGATAAAGGAAATATTCTCCACGGATCCCACGGTAGTCCTTTCCAGATTCTCCGGGAACCTGCGCGTTTCCAAGGGAGACCGCATCAAAGAGGTCACATGGATGGGCTCGGCTTTGCCCCACCAGATGTTGGCGAACAACCGGCATTCGGCAACGACGCCGGAGAAGATGATGTTCTCAATCCTGCCCTCATCTCTGTTCTGTATCCCTACAGCTCTGTTGGTGGAGGTGATCACGATGGAGCCGAATACCGCATTACGAATACCCTTGGTGTTTTCGCTGCCAAGTTTGATGGCACACGAGGTAGATACGAGGGTACATCCGGTGACCGTTATATTCTCTGTGGGTCCGTACTCGTCGTATTCCCGTCTGGTCTTCAGACAGATGCAATCATCGGCAGATTCGATATAACAATCGCTGATCCGTACGTTTCTTGAATGGTCCAAATCAATCCCGTCACAATTCTGGATTTTCAGACTGTTGAGAATGCGCACGCCCTGGATCAGCACGTCGTTGCATCCAACCGGGTGTATGCACCAGTATGCCGCGTTTCTGAAGGTTACGTCTCGAATGGTGATGTTTCGGCATCCGATAAAGGTCAGTAAATGAGGGCGCATATCCACGCCGTCTTCAATACTGTAATTAAAATGGGTCGGTTCTTCGCTGAGCATGAAATGGGTTCCCCGACCGTCTATCGTCCCGGTCCCGGTGATGGCGATATTCTCCTGCTCGCGCGCACTGATCCAAAGACTTCCTTCACTGCGGTTCTTCTTAAAAGCACTTTCTTTATAAAGAGCTTGATCAAGGCTCGCCTGAATGATCGTATTAGACTGGAGATGCAGCTCGACATTGGAGCGGAGGTGAAAAGGCCCCGCGCTGAATACCTTGCCTCCGGGAAATACAATTCTACCCCCCCCTGCTTTCGAGCATGCATCGATAGCTTCCTGGATTGCCCGGCTGTCGTCGATACGACCGTCTCCGATTGCGCCGAATTGCAGAATATCCGCTTCCATCACCCTTCCCATGTGCAAAAGTTCAAGGATAGAAATCTTGTTCCTTTCCTTGGCCTAAGATATCATACGGTCATAAGATACTTCCAAGGGAATATTGGGAAAAATATTGTAAACATTGCGTTCTCGGGAATCGGCTGTGAAGAATGATTCGGTCATCGTAGAATACATTTCCAGATATAATGATTTCAGGTATTTGCACTCCTTGGCTCATCCCCCTGAGGAGACACCCAGAGAGGCCCACCACGATTTGTTTGAAATCTGCATCTTTATCTCCGGGGATGTGCTTTACTATATCGACGGCAAATCATATACGGTGCGGCGGGGTGACATTCTTTATATCAGTAACCGCGAGCTACACCGCCTGAAGGTACTGTCTCCGGCGAAGTACGAAAGGATCGTTATTCACTTCAACAGCCAGTATCTAGAGAATCTGGGACCCGATTCGCTGACCATCTTGGATTTTATTGTTCAAAAGGAACCGGGAACGGAAAACAAGATCGACGGTTTCCAGATCGAGGAGGCGGGCATCGATACCATTTTACGGCGAATCGAAGAATACGCCACCAGTGACCTTCCGGAGAGACACATCATGATAGAAATGCTGTTCGTCGAGTTCCTGGTGGCCCTAAAGACGGTCATCAGGGAAACCTCCCAGCCTGTATCGGCCGCCAACCACCAGGACAAACGGGTAACCGAAATCATGGAGTATATCAGGCAGAACCTGGACACAAGAATGAGCCTGGATTTCTTCGCCGAAAGACTCCATATCAACAAATACCACTTGTGCCATCTTTTTAAGCGGGAGACCGGATTCACAATCTTCGAATATATCAGCAACAAGAGGATCATCAAGGCAAAGGAGTATCTGCTTCAGGGCATACCTGTTATCGAAGCCTGCTATCAAGTGGGGTTTACCGATTACGCCAACTTCTATAAGATTTTCAAGCGCATAACCGGCACTACCCCCAGGCGTTTCACCCAAAATGCCGTGGCAAAAGTAGCTATGAAGTAGACCTCCCTCTATTTACTGCATACTCGTATGGTCTTGGTAAAAGGGGTATAGACGGTACTATAAACCAACTGTTCGTTGTTCATTCTCTCCGGGGTGATCCCGAAAACCTCCTTCTGCAGCAGCGGTGTCCAGTCATGGAGTGTTTCTCCTGGTCCGAATAGTATCGTATCCCCCTTGCAGGTATATTCTCCGTATCCCTTGGCTAGGAATAGTGGCTGTTGGGAATTTACCTCCACTCCGGACTGAAACAACGGGGCAGCTTGGGGAATCGATGCCACCTGGGAAATACTCCCCTCCCGGGAAAAGCTGAACTCAATTGCCACCGGGACACGGCCTGTTCCGCTGCAGGTGATGGTAATGGTGAAACCGCCTTCTTCCTCTACAATGTCCACCCTGGTTGACAGCTTCTGAAGATTAATCCTTTTTCGAACGGCAAAACCCATCTTGCCCCAAAAACGGCCGTCGGCAGAGGTCAACGGGTAGATACCACCTGGGTCATGCCGGTCGGTATCCAGTTGATCGAAATAGGGGACTTCGAGGATTTCCGAAAGCCTGTAGCCACCGAAAATCTCTTCGATACCGGAGAACTGGAAGTATCCCATGCTGAAAAAAAGGGGGGCTATTCGGAGCGATTGCAACGAAGCCTTTCCATTGAAATAGGAAAAGAAGGTGGCGTTCCTGGATAGACCGGATACTTGAACCCCATGGCTGTCGGTTCTTCCGAAGATCGAAGCACCCATACGGTTATCGCGAACGCGTACCAGCCCCGATCCTTTGAAAAATCGGTGATACTTCTGGGGAATCGCCTCGGGAGGGGGAATCGGCCGGTATAATTCCGGCTCTCCGAGAAACCCGACAAGTGCTTCCTGTGGCTTGGTTATACCCCCCTCGGCAATCAGCTTGGCAGCGCCGGCAAATTGTCCGTTTGAATCCCTGGCGGCCATAAACAGGTACGGAAGGTAGTACCTCTCCGGGGAAGCCGGGCAGGCAACGTCCTGCCTCCTGGAGCTGAGGGTATCCAGTCTCCCATCCGGGTGAAGATAATAGAGCATCGTCTCCAGATGACGCCGGGCAATATCGATGAGTTCATCCTTATCAAGGAGCCGTGCAATACGGATCAAGGCCTCGACGATAACAGGTGAATATATACCCGAACTCCTTTCGGAGAATTGGCCGTCGGAATCGATATCGATTCCCTCTGCAAGCCAGCCGTCTATCCTGCGGACATATCCGGGTTTTTTGAGAAAGTGGTGCCCATAGGCAAGGGCTGCCGATATGACCCAGCGATGATTCGCCGTATGCACACCTCCGGTAAGGAGGGCTTCCGAGGCCTTCAGCATATAGTTTTTCAAGGGGGTCACTATCCCGGTACCCCCATCAGGTTTTCTTCTGTAAAGAAGGATCAGAAGGGAGCCGATTCGGTTTACCACAAAACCGGTATCAGGAGGCGAGGCTATATTGACCGTGTTAAGTGTACCGTCCCCGTTAAGTGAGCAGTTCATGATCTCCGCCAGAAAAACCGCGTGTTCCATGGCTGCCTTGTTGCCGTGGAACTTCGATCCGGGACAGAGGAAGGCAATTACTGCGCTCTCTATCACACCGATAAGTTCCCTATGGATGTAAGAAAGCCCCGGGTCCTTCGGATCGATACCGGCCAGATTCTCCGTCTTCCGCAGATAGCTCTTCAGGCATGTCTCATTCTTTCGGACCAGTGAGCTGATCTCATCCTCGCGCATCGTTACCATATCGATACCCATCTCTGATATCCTCTCATCCGTTTTCTGCGATTTCCAGGCAGCCCTCGGTGCAGCCGGAAGGCAAAGAGACCTCCACGCTCCCTCGGTCCCGGATGGTGTACGGGATCTCTTTTCCGTTCCAGCGTGCCTGGTATGTGGAAACGCCCGGGTTCATGGTAACAATGATTCCGGGGTGATGCCGGGACCCGGGAAAGAACTTTAGCGATGCGCGGAGAGACTTTCTCTCACCGTCAAAGGAAAAAGAGGTCACCCACCCGTCATGCCCCAGGGAAATCCTTCCGGGACTGTAGTAAGAGCAATACCAGTTGAGAACGGGGGCCGAGAGTCCGCCAAAGTGATGCCATCCGGCGCCTTTCCCGGTCTTTGCGACAAAATGTTCATAACAGTTGTACGAATCCTCGACAGCCCGTTTCCATAGGTTCAACGCCGTTGAGGCGATCCGGTAGGCGTCATCCAGCCGTCCGAGATCCAACATGGTTTTCCAGAAAAACCACTGATGGGACATCCAGACGGAGCCGTTCCAATACCCGTCATCCCTATAGTAGGGGGCTGACTTATCGACGGCCGTCAGTCCGTAGGGAGTCCACATATGATCGGCGGAGAACAACCGGCTGATCAAGAGCTCTTCCTGTGAGGGGGTACAAATCCCGGCAACCAGGGGATAGACCCCGTCGAATCCCATATTAAAGTTCACACCACTTTCATGTCTGAGGACTCCTTTGGGCATTCCGGAGGAATCGTGGCACACATACCCGAAATATCCTGAATCCGGATCCCATGAGTATCGTTGCAGTGCATCGGCCAAGGATTTAATATCTTCCTGAAACTCCTCCGTGGACTCACCAATAAGCTCCGCTGCGGTAAAAAGGATTTTTGCAGTCCGTATCCCGTGGGCCGAGGTGACCACAGGCGTGGTGGAGCTTTGGATCTCCCTGTTTCTCACATACACCTGGGGGCAATAATCGTCCCATCCGCCGGAGTTGTAGAAATAATCCCAGGTTTTCAGAAGCCCGGATTTCAGGGTCCTTGTTGCGGAGCTTCCGTGGCGTCCCATGATAAAACGGTGGTACTGCAGGAGCCGTGGGAAAAACCGGTGGAGGAGCTCCTTTGAACCTGTACGGCTGTAAATGGCCTGGAAGAGATAAAACTGAACCGGAACCGGGCTTCCGTGATGGATGAAAGCTGCATCCCGGTTACCCGGAGCCGTGAGGTAAGCATTCAGGTTTTCTACCGCCCTGTCCAGATCGATCTCGGTAAACCCCAGACCGATAAATCCCGAATCCCAGGTATACAGGCAATCCCACCAGCGGCCCGGTGTGTGATGTCGAACCCATCTTCCTTGAATCCTGACAGGATACACCACATTCGACAGAAGCGTGGCGGCCAGGCGGTCGATGCTGAAAGCGTATACCTCCCCCGGTGACGACTCACCTGATTGCTGCTGGCCAAAGCGGACTGTCCTGTCCTGATACGTTTCCTGCGTTCGTCGATAACCCGGATCCCCGGGAACATAGTGAGCGAGGGCCTCCCGAACCGATTCGCTGGTTCCCGTACACACCATGCCGGATGTCAAAGTCTCTGATTCCGGCTCCAGAAACAAGGGACGGGTAAATATGTCGGTAAAGTGTCCGTTTCCTTCTCCCCTGAACTCCGTGTGGTTATGTTCGTGAACGTTGTGCCGCATCAGGCAATCGAGGTCATTGGTAAAGAATTGCCTGATCACAGCAGGAATATCCCAGGCGATTCCGTACGAGTGTTGGAGGCCCTGGTATTCCAGAATGACGGAGTTTTCACGTGGGCCGGAAGAGATATGGGGAACGGGATTTTGAACCACCGGTTCGAACGAAGGTCCGGAGTCGGAACCGGCCAGTTTTGTCTGGATAGCAAACCCATCAATTTCTGTCTCCGTGCTGTTTCCCACGGCACACGAGAAAATTCCCCCGGCCCTCGGGTCCGTCTCAGGCCTAAGGTACCTGGTCTCGAACCCGCCGGTACCCTCAAGAACTACCTCCGCTTTCAGGGCACCGCGTAGAATCATGACCCCACTTTGCCTTCTCCGGATTCTGTACCGAACAAGAAGACCTCGAACACCGGCGGCAGATCCGGACAGCCGGTATTGGACCGCATCCGAAGATGCTTTTCCGAATCCCATTCCCAGCCCGGCCCCGCCTGTAAAACCGTGATCCCTCACCTCTCCCCAGATGATTCCATCCGGAGAGAGGTTCCGCCGTGGGTGGTTTTCCTGGAGCGTAAGGTGAACATACTCCAGGCCGTCTATCCATTCCCACCCCTCAGGCAGATCTACCCGGTAGAGTCGAAGTACTTCGTAGGAGTAGGTCTGTTTCGGGGGGAAATGGAGGGACGCCAGGTAGTGGAACACTATGTTCTGCGGATCCCGGGTCCTGTTAACACTCTTACAGCAGATAAGCACCGCCCGCTCATTCAGACGGCAAAAGGAGATATCGCTGTATACCTGATCTTTCCAGAGAATCTGGTGGCGGTGGGAAACGTAGGAAAGATCCGTTGATGCTTCCCAGGGATGATACCCCGATTCCCACATTACATTGGGAACAGTGACCCCCCTCCGGTAAAATCCCGGAAAAACGCTCAGGTCAAAGCGCTTTCCACTTTCAGGTTCCGGAATATGGGATATCCCAATGTATCGTTTGGTATAGGGTCCCCAGTCCGAAAGGTTGAGATCGTGTTGCTCCTCCGAACGGATATCATTGATTGATCCGTTATTCATGATGGCCTTATCTTCATTTTGTACCATATCACACGCTAGGATTTTCGATCATCTGCAAAATTGGTTGATACATGGTAGATGTTGGTAATACGGATAATCCCAACAATCACCATATACAAGCCAACTTTACCATCTTCGCAGATGGTGATGTCCCGATGGCTGTGCCGTAAGATCAACTATGATACCATGAAGTAGCGATGTGAAAACGAGGCAAGCTTATGGCAAAGATAGTATTTATTGGTGCGGGAAGCACCGTGTTTACTCGTAAATTATGTAACGATATTCTGCTAACACCGGCACTGCAGGATAGCACGATTGCCCTGATGGACATCGACGCAGATCGGCTCGAGCAGTCGCGGGCGGTGGTACAGGCGATCATCGATCGACGAGGTACGCCCGCTCAGGTCCAGGTCAGCCATGACCGCCGCTCTGTTGTCAAAGATGCCGATTTCGTAATTACCACCTTTCAGCAAGGAGGTCTGGATGCGTACTACCTTGACATTGAGATTCCCCGCAAGTACGGGATAGAGCAGTGCGTTGGAGATACTTTGGGTCCTGGAGGTGTGTTCCGGGGTTTGAGGACGATCCCGGTCATGCTAGATCTTTGCGCCGAGCTGAACGAGGTTGCCCCGAATGCTTTGATTTTGAATTACGTCAACCCGATGGCCATCATCTCCCTGGCTGTGATTGAGGCAACAGGGCGCCCGTACATAGGTCTTTGTCACAGTATTCAGGACACCAGCGAAATGCTCGCCGACTGGATCGAGGTGCCTTACGACGAGGTGAACTTTGTTTGTGCCGGTATAAACCCATCAATTTTTTATCTCGAGTTCCGACGCGGTAAAGAGGATCTCTATCCACGCATCTGGGAGGTGATCCAGCGGGATGACATTTATGGCCAGGAGCCGGTGCGAATCGAGCTGATGAAACAGTTCGAGTACTTTATGACCGAATCGATTACGGCCGCACCGGGGGGTATCTCCAGGAGTGCCTGAGGCGTTCGAAACGGTCAAACCAGGAATTCCGTGAGCTTACCGACGGCACCAAGGACCTAGGTTCCACACGTAGCCACGAGTATGGGAGCTACATCATGGAGGCAATAGAGGACAACCGGGCCGTGTCAATCAACGGCAACGTGAGGAATCAGGGCTTGATCGACAATTTGCCCTATCGCTGTTGCGTGGAGGTGCCTTGTCTGGTCTCCGGCAGTGGAGTTCAACTCACCGCTGTCGGGGCACTGCCGCCACAGCTGGCTGCGCTCAACCGGCTGAGCGTCAATGTTCAGGAGTTAACCGTCGAGGCGGCTCTGAAAGGCAAACGGGAAGCTGTGTATCACGCAGTGATGCTCGACCCGCTTACGTCGGCTGTTTGCACACTGGACGATATCCGCGCACTGGTTGACGAGATGCTTGAAATCCAGGCACGCTGGTTACCGCAGTTCAAATAGATAAATATCCACAGGATCCATCGTCTTGTCCCTCCTTTGTTTTCCCTCGACATCGAGCTTAACGGCCGCCAGGTTCGATCCTGGAGCAGCGGCGAGCTCAAGGAGCCGGCCTATCTCGTGCCCGCCGGGAAGGATGAACTGGACCCTCGACCGCCAGACCCTGCAAAGCGGGGTCAGTTGCCACAAAAGGATCATAAGCTTTAAATGGAAGTTTTCCCATTCCCCCCCTTGCCAGATAGCGGCAAGATTCATCCCGTTTTCCCGGAAGTTGCCTCCACCTGCTCGTGTGTGTATTCGACGATAATGCAGGAATGTATATTTCCGTCGGGCAATACGAGCATGAACTCGTAGGGGATGTTGCAGTGGATCCAGTAGGCCTGCGTCTCGTTATAGATGCAAGCAGAGTAATTTTCATCTGAATTCCTACGGCTGCTGAAGAGTTTGCCGATACATCATGGGTATTCTCCCTGGAACCGACAGCGAGATCAAGATGAGCAAATCGCTGGGAAATCACATTTCCATCCTTGCCTCGCCAGAGGATATGTACGGGAAGGTGATGAGTATACCTGATGACTCCATGTACCCCTATTTGTTATGGTTACTCGTCTTCGGCCACATGAAATTGATGAGATCATGCAAAGAATGGAGGAAGAAGAGATTCATCCAAGAGACGCGAAGATGCGACTGGCCAAAGAAGAGGGGCTGACCTGGCGGGAAGGTATCGGTATGGTGCTTTCGGTGATCTACAGTGACGATCGTGCAGGTTTGCCGTCAACGAGCACGGACCCCTCTCTAGGCGAATTTGCATTGGTCCCGACACCCTTACAGTGGGATATAAGAAGCAGTGATGGTCTTATTTAAGATTACTGATCACCGCGGATGCCACAGCAACAAGTATTGCACATGCATCGCATATTAACTATAGTTGACATAAGCATAAACTATAGTTTATATTGACCACATGCTTGTTGGACTTGGAGAAGAATTACGAAAGGCGCGGGATATCAAAGGCATGTCTCTCGAAGCGGTAGCAGGGCCGGCCAGGATTTCGGCAACGTATCTGCACAAGCTCGAGCGTGGTGTCGTTGACAATCCCTCGCCACGGGTTCTCGCTCGGATTGCTGTCGCCTTGGAGGTTTCCTATCTTCGGCTGATGGAGCTCGCCGGATATTTGGACGAATTGCAGTTGGCGGAAGCGCGCCTGCGTGAGGACGTACTGAGACCCCATCCGCTTGCCGGGCAACAACTGACCCTTGAGGAATGGCGTGCAGTCGGCGATTTCATCAAGAAGTTGATTGCCAAGCGAAGTCCGGGTGCCGCTAAAGCAGAGCCTGCACCCTGAATGTTCTCCATACTACGCAGGCACAGAAGGAGATGATGTGCGTTCTATCGATTCACTGAGACCGCAGTTGCGAGGGCTGGACGGAAAGGACTACGCAGCATACCAGTCTCTGAAGGGGAGTTACAGCTCCAATCGCTTCCAGCTTCACCTCGATCAGGTACCCAAGGATCCTTATGCGCCGCCCGGTACGGGAGTCTTCCGAGTGCGCGTTCTTCGAACCGATGCCGGGTTCCCAGACCTATTCTTCTCCTCCAAAGAGAGACGGGTTGCATTTCGCGACTTCCTGGCACGTCGGTTTTACGATGCCTGTGATAGCATCTGTCCGGGCCGACGCGGCACCGGGAACAGCGGTATTATCACCATTGCAGAGCCGGGCCAGGAAATCCTCGACCGCTCATCAATCCATGTGGATGAAGAGACCATTGAGGGGCGTTTCTTCTTGGGACTACCAGCTTCCGGACGGAAAATCGAGGCAAGTACAGCCGAGACGATGATACTCCAGGAACTCCCTCGGATTATTGAATCGGCTTTTTGCTCTGCTAACATCGACCCCGATGCCCTTGAGAAACACGTGCATGCTTTCGAGGATGCCGAGCATCTTCGGGGACAACTTTCCGACCTTGGCCTGGTAGCTTTCGTAGCCGATGGGTCAGTCTTGCCTCGGTCGAGCGGCATCGATCCGCGTCCGTTGCAAGCGCAGACTGTCGTACCGTTCAGATCACCCGATAGCCTGCGCGTAAGCGTCCATTTGCCTCATGCAGGATCCATCACCGGGATGGGAATTCCAGCCGGCGTCACGCTCATCGTCGGAGGCGGCTACCACGGCAAGTCCACGCTCCTTCAAGCTCTCGAACTGGGCATTTACAACCATGTCCCTGGAGACGGGCGCGAGCTGTGTGTCTGCCTGCCCTCGGCGGTGAAGATACGCGCCGCCAGCGGACGCAGCGTCACGGGCATCGACCTCTCGGCCTTCATTAACAATCTGCCGCTTGGACAGGAAACAACGCTGTTTTCAACAGAAAACGCAAGCGGCAGCACCTCCCAGGCTGCATTCATTGCCGAATCCATAGAAGCGGGAGTTCGCGTGTTGCTAATGGACGAAGACACCTGCGCAACCAACTTCATGGTCCGAGACGGCAGAATGCAGCAGTTGGTGGCTCGAGAGAAAGAGCCCATTACGGCGTTCGTCGACAGAGTCCAGCAACTCAACGATGAGCTTGGGGTCAGTACGATTCTAGTGGTGGGAGGTTCCGGCGACTACTTCGATGTCGCCAACTGCGTGATTCAGATGGTGGATTTCGAACCGCATGAGGTCACTGAGCGGGCACGAGATATTGTTCGCACCTTTCCATATTGTAGGAGCAGGGAAGGTAGCGCTCACTTCCCCCGACCGAAACGCCGCGCGATTGACAATAGTTCGTTCGATCCAAGGAACGAGTACGGCCATTTCCGTATCTCCGCCAGGGACACGCATCACTTGATGTTCGGCAAGATTGAAATCGACCTCTCAGACATCGAGCAAATCACCGAGACCGCTCAGACGCGAGCGATCGGACGGGCGATTGGCTACGCCAAGAAATACCTGGACGGATATACCCTTCTGCCAGAAGTCATTGCACAAGTCATGGCCGACATTGAACGAGGCGGTCTGGACGTTCTCGATCCGAAATGCACTGGAGATTTGGCCGGTTTCAGGGGGATAGACCTGGCCTCTGCTATCAGCCGGGTTCGCGGTCTTACGGCCAAGCAGCAAGGATAGACAATCTGCGTTGTACTATTGCCTTGTTCTCCTCCAATTCGGATGCCGGCCTATCCTAACGCCTCAATTTCGTTATAAGAAGCCAGAATTGCACCAAAGTAAGCCCCCTTTACAGGGGGACATAGCTCTCGAAAGGGTCGCAGTAGGGATGCGGGTTACCCGGTACCCCCTGTGAAAGGTGGCCAGCCTGAAGTTGGGGCGGGAAAAATAATTGTCGTTGAAGGCGGGCAACTAATCGACGCTGGTTACTAGATGGCGTCCTTTAGAATAAGTGCCCAGAATCAAAATCAAGGAGGGAGTCCTTCTCAATATTCCAAGGCAGCAAAATCCGGTAGACTTCGGGGTCCTCGCTCTCAGGTAGCCGGGATAGTATATATCGAAGATACAGGTATGGTTCTACGGAATTGATCTTGGCGGTCTCGATAATGCTGTACCACCCCGCGCTGGCTGTGGCTCCAACAGGGCTTCCCGAAAAAAGCCAGGCCTTGCGTCCGACTACAAAGGGTTGTATGGCCTGTTCACAGGCATAATGCCGACTGCCGGATTATGCCGCGTTGTGCTGTTCCGGCCTGATTTTGCGCGCAACTTTCGTCCTTCTGCTATTGCTCACGCGGCATAATCAAAGGCTTTCGAGGAAGGTGAGTAAGGGGTCCGGAGGACGGTAGCGGTGAGGAGCGACGCCATTGGAGTTGCGTGCGCGAGAGCTTGCTCTTTGAGACGCATATCAGCATGTAGGTATATCTGCGTCGTTTCCGTTGACTCGTGCCCTGGCCACAGAGCGATCACAGTGAGGTCCACGCCGTGCTGTAGGAGATTCATTGCCGCTGTGTTGGCGCAGCGTGTGAGGCGTCACGGTCTTCCCCATGAGCGACGGGCACACAAGGCAGGCGGTGGCAGTATGTCGGGTAACGAGTCGCTGAAAGGCATCGGCACCGAGGGGTCCGCCGCGGGAACTGGGAAAGACAGGATCCCCTGGATTCCCACCCTGTTCTGATAGCCATTGCTTGAGAACTGTGGCGATATCCGGGCGTAAAGGCGTGCATCGCATTTTCCGGCCCTTTCCGAAGCAACGGAGGTGAGCGCCGTTGCCGAACGCCACATCCTGGCGTCAAAGTGAGGTGACCTCCCTGTTGCGTAAGCCCGTCTGGACGGCGACGAGCAGAAGCGTTCGGTCGCGTCTTCCAATCCATGTCTTGGGATCAGGAGCTGCCAGGAGGGCGGCAGTCTCTTCCTCGGTGAGAAACTCGACAGGAACGCGTTCGTAACGTTTTGGAGGGATCGCGAGAACACGCTGGCAGTGTAAGGCATATGCCGGTTCGCTGATGGAGGCATACCGGAAGAATGCGCGTAGCGCGAAGAGCCGGTTGTTTCTTGTCCGGGTGCAGTTGCGCCGGTGGAGTTCAAGGTACTGGAGGAAATCGCCCAGGAAGGAAGCGTCGAGATCCTCCAGGCGGAGGTCAGAAGGTGCTCGCTTAAGACGTTCTGCGGCAAAACGCAGCAGCAGGCGGAAAGTGTCCCGATAGCTGGCCACCGTATGGGAACTCGCCCCGAGCTGTCCGAGCAACCGATCCGTAAAGAAACGCTGGAGGAGAGAGGAAAAGCTTGGGCTGCTCATAAGGAACCTCCCCGCTGGCGTGCGGTAAGCTGTTCCGTTGCGAGCCGGAGGAGCTCTGGGATCGCCTCGATATACCAGTGGGTATCGCTGAGGTTGACGGGACCGAGGTAGGCGGTGAGCTTAGGTATCTCCCGCTGCACGTTGAGTCCGACCCGGTACCATTCCACAAGTTTCCACGTTGCAAAGGTATGACGGAAGTCCATTAGCCTCGGGCCGAGGCCGATGCGCCTGCCTTCTGCCGCTGTCCGCAGGCCGCTGATACAGCACAGCTTCGCGAACGTGCGACGGGCGGCACTTCCCTTGAGACGGGTTCCCCGCTCGGAGACGAGAAATGCCCTGTTCCCACGATGTAGGCAGAGTTCATCACGACGCTGTGCATAGCACGCTAATGCAACTCTTGTGGATTCGTCGACTGGGACGAAGCGGGACTTACCGAACTTGGTCTGCCGGATCGCAAGGACACCGTTCGTGAGATCTACGTCATGCACGTCGCGCGTCATAGCCTCCCCCGGCCGGATTCCAGTTGAGGCGAGCAGCCCGATGAGTGTCCCATAGGTCAGTGCACGCAATCCCGTAGTTGAGGGCAATCGGGACGCCTCGGTCATGAGTTGCTCGATCTCCTGGTCAGTGAAGATGTGCGGCTTGGGGCGCCGGTGACGAGCTTCGATGGGGCCCCGTGGCGGATCATCCTGGCCGCCAGGCTATGACGGAAGAGGTGGGTGGCACCACGGCCCGGAGAGTGTATCTTCGCCCGGGCAAGCGCCCTTCGCACGATATGACCAACCGCAGCAGGGCCTGTCAGACCGACGCGCGGTGCCATCATTCTCAGGAAGACCCGTCGAGAGTCACTGCAGCCACGATCTCCGCCGAGGTAGAGTGCCAACGCTTCTCCAATGTCTGAGAGCAGGGGCAGACGGTCCGGCACACGACCCTTACCGCGAACGATAATCTCCCCAGAGCGCCACTGGATGTCACTGAGTTCGAGCAGGACTATCTCTCCTACACGCAGACCAAGTCGCGCGAGGAGGAGCAAGATCGCATAGTCGCGTCGGCCGCATGAGGTCGATCGATCTGGGGCGGAAAGGACACGTTCTACCTCCTCAAAGGAAAGGACGGCGGGTATCGCTGCTTGACCCCATCTCCGGACTGTAGGTACGGACAGGGATAGGTCGATCACTGTTTCTCCACGGAGGTAGAGAAAGCGAAGAAACGATCGGAGGGCCGCAGTCAGGAGTCTCGTGTATTGGCTCGATCGATCACCCACCCGCTCGAGGAAGAACTCCTGCACTGTCACAGTGTCCAATCTCTCGGACAAGGCGGAGCCATACCTGGCTACCAGAGGTGAAGGTTGGCCGGCCACCACCCAGGTTGGATCCGAGCTTCGTGTGATGATCAATCTGTCCCCTTCGTCTCGGCTCCGGGGAATTAGCATGTCTCCTCGGCGTTCCTTGGGCTTCCAAAGAGCTGTGTTTCTTGCTTGGAGTGCTCGGCGTAGTAGCCGAGAGGTACACTGTCAGAGAATTTACTCTGCGCGGCCGAGGATGAGCGGGAGAGTTGCCTCGATCGCCTCGTGGCTGCGAATTCCGGCGACTTGCCTGCCCAGCTCGGATTATAGGTTTTCCTATCAATTCATGATTCCCCACACAAAGCCGGAGAGCTCTCTGGCCACCGCTGTGACAGCGATGCGACGATTCCCGCGGCTGAAGCACAGCCGATGATAGCGATTATGCAATCTTCTGCTTGCTTTCTTTCTTTACATATTGTACAAGTTGATGATCCAGGCCCTCCCGCTTTTTGCGAAGCGCTCCACTGTTTTTCTCTCGACTCACGAACTTCCAGCTGCTCTCTACCAAAAGCCTCCGCAAGTAGCTGTTGCCCGTTTTGGTGATAGGTCCACGTCTGATGGTGTTGCCGCTTGAGTGCTCGCTCGGTACCAATCCCAGGAATGCCATGAAAGACCGTGCGGTAGGGAAGCGTCTGAAATCACCCACTTCACAGCGCAAAGCCAGAGCTGTCAGGGTACCAACTCCGTTGAGGCAACGAAGGGAAGAAATCTCATCTTTGTAGCGTTCCTGCGCGGCGATCTCATTGATTTGCTTGTCCAATTCCTTCAACTCCACCTGTAGATACTCAAGGCAATCCAGACGCCTGCGTAATACATCGGTGAGAAGAGGCTGGCCCATATCCAAACCGTACAGCCACTTCATGTAGGGCTGAGTCCAGGGCTTGTATTCGCGGCTCGCCCGATCATATCGCAGGAGAAACATCCGAACCTGCTGCTTTTCTTTACCCGCCTTCCTTCTGACCTGGTCTCGGTAGCGCAGCAGTTCCCGTACCGCTTCATCTTGTTCTGAAAGAATATTCACCGGCGTACCGGCCCCATAGTTCAGCAGCTGGGCAAGCTTCAACGCGTCCCTGCGATCGTTCTTTCTCTTCTCTCCCGGTTTTCGCGGAATCTTACTCGGAGCAAACACCTGACATTGGATCCCCTTACTCTCGATATAGCGGGCAAGCCCATATCCACATGGCCCAGCTTCATAGCAAGCAAATACCGTCCCTTGCCCATGTAGTTTGTCCAAAATCTCATCCACGGCTTTGTGAGTATTCGTTTTCCGGACTTGAAGGACTGGAGAAGGTGATGTTTCTGTCAGTACAGCGAAATTGATGCTGTCCTTGTGGACATCCATCCCAACAAAGAATACACTTGACTCACTCATTTTGGTCTCCTCCTGAATTGTGGTATGCCTCGATTATAGGTTAATCCACGTCTTTCAGGCAGGAGACCTACTCATATTATCTATCACTTTGATCAGCGAGTCGTCCACCATGGAGCGCATGAACCGCCACCGGCTGGCCACCTTGGTGGCCGGGATGTCCCCGCGTCGGGCCATGCGCAGCAGAGACCTCCTGGCATTCTTCAGGTAATCGGCCATCTCGGCCAGGGTCATGATATTGGCGTCGTCGTTCATGGGTTTCCCCTAGAAGAATAGGCGCAGGAGGATGTCCTGGTCATAGTTGCCAAACCCCCTTCCGAAGATGTTGATCCCGCCCACGTTTTCCGTATCCTCCTTGATCCCCACCTTCACCCGAATGGAATGGTGCTCCGGCAGCCGGAGATCGTCGAGGCAAACAGCGGAGACCTTGACCCCGTCCACGAACGATCCTTCCTCCATCACGCTCCAGGACTTCTGCAGCCCGTACTGCGAGCCCTCCAGCTTCCACCACTTCGGCGTATATTTGCCCCGCTTGTCGCCAAAGTCTCCCGGGGAGGTCCAGGTGCCGATCTCCCTGTTGTTCATCCATACGGTGATGTCGGACAGCCACTTCGGATTGGTCCCCGGCACTTCGGAGGAAAGCTCCATCACGATCTCTAGCTTCTTCAGGGCCCTGTTCCTGGAGAGGGCGTTGTTGGGGAACTGATACTCCACGAATCCCTTCTCGAACCACAGGAGTCCGGCCTTCACCCTCTCAGGCTCCAGGAACGAGCCGGGGGAATCCAGATACCCTATAATCTTCTCCGGCGAGCACATCCCGCAGGGAGGCGAAACCTCGTACTGAACAAAAAGGCCGACGGGCATCTCGACCTCGATCGTGTCGTCCTCTTCGGTCCGCGGCTCGGAGAACTGAATCACGAACTCATCATACAGTGCGGAGCAGATCTTCTGGGTGCCCTTGGCCGCCTTGATGCCGCGCGTCTCGATCAGATGGGTCCTCTCGAGAGACATGATGTTCGTAGCGATCGTGGACTGCGGCAGACCCATCTCTTCCTTGACTTCGTTGACGTTTCGCTCGCCTTTACGCAGAATCTCAAGGATCCGTAGACGGACCTCGGAAGCTAGCCCTTTCAGCACCTTGTAGTCCTGAGGGAGCTGGATGATCATGATCCGACCTTTGCGCTTCGTTTCGGTCATGGTGTAGATCCTGCCATACTAGTGAAGTACCCCGGCCCCTGTTATATATCATTCCATTTGATCTAATCAACAGCGGGCGAAGTGGAATCCCGGCTAATCCACTGCAACACGACCAGAGCATCGCACTGAGGATGTGCCCGTAGCCACAGCGGAGGACATGGATGGCCGAAAGGTTGCGCCTCGGCCGCTGTAGGATCTGCCGGTGGTGGTCTTGGTGGAGAGCCCTCTGTCTGCGCACCTCTCCTCGGAGTCGCCTCAGCCTTTGACGCGGTGATGTAACTATACTGCTGTAAAAAAAGCTATGAAAATGGCGCAGCCCGGTTAGAATGGTTTGGACTATAAAACCCTAACCAAGGAGTTACGCCACATGAATAAGGTACCACCGTCAGAGCGGTTGAGCAAGTAGCTCAAGGAGATCTTCGCCGGCCGGATCGGCCGTTTTTCGGTACAAGGAGCAGCCGAAGTGATCGGCGTTTACCCTGGTACTATTCACAAATGGTTGAGGACAGGACGTATTTATGGCGAGCAACCTCGAAAAGGTACTCCCTGGAAAATCTCCCTGAGTGATAGAGAAATCAGAGATCTTCAAAATTGTGTTCAGCGAGCTAGGCATTCAAAAAGGGAGGCATTATGAACTCTTCGCTGATGGTGTGATGACCACAGCGTTGCTGGATCGGTTATTGCATCATGCCAGGGTTTTTAACCTCAATGGCGAATCCTACAGAATCCACAGGAGGAAGGAGGGCAAGTAGCCATATCCTATCCATGGGGCTCAGAGGAGCGGCAAAGAAGGCATGGAAGTGGGGAATTCCACTTTCCGCCGGGTGGGGAATTCCGGTTTCCGAGAAGTGGGGATTTTTCTTTTCCCCCATATGGGG
>CAZVHJ010000012.1:0-96066 GCA_964627715.1 uncultured Spirochaetaceae bacterium | reverse complement strand
CAGCCGACCAGTACTAATTTCCCGTGAGGCTTGACCATATCTTTTGTTCACCCTTACTATCCATTCTATATAACGTATTTACATAAGAAAATGGCAATTATTTTCACAAAAAAATGTAACCAAATTCAACCAAAGTTGTTTGTTAAATTGAGGCGGTTAAAGGCGGAATAACATTCCGAGGGGCAAGTTTCACCTCCTTTCCTTGCCCTTTTATGCCTCAAAGCAGCATGGGGGATAGGCCTGCAGGCCTATCCCCTTTTTTCATGATGATGCGCCGGGGAAGCCCGGTCCGCCGGGACTGACTTCAATGTAGCCGACTGCAGCAAAGGTTATGTAAGAATGCTTGAACGAACGGGCATCGGAGGGAACAGATCCTCCGCTGCCGGGTGTTGTAGTTGTTGAACAAAGGGAAGAGGGATTGCACCGATGCCGAAACGAGTACTTGTAGCCTATGAAACCAACGCCGGCTCCACCGAGGAGGTTGCCCGGGCGATCGGGGAAACCCTCGCCTCTGATAGTGCGGAGGCGGAAGTCTGTAGATTGGGCGACGTTAAAAATGTGGCTGCCTATGATGCAGCGGTGATCGGAGCTCCCATGATCGTTGGCTGGCATCGCAAGGCCGTGAAGTTTGTCCGCCGGCATCGGGATGCCTTGAGCCGCATCCCGGTGGCTTATTTCATGACCGCCCTCAGTCTCACGGATGACAAAACAGAAGACCTCGAAGGCATTTACATCTACAAGGATCCGGGGCTTCTCAAAGAACCGAAGAATCCTGAAGCTTTGAGCTTCAAGGAGCGTCGCAGCTCCCTCGGCGCTTAACTCGAACCGGTGTTGAAGAAAGCTCCCCGGATCAAACCGCTAAGCATCGCTTTGTTCGCCGGCAAGCTGGATTACAGGGCACTAAAGTTTCCGCAGATGGTGTTCGTCATGCTGCTGTTTGCAGAGAAGCCCAGGGACTATCGCAACTGGGAGAATATTCGAGGCTGGGCTGCGAATCTGCGACCCAAGCTCCTCGACAAGAAATAAAGCAACAAACGTGAAAAGGAGATAGCATGAGCAGAAAAGTTGATGTTGATGATTTCTTGGCCCAGAAAACAATAGCTGTTGTGGGAGTTTCCCGGGGTGGCAAGAAATTCGGCAATGCCATCTTGAAGGATCTCAAACAGAAGGGCTACAGAGTCTTTCCGATCAACCCCCAAACGGAGAGTATCGATGGAGAGCGTTGCTATCCCGACCTGTCGGCACTACCCGAGCGGCCCGATGGAGTCATTACCGTTGTTCTTCCGGCTGTAACGGAAAAGGTGGTGGAGGAAGCCCATGCCGCGGGAATCAAACGGATCTGGATGCAACAGGGCTCGGAGTCGGAAGCGGCGATCCGCTATTGCGAGGACAAAGGTATGACCGTGATCGACGGTGAATGTATCCTGATGTTTGCCGAGCCCGCCGCTTTTTACCATCGTTTTCATCGCTGGGTCTGGAAGCTGTTGGGAAAACTTCCAGGCTAGGAGTAACTTGGACGCCGCCTTGACTGTACTCCGGTTGTGAATATAGGGTTTTAGGATCAGGAGGTATGGCGGTGAAACTGCTTCTGGTCTGTCCCTTTCCTGTAGAGTTCAACGCCTGCAGGGAAGTTCTATCGCTGAGAGATGCCAAACCCGTCGCCGGCTGCCGCTCGGCCAGGGGCGTTACGGGCAATGCCGATGTGTTCGCTATCGAATCCGGTCCTGCCAAGGCCAGGGCGGCTGCCGCGACCGTGGCGGGATGCTTTCAGCATACTCCCGATCTAGTGATCGATTCCGGTTCCTGTGCCGGAACCGAACCCGGAGCCTTCGTGGGAGAAATTATCCTCTGCCGTGACTGCTACGAGTACGACATCGGCGGGAGCGGATTTCCCCCGCAAAGTATCCCGGAGATGAAGCTTCCCTCGGCACTCACCCTTCTACCCTCCGTTGAAAGGGAAAGCTTGTATCGGGAAGCCAGCGAGACCGGCAGCACGGAGAGCTTTCAGGTTCGGGTGGGCAACCAAGCCTGCGGTGAGCAGTTGATACAGTCCCTGGAGATGCGAGAGGCACTGTACGCCCTATTCCAGACCTCCGGGGCGAATTGGGAAACCGCCGGCGTTTTTGTCGGGGCTTTGAAGAACAGCCTGCCGCCGCTGAGTGTCCGCATCGTTACCGACCTGGGCAATGAACAAGCTCTCAAAGAGTTCCGCTCGAATATCAAGAAGAAGGCCAGGGAGCTGTATCAATACATAAAAGTACTAGCCGGGTACGGATGGTTTGATCAATTCCTGGAGTCTTGGCAGATGCTGGGGTCTGCGATCATAGACAAACTGCCCCAATACGTGCTGCCTCGAAGCGGTTGACTTTTCTCTTCCAATTTCACATCTCAGTAATCGACCTTACTAAAGTACTAAATTCTCAAACCCGCTGTCCGAACTTGCAGGAGGACTGAGGACGGATTACAATAGTAGTGAAGACCGACGAGGAGGCTCTCAAGGTGTCCAGGACCTACGTAGAAACCTCGACCTTTCTGTTGGAAGAGATCGATGAAATGATCCAGGAGGGCTTTTATCATGATCGCACCGAGGCGGTAAACGAAGCCCTCAGGATGCTGATAAAGCAGTACAAGGTGTCCAAGCTTCACGCCAAGGACCTGCGCTATTCCTCCGGTCATGAGCCCAAGAAGGGCCGGCAACGCAAGAAATCGGGAGGTTCAAGTTGATCGGACAGGTTGTGGTTGGTATCGACGGTTCTGATTACTCTCTTTCCGCCTTCCAATATGCGGAATACTTCGCCGCCAAGCTGGGTTGCGAGCTCAAGGCGGTCTTTGTTATTGACTCCAGGAAAACCGAGCTGCCCATCATTTACGCCACCGGTCACTTCGATTATGCCTTTGCCAGAACATATATTCCTCCCGATCCGGAACTGAAGAGCTTCTACTCCAAGATCAAAAAGGATCTCGAGGATTTTGCCGCCAACTGTCTCAGAAATTGTGAGGAAAGCTGCAAAAAGAACAAAATTACCTTCGTCGCCGTTCAGCGGGAAGGGCTGCCTTCCCAGGTTCTCGCCGAGGAGAGTCGATCGGGGGACCTGCTGTTTATCGGACAAAAGGGAGAAAATGCCCGCTTTGCTCGTACCATCGTCGGTTCCACCGCCGAGGATGCGGTTCGATCATCTCCTCGACCTGTAATGGCTTGCCCCCAAGCCTTCCGTACTCCCGAAAAGATTCTCTTTCCTTACGACGGTTCTTTGAACGCTGAACGGGCTCTCCAGTTTTGCGTGAACGCCTTCGGCACGTTCTGGAAAGAATTCCTGATCCTATCCAGTGAAGAGGAAGAGGGATTAACCGAGCGGGAGCACAGGTATCTGAGCAAACACGCCATAGACCACCGCCTGGTTACGGAGAAGGGTTCCCCTATTGATACGGTTTTAAATGTTGCCGAACGGGAAGGATCGGACCTGCTTCTGATCGGCTCCCACGGTACCCATAAAATACGGGACTATATCCTCGGCTCTACCACGGTTCACCTACTGCGTCGGAGTCCCTTGCCCGTGCTCATCGTCTACTGATCTGTATTGTGAAAGTATCCTATCCGGCAAATCCTTCCGCTGAGAGAATGGTTCGCACTCAGATTGCATCCAGAGGTATCCGGGACCAGAGGGTCCTCGATGCGATGTCACGAATTCCCCGTCACCGCTTCGTTTCAGGAGTTCGCACCTTAGAGGCCTATGGGGATTTTCCCCTTTCCATCGGGCATGGACAAACCATATCCCAGCCCTACATGGTAGCGTTAATGACGGAGGAGCTGCGGCTGCTGGGAGAGGAAAGGGTTCTCGAAATCGGCACCGGAAGCGGGTACCAAACAGCGGTATTGGCGGAGCTGGCCCAGGTAATCTACACAATTGAGTTGATACCCGCCCTCACCAAACGCGCGCAGAAATTGCTCAATGAACTCGGTTATGCTAATGTGGTGTATCGGGTCGGCGATGGATCTGAAGGGTGGGATAAGCATGGTCCTTATGACCGCATCCTGGTGGCGGCCGCCGCAGCCACCATTCCTCGCCCACTCACGACTCAGTTGGCCGACAATGGGATCCTGGTGATTCCCGTTGGGGACAGCCGCCATTACCAAACCCTGCTTGTGGTCCGCAGGATAGGAAATCGTTACGATACTCGAGAGAGCATCGGCTGCCGCTTCGTTCCTCTGGTCCAGAAACATTCGGGATATTGAAAAAGTAGGCCAAACTTTCTATTCTTCAACCATCAAGGAAACTGCATGCTCATCCCTGTGACTCGGCCAACGTTGCGTCGAAAAGATTTTAACAGCGTTCTCAATTGCCTGGTTTCGGATCAAATTGCTCCCGGACCGTTGAACCAGGAATTTAGCGCCTCCTTGAGCCGGGTTCTGACCGTACCCGGAGGAGTGAGCCTGATAAGCTACCGCTCCAGTATCCACTGCGCATTTGAGCTGCTCGAGCTTGAGGAAGGAGACGGTGTACTCATCTCAGCGCTCGCGCCCAAGGAGTATCTACAGGTCATCGAGTCACGAGGATTGGTCGCTCTAGTGGCTGACGTCGATCTTGAGCGACCGCTTCTGTCAAGCGATTCGGTGCAGCACCAGCTGGCTTCGGGGGCGAAGGCTATTGTGCTGTACTACAGCTTGGGATCCATGCCGGCAGGGGATGATATCTTTCAACTCGGAGTACCGGTAATCGAAGATATAACGCAAGCCGTTGGGGGAGTTTGGGGTGATCAACCCTGCGGCGGCCGTGGGCGCGTCGGCGTATTGTCTTTGGATCCCGGTGGGTTGATTACCACGGGTTGCGGCGGGATGGTATTTTCCCGAGACCGCCGGTGTGTCAGAACCCTGAAGGATATCGTGGGTCAGGGTTATTACGATCAACTTCTCCCGGACATGAATGCTGCCTTGGGAATCACCCAGGTGCGAGAACTTCAGCGATTTCTTGATAAACGTTTTGAAATAGCTCAGGTTTTCCGTGAGGCACTGCTGCGTTCCCGCCACAGTCCCCTATTCGATGACGAGAATGGAGAATATGTGGATTTCAGCTTTCCGATTCTGGTAAAGGATGGAAGGCTTGAGGTTATACAGTATGCCAACAAGAAGGGCGTTCAGAGCGAACCCGCTTTCAAGGACGCGATCGTTGCTGTTGAAGGGTACACCTCTCCTGAGGAGGGTAATGATTCACTCGGCGGCTCTTCATCTGCCGGGCTGGATTGCCCAGAGGGCAGGGAGATCAATACCGTCAGGCAATTCCCCAAGGCGCGGGAGCTTCTCTGGCGCTGTCTGCTGTTTCCGCTGTATCCGTCCCTGGTCAGAAAGGATGTGCAGCTGATATGTAAAGTCCTGAGTACACTTCCTTGATGGGGTATCCGGGAATCGATATAGTCTAGAAGAATACGCTCTTACGATATGAAAAAAAGAATTCACAGAGTCGTTATCCTCGTTAATTCTCTTAAAGAGGATGCGACTGCCCTGCTCGGAGAGGTAAAGAGCTGCCTCCAGAGCAGCGCAGTAGACGTGGAGGTGATTCCTGTGGATGAAGCCAAAGTCCCGACAGTTCCTCCGAATACGGATCTGGCGATCACCCTTGGCGGAGACGGTACCCTCTTGTACGGCGCTCGAATCCTTGCCGGCTGCGATGTGCCTATCCTGGCGGTAAATCTCGGGGACTTCGGCTTCATTACCGAGGTGTCCCGTGCTGAATGGGCCGATGCACTGGAGAAATACCTCAATGGCCGCTTGGGGGTGAGCCGGCGGATTATGTTCGAGGCAGCTGTGCAGCGCGGCGGCAGGGGGCTGCAAAGCTTCAGTGGTTTGAACGATGCGGTAGTGCGGGCCGGTGATTTCGCCCGAGTCATCGCACTGCGTATTCATCTTTCCCACACCTATGTGGCTCGCTATCGGGCCGACGGTCTGATCGTCGCCACTCCCACCGGTTCGACAGCTTATTCCATGTCCGCCGGTGGACCGATCCTCCATCCGGAGATGGATGCTTTCGTGCTGAACCCCATCTGTCCCTTCACCCTGTCAAACCGTCCGATCGTGATTCCCGCCGATGAAACCTTCGAGTTAGAGGTCGAGGAGAGGCAACGCACCCAGATTGTTCTGGTGGTGGACGGCCAGGAGGTGTTTGATCTACGGCCGAAAGACCGGGTCGTTTTCCGCAAATCCGATAAGCATTCTTTGATCATCCAATCGGATAAGAGAAACTTTTACGAGGTACTGCGGAGCAAACTGAACTGGGCGGGGGAGCCCCATGCTTGAAGAACTGGTGGTTCAGAACTACGCCCTGATCGATCGGCTTCAAGTTCGTTTCTCCCCGGGTTTGAACATCCTTACCGGTGAAACCGGCGCCGGTAAGTCCATCCTGATCGGTGCCCTCGGACTCATCCTGGGGATGAAAGCGGATACCGAGGCGATTCGCGCCGGGACCGAAGAGATCGATGTATCCGGTATCGTAAAACTTGACAACAATCCGGACGTACAGATCTGGATGGAAGAGAAGGGAATCGCGGCGGAAAACAACAGCATCATCATTCGCCGGGTCGTGAAGAAAAACGGCAAGGGCACGATTTACGTCCAATCCACTCCGTTCACCCTCACCGCTCTTCGAGAGCTGACCGGGATGCTCTTTGATCTACACGGTCAGCATGAGCATCAGTCTCTACTGAGCCCGGAAAACCACAGGAGACTCCTCGACCACTATGGTAACATCACCGCTGAAGTGACAGCCTTCTCCGCCTTGTACACCCGGCTTCTCAAGGTGCGGGAAGAGCACGCCGCCCTGATTGCGGAGCAGCGCGAACGGGTTCGAAAGGTGGAGTTGTTGGAGTACGCGATCCAGGAAATCGAGGAGGCCAAGCTGAAGGTCGGCGAGGAGGAGCAACTCAGACAGGAACAGAACCTGCTCGCCAATCACGAAAGATTGATTCACCTGGTCGAAGAGGTATACGGCGCCACAGCCGAGAGTCGCGGAGGTGCGCTCAGCAATCTCCGGCAGGCTCGGGGTCTGCTTGCGGAGATCGTCAAGATCGACTCCCACTTGAATGATTCGAGCCGACAACTGGAAAATGTTTTTTTCGAGCTCGAAGACTTCGTAGAAAACCTCGGCCGGTACAAAGGATCGATCAATTTCGATCCTGCGAGATTGGAAAAGATAGAGGAACGTCTCGATCTGATAAAGCGCCTGGAGAAGAAGTACGGGGGTACGATCGAGGAGGTGCTTGCCTATTTGGAAGAGAGCCGGAGGGCTCTGGAGGGCATTCAGAACAGCGACGCAACCCAGAAAAAGCTTGAGGAACAGATATCCGGTCTGGAAAAAGAACTCAGGCAGCGGGCAACGAACATTACCCATCTGCGGAAGCAAGCCGCAGGCGGGCTTCAGGAGAAGATCGTTGGAGAGTTAAAGCAGTTGGGGATGCCCAAGGTTCGATTTCAGGTTCAAATCAAGGATCGTACAAGCGACAGCGGGAAGGTTTTGTACGCCGGGACGGGGAAAGATAAGGTGGAGTTTCTGATCTCTCCCAACCTGGGTGAGCCCTTTAAGAAACTGGTGCAGATTGCCTCCGGAGGCGAATTGTCCCGGATTATGCTGGCCATAAAATCCGTACTGGCCGAGTCGGACCAGATCAACAGCCTGATATTCGACGAGGTGGATGCGGGTATCGGTGGGGAGGTGGCCATCACCGTGGGTGAACGGTTGAAACGGCTGGCCAAGAGCAAACAGGTATTGTGCATCACTCACCTTGCCACGATTGCAGTTCAGGCCGATAATCATATCAAAGTAGAAAAGATCACCCAGGCGGATAGGACAGTTACACGGGTGAGTCCCGTCACCGGTGCTGAGCGACAGGAGGAGATCGCCAGAATGCTTGCAGGTGACAGGACCGGCGACACGTCGTTGAAACATGCGCAGGAGCTGCTACAGAAATATGGTTCTCGGGGTAGCCGTGGATAAAGGGGTTTAGCAAAAGGCGAGAAGAGCGGATGGAAAAGATCAGCAGCGAAGCCAAGAAGAGATACGGTGACAGAATAAATGAGTACAAAGAACGGATCGAGCAGATCGAAGAAAAGAACAAGGAGCTTGCCGCTTCGATCCAGAAGACCAGCAAGTCTCAAGGGTTGACCAGCGGTCAGTACCGGGGCGACCAGTTTACAGATCTTGATGCCCTGAAAGAGGTGAACTCAAAGCGCTTTCGACTAGCCGATCAATATCTCAACATAGTGTCCTACTACAACCTGATGAACGCCCTGTCCCTCTCCCTGCTAGGAATAAAGAATGAAAGCTATCTAAACGACGCTCGCAAAGCCTGCTACAAAAGCATTATTTATATGGAAGAAAGCGTCAGTCCCTATATAGACGCGCCTTTTTCCGATTACCAGCAGGGCGTGGACAGCCTCCAGGATTTCGACGATAAGGAGAAGTACAATTTCCTTTGCAAACTCGGTTTCTCAATAGACTCGGTAATAGAGGGATTCGGCGCGGGTTCAAAATGGAAGTGGTCCTTTGTTGAACTGCAAGGCCGGTACGCCGTTATCTCGAAAAACCTCCTGGACCTGAAAACCTTTCTTGCCCAGCTGGATCCTCGGGTCGAGGGATACTCCGAGCGTTTGGCTCACGTCCACCTGGTAAAAAGACTCCTCCAGCAGTCAGCAGACCGCTACCGGGAAAAATATGAGCTTTCCACCATGCGCCTCGACGATATCAAGAAAGCCATCCTCTTTCTTGCCGCAATCAAACGTCTCCATACCTTGCTCGGCGAGATCGAAGAGGCGGAAGTAGTGAAGAAAAAGATGGAAATCTGGAAGGCGAAGATGGAGGACGATCAGAAGAAAAGAGAGATAGCCCAAAAGATGGAAAAGCTCAGGAAGCCGGGAAGCTAAGTACCTTTCTTCAAATCCTGCAGGGAGTCAAACGGGTGCAGCTCTCCTCTTCATTGACAGATTAAAAAGGCTTATTATACTATAACACTCAACATTTTGTTATCCGAGAGTTGTTCACCTATCCATGGCAGATAGTATTTTTCTAAAGAAGAGAAGAGGACGAGCCCTGTGGCTGTTCCTCCCCATTATACTCTTTCTCTATCTCGTGCTTTTCCCGCGTCCGGTTGGAAGGGAAATCTTTCTACGCACGATTTGGGCTAAGAGCGTTTCCTCTGCGTCCACGGTGCTTTCAGATTCGAACACCCCCTGCTGGTCTTTCCGCGCCTCCAATACTTTCGGGTACGCGGATCTCGATGGCAATCTGTACTACGTTAGTCAGAGGCTCCACAATGTCAGTCTCTCCGATTCGGGATTTATCAATTACGGCAGCGTTCCAGATCATATTGTTTTCATGAACACCCGGGGTGAGTTTCAATTCAGTATAAAGAGCTACGGGTATCCCCTCTTGGACCCCGGCGGTGAGTTTCTCTATTCGGTCAATACAGATTTAAGCGGCCTGAAACGGGTGGACAGAGAGGGCCAGATCCTGTGGTCTCTGACTTTTCCCGTACCCCTCACTACGGCTGCTCCGGCCGGTGAGGAATGTGTCATAGGGCTCATGGACGGACGTCTGCTGTTGATCGGAGCCGAAGGGGAAGTTTTATACGAGCAGGAAACCGAGGGAAGCCGGATTCCTGTGATCCTCGGTGCCGCCATAACAGAAGACCGGCAGCAGATCGCTCTGTTCTCTGGAATCGATCCTCAAAGCTTGTCGATTGTTCAGCGCCGTGATAATGAGTTCGTTTCGGAGGTCGCTCTGGATTTGGATTCCGATTTCCGGAGAGAGGTCATCTTGAGTTTCAGCCCGGATGCACGGTTTTTGTACTTCGAAACCGAGGAAGGTCTGGGCGTGCTCGATATACGTAAGAAAACTACAGCCGGGATCCTCAGCCCCGGGGTGCTGAGGTTCGTGGACGCCGCTCCTAACTTTTCCGCGGCGGTCTACAGCACGGAGAGAGGCTCGAACCTGCTGATCTTCCGCCCCCCGAGCTCGGTTTTGCTGTCTCGACAGTTGGCCGTTCCGGATGTTTTCTTGAGGATCATCGATAACTCCCTGATTCTCGGTATTGACGGATTTCTGCTGCGGGCTGACCTTACGGAGGGGTGATGCGAAGATTGTTGCCGGTGTTTCTGCTGATCTGTCTCGGGGGGGTTGTACTCTTAGCCTTCGATTGGCCTTTGGAACAAATCGTGTTGACCTCCACCTTCGGTGAGCACCGCGGGGACCACTTCCATTCCGGAATCGACCTAGGCGGTGGTGAGCAGCCCATTTATCCGATATCTCCGGGGGAACTGGTTTTTTCCTACCGAGAAGGTGAGGACTTTTCCTCCCTTCCTGTCGGTCTGGGTAATTTCATCGTCCTTCAACACCAGGGTGGAATCCGATCGCTGTACGCCCACCTGGCCGAGGGGAGTCTGGACCCAACCCGAAGGCTGTACGACCGTAGCCGGCCATTAGGCGTTGTCGGTTCCAGCGGATACTCCTCGGGAAAGCATCTGCATCTGAGCATCATCGATACAGAAATGGATACCATAATCAATCCTTTGCTTCTGCTTCCGCCACTGCTCGACGGCCAGGCGCCGGTAATCAAGGATGTGTCGATCCGCACCGGTCAGGATCTGATCGGTCTGAAAGATGGAATGACCGTTAACAGGGCCGAGGTGGAGGTTTTCGCAACGATCTACGATCTTCGTGAGGATATCTCCTTTCTTTGGAAACTGGCACCATATAAAGTGTTCCTCTCTCAGGATGGAAGAGAAATCTCGAATTTCACCTTTGATTCCTTGATCGACAGGCAGCCGGCGGATCAAGGGTTAGGGGTACGGCAACTCGTCCTGACGAACACGGAACGAGAATTTTCAGGACTCTATGAATCGTCGTGGCTCCTGCGGTTGGGCAAGATCAACCTGGTTCCTGGGGAAACAGCACTGACTGTATTCGCCTCTGATTTTGCCGGTAATGAGAGCTCCAGAGAGTACGCTCTGACTGTGCTGGAGTAGTGATGAAAACCTACTCGACAAGTCCCGGTCACGAGAAGGTCAGAGCCATTTTCTGCAATCTCTGCGGCAGCCGGCGCTATCGAAAGTACCTGGCTGACAAGGACTATTCTTTCGTCAAGTGCGTTGGCTGTGGACTTGTCTATCAGAATCCGCAGCCGGTGTTCGACGATTTGAAATACCGCTACGGGCGGAATTACTTCGAATACGAACTCAGGAACGAGGAAAATTTCTTCCATCTGATGAAACTCGGTCTGCGGGACATCCGCTTCTTCGAGCTTAGCGAAGGCCTGGAGCAGGAGGGATTGTTCCTGGATATCGGTTGCGCCACCGGGATGCTGCTTGCCTTCCTGCGAGATCGCGGTTGGGGAGTTCGGGGCGTCGAGCTGTGTCGCGAGTCGGCGGAATACGGGATCAACAGCAAGAAGCTCGACATATTCATCGGCACCCTCGAAGAGGCGGCATTCCCGAGCGCCCATTTCCCGGTGATTCATTTTTCTCACTTGATTGAACACGTGCCTGATCCAAGAGATTTTTTATCCGAGGTGCACAGGATCCTCTGTCCGGGAGGCTATGCCATTATCGTGACGCCCAATGTCGACGGCCTGCAGGCCAGGGTGTTTCGAGAGAGATGGCGTTCGGCGATAGCGGATCATCTTACCCTGTTCTCGCGGCAGACGCTGTGCAGAATGCTCGTAGAATCCGGTTTTGAGATCTTGAAAACCGTCACATGGGGAGGATTGGCCAAGGGGACCGTGCCGGCGGTGGTGAAACGTCCCGTGGATTATCTGGCCAAGAAAATGGGCTTCGGAGATGTAGTTCTCGTGTTGACGCGCAAAGTCAGCAGGGCTGACGTGGTGAGATACATCTGATAAAACCGGCAATGCTGGAGACGCGGCCAAGACGGGTTGACATTTTTTTTCCCCTTATCTTAGGATGATCGAGAGAGCAACAGCGCCATACGGAGGTCTGAATGACCAAAGAACGCCTCCAGTCGATCACGCTGGAGGAGTTGCAAGCCCTTGCTTGTAAGCAGGGGTACGAATTCACCGGTGCGGCTGATAGAGCAGCTCTGACAGAGTTCATTCTGGAGAGTTTCAAGGAACTGGAAAGGGAGAGGGAGGAAGAGAACAATCCTTCCATCCGGGTAGAAGAGAGCAAATACCAGCTCACAGAGCGAGAAACCGCTGACGGCGCAGACGTCGATGCTTATCCTATAGAGAAACGATACAATCAGACAAAAGTAGTCTTCATGGTTCGTGATCCCAATTGGGCCTACGCTTACTGGGACCTGGACAACAAACTTCTAGAGAAGCTGAAGAAGAATGCCGATGGAGACCAACTGGTGCTGCGTGTGCATGATGTGGAGTTGATTGATTTCACGGGGTCGAATGCAAATTCCTCGTTTGATATCCCAATTCAAATCGATGACGCGAGTTGGTACATCTATCTTCCCAATCAGAACTGCAGTTACATCCTGGAGTTGGGGATCATCTCGGAGAGCGGATATCGGTGCCTGGCCAGATCCAACCCAATCAGGACTCCTCGTAACGGTTTTTCCGACAATTTCCCAAGCGTCGACCAGGATCTTACTCTCAATCTGTTTTCGGGATTCGATACATTCGAAGGTATTGGCAGCTCCAGTGGAATCCCTCAAAGGATTCTCGCTGTCCCTAGGGAGTAAAGCGTGGGATACCTCTCCCTGGTGCTGCACTGGCACCTGCCCTTTGTTAGGCATCCGGAGCACCCGCAGTTTCTCGAAGAGGACTGGGTCTTCGAGGCATTATCCGAGACCTATATACCCCTCCTATCCGTATTCGAGCGTCTCCAGGCCGAGGGTGTGAGATATCGAATAACCCTTTCGATATCTCCTACTCTGGCGGAAATGTTCAAAGACGAATTCCTCCAGAACCGGTATCTCGCTTATCTAGATCGTATGCGCGAGCTTGCCCGGCTCGAGGTCCAACGTACTTCAGACGACCCAAGGACGAACCGACTGGCCCGGATGTACCTCCATCGCTTTCAAGAGTGCCGGCGGGTATTTAAGGATCGCTATCACTGCAACCTTCTCGATGGACTGATTCGCCTTGAGAGAGCAGGTCTCGTGGATCTGATCACCTCTACTGCCACCCACTGCTTCCTTCCGCTGTTTCAAGTGGTGCCTCAGGTTGTACAAGCCCAGATAGAAGTGGCCGTTCAATCTCACGTTGCAAACCTCGGTAGCTATCCGAAGGGTTTCTGGCTGCCCGAATGCGGGTACTATCCAGGGGCGGAAGAGTATCTGAAGGAGAAAAGTCTGCCCTACTTTTTCTTGGAGACTCACGGAATCCTCTTCGCAGAACAGCGTCCTCGCTACGGAGTGTATGCACCCCTGTACTGTCCCAACATGGTGGCCGCCTTTGGCCGGGATCCAGAGTCGGCGAAATCGGTTTGGTCTTCTCGGGATGGGTATCCCGGCGACCCTGTGTACCGGGAGTTCTACCGAGATATCGGCTATGATCTACCGATGGAGTATCTGAAGCCTTTCCTCCCCGACGGAAAGGTACGGGTCAGTACCGGAATTAAGTACCACGCAATAACGGGACCGGGGGACCAGAAACGGCTGTACAGTCCCAAAGCAGCGGAAAAAAAGGTTGTGGAGCACGCCGACCATTTCATTACCGCCCGGATCAACCAATGCAGGCGTCTATCCGCTATAATGGACCGCCCTCCTTTGATCGTATGCCCCTTCGATGCTGAGCTGTTTGGGCATTGGTGGTTCGAAGGTCCCCAGTGGCTGGAGATCGTCCTTCGCCGGGCCGCCGCCGAACAAGATTCTATTTACTTGACCACACCCGGCCAGTATTTGTCGCAGCATCCGGAGCAGCAGGTTGCTCAGCCATGTTTTTCCAGCTGGGGGAACAAGGGATATGCTGAGGTGTGGTTGGAGGGCAGCAACGATTGGGTGTACAGACACCTGCATCAACAGGCTTTGCGTATGTCAGAGCTGGTCCGTCGTTTTCCAAAAGAGAAGGGGATGCGCAAGCGGGCTTTGAATCAGGCTTTTCGAGAGATGCTCCTGGCTGAAGCGTCGGATTGGGCTTTCATAATGAAGACCGGGACCACCGTACCCTATGCGGTGCGGCGCACACGAGAGCACGTATACAACTTCACCCGGATCTATAACTCCTTCATGATCAACAGTCTCCAGCAGGACTGGTTTCTCGAGGTAGAGGGCAGGAATAACATATTTCCGAAAATCGACTATCGGAGCTGTGTATCCTGAAGCGATTCAACGGTCGATGCTTACAAGTCTGTCGAACTTGATCAGCTGGAATGTATTGTAAAGAGCATCGCTGCAGCCGTTGACCCGGATAACCCGATTCTGTTCTGTTAAGTATTTCCTCAACAGCAAGATTTTGCCGATGCAGGTAGAATTGATCGAAGGAACCCCGGAGAGATTGAGGCTGATCGTCTTGTGATCCCCCGTTGCCAGGTCGTGGAGAGTTTTCTGAAATTCCTCCGCCGCATCGCTACTCAAAGGACCCTGCACCCGCAGCTCTACTTCGTCTTTGGAAATCTCAGTGCGAACAAACATCTTATCCTCTCACAAGTTTTTTAAAAGCCCAGGTGGCGTCAAGACTGGGCATCGCCCTCCCATCAGTCTCCCTCGCCGCGCTTGCTCTGTTCGGTGTCTTTCTTACCCTGATCGACCAGAGTGAATTGGCGAACGGCGCGCTGCTGTTCATCGACCTCTTCGATCAACAACACCGTCTGAAAGGGAATCATCAGGTGTTTTGAATTTCCGAAGGCCTTCATGATATCGTCTTCCGCAGGATTGATTATCAGTTTTTTCTTATTTGTGAAAACCAGGTCCTTGATTGATACGAAATAGGGATGGGTTAGATCGAGACTCTTAGCGGTGAGTTGTATTTCTTTATCTTTCCACTTGAAATGAACTCGGTACACAGACAAATCTCTTCTCCCTACAAATCTTCTCAGAAGCTCGGCTGCATGCAACACACAATTTCAAGATACAGATTTCTCTTTACTCCGTCAATTTGATAATTTTGCGTAACAAATATATAGTAAAATACGCTTTTCCGGTTAGAAATCTCACCTCTGCTAGAGAAAAGAATGTTGACAATTGCAAGAGATGGGATAGTATAGTTATCAAAGTGGGAAAAAGTGGGGGATTTTACCAGGCAAGTGGTAGGCTAGTGTATGCTGACGGGAGAATATCGCTATTCCCTCGATGATAAGAACAGATTGATGATTCCCTCTCGGATTCGTACCGATATCACGGGCAACTCTGTTGTGTTGACCAGGGGAGTTGATAAATGTCTCTGGCTTTTCCCTCACGATGAATGGAAGAAGATCGCCCAAAGTCTTATAGGATCCACCTCCTTGTTTCAGGAGAAAGCCAGGCTCATGCAGCGGCGAATCATTGCGCCTGCTCAGGAGACCGAGATCGACAGATCCGGAAGAATCATTATACAGACTACCCTAAAAGAGTTCGCCGGGTTGAAGAAGGAATGCATCATTCTTGGAATTCAGACTTATATAGAGATCTGGGACGAGGAAAGCTATCTGGCCTACCTCGAGCAGAACGAGAGTAAGTTCAAGGAGGCTGCTGAAGAGATAGGGAATAAGATCGCTCTGTAGCGGCGGGGAGGGGAACGTGTTCATCCACAAGCCGGTTCTTCTTGAACAGGCTTTAACTCTGCTCGGAGGGCAGGGAGAAGGGTTGGTGTTTGTCGATGCCACTGTTGGGGAAGGCGGGCATGCAGAAGCCTTTCTATCCTCCCATCCCCGATTCGTGCTTTATGGAGTCGAAAGGGACGAACAGATCCTCGAGCGCGCTCGGAAGCGGTTAGACCGTTTCGGCCGGCGGGTCAAGCTGTTCCGGCTGGATTTTTTTGAATTTTTTCGCTCCTTCTCGCAGCTGGTGGACAAACCACCGCAGCGTATATTTTTCGATCTGGGAGTATCGATGTTCCATTACCGGGCTGGCGAACGGGGCTTTTCATTTGACCGGAACGAGCCACTCGATATGCGACTCGATATCGAAAAGGGAGTAAGCGCTGCGGAAATCGTGAACACCAGCTCCGAGGAGGACCTCAGGCAGTTGATCCTGAGTTTTGGAGAGGAACGCTATGCTGCCATGATCAGTAAGGCGATCGTGGACGAGCGTGAACGAGGAAACATCGAAAGTTCAAAGAGGCTGGCCGAGGTCATCTGGAACGCCGTGCCTCCTTCCTATCGGTACGGGAGGATTCATCCGGCTACCCGGACCTTCCAGGCTCTGCGTATTGCCGTGAACAGGGAACTGGATCTCCTCGAGGCCACTTTGCCGGTGGCCTTTGAAATATTGACCGCAGGTGGAAGGATGGGAGTCATCTCCTTTCACTCATTGGAGGATCGTATTGTGAAGCGTTTCTTTCAGGAACGCAATAAGTCCTGTACCTGCCCCCCGGAATCGCCGATCTGTCAATGTGGGGGCCGAAGGCGGGCACGAATTTTAACGAGGAAGCCGGTGAGACCCACAGATGAGGAAATACGGGAAAATCCTGCTTCCCGGAGCGCCCGCTTCAGGGTTTTGGAGAAAATTGCATGAGGCTTCGATCTCCTTTTTTCATCATCACAGTGCTGGCTTTCATCGTCCTGTTCTTTCTAAACACCTGGCAGGGATACCGCTATCAGGAATTGGAACAGGAGGTGGAGAACCTGGAGCTGGAACAGAAGGATTGGCTGGAGGAAAATAAGAAGGTGATAGCAGCACTGGCCGTGTTGAGCTCTCCCGAGAGGGTTGAAACTCTGGCCATGGATAAGCTGGGATTGAAACCACTGAAACCGGAGGATGTGATCAAACTAAGCTTTGAGGGCGGCCAGGGTGACTAATACGGTGTTGCGGAACGGACTGTTTTCCCCCGAACAGGCGAGCCGCCATGCCGCTGGCCGTTTACTTATCAAGGGAAATCGGGATATTCATCAGGTTGTTATAGATTCCCGCCAGGTCGAAGAGGGGTATCTGTTTGTTGCCCTGCCGGGAACTCGAGTCGATGGGCATGAGTTTATCCCAGAGGCTTTCAAGCGGGGAGCCGCGGCGATAATTGCATCGCACCGGCAGTGGCAAAAACGACAGGAGGATCTGCAACCCGGGCTGCAGGGCAGACCGGGAATCAGTGTGATCCTGGTCGAGGATACTCTGAGCGCTTTACAGGAGCTGTCCAAGGGGTACCTGAGGCAGTTCCCTCACCTGATGAGAATCGGAGTGACCGGGAGCAACGGGAAAACAACGACCAAAGAGATCCTCGGCAGCATCGTCACTCTGGACAGCCCTACGGTGATCAGCCAGGGGAATTTGAACTCCGAGGTCGGGCTGCCCCTGTCCTGCTTCCAGGTTCGAGGGCGGCACCGCTTCTCCGTTTTTGAGCTCGGCGTCAATCATCCCGGGGAGATGGATGTATTGGCGGATATCTATCGGCCGGATATGGCGGTCATCACCAACATAGGCACCGCCCATATCGGGCTGCTTGGATCCCGCGAGTCTATTGCTCGGGAAAAGAAAAAAATCTTCCGCTATTTTGACGGAACTCAGAAAGCCTTTGTCTTTGAAGCAGAGGATTTCTATTCACTGTTAAATGAAGGACTACAGGGGATGATAATCCCCTTTGGACCGGAAAGTACCAGAGGGTTTGAGGGAAGTGAGGATCTGGGGCTGGATGGTACCATCATCCACTGGGAGGGGCTCCGGATCCGCTTCCCCCTTTTTGGCGCTCACAATGTTCGAAACGCTTTGGCTTCAATATCGGTATCGGCGGAACTGGGAATTAGCAAAAGCAAAATCAAAGAGGGGCTGGAGAGCGTTCGCCCCCTGTTCGGGCGTTCGGAGATCATCCGAGGCGCGGTAACGGTAATCCAGGATTGCTACAACGCCAATCCCGATTCCTTTCGCCAGGTGTTTTCCTTCGTGTCAGCCCTGCGCTGGAAGGGAAGGAAGATCGCGGCTCTTGGGGCGATGAAAGAGCTGGGTGCACAGAGTCGGGAAGCCCATCGGGAGATCGGCCGGGAGGCCGTGGATGCCGGTTTTCAAGGACTGTTCCTCTTCGGAGAAGAGATGGAGGATGCATTTCGGAGCATCAAGGAGAGGGGCTTCAACGGTACTGTGAACTGGATGACGGACTTTGATGCCCTGAGAAAGGAACTGCTCCCGTATCTTCGGGAGGGAGATCTGGTGGTTATTAAAGGATCCAGAGCTGTAGAGCTGGAACGACTGCTGCCGGAAATAATCGAGGTGTAAGGTATGGTGCTGAAGCTGCTCTATCCACTGGTTAAATATTTCACGGTCTTCAATGTTTTTCAGTACATTACTTTCCGCGCCGCCTATGCCGCTCTAACGGCTCTGGTGCTGTCCCTGGTCGTCGGCCCCTGGATGATTCGCAGGCTTCAGGAATTGAAAACCGGAGAAGCGATACGCGTTGATGTTCCGGAACGACATCTGGAAAAAACAGGTACCCCGACCATGGGCGGGATCTTGATTATCTGTGCCATTGTGTTCTCGGTTCTGCTGTGGCAGGACTGGAACAATTTTTATACGTGGATCCTGTTGGGAGCCACCGTCGGCTTCGGTCTGATCGGCTTTGTAGATGATTACTTGAAAGTGTTTAAGAAAAAGCAAACAGGTTTGCGAGCAGGTTTCAAGTTTTCAGGCCAGACCATAGTATCCGTGGCAATCGTGCTCCTGCTTTTCTTCTACAGAAACGAGCATACAACCCTGCTCTACGTACCCTTCTTCAAGACTCCCATTGTGGATTTGTCGTATTTGTACATTCCCTTCGGTGTGCTCATCTTGGTGGGATTCAGCAACGCCATTAACCTAACAGACGGGCTTGATGGCCTGGCTACGGGATTGGTCATCATGGTGGGAATTACCTTTGCTGTTCTGTCCTACCTGGCCGGTCGTGCCGACTATGCAGCCTATCTTCAGATTCCCTTTATCAAGCAGAGCTGGGAGATCAGCGTCTACAGCCTCGCCCTCGTGGGAGCGGCGGTGGGGTTCCTCTGGTTCAACGCTCATCCCGCGGAGATCATGATGGGCGATACGGGCAGCCTCTCTCTCGGCGGGGTCGTCGGCGTTATCGCCCTGATCATTAAAAAAGAAATCCTTTTGTTCATCGTCGGCGGGGTTTTCGTCATCGAGGTTCTCTCAGATATAATACAGGTCGTTTCCTTCAAACTGACGGGCAAGAGGGTGTTCAAAATGGCCCCTCTTCATCACCACTTCGAGCTGATGGGTTGGTCTGAGTCGAAAGTGGTCATACGGTTTTGGATCCTGGGGGGATTGTTCGCCATCTTGAGCTTGTCTACGTTGAAGATCCAGTAGGGAGGAGATGTGGAAAGAATCGGAAAACAACGAGGGGATGCTCTGCTGCTGCTCATCCTGATTGCAACACTTGGAATCGGCATATCCGTCCTGTTTTCCGCCTCTACCTACTATGCCCAGAGGCTGTACCAAGACCCCTACTACTTGTTCAGGCGGCAGTTGCTCTGGGTTGTCCTCGGTTCGGTGGCCGGCATTATTGCTTCACAGATTCCCATAGCGACTGTTCGCCAGGCCACCCCGATCGTTGTGGCCGCGGCCTTGATACTCACGGTGCTTACCTTTGTGCCGGGAATCGGCCGGCCGATCATGGGGGCGCGGCGCTGGGTGTTTGTATTTGGACAGTCTTTTGAACCGTCGGAGCTGGTGAAGTTTTCTATCGTGCTGTACCTGGCCGCGATATTCAGCAAGAAGCAGGACAGGATCAATGATCCGGTCAACTCTCTTCTGCCGCCCCTGCTGGTGGTTTCGCTGTTCGTCACCCTGATCTATCTTCAGAATGATTTCTCAACGGCCTTTTTCATTCTTCTGATTGCCTTGGCCATGTTTCTGATCGCTCAGGTCCGGGTTCTGTATTTCATCCTTTTAAGCCTGCTTTTCGTGCCTCTTGGGGGTATGCTGCTGTTTACCAAGGCGCACCGGGTCCGCAGGCTCATGGCCTTCTTAAATCCACTGGCCGATCCCAGTGGAAGTGGATATCAAGTCATCGCAGCTCAAAACGCCTTCATCAGCGGCGGTTTTTGGGGCAGGGGATTGGGCAAGGGAGTTAAGAAACTGGGAGGACTTCCTGAAGCCCATTCGGATTTCATATACGCCGTCGTCGGCGAAGAGGCGGGATTTCTGGGAGCCCTGTTTGTGCTCCTGCTCTTTCTCGTCTTGGCCTGGCGGGGTTACTCACTGGCTATGAAGGGCAAGGACAGCTTTACCCGCTATCTGGCTTTCGGCATCACCAGTACCATCACCATCCAGGCTCTGCTCAACATCGCCGTAGTGACCGGCTTGGTACCGGCGACCGGTATTCCCCTGCCCTTCTTTTCTTCAGGCGGATCCTCAATGCTGCTGACCCTGACCATGGGCGGAGTGCTGTTCAATCTCTCGCGACAGACCCAGGGTGGCGAGGCGTATAACCGTTCCCGGTTGAATCTGGATGCGCTGCAGAGTCGCAGTCAGGGATGGAGAGGCTAAAAGATGTCGGAAGCCCTAATCTTTGATAAATACGGCAAATACAAGCGTTCAAAGACGTCTCGTAAGCAAATCAGGGAGTTTGTCTTCAACCGTGTTCTCGTGATTCTGGTCATCGTACTTTGTCTGCTCCTGGTCGGTGAATTGGTATTTCATTTTGTCATTGCTCCTCGTATGACCGTCCGCAGTATCACAATCAAAAGCGATCTTAGCTTGAGCAAAGAAGAAATCCTGGCGGTCGCCGGTATCGAGGAGAGCCTGTACTATTATAACCTGGATACGGCGCAGATTCGTGAGAATCTGGAAGGTCTGCCCACGGTTCGAGAGGCGGTTGTGGAGAAGATCTTTCCCGATGCTCTGAATATCACACTCTACGGACGTGCACCGCTGGCCATGTTCTTCTTTACAACGCCGGAAGGAGCCAGCATTCCTCTGGTCATCGACGATCAAGGGGTGGTTTTCGAGATCGGAAGCGGAGTAAGCGTTTGGGATCTGCCGGTAATCACCGGGGTCAGGTTCCGGCAGCTCAAGGTCGGGATGAAGCTCCCCGAAGCGATCCGACCCATACTGCAGGACCTGCGTACCCTGCAAATCCAAGATCCTGACCTGTTTCGGCTGATTTCCGAGCTTCGGTTGATCTCGAAATCAAGGGGTGTGCTCGAGATTCTTTTATACCCGATACAGTATCCTGTACGTTTACGCTTGAACTCCGGATTGGACCCGGCGTTGATACGCAACGCTTTGATCATTTTGGATCTACTGGCCGGACAGGAAGCGCTGCAGCGGGTCAGAGAGCTCGACATGAGGACCGGGGAGGTTGTATACAGGATGGAGGAGGATTGATTCTCGTGGCAGGGGAAGATCTGATTGTCGGACTGGATATCGGGACCACCAAAGTCTGTGTGATCATCGGCGGATTCAACGACAGTGGTCAGTTGGAGATTACCGGGGTTGGCACCACACCTTCCCGGGGATTGCGGCGGGGCGTGGTGATCAATATCGAGACCACGGTGCGCTCCATTGCCGCGGCTGTGGAAGCTGCAGAGATGATGTCCGGCCGGGAGGTGATTTCCGTGTACACGGGAATCGCCGGAGGCCATATCGAGGGAATCAACTCCCGCGGGGTCGTAGCGGTTACCGGAAGGGGCCGGGAGATCACCCGGGAAGATGTAGATCGAGTGATCGACGCGGCCAAGGCCATCGTGATCCCCATGGACCGGGAGGTTCTGCACGTAATCCCACAAGAGTTCGTTGTAGATGACCAGGGGGGAATCAAGAACCCGATTGGCATGATCGGGGTACGCCTCGAGGCGGAGGTCCATATCATCACAGGGGCTGTGACATCCGCCCAGAACATCGTCAAGTGTGTAAACAGGGCGGGGTTCAAGGTCAATGATATTGTGCTGGAGCCTTTGGCTTCTTCCAAAGCGGTGCTCACCCAGGATGAAAAAGAGTTGGGGGTTCTGTTGATCGACCTTGGCGGCGGAACCACGGATGTGCTTCTTCATCTGGAGGGTGCGCCTTACCACACGGAGGTGCTCTCCATTGGAGGCGACCAGGTCACCAACGATATCTCGATAATGCTCAAGACTCCTCTGGAGGCTGCGGAGAAACTGAAGAAAGAGGCAGGTTGTTGTTACGCCCCGTTGGTCCAGGAGGACGAGGAAGTTCATATCCCGGGTGTGGGAGGACGGCCTCCCAGAACGATCATGCGCGGCGAGCTGGTCGAGATCATTCAACCGAGGATGGCTGAGATCCTCGGGATGATTCGAGAACAGATCGATAGAAAAGGGTATCTCAATGTTCTGGGCGGTGGGGTGGTGTTGACCGGCGGTGGATCCCTATTGACAGGAACCCCGGAACTGGCCACGGAGATCTTCAATCTTCCCGCCAGGACCGGATATCCGGTGAAATTGGGCGGGCTGGTGGAGGAGTACTACAATCCGATGTACGCCACCGGCGTGGGGTTGGTACTGTCCGGTGCGGCCAGACGCGACGTGGATTACATGGACACCAGCTCCAGTGAAAAAACATTTTCCAGCGTTTGGGATCGGATGAGAAATTGGTTTAAAGAGTTTTTCTAGAACTTTGTATACAAGGCTGCGGCGCAGCCTCAATACCGGAGTTATCTCATGGGAGGGGAACATGAATATAGAATTTGCCGACGAGCTCTCGGGCAACCTCACCGTCATAAAGGTGATTGGCGTTGGCGGTGGCGGCAGCAATGCGGTAAACCGGATGATCTCAACTGGACTGAAAAATGTTCAGTTTATCGCTGCCAACACGGACCTGCAGGCATTGCAGATGGCCAAAGCTCAGACGAAATTAGCCCTGGGCACGAAGCTGACAGGCGGCCTCGGGGCAGGGGGCATTCCGGAAATCGGTGAGAAGGCGGCTCTCGAGGACGAAGATAAGCTGCGGGAAACTTTGAAAGCCGCGGATATGGTGTTCATCACCGCCGGAATGGGCGGAGGAACCGGAACGGGAGGAACGCCAATCGTGGCCCGTATTGCCCGCGAGCTCGGTTCTCTAAGTGTGGCTGTAGTAACCAAGCCCTTCGATTTTGAAGGTCGCCGTAAGATGGAGCTCGCCGAAGACGGAATAGCGAGACTCCGAGATGAAGTGGACACCCTGATCGTGATACCCAACCAGTACTTGTTGAAAATCGTTGAACGACGAACTCCGATCCGGGAAGCCTTTCTCATGGCCGACGATGTACTGCGGCAGGGTGTTCAGGGCATCTCCGACCTGATTACCGAACCCGGAGAGATCAATATCGATTTCGCGGATGTAAAAACAGTAATGAAGGGCAACGGGGATGCCCTGATGGGTGTGGGGATCGGCAATGGGGATAATCGTGCTGTGGATGCGGCGACAAATGCGATCAACAATCCCCTGCTCGAAGATGCCAAGATCGAGGGCGCGCGGGCGATTCTGGTCAGCGTGACCGGTGGCAGCGACCTGAGCTTGAGCGAGTTCGAGGAAGTATTAAAAATCATCACCGCCAGCGCGGACAGGGAAGCCCTGATCATCGCCGGAACCAGCATCAACAGTTCCATGAGCGAACAAATCAAAGTGACTGTGATCGCCACCGGGTTTAATGGGAGAAGACAGCTTCCGATAAAAGAACAGCCCGAGGACGAACAGAAAGGTGACATCATCTCCTATGATGAGTGGATCAAAATGCGGAAGGGAGTCTCCGCTGCCGCTGCGGGCGCACCAACGGGCGGTTCCGTCGGCAGCAAAGGTCCGGGGGATTTCCTGGTAGGCCGCAACTCCAAAGAGGCGGATCTGAACGTCCCGACCGTACTCCGGGAGAAAAAGCTGCTGCAACAGGGGGACAGTTAGGTAGCATGCCATGGACAAGAAGTTGAAGCTGCTTCAGAGTTACTCGGATTACCTGACCGCCGAGCTGCGTGTTTCACCCTCCACGGTTTCTGCGTATACCCTCGAAGCCCGGCTGTTCCTCGAGTACTGTGCAGAGCAACAGCTTGAGCTTCAGAGCACTACCGTAGGAAATCTAATCGAGTATCTGATAAACAGGCAGCTTGAGGGAATCAGCCGAAAAACGACAGCCAAAGCGGTGAGCTCTCTGCGTTCTTTCTTTGCCTTCCTGCTTCGGGAGCAGCTGATAAACAGCAATCCTGGTATCCACTTGGAGCTGCCGCGAATGTCCCGTCAGATACCCGATGTGTACTCCCAGGAGGAGGTAGAGGCGATCCTCGCGGCCATCGACACGAGTTCCCCTGCCGGCGTTCGGGATCGCTTTCTTTTCGAGCTGATATACTCCTGTGGATTGAGGGTTTCCGAAGCTGTCGCTCTGAGCATGGATAGGATCTACCCGCAAGAGTCTATGCTCCGCGTTGTGGGCAAGGGATCAAAAGAGCGGCTTGTTCCTATGGGAGAGCAGGCCTTACTGTGGATGCGGTGCTACCTCGACGAGGCCCGGCCCGCTCTTCTGAAGGGAAAAAAGGAGCGGGCTTTGTTTATTAATCACACCGGTAGAACGTTGACGCGCAAGGGAATGTGGAAGCGTTTCAAGGAGATTACATCGCGGGCCGGGGTGAGCGGGAAGATCCATACGCTTCGCCATTCCTTTGCCACGCATCTACTGCAGGGAGGAGCAGATCTCAGGGCTGTACAAACGCTTCTGGGTCATGCGGATATAGGAACAACCCAGATCTATACCCATGTGGATGAGAGGGAGCTTCACGAGCATCACAAGCGATATCATCCGCGGGGATAGAATCAGGAGGTTCGTTTCTTACGTTATAGAGTTAGAACAGTGATTGTATACTTTATTATGAAACGGATGAAATCCTTTCTCTTGGCTTTATTGATAATCCAGACCTGTATCCTGGTCTCCTGCGCCAGAATCGACAGGGGAGAGGATACGCTGGATCGGTTGATAGAGATGGAGGGCGATATTTACAGGGATCAGGAGGTATCGGCGCAGAGAATCGAAGAAATCGAAGAAGCCATAGGGCGCTACCGGAAAGAGGTCGAACGAACCGTTGATGCCACCGGTCAGTTGGGAATCTACTACAAGATGCTTGCCATCGAGTACATGCGGGGCGGTATGTACGGGACCGCCTACAACGCGCTGATGCAAGCCATAGAAATTCACCCGGAGAACCCCATTCTTTTTTACTACTGCGCCGTCTGCGCAGCCCGGATGAGCAAAGCACAAGTTCTGGCGGAGGATCAAGAGCAGTGGCTGGAAAGATCGGAGACCCTGTATCGTCGAGCCATCGATCTTGATCCCGGTTATGCCGATGCCCTTTACGGCCTGAGCGTCTTGTACGTGTTCGAGCTGGAGCGGCCTGAAGAGGCGGAGGCCCTTCTGGAGACCTTGTTGAGCGTCGAGAGCAAAGAGATCGAGGGGCGCTTCCTGCTGGCCGGCGTTTACTACAGGTTGGGAAAGCTGGAGCAAGCCCTTGAACTGTATAAGGAGATCGAGTCTCTCAGCGAGGTGGAGCAAAAGCGGCAGAATGCCCGGGACAATAGAAAACGAATCGAGGACGAGCTATATGGCGCCCAGTAAGCAGTTAGCCCTGGCGGTGAATCGCGTACCCTTTCTCCGGCCCCTGGAAAAGTTCCGGGTGATGGATCTGTGCCCGACGGTAAGGGATTTCGCCGGTCTGTCCCGGCGGGACCTGGAGGAAATTCTGAAGCGGCGATTCGATGATCCCAGTTGGCCGCCCCAGGCTTACCTAAAGGGAGCCGAGGCGGACCGAAAAGGCTTGACTCGTGGACAGTTCCAATGCACTTTTTACTGGAACAGGGAATTCCCCCCTCAGCTGCGGGAGGTGTACGATCCGCCAGTGGTTCTATACTACCGTGGCAATTTGCCCGACTGGTCTCAGCCTCTCGTAGCAATTGTTGGGACTCGGCATCCAACGGGGCAGGCAAGAGAATGTTCCTATGCCCTTGCCTTCGAGCTGGGGACCGCTGGATTGACAACCGTGTCGGGTCTGGCCAGAGGGGTTGATGCGGAAGCGCACCGTGGAAGTTCCGATGCCGGAGGTAGGACCATCGCCGTTTTGGGGAACGGGGTCGATATGATCTTTCCCTATTCGAGCAGAGAGGTGGGGCATCGCTTGCTTGCAGCCGGAGGCGCCCTGGTTAGTGAGTATCCCCCGGGAGATCCTCCGCTGGCCCGTCACTTTCCGGCTCGAAACCGGATCATCAGTGGTTTGGTCCGAACGGTCGTGGTAGTGCAAGCCCCGCTGCGATCCGGCGCATTGATTACTGCCGACTACGCTCTCGAGCAGGGACGGGATCTGCTAGTTCATCGGGTCGGCATCTCCGGGCAACGGGGGGCGGGTTCGCGGCGGCTGGCGGAGCAGGGAGCAGAGGTCATCGCCGGAGCCGCGGAAATACTCACCGGTTGGGGCTGGTCTGCAGGTGCTGAGGCCGAGGGAAAAAAGTCTGTTGATGTACCCAAGAGCCTCGAGCCGGGAGGAGAATTGGCACGATTGCTCGAGATGGAAATGGCCGGTCGTGTCGTCTATCGCAGCGGCAGAATTTTTGAGAGAGAGATAAATGGGAAATAACCGTAAAGAGACACTGATCATCGTAGAATCCCCGGCTAAAGCCAGAACCATCGAAAAGTATCTGGGATCAGGTTTTTCGGTGGAAGCCTCGATGGGTCACCTGGTCGACCTACCGAAATCCAGACTGGCCATTGACGTAGAGAACAATTTTAAACCCGAATATATCACGATACGCGGAAAGGCGAAGATCCTAAAAGGACTGCAGAAAGCGGCGGGTAAATCCGTGGAAGTGCTTCTAGCGTCGGACAACGACAGAGAGGGAGAGGCGATCTCCTATCATCTGAAAAACGCCATACAGAGCAAACAGCCGGAGCTGCCGATCAAGCGGATCATATTCAATGAAATCACACCCCAGGTTATCCGCGAGGCGGTAGCCAAGCCGCGGGAGATCGATACGGCCAAGGTTGATGCTCAAAAAGCTCGACGGATTCTCGACAGACTGGTGGGCTACCATCTCTCTCCTATCTTGTGGAAAAAAGTGAAAAACGGCCTTTCCGCCGGACGCGTTCAATCGGTGGCCCTGAGGCTCATCTGCGAGCGAGAGCAGGAGATCGAGTCCTTCGTACCTGAGGAGTACTGGAGTCTCGAGGCGGAGCTGCGTAAGGGCAAGAGTGTCTTTCGCGCCCAGCTGGCGGAGTATCGGGGCCGGAAGAGCGATCTTAAAACCCAGAGCGACTGTCTGAATATCATAGCCGAGTTGCACGGCAAGGAATTTCGTGTCAGCGATGTTAAGTTGAGTCATAAGACACTGCGGCCGCGTCCTCCCTACACGACCTCCAAGCTTCAGCAAGAAGCCGCCAACCGATTCGGTTTTACCTCTCGGAAAACCATGCAGATCGCTCAGGCTCTGTACGAAGGCATTGATATCGGCTCCGGCCGGGTCGGGCTGATCACCTATATGCGGACTGATTCCACCCGCGTTTCCCCTGTTGCCTTGAAGGAAGTACGGGAGTATCTGGGCAGGCATTTTCCGGGGGAGCTTCCCGAAAAAGTAAATACCTATGCCTCCAGCGGTAAGGCTCAGGATGCACACGAGGCGATCCGGCCCACCTATGTTGCCAACACCCCCGCCGACGTGAAATCTTCCCTGACGGCGGATCAGTTCAAGCTTTATTCCCTGATCTGGGAACGCTTCGTATCCTCCCAGATGAAGCCCGGTCGCAGCTCCACGGTCAGCGTTGAGATCCGCGCCGGGCAAGCGGCTTTCCGGGCCAATGCAACCTCCGTTGTCGAACGGGGGTATCAGAAAGTACTGCGCGTGCTGGCCCCGAAAGAGGCTAAGAAGGCTCTGCCGGAGCTCGAGGTGGGGGACGAGCTGGAGGCGCTTCGTTTCCATCCGGAGCAGCACTTTACCTTGGGACCGGCGCGATACACAGATGCGACGATCATAAAAGCCCTGGAGGAGAAGGGAATCGGACGTCCCTCTACCTATGCGCCGATCATCTCAGTTCTCCTCGACCGCTACTATGTGGTGCGGAAGAAGAGGCAGCTTGCCGCCACCCAGCTCGGCCGAATCATCAACAACCTGCTCACCGAGAATTTTTCCGAGCTTGTGAACGAGAACTTCACCGCCGAGATGGAGAAGCGTCTCGACGATGTGGAGGGCAGAAACGAGAATTGGGTGGAAGTGGTGAAGGAGTTCTATCGGGATTTCAAGCCCCAGGTCGATCATGTCATGGAGACCCTCGAGTCGATCAAAGGGGTTCTGGACGAGCCGACGGACCTGCTCTGCGAGAAATGCGGTCGACCGATGGTGAAGAAGCTGGGAAGGTACGGCTTCTTCATCGCCTGCACGGGATTCCCAGAGTGCAGGAATACCAAGCCGGTGCCTCTTGCAGATTGCCCGCGGCTGGATTGCGGCGGGAAAATCGTCGCTCGAAGGCGTCAGAAGACACGAGGGCGGGAGTTTTATGGCTGCAGCAACTTTCCGGATTGTGATTTCGTGACCTATGACAAGCCGACCGGCTCGAATTGTCCCCGCTGCGGTCAGTTTCTGGTGGCAAAGGAGGACAAGCAGCGGGGCGCCTACAAGGCTTGCATCAATCCGGAGTGCAGCTATTTGCACACTCAGGAGTCGGAGGATAAGAGTGCTTGAGCAGTACCTCCAGTATCTGGGACATGTGCGCCGCCTCTCGGCCAACACCCTGCGGTCCTATCGCCGGGATCTGGAGCTGTATTTTACCTTTCTTAAGAGCCAGAATTGGCAGCCGGAGAGCATCGATGCGGGCAAGGCTCGAGCTTTCGTCGGCTTTCTGTCCAGACGGGGATTGTCCTCCCGCTCCATCAATCGTTTGCTCTCCGCCCTCCGGGGCTACTATCGATTCCATGACAGAGTTGGAGGCAAGGCGGGTAATCCCTTCTCTTCGGTCAAATCCCTCAGGATTGCAGGCAAGCTGCCCACGTTTTTGTTTGAGGAGGACATCGAGCAGCTCCTGGAAGGTGAACCGGCGGACTTCTGGCAGCTACGAGACCTGCTTATCCTGGAGTTGCTCTATTCAACGGGGTGTCGGGTCTCAGAGCTGGCTTCCATCAACCTGACAGGTCTCGATCTGAAAAAAGCCGCCCTTCGGGTTTTGGGAAAGGGAGGCAAGGAGCGCCTGGTATTCATCGGCGGCAAGGCTCTTCAACGCCTGCGGGAGTACCTGAGCCTGCGCAAGTTTCAAGGGTTGAGCAAGGCTGCCGGACAGAAGGCACTGCTTATCAACCGGCGGGGGAACAGACTTACGGTGCGGGGCATCCAGATGATCGTTGATCGGCTGATCTCCGGCTCCGGTCTGAACAAACCCGCTTCACCCCATACCTTCAGACACAGTTTCGCTACCCATATTCTCAAAGGTGGGGCGGACATACGGGTTGTGCAAGAGCTTCTAGGTCATGCCAGCCTGTCCACGACACAGGTATATACACATCTGGATATGGAACGACTCAGAAGGGTGTATAGATCTGCTCATCCTCATGCCCGGGTTAAAGGCAAGCAAGACTCCGATCCGGCACAGAACCACGGCCGCGCTATGAAGCGGGGGGACAAGCCCCGAGATAGGCTGCCCAATGCTGGTGATGGGACGCGCCGCATGCAGAGGGAGACGAGATAATGGAAAACATGCACGCAACCACGATTATTGCCGTTCGAAAAGATGGAAAATTGGTAATGGGCGGGGACGGACAGGTGACCTTCGGCAACACGATCATGAAGGCCAGGGCGCGTAAAATCCGCAAGATCTACGACGGAAAGATCCTGGTTGGTTTTGCCGGCGCTACCGCAGATGCTTTCACACTGTTCGAGCGCTTTGAGGCAAAGATAAAGGAGTACGGCGGCGACCTGCGGCGGTCTGCGGTGGAGCTGGCCAAAGACTGGCGCACTGATAGAGTGCTGCGGCGTCTGGAGGCAATGCTTCTGGTTGCGGACCGGCAGCATATGTTGCTCATCTCCGGGACCGGAGATGTGATCGATCCGGAAGAGGATGTAATTGCCATAGGTTCGGGCGGCAGTTTTGCCTTCGCCGCGGCCAGGGCTTTCCTCGAAGGGGCGAGTTTCTCCGCTCGCGAAGTGGTGGAGCGATCCCTCCGGATCGCCTCCGAAATTTGCATTTACACGAACTCGGAAATCATTGTCGAGGAATTGGAATGAAGATAGATCTCGATTCGCTTACACCGAAACAGATCGTAGAACAGCTTGATAGATACATCGTCGGACAGAACAAGGCAAAAAAAGCGGTGGCCATTGCGCTGCGCAATCGAACCCGCCGCCAGAGGCTTTCCGAAGAGATGCGGGATGAAGTGGCGCCAAAGAACATCATCATGATCGGGCCCACAGGTGTTGGAAAAACCGAGATCGCCCGCCGGCTCAGTCGTCTCTGTGGAGCTCCCTTCGTGAAAGTGGAAGCCACCAAGTACACCGAGGTGGGCTACGTAGGTCGGGATGTGGAGTCTATGATCAGGGACCTGGTTTCCGTGGCTGTTTCCATGGTCAAGACGGAGCTGCAGGAGCAGGTGCGGGAGGAAGCCCAGAAAAGAGCGGAGGAGGCTTTGCTTGATCTGTTGCTGCCGGGGGTGGGCAAAACGACGGCAGCTGCTCCAGACGCCAAGCCGCAGGTGCAGCCGGGACCGCAGCAGCCCGCCGCCGTCTCCAGCACGCGGGAGAAGTTCAGAGAAAAGCTGCGTAACGGCGAATTGGAGGACAAGAGCGTCGAGGTGAACGTCACCAGCAACCAGTTTCCAGCGATTGAAATCTTTTCAGGTACCAGCCTGGAGGAGATGGACGTGAACATCGGTAACCTGGGAAACATCTTCGGGGGCCGGAAAAAGCGAAAGAAGACCACAATAGCCAGGGCCCGGGATATTCTGTTGGCCGAAGAAATGGACAAATTGATCGATATGGAACGGGTCACTGAACAGGCCGTCAGGCGGGTCGAGCAGATGGGGATCGTATTCATTGACGAGATGGACAAAATCGCCTCCCGGCAGAACGTAAGTGGAGTCGATGTGTCCCGAGAGGGAGTGCAGCGGGACATCCTGCCCATCGTGGAAGGATCCAAGGTGCACACCCGCTACGGGATGGTAGACACTTCCCATATCCTCTTCATCGCCGCGGGAGCTTTCCACATGAGTAAACCATCGGACCTGATTCCGGAGCTCCAGGGCCGTTTCCCCCTGCGGGTAGAGCTCCAGGCCCTGACCAGCGAAGATTTTATTAAAATTCTAACCCAGCCCCGCAATGCCCTGATCAAACAGTACGAAGAGCTGCTGCGCACCGAAGGTGTGGAGTTGGTCTTCGATGAGCAGGCGATCCGCCGCATAGCTGAAATCGCCAATGACGTCAATTCCCGGACGGAGAACATCGGGGCTCGAAGGCTTCATACCATCATGGAGGCTCTCCTGGAAGAGGTCTCCTTCAACGCCACCGATATCGAGGGACAGACAGTGAAGATTACCGAGAGTTATGTAGACGAGAGGTTAAGGGATATCGTGGAAGATCAGGATTTGAGCCGCTTCATCCTCTAATCAAGGTCGATGATAAGGCCGAAACTATTAGAAGAGGAGGGGAGAGAAGAGGATGATGTTTCAAGGACGTTTTGAAAAAACAATCGATCTGCTCAAGCGAGGGATGGATATCTCCGTTTTGCGGCGAAACGTAATCGCCAACAACATCGCTAATGCGGAAACTCCAAACTTCAAGCGAACGGTCGTGAACTTCGAGTCCGCACTAAAACGGGCTTTGGATTCGGAAAAGGTGCGTCCCCCGCGGCAGTTCATCACAGACAGCCGGCATATCCCGTTTCATCAACCGATCGACTACAGAACCGTTCGGCCGCGGCTGGTGTTGGACTATCTTACCACGGCAAAGAACAACGGCAACAACGTGGATATAGAGGAGGAGGGCATGCTGGCTTTGGAGAACCAGCTGCTCTATCAAACCATGGCGCAGGTAATCTCCAGTGAGTTTACCCGGGTGAATCTCGTGCTTCGATAGACGCGGAAAGACTGCAGCAGGAGGAATAGATGGGCCTATTTACAACGATTAACACGGCGGCTACGGGGCTGACGGCGCAGCGCACACGCCTGGACGTGATTGCCAACAATATCGCCAATGTGAACACCACCCGTACGACCGAGGGTGGACCCTTTCGCCGCAGCAGGGTCATCTTTCGACCCAGGGTTTCCCAGCCCTACTGGCGCAGTCCCTTTCTGCCCAGCTTTCTTAAAGAACGGATCGGCAGAGGAGTGCGAGTGGTCAATGTAGAGAAGGATTACGACGCTGAAGTGAGATTGGTGTATGATCCGACCCATCCCGATGCCATCCAATCGGGACCGCGCAAGGGCTATGTGGAATACCCAAACGTAAACGTGGTAAACGAGATGGTGGATATGATCTCAGCCTCACGAGCCTACGAAGCAAATGTGGCAATCATGAACGGAAGCAAGAGCATGTTCTTGAAGGCTCTGGAGATCGGGAGGTAATCGATGGATCTGCTTTCTCCTTTGTCGGCCAAGGGACATGTGATAGAGCTTCAGGCGAGCGATCCCCGGCACATTTCCAGTTCTCACGCGGCGGTGAAGCCTCCGGCAGGTGCCAGCCCCGAGGCGGGGTTTGGGAAGCTGTTTTTTGATGCTTTAAACAATGTCAACGATATGCAGCATACAACCATGGACCTTACCGAGGCGATGATGACGGATCCGGACTCTGTGGATATTCATGACGTTACTGTGGCCATTGCCGAGGCCAATCTGGCGCTGTCGATGACCAAAGCGATCATGGACAGGGCAATCCGGGCGTATCAGGAGATCATCAACACGCGATAGTAGCATTTGTACGTTCATATATGGGAGGGGAGAATGAACGAGTGGTTAAGACAATTTCTGAACCAGATAAAAACTCTCTGGGGTAAGTGGAGCCTTACTCAAAAGATCATCCTGTTTTCTATAGTCGGTGTGGCTGTTCTGGCTATCATCCTGATTGCGGTGTTCAGCTCAGCACCGACCATGGTGCCGCTGATCGGGACGCGGATCACAGACGAAAACAATCTGGCTCGCATCGTAACGGTTCTCGACGAGGAGGGAGTCACCTATAAGGTGAGTCCGGAGAACATGATTTATGTGGAGGACGAGCCCACGGCCCGCAGGATCCGGGCGATTTTGATCCGAGAGGATCTTATCCCTCCGAAGACGGATCCCTGGGCGATTTTCGACGTGGAACGCTGGACTCTAACAGACTTTGAGCGGGATGTGAATCTGCAACGGGCCATTACAAGAAATCTTGAACAGCACATCCTCGCTCTGGATGATGTGGATGCGGCCAGTGTGACCCTGGTGGTGCCGAAGCCGGAACTTTTTGAAGAAGACCAGAAACCGGTGACCGCCTCTGTAATTATCACCCCCAAACCGGGCTCGGATATCACGGAAAATCGCAAGAAAATTGAAGGGATCGTTAAACTTATCAAGTTCGCCGTAGCCGGTCTTCAGGATGAGAACATCGTGATCACGGACCAGAACGGCCTGCAGCTCAACGATTTCACCGGTTTGGAGGATGTAGACAGAATCGAGATTGCCCGTCGAGAGATCAGAACCAAAAAGGAGCTGGAACAGCAGTACAAGGCGGAAATTCTCAAATCACTGCGGGCTATCTTCAGCTTCGAAAGGGTGGAGATCGTCAAGCTGGATATCAATCTGGACATGAGCAAGCAGACAGTGAACATGGAGGAGCATTTCCCGGTCACCATGAAGAAAGACAATCCCCGTACCCCCTTCGACGAATCGGAGGTGGTGCCCTCCATAACCCTTTCCAAAGAGGTAAAGGAGGAGCACTTCGAGGGCACGGGGTTCAATCCTGAAGGTCCTCCGGGCCAGGAGGGGCAAACTCCCCCGGCCTACAAAGATCTCTCCAATCTGGTGGGAAAATACGATCAATCCGCCCTGATTCAAAACGAGGTGGTCAACAAGAAGAGCACCTACGAAGAAAAGAGCCCGTGGAGTATTAACAGGATCACCACGGGAGTGGCTATTGATGGAGTGTGGCGTAGGGTATACAATGAAAATGGTCAGCTGGAATTAAATCCGGATGGCAGCATCAAGCGGGAGTATACGCCGGTCAGCGACGAAGATTTGAGCAAAGCGGAAGCTCTGATCAAGGATGCAATCGGTTATGACCGCGATCGAGGGGATTCGGTCACCGTAGAGCACATTCCTTTCGACAGGGGTGATCAATTCACGGCCGAAGATGAAGAGTTCCGCCGCCAGCGGCAGATACGAACCACGATCATCTCGGTCATCATCGGTATCGGCGCGATTATTTTTGCCGCCATTCTGTACCGTTTGATCGCCAAAGAGCTGGAGCGCAGAAGGCGGCTGCGGGAGGAAGAGCTGGCTCGACAGCACCAGGCCATGCGTGAAGCTGCTTTACGTAGAGCTGAAGAGGAAGGTGCAGAAGTCGAGCTCTCGGTTGAGGAACGGGCTCGGATGGAGATGCAGGAAAACGCAATCAATATGGCGCGGGAGCATCCCGAGGATGTGGCCCAGCTGATCCGAACCTGGCTGTTAGAGGAGTAGGAGATGGCAAAGAGGGAAATAAGCGCGACCGCCCAGGCGCCGCCGCTCGGGAAGAAATCAAGAGGTGCCGGGGGACTGAAGAAACAGCTCACGGGGCGTCAGAAGGCAGCCATATTCATAATCACCCTGGGACACGAGATCGCCTCGGATATCTTCAAGCATCTGCGGGACGATGAGATTGAGCAGCTGACCTTCGAAATCGCCCGCAACGAATCGATAGACCCGGCGGATCGGGATCAGGTCCTGATGGAGTTCCAGGAGCTGATGATGGCTCAGGATTTCATTTCCACCGGCGGCATCGAGTACGCCCGAGAGCTGTTGGAGAAGTCCGTAGGCAGCCAGAAAGCCGTAGATATAATCAACCGACTGACCAGCTCCCTGCAGGTACGTCCCTTCGACTTCATCCGCAGAACCGATCCGGCTCATCTGCTCAACTTCATCCAGCAGGAGCACCCCCAGACAATCGCCCTGATTCTGGCCTATCTGGAGCCCAACAAGGCTTCGGTCATCCTTGGCGCTCTTCCCAGCGAGGTACAGTCCGATGTGGCCAAGAGGATCGCCACCATGGACAGAACCTCTCCGGAGATTCTGCGAGAGGTCGAACGGGTGCTGGAGAAGAAACTCTCCACGCTGTCCTCGGAAGATTACACCGCCGCCGGTGGTGTAGAGAGCATCGTTGAGATTCTCAACCTGGTAGATCGCTCAACGGAAAAAGGGATCATCGAACGGCTCGAAGAGGATGATCCGGAGTTGGCCGAAGACATCAAGAAGCGGATGTTCGTGTTTGAGGATATTGTGCTTCTTGATGACCGGGCGATTCAGAAAGTTCTCCGTGAAGTGGACACCACCGAGCTGGCCAAGGCCCTGAAGGCCGTCGATTCGGAGGTGCAGGACAAGATCTTTCGCAACATGAGCAAGAGAGCAGCAACCCTCCTGAAAGAGGATATGGACTATATGGGTCCGATTCGTCTCAAGGATGTGGAGGAGGCTCAGCAGCGGATCGTTTCAATCATCCGTAAACTCGAAGAGCAGGGGGAAATCGTGGTCGCCCGGGCCGGCGAGGACGAACTGGTGGTTTGAGGTGGGGCGAAAGTCCTCCGAAGTGAGGCGAAAGTCAAGGAGCTGTAAGACGTGGCAAAGAATGTCTTTAGAGCGGATGAGATTCTCTATCAGTCTCGCAAAGTGTTTATCAAACCTCCACAGGTAGAAGTGGAAGAAACACCTGAGGAGGTTGAGAGTCTCGAGGAGTTTGGCGGTCCCACCGTGGAGGATATGCGGCGGGAGGCGGTTGAGTTCAAAGCGAATTGGGAACAGGAAAGAGCCCGCCTGGTACAGGTCGCCCGGGACGAGGCGGAAGAGATCAAAAAGGAAGCTGAGCGGGCCGCTTTCGACGAGGTCAAGCGCAAGAACAACCAAGCCCAGAAGATCCGCCAGGAGGCGGAAGACGAAGCCAAGCGCATCGTTGAGGAGGCCAAGAAGAAGGCAGAGGAACTGGAAGCGGAGATTCAGCAGAAGGTCGATAAAGTGGAGAAGGAGGCCTTCGGAAAAGGCTACGCCGAAGGTAGGGACGAGGGTTTCCAGGAGGGCCGCCAAGAGGTGGAACGTCTCGTGGATACGCTGCAGAAAATCATTTCCGCAGCCATCGACAAGAGGAATGAGATCATCCAGGAGTCGGAGACCCAGGTCATCAATTTGGTTCTCCTGATATCCAAGAAAGTGATCAAGGTGATCTCTGAGAATCAGAAAAACGTGGTCATCAACAATGTGGTTCAGGCGCTGCGCAAGCTGAAGAGCCGCGGCGATGTAGTCATTCGAGTGAACCTGGCCGACGTTGAGCTCACCTCGGAACATATCAACGATTTCATGAAGATGGTTGAGAACGTAAAATCCGTTACCGTTCTCGAGGATAGTTCGGTGGACCGGGGAGGGTGTATTATAGAGACCGACTTTGGTCAGATAGATGCGCGGATCTCTTCTCAACTCCACGAGATCGAGGAGAAAATTATAGAGTTGGCGCCGATCCGCTCCAAAGGAGAGGGATAGCGGCGAAAACCCATTTTTCAGGGAGGGGAAAAAAGTGGGACTATTCGACAAATACGCTTTTACGTTAGAAAAAATCGATCCTATTAAATACACAGGGGTGGTGCAGAGAGTCCAGGGGGGCCTGATCGTTGAGTCGAAGGGACCCCGGGCCGTGGTGGGGGAGCTTTGCCAGATCGTATTGCCGGAGAGTCGAAGGATCATTTGGGCCGAAGTCGTTGGGTTACGAGACAAGACTGCACAGATCATGCCCTATGACGAGATGGAAGGGATCACCGTGGGGTGCAAGGTCATTGCAATGGGGGAGCAGCTCTCCATCCCGGTCTCCGAAAAGCTGCTGGGCAGAGTGTTGGATGCCATGGGAAAGCCTATCGATGGCAAAGGGGACATCGGTTCTTCCATCTGGTACCCAATCTACCAGTCCCCTCCAGATGTGCTTCGCCGGCCCCGAATCGAACAGAAGATCGGGACGGGAATCCGTTCCATAGACTCCCTGGTCACGGTAGGCAAGGGGCAGCGGATGGGTATATTCTCCGGCAGCGGTATCGGCAAATCCACCCTTCTCGGTATGATTGCCCGCAATACCTCCGCCGACGTCAGCGTTATCGCCCTGATCGGTGAACGCGGCCGGGAAGTGCGGGACTTCATTGAAAACGACCTGGGACCGGATGGTCTGAAACATTCGGTGCTTGTCGTCGCCTCCTCGAACAAGCCTCCCCTATCGAGAATTCGGGGCGCCTATGTAGCCACGGCGATCGCCGAGTACTTCCGTGATCAAGGCAAAGACGTCATGTTGCTCTTCGATTCGGTGACTCGTTTTGCCCGGGCGCAGCGAGAGATCGGCTTGGCCGTAGGCGAGCCGCCGGCGAACCGTGGATTCACACCTTCGGTATTTTCACTGCTTCCCAAGCTGCTGGAGCGAAGCGGAACCTCCCCTAAGGGGACTGTGACCGGTTTCTATTCCGTCCTGGTAGAGGGGGATGATCTAGACGAACCGATCTCCGATGCAGTACGGGGTATTCTCGACGGGCACGTAGTGCTTACCCGCAATCTAGCCCAGAAAAACCACTACCCCGCGGTGGACGTCCTACAGTCCGTGTCCAGATTAGCCGAGAAGGTGACAGGACCGAATATCAAGAAAGCCGCCGGAAGCTTGCGCCGGATGCTCGCCACCTATAGAGAGGCGGAAGATCTGATCAACGTAGGAGCATACGTGGAAGGGTCGAACGCCGAGATTGACGAGGCGATTGCCAAGATGCCGGAGATCAACGAGTTCCTCGTCCAGGCTATCGATGAGAAATTTCCCATGGAGGAAACGTATCGTCGCTTGGGCGAGATCGTCGGAATATCCATCCCGGAGGAGGAATTGGGGAGTGAAGCGCTTTCACTTCAGGCTCGAGCGGCTACTTGAGCTTCGTTCCTATCGGGAACGGCAGTGGCTGGCCAAGCTGGCGGCCGCCTCGGGACACTGTATCCGGCTGTCCCGTAGGATCACTGAGGCGAGCGTTGCAGCTCGGGTAGCGTTCTACACAGATATCAAGAGAGGACACGAGCTGGATCTGTCCCTTCTCACCTATAGGGAACACTACATTAACAGGATGAACCTGGAAGAGAGGAAACTCAAAAAGGAATTGGAAGAAAAGCTGCGCCGCCGCTCGGAGGTGCAGAAAAAGTATCAAGAGGTCTCGCGGGATAAGAAAGTGCTCGAAAAACTCAAAAGCAAGCGAGAGTCGGAATATTACGCACAGGCAAAGCTGGAAGAGTTTAAGATCAACGATGACTTGAACTCCAGCCAGTTTATCAGAAAAAGCCTGTGAGGGGGGATAGAGCCGTGACGGATTACAGTTCAGTCGGAGCGGGTTTCCGGATTCTGATCCTTCTGCTCCTGGTGGCGGTTCTCGTGTTGGGTGGGCTGGTTTGGTTTGATTACCTCGGAATTGTGGATGCTAGGGGATTGCTGGCTCCCGTATTCACCATGATCCGGGGGGAGAAGATCGTAGTGGATGCCGAGGATCCGCTGCTGTTGGAAAAGGAAAGGCTGGCTAAGCAACTCGAGGCGTTGTCGATTCGTTCCGAGGAATTGAATGCCTGGGAGCAGGAGCTTGAAGCAAGGCAAGCTGAGGTCAGTCAGATGATGGAGCAGTTGGAGGAGCGGGAAAAGACGGTTGAGGATCGAGAAAAAGTATTTAATGAACGTTTGCAGGCTTTCGAAAATAGAAGAGTAAACCTGCGGCAGAATGCGGATTATCTGGTAGGCATGCCCCCGGAAAACGCCGTGAAAATTCTGCTGCAGATGGAAGATCAGGACGTGATCGACATCTTTCGTATGACAGAGGAGCAGGCCCAGGCAGCCGGGGAGGTTTCCCTGGTATCCTACTGGCTCTCCCTGATGCCCCCCGACCGGGCTGCGGTTCTTCAACGGAAAATGTCGCGAAAGACAGGGGGTTAAAATTTGCTCCTTTCAGATTTTGCTTCCCCGACGGTCGTAAAGACAGAGGCAGTCGCTCAAAGCCCCGCGTCTCCAGCCGCCCAGGCTCTCGGGGGAAAAAAGACCGGTGGAAAAGTGGGGGAGGCTCCCGGACGCTTTGCCAAGAACCTCGAGGAAGCCCGGCGATCGAACGCCCGCTCGCCTGTAGAATCAGAGTCCGGGGAGACGCGGGCACAAGTCCGAAAACCCACGGGTAAAGATCTGTGGAAGGAACTTGAACAGTTCCTCGCCGGCGTCAACCTGGAGGATCTTTCCAGTCTGCTGTCTCAGCTCAGTCCCAAGGAATTGGTGAATTTTACCGAAGTTCTCGGACTCAATAACTCAAAATCCAACACCCTCTTTTCTTCTGACCGTGCCCCTGTAGCAGTGGAGTCGGCTGTTGGAAAGCTGGGCCGGAGAAAACGAAAGCTGGTCGAAATGCTCGACCGCCTGGCCAGAACAATTGGCGAGGAGAGGGGGCTCAATGTAATCACAACCGGCAAGGGATTGAACAAAGCCCAGACAGGACCCGCAAGGGATGTCAAACTTGCCAAGAATTCCAGCATCGACAAGGTGGTTGCAGCCGGAAAAGAAGGAAAACGGGCCAAGGTTGTGGTTCTGGATCTACGTAAAGAGTGGGCGGAGGCGGAACAGCGTCGGGAAGGATTGACCGCCGCCAAAGCAGCTGTGGTCCGCAGCGACGGCAAAGCGGGCTCGGCGGAGGGCTTGGAGAAGGATTTTTCCGTTCTGTTCCGGGGCAATTACGCCCAGAGAGCTCCGGCACCCACTGCGGAGGCGGCTCAGAGTGTACGAACTCAAGGTTTACTCCAAAGATTTCAAGAGCGCTTCGTACCGGAGGTGGTGAAACAGACGGGAATCATCCTCAAAGGTAGAGGCGCCGGAGAGATCCGGCTGGTGCTCAAACCGGAGAACCTCGGGAGCGTTCGGATCCGGCTGGCTTTGAGCGAAAGCAGTTTAGAGGGCCGCATAGTTGTCGACAATAATAGTGTTAAGGAACTGGTTGAATCCAGTCTGGACAATTTGAGAAACGCATTGCGCCAGGAAGGTTTTCAAACGGCCGGTTTGGAGGTCTCTGTCGGACATCGGCGGAGCTGGGAAGGGACTGCCCAAAACAAGGGGGAGATGGAAGCCCCGCGTTTAGGTTCGTGGAGCGGTAGCTCCCAAGAGTTCGAGAGGGCGATACCGCTTTTTTTGGATATAAAGCCGGACTATGATCTGATAAATCTTTTCGTGTAGACCGGCTAAACGAAGCGAAGGAAGAGAAGGGCAATGGACATAACATCGTTACTTTCAGCCGATGATCTGGTGAATCTGACCAGACAGGTGGAGAATTACAACACGGCCCTGAATCCGGCTAAAGCGGCCGGGCAGGGTCAAACTCTGGGGAAAGACGACTTCTTGAGGATTCTTCTGACCCAGTTGACCCACCAAGACCCAACCTCACCGCTTGAAGACAAAGAGTTCGTGGCTCAAATGGCTCAGTTCTCCACTTTGGAACAGATGACAAACATGAGCGCCGAACTGGCAAAGGTGTTTGGAGTCATGGCCAAGAGCCAGGCGATTGGGCTTTTGGGGAAGACCGTTGATATCGTACTGGGGGAAAGCAAAATATCTGGGAGGGTTGAGGAAATCACAGGTAGTGAGTTTCCACAAATACTGGTACAGGGCCGATACTACGACGTCTCACAAATCGTGAGTGTGAAGGAATAGCAAGGAGGAACAGAGTAAAGCCATGATGCGTTCGCTTTATTCCGGTGTTTCCGGTCTCCAGAACCACCAGATTCGAATGGATGTTCTGGGAAATAACATCTCCAATATCAACACTACTGGGTTTAAGAAAGGGCGGGTCAATTTCCAGGATATGCTCTCTCAGACCCTCTCAGGCGCCGCCAAACCCACCGATGAGGTGGGCGGAATCAATCCGAAACAGGTCGGCCTGGGGATGGTGATCGCCACCATCGACACGATTCATACCCAGGGGTCGCTGCAAACGACCGGAGTGATGACGGATCTGGCCGTCCAGGGGGAGGGTTTCTTTATCCTGCAAGACGGTGAAAAACGCTTCTACACCCGTGACGGCTCGTTTGGCATCGATCGGGACGGCCGGTTGGTCAATCCCGCCAATGGATTGCGGGTTCAGGGGTGGCAGGCCATCACGATTGACGGGATTACCACGATCAATACCGCTTCCGACATCGATGACCTGATCATTCCCGTCGGGGACAAAGATCCGGCGGCGGCCACCACGGAGGTCGAGCTGGCCTGTAATCTGGACAAACGCACCACCGAGATTCCCCCCGGAGCGGCTCCGCAAACGGTTCTAGACGGAACCTGGTCTACAACTTTCGATATCTATGATTCTTTCGGGAATGTCCATCAGCTGCAGGTCAATTTCACCAAGGTAGTTGGAATCGCCAACCGGTGGCAGGCCGAAGTAATCGTGGATCCGGCTGCCGAGATTCCCACCAATACGCTGGTGGAAGTGGGGGCGGCCAACAACACGGATAATCTATTCTTCATCGATTTTGACAACTTTGGCTCTCTGGCGGCGGTTCTGGACGCTCAAGGGGATACAATCGCCGAAGGGACGCTGCAGGTTCAGGTATCTTTCGATGTCCCGGAAGCCACAATTCCAGCCGGAGAGGTGGCCGTACGCCAGCTGTTCAACCTTAATCTTGGAGAGGTGGGAAGCTACAGGAACGCCGTGACCCAGTTTGCCGAGAAGAGCTCGACAAAGGCGATCATCCAGAACGGGTATCCCATGGGCTATCTGGAGAGTTTCAAGATCGATCAGAGCGGGGTGATTACGGGAGTGTACACCAACGGCACCAATCGAGCCATCGGGCAGGTCGCGTTGGCCAGCTTTACAAATCCGGGGGGATTGGAAAAGGCCGGTGAGAACACCTACGAGGTGTCCAACAACTCTGGAGAAGCGCGTATCGATGCGGCGGGAATCGCCGGAAAGGGGAAAATCATTGCCGGCGCTCTGGAGATGAGCAATGTAGATTTGGCTGAGCAGTTCACAGACATGATCGTGACACAGAGAGGTTTCCAGGCCAATTCGCGAACCATTACGACCTCCGATCAGATGATCCAAGAGCTGTTGACATTGAAACGGTAAAGGAATTAGATGAAATAGATGATAGAGGTGACCAGACTTGATGGGAGAACCTACTATGTGAATCCCCACCAGATTGAATACATTGAGTCCAATCCAGACACAACTCTGGTCATGCTCTCCGGGAAGCGGCTCGTGGTACGCGAGCCGTATGAGCAAATTTTGGAGCGAATCTTGAGCTATCGCAGGCTTATCGGGGCTTTTAAGAACGAGGAGTAGCGTGTGGATCTAGCGACGGTTGTCGGGCTGTTGGTGGGATTTTCAGCCCTGGTAGTTGGCATTTTTTGGACCGGCGGATCTCCAATGGGCTTTGTCAGCATAGCCTCGATTTTCATAACGGTCGTGGGCTCCTTCTGTGCTCTCATGGTGGCCAACCCATTGAGCCGGGTGTTGGGCATCATGCGTTATTTCCGCCTTACCTTGCGAATTCCCAACTATGAAGAGGAACGTATCATCAGTCAGCTGGTCACCTTCTCCGAGAAGGCCCGCCGTGAGGGCCTTTTGGCATTGGAGGACGATCTGGAGGAGGTGGAGGACGAATTTTTACGAAAGGGAATCCAGCTGGTCGTGGACGGCACAGATCCTGACATCATCAAGAACATTCTCTACAACGAGCTCAACCAGATCCAGACGCGTCACGCCATCGGCATCGGCATCTTCGACGACTGGAGCAAGCTGGCCCCGGCTTTCGGAATGATTGGAACGCTGATCGGCCTGATCACCATGCTCGCCCAGATCGAGGACAAGTCGGCCATCGGTATCGGTATGTCCACCGCTTTGGTCACCACCCTGTACGGAGCGGTTCTGGGCTATCTGGTGTTCTTACCGGTCAAACGCAAGCTGGAGGACAGGGACGACGGGGAAAGTCTGGTGAAGGAGATCATGATCGAAGGAATCCTCTCCATCCAGTCAGGGGACAACCCGCGAATACTTGAGGAAAAACTCCTCGCCTTCCTGCCGCCGCTTCGTAGAGAGGCGGTGCGCCAGGAAGCGGTGAGGGAGTAGAACAGGAACGATGCCCGTACCGAAAAAGAAAGAGAAGAAGGTCGAAGAGGGGTCCCCCCAGTGGCTTGTCACCTACGGGGACATGACGACTCTGCTGCTGACGTTCTTCATTTTGATGTTCACCACCGCGGAGATCGATGGGGCGGAACTGCGGATGATTCTGGCGGCCTTTCAAGGCCTCGGTTCCCTCCGGGGTGGTAACACCCTCCAGGGCGGCAAGCTGGCCGAGCTGGGACACACGATCATGCGCCTGCCTTCAAGGGAGGCGGGAAAGGCTCTGGACAAGGCTCGGAGAACCGCGATTTCCCAGTTCCAACCGGAGCTCAAGACCAAGAAGGTACGCATCAAGGAGGACGAGCGGGGATTGATCATTTCCTTGGCCGCGGATTCTTTTTTTGAACCGGCCAGCGCCGAAATCAATATCGAGGAATCCCGGCAGGTGTTGCAGAAAGTGGCAACCCTGATGAGCTCTCCGGATCTGAGCGGGCGGAAGTTCCGCATCGAGGGGCATACGGACAATATTCCGACCGATCCGGAGGGAGAGTGGGAAACGAACTGGGAGCTATCCGCTGCCCGGGCGGTCAATGTTCTCCATTACCTGGTGGATTTCGGGGTGGATGAGCGTAAGTGCCAGGTGGCGGGATTCGCCGACACCGTACCCCTGGCCTCGAACGATACCCGGGAGGGTAGAGCGTATAACCGTCGGGTGGATATTGTTCTGCTTACAGAGGGGCATTTATGAGGGGTTTGATTTGCCGGGACAATTTCTCTAAATTTGTATGTAGGAGCTGTTCATGTCCGACGAAGAGGGCTTGAGTTTAGAGGATGTAGGTGCGGGACCCGAGGAGATAGCTCCAGCAGGGAGAAAAGCGGGTTTCCTGCCCACCTTTCTAGTACGAATTCTCAAATGGGTGGCGATAGGTCTGGGTTTCGTTATATTGGGGGTTACCACCACGGTCGTGACCTTCAACCTGGTAAATCGGGGCCGGGCTGGTTCTGAACTCCGGGAGATATCTCCGGCGTACAGTGCACGGCCGGAACCTTTGAATTACGATGATACTTTGGAGGAGATACGCGGGGTTACCTCCGACGAAGTGCCGGCGATTTTCAGTGCGCGGATAAGCCTGGGGTACGAACCGGGCAAGCAGCAGCTGGCAATCGAAATCGCGGCCAGAAAGCGGGAAATACAGAACATCGTTCTTCTGTATTTGAGCAACAAGAAAAGCGTTCAGCTCAGGCCTGAGCGCTATGCTCAGATTCAGGAAGAATTGAAGAGCAGCATCAACCGAGTGCTCAAGGAAGGTCAGATCGAGCAGGTAGTTTTCCGGGATTTTGTGGTGACCCAGTAGGAGTTTTTATTTCATGGCGGAAGTACTATCCCAGGACGAGATAGACCAACTGCTTTCGGCGATCTCAGCCGGAGAGATCTCAACAGAGGAGATCCACCAGCCGCGGGACCAGCGCAAGATCAAGATCTATGATTTCAAGCGGCCGGACAAGTTCTCCAAAGACCAGATCCGCACGGTTTCGATCATGCACGAAACCTTTGCCCGGCTTACCACGACCTCGATGTCGGCTCAACTTCGCAGTTTGGTACATGTCCATGTGGCTTCCGTGGATCAGCTCACCTACGAAGAGTTCATCCGTTCGATTCCCAACCCGACAACTCTGGCGGTAATCGATATGGATCCCCTCAAAGGCTCGGCGATTCTGGAGATCGACCCGGCCATCACTTTTTCGGTCATCGACAGGCTCTTTGGAGGTCAGGGTGAAGGGGCGAAGTTCTCCAGAGATCTCACGGATATCGAGCAGGCTGTCATGGAGGGGATCATTGTCCGGGTTCTGGGAAACCTGCGGGAGAGTTGGAGCACCGTGATCGATCTTCGACCCCGTCTCGGCGGAATTGAAACCAATCCTCAGTTCGCCCAGATTGTGCCTCCTTCGGAAATGGTCATCCTGATTACTCTGGAGACCAAAGTCGGTGAGGTAGAGGGAATGATGAATCTTTGTATCCCCTATCTCACGATAGAGCCGATCATCTCGAAGCTCTCGGCCCAATACTGGTACGCTTCGACTCGACGCGGAACCACGACGGAAAATTTGAACATACTGCGGGATCGTCTGGCCGCAGTGACAGTCACGATGATGGCTGAGATTGGTTGTATGGATATCAAGGTCCGTGATGTGCTGGCCCTGCGAGCCGGGGATATCATTCGCCTGGATTCAATCAGGGTCAACGATCCGATGACAATGCGGATCGGCGAGCGAAGGAAGTTCCTCTGCCGTCCCGGAGTACTGGGGAACAAGATGGCCGTACAGGTGATCAAGAAGTTGGAAGATATTGACCAGGCGGATTTTGAGGAACTAACCACCGGTGGGGAGGAAGAGGTATGAGCGACGGATCACTATCCCAAGACGAAATTGATGCATTATTGCAGGAAACGGAGAGCTTGGAAATCGACACGGGTTTCGGGGGAGGAAGCGAGCCTCTCTCGGACGAGGAAAAGGCACGTTTTTTAACGCTCCTTGAGGGTGTCATTGCCTCTCAGGCCTCGAATCTGTCCATACTGACGCGGAAAAATGTCAATCTGGAGAGGCCTACTCTCGAGCTGGTGATGGGAGAAGAGATACTGGACCAGCTCCCCGACGAAGCTGTCGATGTGAAGCTAGATTTTACGGATGCGGTGCAGGGGGAACATTCCTATCTGGTAGATTCAGCTACCGCCCGGGCTGTCGCCGGCTTGATGATGGGTCAAAGCGGAGTCGAGCTCGACGACGCTGCTCTTTCCGCGGTAGCCGAGGCCCTGTCCCAGATCAGCGGGCCGGTGGCCACCGAGATCGCCAATCAGAGCGCTAAAACGATACAGAATGCCCCGCCGGATTTTCAGCTGGCCACAAAAGACAAGGTTCGCCTGCCCCAGGGCGAGGTGGTCGTCAAACTGCAGTACCCACTGATGATCGAAGGGGAGAATCCCGCTCAGCTCGTGGAGTTGTACTCTCTGTCTTTGGCCAAGGAGATACTCAATATAACCGCTGGAGCCGCGCCGGAGACCGGCGCTGCATCAGCCGCCGCCCCTGGTTTCGCCGCTGGAGCAGGTGGGGGTGCTCCGTCTCCCGGAGCTCAGGCAGGTATCGCCCAGACCTTCGGACAGGCTTTTGGAGCCCCTCAGGGCTTGGGGATGGGCTCGAGCCAGGCTCCGCCGAACGTTCAACCGGTGCAGTTCGCGAATCTTCAGAGCTCCGGTGCGCAGGGCGAACAGGGGAATATCGGGCTGCTCATGGACGTATATATGGAGCTGACCGTGGAGCTGGGTAGGACCCGAAAGCTGATTCGGGAGATCTTGGGTATCGGTGAAGGTACGATCATCGAACTGGACAAGCTGGCCGGCGAACCAGTGGACATTCTTGTAAATCACAAGCTCATCGCCAAAGGCGAGGTCGTGGTTATCGATGAAAACTTCGGTGTCCGGGTAACAGAAATTGTTTCACCGATGCAGAGGATGAGTGATTTGACTTAAACTTAAGATTAGCGTACAATAAAGGTCTTAGAGTTTTTGGGAGGGGAACGTGAAATCCACACATCAGACGCCGTTTTGGGGTCGAAGTAGGCCTCGACTGTTTTTACTGGTGCTTCTTCTCGCGCCGATCCTCAGTTCCCAGGCACAGGAGAGCGCCGAAAATACCAACTCGAAGGCAGCGGCGGAACGTCCTCTTGAGGAGTCGTTGCTTATCCTTGACAGCGGCGAGCCGGCAGAGGTTGCCGAAACCGAGGAGGTGCAGGGAGGACCGCTCGTTTCGTCATTGGACTTCCTGCGTATGGTATTGATCCTGGCCGCAGTTGTCGGGGTGATTTACCTGATCTTTTGGCTGCTCAAACGTGGTATGCGGCGTCAACTTCCACAAAACGATCTTATACACCTGCTCGGGACTCGTAACCTGACGGGAAACCGTGCTTTGCACCTGGTTGAACTGGGAAAGCAGGTTTTCTTGGTGGGTGCTGCCGAAGGGAGCATCTCCCTTATTTCGGAAATAAAAAACCAGGAAACTCTGGACACGATAGCCCTGGAACAATCGCAGATGCAGACCCGAGCGACTCAAGGATTTTCACATTTTTTCCACTCCTTTCTGAAATCAGCAAAACAACAAGGGTCTTCAGTAGGGGATACGATTGATTTCATGAAGCAACAGAGACAACGCTTGGAGAAGCTATAGAGACGTCATTTAACTGGGAGGGGAAATGAAAAAAAAGACTCTGCTACTGCTATTCGTATCTGTAATGTTGCTCCCGCCCGGCGTTGCCTTCCCCCAAGATACAGGCTTACGGCCTGCGGCACCCGGCGCGCCCTTTCCCTACGTTGACCTGAACGTGCGGGAAGCGCAGAGCAATCGGGAGGTCGTTCTTTCGATGCAGCTGCTGCTGCTTCTGGCGGTGCTCACCCTGGCACCCTCGATTCTCATTCTCATGACTTCGTTCCTGCGAATCGCTATTGTCTTCGATTTCGTCAAGCGCGCCCTGTCCCTTCAACAGGTTCCCCCGAATCAGATTCTGATGGGATTGGCTCTTTTTCTCTCGCTGTTCATCATGTGGCCTACGTTCAGCACAATCTACAATGAGTCCTTCAAACCTTTTGCCGAGGGGGAGATCGGGATCGAATCGATGTACAGGAAAGCTGAAAGCCCTCTGCGGTTGTTCATGTACAGGCAGATGCAGAACGACCCGGAGAACATCCGCCTGTTTATGAGAATGCGCGAGCTGCCCAAACCGAATACGCTCGCCGATGTACCTACGGAGGTTCTCATTCCCGCTTTTGTGTTGCACGAGCTCACCGTGGCTTTCAAAATCGGGATCCTTCTGTTCATCCCTTTTATCATTATCGATATCGTGGTGGCTTCCACTCTTATGTCTATGGGTATGATTATGCTTCCGCCCGTGATGATTTCACTTCCCTTCAAGCTGATCGTGTTTGTATTGGTGGATGGGTGGAATCTTCTCACCCTTCAGATCGTGCAGAGTTTCCGATAATAGAAGAAGGAGGGGACAAGTGTCGATAGGATTTGCCATTAATTTGATCCGCAGCGGGGCGCTTCAGGCACTGATGATCGCCGCACCCCTGCTGCTGGTGGGGATGCTGGTCGGGCTAATAATTTCGATTTTCCAGGCGACGACCTCGATTCAGGAGCAGACCCTCACCTTCGTACCGAAGATCGCAGCCATTCTCGGAGCTCTGATTCTTTTCGGACCGTGGATCATTGTGTCCATGGTTCAATTCACCTTGAGATTGTTCGGTCGAATCCCGGGGTTAGGCGGGTAGCCTGTGATCGGAACCCTGGTCGTAAATTTCCGTGTATTTCTCATAATTTTTGTGCGGGTCGTAGCCTTAATCCAGGTCGCGCCGCTGCTTTCCTCAGGGGCGATTCCCCAGACGGCCAAGCTCGGATTCGCTCTGTTCGTATCTGCGGCGATTTTTCCCTGGGTCGCTGAGCAGGGTTATCTCCTTCCTGAGAATGCCGTGGACTACTTCCTCGTAGTCGTGGGGGAAGCCATGATCGGTATCATCCTCGGCTTTTTTCTGAACATTATTTTCGCCGTTTTTCAGGTCGCCGGCCAATTTTTCTCACTTCAGATGGGTTTCGGAGCTTCCCAGGTCTTTGACCCGCTGGCCCAGATAGAGATCCCCCTGATGGGACAGTTCCTCAATATCGCGGGAATGTTCACATTCCTGGTAATCTCCGGCGCCCAGAAGCTGCTTCTCGTCGGTGTATACAGGTCGTTTCAGTCGATTCGAGCGGTCGATCTTGTTGCCGGGCGATCGTACCTGCTGTCGCTGTTTTTACGCAGTCTCGGAGAGCTATTCGTCAATTCCCTGACGATTGCCTTTCCGATCTTGGGTACCTTGCTTCTTGTATCGGTAACCATGGGGCTGTTAGCCAAAGCCGCCCCTCAGATGAACCTGCTGATGATGGGCTTCCCCATCGCCATCGGCACTGCGCTGATCATCATTGCGGCGGCCACACCCTTTCTCATCGGGGCGTTCAGCAGGTTGCTCGAAGGCGGCTTTGAGCAACTGGGAACGATTATAACGAGTCTCAAAGGATCGGGAGGATAAGTCGTGGTAGACGATCTGCTTGTGCTGACGAAGACGTCACGCTACGCGAGGACGAAGACGTCACGCTACGCGAGGACGAGGACGTCACGCTGCGCGAGGACGAGGACGTCACGCTACGCGAACCTGAAATCACAAGACCGATTTCATGGCTCTACCCCCTTCGACGTTCATCTCCAATGGTTCGCTGGCGCAGACGCCACGCTACGCGAAGGCGCAGGCGCCACCCTTCGTGAAGGCGCAGGCGCCACGAACTGCTGTTATGCAACCGTTTGTCCCACTAGTGCCCCAGTTTTTAGGGAGCGTACCCCCTTCGACGTTCATCTCCAATGGTTCGCCGCCGAGGACGAAGGTCGAACCGAAGAGCCTACCGAGCACAAACTGCGCAAGGCTCGTGAGGAAGGTAAAGTAGCCAAGAGCGTTGAGCTGAGCTCCTCCCTGGTGCTTTTATTCGGGATCGCTACTCTGGGCTTGATCTCTTCCTACTTTCTGAAAAACGTTCTTTCCATGCTGCGCTTCTTTCTGCAACGCGCAACGGAGCTGGACATCACCTCGGATGCGGGGCTGGTCCCGGCGTTCTACAACTACTTTTTCAGGCTCACTTTACCGGTGCTGTTGGTGGCTTTCCTGGCGGCATTCCTGGGTAATGTATTACAGGTGGGATTTCTCTTTTCTTCAAAACCGATCACTCCGGATCTGGATAGAATCGTGCCGCGATTCGGTCGTTTCTTCAGAAGAGCCCTGTTCTCCGGGGAGGCTGCATTCAATCTCGGCAAGACCTTACTGAAAGTGGCGGTGATCTTCGCTCTTGCTTTCATCAATATACGAGTCCAGCTGCCCAAGCTCGTCAATCTCATGGATATGCACCACATGGTGGCTTTTCGACTCGTTGTTTCCATCGCTTTCCGGATAATTGTGGAAGCGGCGCTTGCCATGATGGTGCTCTCGATTCCGGATTATCTGTTTCAGCGGCGGCAGCACAGAGAATCTCTGAAAATGTCCCGTCAGGAAATCAAAGAAGAGCGGCGAATGTACGAGGGAGACCCTCTGATAAAGAGTCGATTACGGGAGCGAATGCGTGACCTGTTGACTCGGAATATGATGCGGGCTGTGCCCAAGGCGGATGTTGTGATAACCAACCCGACCCACTATTCGGTGGCTTTGGAGTACGACCGGTTGGTTATGGAAGCCCCCATGGTTACGGCCAAGGGGGTGGACGCCATTGCCATGAAGATCCGGGAAATCGCCAAGGAAAACGATATTCCGCTGGTCGAGAACAAACCCCTGGCCCGCACGTTGTATCAGGAAGTGGAGATTGGGGATGTAATACCGGAGAAATATTACGAGGTGATGGCGATTATTCTTGCTGAGGTGTACAAAATGGGTAACCGTCAGGTGCCTGCGTAAGCATCACGAAGGGTGGCGTCTGCGCCAGCCGTGAAGCGACGGTGAAAGAGGTGAATAAATGGCGGATGTAAGAGGAGTACCAACCATAACGGGTGCGCGGAGGAGTGACGTATTCGTAGCCGTTGGTGTCATTGCCGTCATCATGATGCTGATCATTCCCCTTCCCGCCTTCGTCCTCGATACCCTGATGTCGGTGAACATCGTCTTGAGCCTGCTCACTATTTTGATCGTTCTCTACACGCGGCATGCCCTCGATTTTAGTGTATTTCCCACACTGCTGCTCATCGCAACGGTTTTCGGGCTGGCTCTCAACGTCTCTTCCACCAGGCTGATCCTCTCCCAGGGCAGTCAGTTTCAAGGCAAGCTGATACGGGCCTTCGGAACATTTGTTGTGGGTGCTCGGGGGCTGGAAGGCTACGTTATCGGGTTGATCATCTTTGTGATTATCATCGCTGTGCAGTTTATTGTCATTACCAAGGGCTCCACCAGGGTTGCTGAAGTAGCGGCCCGTTTTACCCTGGACGCCCTTCCCGGCAAGCAGATGGCCATCGAAGCGGAGTACAACTCGGGACTGATCACCGAAGAGGAAGCCACTCGAAAGAAAAGCGAGCTTCAGCGGGAGGCGGATTTTTACGGAGCCATGGATGGTGCCTCGAAATTCGTGGCCGGGAACGTCAAGGTGGGGATTCTCATCACCTTAATAAATATTATCGGTGGTATGATCGTGGGTATGACGATCCACAGGGAGCCGTTCAACGTGGCTCTGGATACCTACGTATCCCTGACCATAGGTGACGGCCTGGTAACCCAGCTGCCCGCTCTGCTCATCTCCACATCTACAGGTGTTATCGTGACCCGGGCCGTATCCGATGAATCTTTCGGCCTGGACGTAACCCGTCAATTCTCCTTTCAATCCCGTCCATATCTGATCGCAGCCGGTTTTCTAGGGGTTCTCGCCGTGCTGCCCGGATTTCCCTGGTACGTCCTGTTTCCACTTGGGGGAATGTTGGCGGGTCTGGGCTTGACCCTGAGGCGGAGGAAGCAGGCGGCGGAAGAAAAAGAGAGGGTCAAGGAAGCGGAGACCAGAGCCAAGGTTGCTCCAGTAGAGATATCCCCTGTAGTGCCCCTGGATCCGCTGTCCCTCGAGATCGGCTACGGATTGATTCCTCTGGTAGACAAGGACAAAGGAGCCGAGCTGCTGGATAGAATTACCCGCATCCGCAGAGAGGCAGCCCTGGATTTGGGTTTGGTGGTACCGAGGATTCGGATTATCGACAATATGCGTCTCGAACCCTCGGAATACTGCTTTAAAATCAAGGGAGTCGAAGTGGGGCGAGGGGCGATCAAGATGGGCAGCTACCTGGCTATCAATCCGGGGGGGATCAAAGAAGAGCTGGAGGGGGAACCCACGAAGGATCCCGCCTTTGGATTGCCCGCAACCTGGATTGCGGAGACAGAGCGGGAAAAAGCAGAGCGGCTGGGCTATACCGTCGTAGATCCACCCTCGATCATTGCCACCCACCTTACCGAGATCATCAAAACCCATGCAGGGGAAATTCTCGGTCGTCAAGAGGTCCAGTCGATCCTTGATACCCTGAAAAATGACTACCCCACGGTTGTGGAGGAGGTGGTCAAAGGATTCTCTGTAGGGGAGATACAAAAAGTGCTGCAGAGGTTGCTGCGGGAGCAGGTTTCCATTCGAAATATCGTGGTCATTCTAGAAACCATGGCCGACTACGGTTCTGTGAGTAAGGACACCGCCTTTCTCGTGGAGAAGGTCAGACAGGCTCTTGGGCGGCAGATCTGTCTGCACTACAGCGGTGACGATAAGACAATTCATGTGATGACCCTGGATCCGAATCTCGAGCAGATGATCATAGAGGCCAGGGTGGATACCGCCGCGGGTCCTACCGCAGCTCTTGAACCCCAGATGCAACGGAAATGGATTACTTCCCTGACAAATTCAGTACGCGCCGTCCAGCAGCAGGGGCACCTGCCGGTGATTCTCTGCTCCGAAGCAGCCCGGCCCCTGATCAAAAGCGGCACGATACGAGAGATACCTCATCTGGTCGTTCTGTCGGTTCCGGAGATTGTTCCGGATGTAAAAATCGAAACGCTCGGTGAGATAAGGATCGAAGAATGATCGAGAAAGATCTGCAGTATTTCACGATCGAGGCTCCCACTCCCAGAGAGGCCCTTGAACAGATGAGGCGGCAGTACGGCCAGGAAGCACGGATCTTGACCCACAAGACTGTCCGCCGTGGAGGGGTTCTCGGTATGTTTGCCCGGGAGGGTGTGGAGATAACGGGATACATTAGCCAGAAACCCAAAAACAAACCCACAGCAACATCCGCAGCCACATTAGAGGAATCCCGGCAGAAGATACTGGCAGACGCCCGAAGAGAGCAGTCATTGCAGCTGATTCTCAATGAGATCCAGAGCTTAAAGGAGACTCTATCCAAAGATGATGGAGGGAAGAAACTCCCCGCCGATACGCCCAGCGGCTTGCTGCGAATCGAGAGTATCCTCCAGCATAACGACTTCTCGCCGCCGTTTATAGAAGAAATACTCACTCGTGTGCGTAAAGAGTTCTCCCTCGAAGACCTGGACAACTTTTCCGTCCTTCAGACCCAGGTCTTGGACTGGATCGGAGATAAGATTCAAATCTATCCGGCGCTGCAGATACCGGATCAGGGTGAGCAGAGCTCCAAGGTATTTATCATCGTCGGTCCCACCGGCGTGGGAAAAACCACGACGATTGCCAAGCTGGCCGCCGTTTTTGGAGTCAGCGGTTCGAACTCTGCATCTCCCAAAGTGCGGATCGTAACGATTGACAATTACCGGATCGCCGCTTTGCGGCAGATCGAGACCTACGCGGAAATCATGAGAATTCCCGTGACCTGCGTCGAAAGTGTGGGAGAGTTCAAAAAGTTCCTGGCCATGGCTGAAGGTACCGGATTGATCCTGGTAGATACCATCGGCCGCAGCCCCCGGGATCTCTCCAAATTAGCCGAAATGAAGGATGTGCTGGACGCTGCTGGGACACGCAGCGAGATCCATCTAGCCATCAGCGCCACGACAAAGGCATCGGACGTGGAAGAAATCTTGAAGACTTTTGAGCCTTTCAAATATAGAGCGGTCATTTTAACAAAAATCGATGAAACCCTCCGGATAGGGAATATCATCAGTGTGCTTGCCGCTTCTCGCAAACCAATCTCCTATATCGCCGATGGACAGTCGGTGCCCCAGGATATCGAACAGGCTTCGATTATACGGTTGCTTATGAATCTCGATGGATTTCACATCAACCGGGAACGACTGGAAAAACGTTTTGGAGAGCGGGTGAAGATAAATGATGCATTTTGGAGTTGACAGTGGCTGATCAGGCAGAGAAACTACGAGAGATCATGCGTAATAAAGAACCTTCATCCCGGATCGAAGATTCGCCTCCGCAGAAAGCTTCCCGCATCATCTCCGTTTCCAGCGGAAAGGGGGGTGTCGGAAAGACCAATATCGCAATCAATCTGGCCCTGGCCTACGCTAAGTTGGGGAAGAAGGTGATTGTCCTGGACGCAGATCTTGGTCTGGCAAACGTGAATGTCGTTTTGGGAGTAATTCCCCGCTATAACCTCTACCACCTGATTCGGCAGCAGAAAAAGATGAGAGATATACTTCTCGACACTACCTACGGGATTCAGATAGTTGCCGGGGCCAGTGGTTTTTCCAAGATTGCCAATCTTTCCGAAGAGGAGCGTAAGGACTTTATCGAGGAGCTCTACGAGTTGTCCAGCGCCGATATCATCATCATTGACACCAGTGCGGGGGTTTCCAACAATGTGTTGACATTCGTGGCTGCTTCGGATGACGTGATTATTGTGACCACCCCGGAACCAACAGCCATAACCGACGCTTACGGAATAGTGAAGATAATCGCCACGGAGATCGACAATCTCGATTTGGGGCTGAAGCTTGTGGTCAACCGGGTCAGATCGGTAACGGAAGGCAGAAAGGTAGCCGAAAGGGTGATCAACATCGCAGGACAATTCTTGAACATAAAACTGGATTATCTTGGTTTCGTCTACGAGGATATTCTCGTCCAAAACGCTGTCATCAAGCAACGGCCCTTTTTGACTCTGGATCCGAAGAGCAAAGCCTCTATTTGTATCGACCATATCGTTCGTCGTTTGGAAAACATGGATTTTAAGGAGGGAAGCGGAATCTCCAAGTTCCTAAAAAGGCTCTTTGGTGCTTAGGCTCGAGGTATTTCGAGGCTACCAGACGTACCTTGACGACCGATTTTATTTACCCTAAGCTTTTTGAAGAGAATAGGCAGGGCAAGGAATGATAAATTGGAAAGTACCAGCCGGATTCGCTGCCTTCGGTGCCCTCGTGTCTCTGATGGCCGGAATCATCGGAGGGAATCCTTTCGGTGTTATTGTCCTCAGGTTGGTCCTGTCAGCCTTGGTTTGTGTTGGTCTGGGTCTGATCGTCAACGTTATCTTGAAAAAATACCTTCCCGAACTCTCCGCAACCCCTGCGAGCGTTGAGGCGGGAGCGGGAGAGGAGGTGGATATCGTCATTGATGAAGACATCCCTGTCGAAGTAGAGGGCCTGGTGCAGGAGGTTGCCGAGCCCGAAGGAGAGCAGACAGAGGAAGAAGCGGAACTGGTCCTGGATGAGGAGAGCATAGACGGGGAATCTGCGGAGGCAGAAGTTCTGTCCGAGGATGTGGAAACCCTGGAACCCTCCGATGAGCAGATCCTAGACTCAACCGCTGTGCCGCTGTCCCCGGTAACCGACTTTGAGGATCTGGATACGCTGCCCGATATCGACCAGTTCAGTCCCGCTGCCGAAGAGAGCTCAACCGCACCGAAAGAGTCCAGAAGGAACGCCCAGGTTGAAGAGATCGTAAAAGATCAGGATCCGGAAAACCTGGCTCGGGCGGTACGGACATTTATGAAAAAGGACCAATAGAGAGTTTGCTATGGCTGAAATCATGTTAGAAGGCAAGACGGAGGAGGATCTCTGGCGGGTTTACAAAAAGAAAAAGGATACCAAGATCCGTGATTTCTTCGTAAAGCAGTATGCCCCTTTGGTAAAGTATGTTGCCGGTAAAGTTGCCATCGGCATGCCCAACAATGTCGAATTCGATGATCTGGTTGGATTCGGTGTGTTCGGTCTTTTCGATGCCATAGAAAAATTCGATCCCGACAAGCATGTCAAGTTCAAGACCTATGCAGTAACCCGGATACGGGGTGCGATATTCGACGAGCTGCGTACGATCGACTGGGTACCGCGATCGGTTCGGCAGAAGACTCGCGAGGTGGAGGAGACCATCCGTAAACTCGAAGCTTCCCTGGGAAGAGCAGCCACGGATGAAGAGATAGCCAAATCCATGCGGATAGAGATGAAAGATTTTCACCAACTCATGTTGAAAATTTCCGGAACCTCGGTTCTGTCGTTGAACGAGGTGTGGTACAGCGGCGAGGACAACGACAAGATGTCCATCGTTGAAAGTATCGAGAGCCCTTCGTCGCTGAACCCTGACAGTATTGTGGAAAAAGAGGAAATCAAGAGGATCATCGTAGAAGCGATCAATGAACTGCCGGAAAAGGAGAAGAAGGTCCTCGTTCTGTACTACTACGAGGATCTGACCTTGAAAGAGATCGGGGAAGTCCTCGAAGTAACAGAATCCCGTATTTCTCAACTTCACACCAAAGCGATCCTTAGACTGCGGGCCAAGCTGTCCCACATCAAGAGGGGGATTCTATGATCACTCTTGAATCGGTTCGGGAATACATGCGGGATCAGTTGGAGGCGGATCGTGCCAAACAGGCCGTGAAAGTCAGTGGAGCAAGCGTAGAAGAGGCGCTCGGACAAGCTGCGATAGAACTTGGAATACCGGTAAAGCGTCTGGAGTATGAGGTTATCGAGCAAGGGATGAAGGGCGTGCTCGGCGTCGGCAGGAAGGATTGGATCATTCTGGCCTATCCGGCAACGGCGAAGAGTGAAGCCGCCGGAGAGAGGGCCGGAGAGCAGGGAGCAGCGGAGGGTAAAAAGGAGGAAGTTGTAGCCGATAAGGACGGGGAAGTTTTCGTCCGCCTGACTTCCGAAGGAATATTTCTGAAAGTAACGAAACCGTCGGGTAGAGGGAACAAGGTTCAAGAACGCCGGGCTCTGGAAAAGCTCTCTCTCCGTGGGGTAACAAACTCTGATTCCGGTCTGGTCTCAAAAGTCGTACGGCATGCAGACGGTGAGTATATAAAAATAGGGGACTATCAATTCAATCCGGCCAGCCAGTCTACCCTGTCTGTTGATATAACCGACATGGAGATGAAATCCTACATGACGGTGACACCACCAGGGCCGGGTGGGGCTGATCTCTCCTTCGATGAAATCAGAGGATTGCTGCACTCCGGTGGGGTTGTCCACGGCATCAACGATGAGGCGATTAGGAAATTCATCGATTATCCCAGTTACAATGAGAGAGTGCTGGTCGCCGAAGGAACAAAGCCGGAGAATGGAGCTGACGCCGAGATCCTGTATAACTTCAACTTGCACCGAGAGGAGGTGCAGCTCAAAGAAAAAGACGGCCGAGTGGATTTCCGCGAGCTGAATTTAGTGGAAAACGTTGAAGCGGGACAGATCCTTGCCACCAAGAAGCCCCCTGAGGAGGGGGTGGCAGGCCGCACCGTCACGGGAAAGACTCTGCCGGCAAAACCGGGGAAAAACGTTCAGATAGAGATCGGAAAGAACGTCAAGCTTTCCGATGACGGGATGAGTGCCGTTTCCACAATCAACGGGCAGGTGTTGCTGATCGGCGACAAGATCAACGTGGAGCCCATATATACCGTTGAGGGAGATGTCAACTTCAAGACAGGTAACATTCTGTTTCTTGGCACCGTGTTTGTGAAGGGAAATGTCGAGGACGGGTTCACCGTAAAGGCAGCGGGCAATATCGAGGTGATGGGGAGCGTAGGCAAGTGTATTCTTGACGCAGAAGGAGAGATAATCGTACATCAGGGGATACTTGGCAAAAACGAGGGGAAAGTGCGGGCGGGAAGTAATCTGGTTGCCAAGTTTATTGAGAACGCTCGGGTCGAAGTAGATGAAAATGTGCTGGTCAGCGACGGTATCATACATTCCTTCGTCGATGCCAACAAACGGATCCTCTGCCAAGGTAAACGCGCATCTATTGTAGGGGGAAGACTGCGGGCGGCCAATGAAATACATGCCAAGACCCTTGGTTCGGTGGCAGGGACGGAAACGATTCTTGAAGTCGGGATTGATCCGAAGCGCAAGGAGAAACTGTCCCAAGCCCTGCTTCGTAAAGGAGAGTTGGAGAAAGAACTCGAGGAGCTGGTCAGGAATATAAGTACTCTTGAGAATCTTAAAAAGGTTCAGCGGGACTTTCCAGAAGACAAACAGAAGAATCTTGCAGAGCTCAATGACAAGCGATCGGAGATTCTCCAGGAGCTGGAAGATATCAACGGGGTTATCAGCGAGATAAACACCTACCTTCAGACCATCAAAGTCAGCGGGAAGGTATCCGCTTCCGATCATGTATTTCCGGGTGTGAAGATTTTTATAAAAAATGAGAGTCTGATCGTTCGGAACGAGTTTAAGAGTGTTACCTTCTGTCTCGAGGAAAAGGAGATCCGTATGACCAAGTACGAACCTATGGATCAGACATTCTCTCGGAGACTTGCCCATGCCCCTTCTGCCCATTGATCTTCAGATAATGTTCAGTCAGCTGAGTCAGGTCGGCAAGGAGCAGGCGGTTCAGCGGGATGTAACGCCTCAGTACCAGTTTGTTCAGGGCACAGAGATGGTCCAAAAGGCGGAGCATGACGACAGTGCCGTGAATCAATCCCAACAGGTAGGGGAGGGCCCTGAGAAAACAAAAGAGCAGGAAGGGCGGGAAAAGCGCAGGCACTCCCAGGGACAGACAAAGTCTGATACACGAGGTTCCGGTAGTGAAGAGGAGAAGCAGATTTTCGAAGATCCTGATCTCGGTCATCACGTAGACCTTGTCGGGTAAAATGGGAGCCGATTACTTTTGGAACGCTTTATTCTGTACAGCGCTCTCCTCATCGCCGGCTTTTTCGCTGTTTATTTGATCCTCAAACAAAAGTTGAGCAAATCCCTCGATCCTCAGACAGTCCTGGAATCAATAAGGGAGGAGGTGGACAGGATTATTGTCGAGCTCAACTCCACGACGGACAGAAATATCACTCTGCTGGAAGATAAAGTGCAGAGTCTCAGGTCACTGATCGAGCAGGCGGATAAAAAAATCGGTATTATACGTCGAGAAATTGAAAAGCACGAACTGGCGGGCAAGGTATATTCGGAGCTGGCGGAGAAGCGGGCCAAGGAACCGGAGGAGCAGGACGTCCACACCCGGGTTGTCCAGCTGCATAGACAAGGAATTTCGGCCTCGGTGATCGCCAAACGTCTTGGTATAACCCTTGCGGAAATCGAGCTGATAATAACACTTGCAAACAAGACCAGATAATTCGACAAGGTAGGTGATGGGCAAGAAATATGTAATTTTCCAGATCGGCGAAGGTCATTACGCGATTGCCCTGACAGAGGTTTCACAGATCATTCGTTACGAAAATGTCACAGACGTCCCGACGGCTCCGCCCTTTGTGGATGGAGTCATCAATATCGGCGGAGAGGTAATTCCTGTTGTCAATCTGCGTAGTCGTTTTTTCCTCCCCGCCGCGGAAATCACTCGCAAAAGCAGGGTGATCATTCTTCAGCGGCAAGACAGTCGCTACGGCGTACTGGTCGACAGCGTTCGGGAGATCCTTGATCTAAATGAGGATAGCATCGCACCGGAAGCGGCTTCCGTATTCGGTATGAAGGCTGAGTTCGTTCGGGGAATCGCGAAAATCCGGGACCATGTGCTCGTACTGCTGGATATCTTTAAAATCCTCTCGACCGCCCCCGAGGTGCCCATCAAGGAATAGAGGAAGAAATGACGTTCTCCAGGTTGGATGAGCAAAAACTGCTGCGGGCATTTCTCGAAGAATCAGAAGAACTGCTGGAAAAATTAAATGACAATCTCCTGCAGTTGGAGAGAGACACCAGCAATCCCGATTCGATAAACGAAATATTCCGGCTGACCCATTCCTTGAAGTCCGAATCTGCCTTGCTCGGATTTACCCGTTTGAGCGAGCTCGCTCATCGCCTCGAGGATGTATTCGACGGTATCCGCTCGGGAACTGTATCTTTATCCAGACCGCTGATGGATGCCATTTTCTCGGCATCGGATCTGATTCACGAGATCATTGCAAGAATTTCCATAGGAAAAAGTGATGAGGAAGTAGACAGCCGGTCGGTTATAAGAGAGCTGAAACAACTGGCAGGACTTGCTCCGGAGATCGGAACGGCGGGGTATGGAGCAGTTGCCCCGGATGGAACCGAACGGGCTGATGAGGGGGAATTGGTTATAGGGGATTTTCAGTATTCCCAGATCATGGAAGCCCTTGAAAGGGGAGAGAAAATATACAAGTTGACCGTCAAGGTTTCAGAGGAGGCGGAACTTAAGTACCCACGGGTCTATCTTGTATTCAATAACCTGGAAATGATCGCCAACGTCATCCAGACCGCCCCGAATATGACGGTACCCCAGGAGGACCAGCTCTACCGGCAATTCGTCGTGCTGCTTTCTTCAGAACTGGATGAGGAGGAGATTTACAAGGCATGTTCCGTTGATCTGATCGAAGGATCTGAGCTTGAACTCTGGGATAAAACGAGTATTCAGGAGGCTGTTTCAGCAAGTCGAGGCAAGGAGACAGCGCGTTCGGTTACAGCAGTACAGATTTCCAGAACCAGCCGTATAGAAGGTACATCCATCCGGGTGGACACGAAAAAGCTGAACGAGATATGGCAATTGGTGGGCGAGCTGACCATCTTCAAGGCTCAGTTGTCTCAGCTGCACGATAATGTAGCTCGTCAGATGGGTAATGAATCGATCAAGGGTGAAGTGGAGCGTGCCTCGGATTCTCTTGAAAGGATTACCACGGAGATGCAGCAGGCGATCATGGGAACCAGGATGGTTCCGATCGCTGTGTTGTTCAATAAGTTTCCACGTCTGGTCCGGGATCTATCCCGCAAGCTGGGTAAAAACGTGGACCTGGAAATTCACGGTAAGGAAACAGAAATAGACAGGACCATCGTCGAAGTTCTGTCCGATCCTCTGACTCATATTATCCGCAACTCCCTAGATCACGGCTTGGAAGGACCCGAGGACCGGCGGGCGGCAAAGAAAGAAGAGGTGGGCCATATCATGATCTCTGCCCATCAGCAAGGAGGCCAGGTGGTCATCGAAATCGCCGATGATGGACGGGGACTGGACGTAGACAAGATCCGGCAAAAGGCGGGGATTAGTTCCGAAGTGAGTGACGAGGAGGCGGTCCAACACATCTTCTCGCCGGGTTTCAGTACCAAGGAGGATGTTACGGATCTATCCGGCCGGGGTGTTGGAATGGACGTAGTTGCCACCCGAATCCGGGAAGACTTAAAAGGCGAGGTGGAAGTGCGCAGCGAGCCTGGGAAAGGGACCCTGATTCGGATTCTCCTGCCCCTGACTCTTACGATTCTCCACTCTCTGGTCATTTCCTGCGCAGGCTACTACTACGCGATCCCGGTTCAGGACATCGATGAAACCGTCAAAGTTCTTGAAGAGGAAATCTTGATAAAAGAGGGAAGTGAGCTATACTCCTATGAAGGCAACGAGATACCTCTACTCAGGCTCGACTCGGTACTCCTCGGACCATCAGAGGATAAACACAATCGGAACAGAGAACACAACGGAGTAGTTGTTGAGCAACGACGTGGAAGAGTCTGTCTGCTCGTGGATGAGCTGGTTGAAGAGGAGGATCTAGTTATCAAACCTATCTCTGAGTTGCTCAATCACCGTAGACTATTTTCCGGTGTATCGGTACTCGGTGACGGAAAAATCATATTTATCCTAGACACAGCCAGAATCATGGAGATCATAGAATCCGGGGGCTTTGATGCCTTTTAGAGTTCTACTCGCTGATGATCTGTACTTTATGCGAATGGTGCAGAAAGAGGTGCTGGAAGCAAACGGTTACCAGATTGTCGGCGAAGCCTCGACCGGAACCGAAGCGGTTGCCAAATACCAAGAAGTAAAACCGGATATCGTAGTCCTTGACATCACTATGCCCGAAATGAACGGTCTGGAAGCGATGCGTAAAATACTTGAAATCGATTCTCAAGCCAAGATCATCATTTGCTCGGCGATAGGGCAGCAGAACCTGATCGTAGATGCGATTAACGCAGGCATCAAGGATTTCATAGTAAAACCCTTCAAACCCGAACGGTTGTTGTCGGCTATCAAGAACGCCCTGACGGCATAAAAAAACGGTATGCCTGGACGTCAGAGAGCATACCGTATGAGAGCCTTTTCCGGGGAAAAGGTGTGTCCCTCATTTTATCTCTTCGGCTGTACAAGAGGGAACTTTAGCCCTAATCGAAGCCTTCCGCATCTGTGGGGGCGCGATCTACAAGCGCTCGAGACTTTTGTGAAGCAGTTCGCTGTGGTAGGAAGCGGAGGCCAGTAGCTCCTCGTACAGTTGTCTGGAAGTTGCCAGAGCCTGAGCGTAGTCGCGCGGGTCCTCGGGATTGTCCAGAATTCGGCGGATCAACGGCTGGAATAGAAAACCGGCGATTTGACGCGACGCCAAGGATAGGATGTTTTGATCCACCTTCGACAGTCCGGCCACCACCTCACCGCTGCCGTAGTCACTGCCGCACAGTTCGATTCCCCTCTTGGCCAGATCCTGCAGTTTTCCCAATTCCACGGCCAGGCACCGCAAGCTTTGACGGACCTGTGCACGCCGGTTGTCTCTCCTCGATTTTTCACGGCGTAGATCAGAGAGCCCGGCATCGATCCGGCTGCGGCACTTAGGCAGCTCAAAGATTTCCGCCACCTCAACCAACTCCATCCCTTCGATTGCAATTCCTCCAGCTGCCAGGGTAAATGTCGTAGGCCCGCCGGTTTGGGATTGCTGCTTCATCTGGTTTTCAAACCACCATTTGTAGATCAGCATGCGGCGATCCGTCCAGGTACGCCCGCCTTGATTGTTTGCGAGAGTCATAGGAACCGCCTGGTGCAGATATCTGAATATCATCTGTTCTGCCGTCGACAGTCTGAAGGAGCAGGTGTGCATAGATTCTTCGAAGAATGCTCCCCGGCTGTGAGTTTTTTTTCCGGGGAATCCCAGATCAAGACCGGCCATGTAGATCGAAGGGCAGCCAAGATAACGACAAATATCCCAGGCTGTAGTGGCTACCGAGCCGCCTGCACCGATCGACCCCCGCTGTCCAATAATTTCTTCGATGTATTTGCCCAGGGGAAAGAATGAGGAGACAAACAATACCATTTCTACATCCTTTCCTCCACTGCGAAAGATGCGGGGGTGGGCAGAGGATTCGGACACCAGAATCGTGTGCTCTTGCTCCAGCCAGTCAAGATGCCGGCTGTTCCAGTACTGCGGGTCGACAGACACAAGAAAATCAGGTTCCACCCCCTGGTTTTTGCAAAAACGATACGACGTGTCCACCGCCACAATCAGCATGTGTTCCTTCAAGGTTTTGAGGTGAGGCAGTACTTCATCGAGGGAAGGTCCGGCAGCCATGACCAAAGCCGGCACACCGGAGAAACGGTTTTGAGCCGCAACTATTCCGGGATTACCGGTAAAACGATCGAGATTACTCAAAAGGTTGCGAACCCACAACTGACCGAAGCGCCTCAGGGTGTTGATGTTTACTTCCCGCTTGTCAAAAACTGAAAACAGCAAAGCCTCGACTCGATGGTAATACTTACTCCGGGATGCCAGCAGAGACCGAAGCCGGAGAACACAGAGCTGCTGCAAAGGTAAGGCCTCGATGCTCATCATCACAGCGTCCGGCTCGTCTCCCACGTGCCAGTGAATATTGGGCAGGGACAGCAGATTTCTCAGATCCCGGGCTTTCAAAGCTTGCAGGAAAAGCCCCGTGTCCTGTTCGACAACGACCAGCGGTTTGCCGGGAAATGCTTCACAGAACGCCTCAACAAGATAACCGAAACCAAAACCCAAAACAACGCCGGCCGAAGCAGCAGCTCCGGCCTCTTCGTTCACGATGCGCCGTGCTTCCTTTGCCGGGTCGTAGCGTGAGTGCAGATAGGTGCCTTGTAGACGAGCCGTGGGAGCTCCCGACGGAGTTTTAACGACCTCAAAATCAACTGGGGACTCGGCGTCTTCCAGTGCTTTCGCCCGCAGTTCCGGCTGCACGCGGTAGAGAGCCGTCAGATTTGCTGCACTGTATCCCATCATTCCAAATACAGGGTGATAACCATACCCGGTTTCAGCGGTGTTCCGGGGGGAGGATCCTGAGCAACGACATACCCTTCCCCAGACATGTGAACCTCGAAATCTCCCTGCTGAAACAGGGGGAGAAGGAGCCTCTTTGGCATTCCGAGTACTTCTGGCATCTCGGAATCTAACTGGACCTGTTCGGGTAACAGAATGCGTATTTTCCCCGGGTGCTCGAAAACCGTATCCCCGCTGCGGGGGATGCCGAGATAATCCACCAGCCACTCCGCCGTTTCCTTGAACACAGGAGCGGCAATTTGGCTTCCGTAGTAAGCGGGTCCTTTTGGATAATCGATTACCACATATATGATCAGTTGGGGATCGTCAGCGGGAAGAATTCCGAGATACGAAGCCACAAAGTGGTTTTCCGAATATTCTCCGGTTTCAGGATCCAGAACTTCCGCTGTTCCCGTCTTTGCTGAAACCCGTACTCCTTCGACCCGGCCTCTTCGGGCGGTTCCTCCATCTTCTGTTGCGGTTTCCATCATTTCAAGAATCTGCAGGGCGATGTTCGGTGACAGGACTTCCCGTACCGATTCACGCTCAAATTCTCTGATGATTTCACCCTGAGGAGAGACGATTTTCCGCACTATGTGGGGTTTGAGCAAGAGACCATTGTTGGCAAATACGGTCGCTGCTTGGAGTATCTGAACAGAGGAAACGGAGACCTCCTGGCCAAAGGCGATTGTCGCCTTACTGCGAGCCGACCATCCGCTTGGGTCGGCGAGGATCCCCGCACTCTCTCCAGACAACGGCAACCCTGTAGGTTTCCCAAAACCGAAGCGCAGCAACATCTCGTGGAAATCGACTTCCTCGACCTGCTCGGAAGCAAGAGCCGCCCCTACATTGCAGGAGTACTTCAGTATCTTTTGGGCGTCCACCCATCCGTGGCTGGCCAAATCCCGTATCTCAATTGTCTGCCCATCGGGAAGGTTCATTTCGTAAACTCCGCCGCAAAAGAACTCCTGCTGCCCGTCGAGTCCGCCGAGCTGGAGGAATGAAGATATCGAAAATATCTTGAACACCGATCCGGGCTCAAAGGCATGGGTCAAAGGGAGATTCTGCAACGCCCTGCTGTCGTAATTGTTGTACTCGTTCGGGTCGAAGTTGGGTATACCACAGTATCCGAGGATCTCCGCGGAGGATGCTTCCATGACCAGGATGTACACAGCATCGGCTTCGTTTTCTTCGTAGGCTTTCCGAGCGAATCCTTCGATGATATGCTGGATGTTGATGTCCAGGGTCAAAAACACCTGATTCCCAAGGAATTCCTTCTGATCCTGGACGGTACTTACCGCCGGAGGGGAGAGGACATTGTTAAAGGTATATTCGATCCCGTTCAGTCCCACGTTGTCTACCCCAACGTAACCGATTATGTGACTGGCCAGTGTTTGCTCCGGGTAGTTTCGGCCAAACTCAGGGACAAGGTCTATGCCTTCCAACCTGCCCTCGTCCTTAAGGATTTGTATCGTTTCAGATTCGGTAGGGGTGACCTTGCGCTTTATGAACACGAATCCTGAATTATTTTCCAGCCTGGAGAGAACAGTGCCATAGGGGATGTCGAGGATTTCCGCCAGAAGTTCCGCCGAATCCTGAGGATCGCTAACATTGGGTATCCAGGCGGAAACCGAATCCAACCGGGTTGAGATGGCGAGAATTTTTCCGTTCCTATCAAGCACAGGTCCGCGTTCGACAATGGGCAAGCTGATCGATCCCGGCGGTTCATTCTTGGGAGTGAAAATCATCAGCTGCGCAAGCCTGCCCACGATCAGGAGGACCAGCGCAGCGAGAAATAGTACGAAGAAGTACAACCTTCTTCTTTCTTTACCGTTGCTCATATCGCAATCTTCGCTATTGCGGTTCGCCGCAGTTGGGCGCCCCCATCGCAACCAAATAATGAAGATTGCGATGTCTTCTTCCAGCGCGAAAATCTTGTTTCAACCAGAGCGAAGCTTCAAGAAAAAACAAGATTTTCGCGCTGTCATCATAATATGGCAGATAATTAATGTCGATATTACGATTGAGAACATCGCAATCTTGAATTGCGATCTAATGATTGTATAACCCTATGATTGCAGTGATTGAGCATCAGAGAGTCACACGCCGAAGAACCACTAACGATCGGAGGGCAGAATCCAAGACCTTAGAGTTCACGTTTCCCGGGATCTGGCGGATCCAACCCGCTAAACCAACCACCTGGCGGGAGGTTCAGGAGGTCCGGCGTCCTAAGAGAATGATCGTTCCCAAAGGTCTCGATGCACGGCCCAAGATCGCTTCAAAGGATCACGATCTTTCTCGACGAATCCGTCCAAAAGGCAATCGAGCCAAGACGGTTCTGATAAAGTGCTTCTCCCGGGTGGATCTGATTATGGCGGGGGCTTTGATGCTGTGTCTTCTCATTCCCCTCGGATTCCGATTGTCCTTTTTAGTACCTGTTGAAGCGGAGATCGAGCTTCCTGCAAGTGAAGATGTGGAGAGCGCCTTAGTGCACTACCTCATCCCGGAAGGGATTATAGGGGACAAGCCTCTTAATCAGAAAATCATTGACTCGATAAAAACTACGAGTTATACAGTGCGTAGTGGAGATACGATATCGGGGATTGCGCAACGGTTCGGTTTGGGTATGGATACTGTGATTAGTTTCAATAACATTCAAGATGTCCGGGCTCTGAAGGTTGGAACAATCCTCACTGTTCCCAATTCCAATGGTTTGAAATACAAGGTAAAGCGGGGCGACTACCTTGGGAGTATCTCTAAAAAGTACGGAGTCGCCTTGAATGAATTGTTGGACTGGAACAACCTGGAAACCTCGGTAATCGTACCCGGTCAGGAGCTGTTCATTCCCGGGGCGCGACTGAGTGAGATGGAGCGGAACCGGGTTTTCGGTCGATTGTTTATTTACCCGACACAGGGTAGGATTACTGATCGATTCGGCATGCGCCGCGACCCGTTCACAGGGATTCGAAGATTTCATAACGGTGTCGATCTGGCCGGCCCGATCGGAACTCCGGTTATTGCTTCTATGTCAGGAAAGGTGGCCATGTTGGGCTACAACCCCACTTTTGGCAAGTACATCATCTTGACCCATCCTGAAGGTTTTCAGACCCTCTATGGACATCTCGAGACCTTCCGCGTGCAGAAGGGAGAGAGTGTGAAGCAGGGGCAGCGGATCGCGGATATGGGCAATTCCGGCTACAGTACAGGCAGCCATCTCCATTTTTCAATCTTTCGTCGAGGAGAGCCGATTGATCCTTTCCAATACCTTCACTAATTTGCTTCGTTCGATGCGCCTTCGTGTCACCCTGTTCTTGAAGGTATTGCAGAGGCATATAACTCGCTTTTGGGAGGTACGTGTAGTTCTCCCACTGAAGGTTAGCTACGCCCACTTCCTTCATGCGATACAAGTCCTTTTGCGGGTGTTCACCTGGGCGTTTTGGAAGCTGCATATACGCTTGTTGGTTTGTCTGGCCTTTGTCGTGGTTTCTACCGGCTTGGCTGCCCTCCAAATCTGGAGCATACAGGTGGAGAAACGACGGTTTCTCTACTACCCGGCAGCCTGGGTTTTTCACAGTCCCCTGCGAGAAAATCAGCAATCTGCCGATATTAAAAACAAGATTCCGGAGACAGAATCGGTTGGTGGCGGCTCGCTGAGTGTGCTACCTATTGATATTAAGTTGTACAGGGTACGGGAGGACGACACCCTGTCCGGCATCGCAGAACGTTTTGGCATGGATCTGGACACGATCGCCTCTCTCAATCGAGAATGGGGCAGCGGAGTGCATTTGATCCAGATTAATGAAGCGATAAAGATTCCGAATCAGGACGGCATCTATATCGAAATACAAGACGATTTGGATACTCTGTGCCGGGAGAAAGGTGTTCCTGTCGAGGTGGTGTTTGCGGTCAACGGAGTCGATCGGAAGCAGATTAATGCCGGGATGGAGCTGTTCTTTCCGGGTGTGCAGCATACGGGCATAGAGCGCAGTGTGATCACGGGCAGCGCCTTCCTGCGGCCCGTGGCAGGCTGGCTGACCTCCGGTTTTGGCTACCGAAGGGACCCCTTTACCAAAGAGATGCACTTTCACAGGGGGGTCGACCTGGCAGCCCCTGCGGGTACGGCCGTACGGGCAGCACTGGATGGCAAGGTAGTCGCCGTAGGATATGATTCGGTGTTGGGGAACTACATCCTGATCCATCATCAGATCAGTTATTCATCACTGTACGGTCACCTAAGTCAGATCTGGGTAAAGAAAGGAAGCACAGTAACCCGAGGGCAGCGGATCGGAGCCGTCGGCAACACTGGAAAGTCCACTGGACCGCATCTGCATTTTGAAATCCGACTGCGTGGTGCGCCTATAAACGCCTGGGGCTTGATGACCTCCCAATATTGAGATTCGAGGGTACGAACGTGAAAAGAATTTTATTTGCAGTAATCAGTCTCCTGGCTCTGTTTACGATTATACGGGCGTATGCACAGGAAGAAGGCGGAGAAAACCGATACATCATTCATCCCGGCGTCCTGGAGTTCGAGACAGCCGAAGGTGGCGCCCGCTTAGCCTTTGGATTCCTCGAGCGATCCGAAGAGGAGGGCCCCGGACGAACCTGGAATCTCTTCCCCATGCGGCTATCACTGCGAGCGGGCAAGCAGAGTTTCCTTATCGCGATGAACGGATTGTCCTTCCTGAGTCCTGGGGGATTGAGGATCGGCAGGCCGGTTACGATTCGCGGCGTGAAGCGGGGGGATGTGGTGAGCATCGGTGGTGATGTTACAGTGGAGGGCACTGTAGAAGGGGATGTGTGGACCCTGGGAGCGAATATCAATCTGCTCTCCGGCTCTACCGTCGCTGGAGACACGGTGGCTTTAGGGGGGACCGTGGAAGCGGACAGAAGATCGAAGATCGGGGGAAACAAGCAGTCCTTGCCGAACATCAAGATTCCCTTTCTCAGTCTGCTGAGCTCGGAGCATTCCGCGGCGACCTTCCGATTCATCATCGAAATATTGGGGGTCTGTCTGTTTCTGCTCGTGCTGTTTCTGTTCGTTCACTTCGGGCGAGACCACCTCTCCCGCCTTGGAGCTTTGCTTGCCTCCCGCTGGAAGGGATCGATCCTATATCTCGTTTTGGCGCTGCTGATCATCCCTGTGTTAGTAGCCCTGCTGATCGTTTCGGTAGTGGGTATACTCATGATCCCCTTCATTTCGATCCTGCTGATGTTTCTCACCTACATCGGCTATGTTGCTATGGCTGTACGCCTGGGACTATGGATGCGTAAGTCTTCACCCGACGTCAGACCGGCCGAGGCCTACACAACCGGTCTCCTCGGTCTGCTGGTACTGAAGGGACCGGTGTTGCTGGGTATCCTGTTTACCCTGCTGACAGCAGATTTCTTTCAGGGCATCGGACGTTTCCTGTCGGTCATTGGAACCATCGCTGTAGCAGCGGCTACTCTGTACGGGCTGGGGGGCATGCTGCAGTATCTGCGTGCTCAGACCCGGGGCGGCTGACCCAGGTCATTCGCAAAACGGGCCGCTATCGCCGGGGAGCCCAGCGTACCTGGGCGCCTCTGGATTTTCTTAAGCCCCGAGAATCGTGTAAAACGTATAACTTCCCGACGCCATTCTTTTCTGTTTATACATTGCATCAATTCCTTCATCCTATCGCCCCTCTGTCTCATTTCATTGCTAAAAATTGAAAATTGTGATTGCAATATGAGAATATTCTCATTATAATAAAATGTAGAATGTTTTGTTGTGAGAGAACAAAATGATAAAAGCAGTCGCCGTATGAAAACGATGGATGTGGTCATTGTTGGGGGAAGCGCGGCAGGGCTTACCGCTGCAATCACTGCGCGAAGACACTACCCGAAAAAGAAGATTTTACTGATCCGCAAGGAAAAGCTGGTTCCCATCCCCTGCGGTATACCCTACATCTTCGGTACTGTGGGTAGTCCCGAAAAGAATCTAATACCTGACACTCCCCTGGAGAAACACAATGTTGAGTTCATGATAGATAAGGTGACCGAAATCGACAGGGAGAAAAAGACTGTGAAAACCAAGTCCGGCGAGGAGGTCGGGTATGACAAGTTCGTCCTGGCTACCGGCTCGCTGCCGATGATGCCGCCGATTCCCGGTTTCGACAAGGAAAACGTCTATCCGGTGCACAAGGACGTGGGGCACCTGGCCCACATGCAGGAAAAAATGAAGTCATCCAAGAAGATCGTGGTGATTGGAGGCGGATTCATCGGTGTGGAGATGTCCGATGAGATGAACAAAATCGGGAATCTGGATGTCACGATCTGCGAGCTCCTTCCCCACTGCCTCCAGCTTGCTTTTGATCCGGAGTTTTGTGCAGAAGCAGAAAAACTCTTGGAGGAACGGGGCGTCAAGATCATGGCCGACCAGAAGGTAACCTCGATCGAGGGCAACAGCAAGGTAACAGGGGTGAAACTGGCCGGCGGCGCGACTCTGCCCGCTGATATGGTGATCGTCGGGATTGGAACCGTTGCCAACGTAGATCTGGCCAGGAATGCCAATCTGCGCCTGGGACCCACGGGATCGATTTGGGTCGACCGAACGATGCGCACCATCGACGAGAACATTTTCTCCTGTGGTGACTGTACTGAAAAGTTTTCCTTTTTCGGCGGCAAACCCTCAAAACTCAAGCTGGCCTCGATCGCCTGCTCGGAGGCACGCATCGCCGGCGCCAATCTTTTCGGCTCTCAGAGAGAAAGCGTCGGCACCATCGGCGTATTTTCTTCCGCTATCGGGGATCGGAGTTTTGCCGTTGCGGGGCTTTCGGAGAACTTCGCCAAGCAGAAGGGATACGAGGTGACCACCGGAACGGTAGAAGGACCCAACCGGCATCCGGGGAGCATGCCCGGTATGGCAAATCAGAAGGTAAAACTGATCTTTGAGAGACGTACAAAAGTACTGATTGGCGCGCAGATGATGGGAGACAACGCGGTGGGAGAGCTGATCAATGTTGCCAGCGCCTGCATCCAGCACAAGATGACGATTGATGACATTGCCTGTTTTCAGATGGGAACGCATCCTGCTTTGACCGCCTCACCCGTGGTGTACCAGTTTGTCAATGCGGCGGAATCCGCCTTGCTGTCGATGTCGTAATCGGAGGAAATCGATGCCGAAAATTCTTGTAATTGATGATGACAAAGATCTGCAGGAGACGATCCGACTCATTTTGGAGAAAAATGACTTCGAGGTTATCTCCGCTTATAACCCGGAGGAGGGCCTCAAGAAGGTTCAATCCGAAAATCCCGACCTGGTCATATTGGACGTACTCATGCCCAGCGATTTTGAAGGGTTTGAGGTGGCTCGAACAATCAGGGAAGAATTAAAACTGCTGAAGCTGCCGATCATCCTCCTGACCGCGGTGCACGGGGAGAAAAAGGTGCCCTACCGCTTCGCTCCCCATGAGCAGTGGTTGCCGGTTGACTATTTCTTTGACAAACCCATACAGCCCGACGTCCTGGTGGCGAAAATCAAGGAGTTCCTCAACATCACGGGATGATCTGATCGAACCGTCGTTCTCCTTTTCGCATCCAATCTCTTTCTCAATCCCAAGACCGTGGCCAAATACCTGGGCCCGGGTGCCGGGACTCGAGGCTGGCCGATCGCCGTGGTCGCAGGCATTCTCTCAGCCGGGCCTATATATATGTGGTACCCTCTGCTGGGGGAGCTGAAAAAAAAAGGCATGAGAGACGGCCTGAGGCTATCTTTCTCTACAACCGGGCCGTAAAAGTTCCTCTTCTACCCATGAGGGTCTACTACTTCGGCCTCAAGCTGGTGGTGATCCTGACGATGCTCATGATCCTGTTTTCAGTACTGAAAGGTTTGCTGGCAGAGCGAATGACTACACAGAACGGCGGCGGACAGAGTACATTGTGGAAGCAGGGATCCGGGGGGACGAGCCCCCCGGATTGTAGTTAACCTTCCCTACTTTTTCGAGGTTTCGGTTTCGAGTTCCTTGATCCGTTTCTGAAGCGCCGCTATCTGGTCTTCGAAGAATTTCACCTGGCTTTGAAGTGCTTCCTTCTCCTGCGCCTCCGAGTAGGGTGGGGCGTACGGATACGCGCCGTAGGGCGGGGCCCAGACTGCCGGCGAAGGGGAATAACCCCACCAGCGTCCTCGACCCCTTCCGAATCCAGCGCCCATTCTGCCACCGTAGGGATTCATGTATCCCGGCATGTTGTAGCCGGCGCAGTAGCCGGCTGCTCTGCCGGTCATCGGTCCCATCCCTGCGGGTCCGGTTCCATCTCCTCTAGGCATGGTTTCTCACCTCCGATCTTGGTTGTTTAGTGCCACGGTCCGTTGCCGCGGCCGCCGTGGCCGTATCCACGAGCCCCGCGTCCACTCCCCCGTCGTCTCCAGGCATGGCCGTAGGGAGGATGGAATCTTATCACCCCGCCTTCGATGCCGATTCCTCTTCCATGGACCAGCGCTGAGGCTACTTTTTTCCGCCCCTGCTCGACGATTCTTCCAAAGGTAGGCCGGGAAACATTCATCCTCCGGGCTGCTTCCTCCTGACCAAGACCTTCGAGATCGGCGAGTCTCATGGCTTCCAGCTCATCGATGGTGAGCAACATCAGGTCAACCGGCCGAACAGTCACAGGCTGCGGCATGAAGCACACACCGGGCGGTTCAAAGCCGATCCAGCGGGGTTTAACGGGACGCGCCACTCAATATCATCTCCGAATATCAATAATTTTGAGCATATGCTCATAATAAATATATTGCAATTCTCCCCAGATGTCAAGTACTTCCTGTACTTATGCTTCCCAACAATGAACTATGCGTGCGGTGTTCTCCTTATCGCGGACCTTTGACTGCCCGCATCACCACGAAGCCGCCTTCCCCGTAGCCGTTTTTGAAATCTTGAACAGAACCGATGTCCCCCAGCTTGCCGAGTACCGTCTGAATTATTTGAGGGCGTTCAAAGCCGCCCTGCCGTAGAAAGGAAATTACCTCCGCAGAACAGTAGAAAGTAGCTTCCCGATAGAAGACGTTTTCGCTCTTCCGTTGTTGGTAGATTCGGCCCAGAGGACTGTCCTTGTCCACAAATCCGATCACAAAAATCCAGCGGCTCTTCAGGATCCGTCGTACTTCCTGAAAGGATTTTTCTACATCATCGATGAAACAAATCGTGGTCACCATGAGGGCGAAATCGAAACACGCATCCGGAAAGGGGAGGTTTTCGGCAACCGCGTTGTAGACCGTGATCCCTCTGGATTCCGCAAGACTGCGCATCCTTTTAGAGGGCTCGACGCCGATCTTGATCCCAAGAGGTTCCGCGAACCTGCCGCTTCCCACGCCGATTTCGAGACCCTTGCCGCTGGTGGGAATAAAATGGGCTACGGCCTTGAGCTCGGATCGATAGACGTATTTGTTCCGTGAAAACCATTCCTCGTATGCTGTGCAGTGTGCGTCAAAGGGTCCGGTTCGCGCCATGATTCAATCGAAATACATGTTCTCCGCAACCAGGTACTGGAATCTCTCCCCTTCGATCTCATTGGGCTTCAAGTGGGTCAGGATTTTTCTCAAGCTTTCCGCCTCCGTCCTCTTCCGGTTCGAGCAGAGCATGGCTCTCGCCCCCGCCAGCGCCCCGTTTCCGAAGCGGATGATTCGATCTTTACTTATTCGCGGCATCAAGCCGATGGTCATGGCGTTGTCGATATCCATGAAATTCCCGAAGGCACCGGCCAGATAAACCCGTCGCACCTCCTCGGGCTTTAGCCCATAGTAGCGGATCAAAAGATCCTGATCGGTGCGCAATCCCGCTTTGGCGATAATCAACTGGTTGATATCATCCTGGGTGATGCAGAGGCTGTCTGAGAAGCAGTAGTCGCTCTGGATGCGTGCGCTGCGGTTCGTGATGCCGTGGCGCAGGAGCTCGGCGAGCAGGTCGATGACACCGGAACCGCATACGCCCACCGGATGTTTGCCGCCGAGGGTTTCGTAGCAGGCATGACCGTTTTCGATTTTAAAACGAGTGATAGCACCTTCGATGGCCGCCACTCCACAACCGATCTGGTATCCTTCATAGGCTCCGCCTGCGGCGCAGGAGGCGGTCAGCAGCTTATTCCGGTTGCCGATGACTACTTCACCGTTCGTGCCGATGTCGATGATCATTCCGACTTCTGGACGTTCATAGAGACCGGTGGCTATGATATCGGCCAGACAGTCGGACCCTGCGTGACCGCCGATCAACGGAGGACCGTAAACGACCGCTTTCGGGTGAATCTTCAGTCCAATATCCGAGGCTGTACAGGTCAGGGCAGAGCTATCCACGGATTCGAAGGGGATGAAGCCCAGGCTGTGGACATCCTTGCCGAAGGCAAGGTCCCGCATGGTACTGTTGCCCACGACGACAGCCTCGTAGATGCGGCTTGTTATGGCTTTATCTGCTTCGAGCAGCTTCTCCAACTCGGCGAGAGACTGGTTGATTCCTTCGACTACAGCCTCTTGAAGCTTTCTCAACCCTTCGGTGTTTTCAATGGTGTAGCCAATCCGGGAAATCACCTCGTTTCCATAGGCAATCTGAGGATTCTTGCTGGCCATTGCCCTGCCCATATTCTCGCCGTTTTCCAGATTCACCACCTGCAGGACGAGCGTGGTCGTACCGATGTCGATCGCCACTCCGAGAATACCTCCCTCGTATGGACCGAAATCCTGCCCGTTAACGTGCATCACGCGTCCGTTTACTCGCCGTACGCAGGGATCAAGATCCACTTCTGTCTGAGTATAGTCGGAGAGCACGGTGTATTTCCCGAAGTTCGGAATGTATACATAGATGTCCTGCCGGATATCAGCGATTCTGGCCTGGCAGGCCAGGCGCTGTCCGTGCTCGAGCTTGCTCTTGTTTAGCAAGCGTCGTTCGACAGTTGTCACTGCAGTCAACGAGGCAGAGCCCCGTTCCAGACGGATGAGATCCTTACCACAGACTCCGCGCCCTCCGCACTCCGAATCTATTTCCACACCCCCCAGTCGGCGGATATGCTGCAAAACGGTCTGCCCCAGCTGGAGCTCCACTCCGTTTCTGCCGCGGGCGTATTGCGGAAAGTACATCTTAGCCATACATGCTGCCCTCATTTCTCGATTGTAAATCTATAGGTGTCTCCAGGAATCTGCCGGATGCCGTGGCTTTGGTTTTGCCGTCCTGTTGCAGACAAGCACCAAAGACGTGCAGCCGATGAGAGGAGCGCTCCAACCAAGCCCGAACCCGTGCAGCTTTGCCGATGTCCACGACATGACGGAAACGCACCTTCAATTCGCCCGTCATGCCAACCAGACCGTGGGCAAACATGCAGTTGGTCATCGCCGAATCCAGCAGAACGGCGACAATACCGCCATGGAGACTGTCGGGAAACCCTTCGAAACACTCCTGGCAGGAAAAGGATGCTTCCACCTGGCCTTCTGCATTCACCCCAAAATGCAGTCCCAAGCCATTGCCGTTTTTGTGCCCGCAGGCGACACAGCGACTATGCCAGGAAGCTTGAGCCAAGTTGAGATTACGCCGCATGGTTTCAGGAGTTACTGACTCGCGATAGCTCTTCGGCATCAATTACATCATTGCAAAACATGTGCCCCACCTTGGTATTTGCTTGTAGAACCCCTAACTCACGTCACAGGTTGGAATTGTCTCGCCTTCCATTCCGATCCATACAAGGTTGGTTGTTGTAATATGCAATAGTATACGGTAAAATAAACATGCGAAATGCATGAATCGGGAGGTGCATGGGATACCCGCGGATAAAGCGATGGAGAGCAGAGAAAGCGTTATTCTGGATTCGATCAATGAGGGCGTCTTCACAGTAGACCTCGAGTGGCACATCACGGCTTTCAACAGGGCTGCGGAGAAGATCACCGGAGTAGGCCGGCAGGAGGCGGTGGGACGCCCCTGTTCGGAGATCCTGCGGGCCGATGTCTGTGAGAAGGACTGTGCTTTGAGGCGTACACTTTCCGACGGAGTTCCGATCGTCAACGCCACCGCCCACATCGTCAATCATCTCGGAAAACGGGTCCCCGTTCGCCTGTCCACCGCACTGGTCAACGACGAGAGCGGGCGGGTAATTGGTGGGGTAGAGACCTTTCAGGATCTCAGCCAGATCGAGCAGCTCCAGAAGGAGCTCCAGGAGCGCTACACATTCGAGGATATCGTCGGCCGAAGCCCGGCCATGCGGAAGCTATTCGAAGTTGTGCCGCAGATCGCCGGGAGCTCCAGTACCGTACTGATCCAAGGACCCAGCGGGACCGGCAAGGAGCTGTTCGCCCGCGCGATTCATCACCTGTCTTCTCGGCGGAACAAGAGGTTCGTCGTGGTTAATTGCGCGGCCTTACCGGACACGCTCTTGGAAAGTGAGCTTTTCGGTCACAAGGCCGGTGCGTTCACCGATGCCCGCCATGACAAACCCGGTCGATTCGTTCTTGCCGACGGCGGAACGATTTTTCTCGATGAAATCGGAGATATTTCCCCTGCCATGCAGGTTCGGCTTCTGCGTGTTCTCCAGGACAGGATTGTTGAACCCCTCGGCGCGGTAGAACCGGTTAAGGTGGATGTGCGCATTGTAGCCGCCACCAACAAGGACCTGACCCAGTTGGTACGGGAAGGCCGGTTTCGCGACGATCTGTACTACCGCATCCGGGTTGTCCATCTTAAAATACCAGACCTGCGGCAGCGGCGGGAGGACATCCCACTGCTGGTCGATCACCTGGTAGCCAAATTCACCCGTCTACAGGGCAAAGATATCGCCGGTGTGTCGGATGAGGTCATGGCCCGGCTGATGGAATATGACTATCCGGGGAACGTACGCGAATTGGAGAACATTATCGAACAGGCCTTTGTGCTCTGCAGAGGCGGACTGATCGAGCTGCATCACCTGCCTCCGGAGCTGCGGCCCTTTGGTACGATCGGCGTCGGTCAACTACGGCCCACTTCCCTCAATGCGATGGGAAAGCGCTTGATCACCGAAACCCTACAACGCTACCACGGAAACCGCGGCAAGGCGGCGCGGGAATTGGGAATCGACCCGAGCACATTGTACCGAAAGATCAAAGCCCTGGAGCTGGATGTCCCGGAATACGACGGTCGCAGCCAGAGGCGATAATCAGACATGAGTCGGGATGCGTTCGTTGTCGAAGCGCTCTATCACCTCTCTGTCTACGGAATGCTCAAATTCACAGGCGATATGTTCCGCTCTCTGTCGGTCAGGGGCGAGAACACTCTGCAGGAAGTGACTGATGCTGTAGTGATTCATCACGATCGTAATTGCTTTGTCCCGGCCTTCGGGTGTCAGCACGATCAGCTCATAGGGTTCATATTCAATAAGTTTTTACTAGTCAGGCTCTTCAGAGCGGCGCTCACGGTTGACGTTGATACCCCCCATGTTGAGATATATCGCGCACCCGGGCGGCCCGTTTTTTCTTTTCAATGCGGAATATCGCTTCCAGATAATCTTCAAGCGTTGAACTGAGCTCTTTTTCCACATCAACGTTCCTGTATGCGGTGCTCCGCTATTCTCTTCCTTCGCCGGTTCTGTTCAGGGTACAACAGATCTCCCCTTCTGTGATACCTGCAGGACGCATTCGGTCAAAAGCCGCTTGACATGCTTCTATAGTTTTGCAAAATGCAATGGTATCCGTTTTGCTGAATGAAAAGAAAGCATTACTCCGCATGCCCTCATCTCCCGTAAATCTCTAGTAGGAAAGGCTCTACAATAGATCCCGGCCTGCAGCTTGCTCCTATGTTCCACATGGCACACGATTTGCAAATATATGTTTAGAGCAGGTGAGAGCGGGTCGGGGTGAAGCGGGGTACTTGACCGTGAACCTTTCCGACGAAAAGATGCTGTGCACAAACAGGGTTGCCAAAACGGCATGAAGTCGAAAAAAACAATCGGCCTGATCGTCAACCCGGTGGCTGGTATGGGTGGGAGCGTCGGATTGAAAGGTACCGACGGACAGATGTGGAAAAGAGCGGTGGAGCTGGGGGCCAGCCCAGTCACTCCGGAACGAACCCGGGAGTTTTTAGGGCAAATCCGCAATAATAATCGATTCGATCTGCTGATCGCTCCCGGTCGAATGGGAGAGCTGTACGCACCGAAAAGTTCGCAGGTCGTAGGGAAGACGGTACAGCCCAGGACGTTCATGACGCGGTAAACCGACAGGTGCCGGTTGTCGCGGTGCCCGCCGGAGTCAAAGTCTTCAGCGCCGTGTTTGCCGTCAGTGCCAGAGCCGCAGCCGAACTGGTGGATGTTTTCCTGGAGGGATGCGAGGTGGAGGAACAGGAAGTGCTGGATATCGATAAGGGAGCCTTTCAGCAGAACAGACTGGCCTCAAAGCTTTATAGCTTTCTGAGTACGCCCCAGGCTTCGAGCATCCTGCAACTTGGCAAGGAGTGCTCCTGATGCTACGCGGCAAGCCTGGAAAGCAAGGAAGTACTGGCTGCCTTTGTTGCTCGAAGTATGAAGAGAGGCACACTTTACTTGCTCGGCCCCGGCACAACGGTGAAGGCCATTGCTGACTCAATAGGTGTTCCCAAAACTCTGCTGGGGGTGGATGCCATGGTCGACGGCCGGCCGGCTGGGGCGGATCTGAACGAAAAGGGTATCCTCGAGCTGATGGACAGCTACGAAGAAACAAAACTCGTCGTAACACCGATCGGCGGCAACGGCTTTCTCTTCGGGCGGGGGAACCGGCAGTTCACCCCGGAGGTGCTCCGGAGGGTCGGCCGGGAGGGCATCATTGTGGTGGCGACTCGGGACAAGCTGCAGAGGCTGGAAGCCCTGCGGGTGGATGCCGGCGATTTTGCCCTGGATCATACCTTCTCAGATTACATATCGCAATCTTCGATCGCAACTGAAAGGAAGATTGCTATGTCTTCTTCCAGCCGAAAATCTTGTTATAACACAAGATTTTCGCACTGTCATCATAATAGGGGTGATTGTCGGTGACAACGAAAGGATAAAGATGGAGGTGCGGTGTTGAGCGAGTGCCTTGAGCTTGACCTGAACGAGATGCCTTATCCGCCTCCGCAGAACGTCATCAACGCTGCCCGTAGGGGCCTCATGTATTTGAATCGCTATGCGGACCCGGGCGCTCTTCTGCTGCTCCAGGAGCGGGTAGCCGAGTATGCCGGGGTGGCCGGCGAACAGATCGTGATCGGCCCGGGCTCAGACCTCCTGCTTCGGGAAATCGTACTGTGCTTTGCCGCCGGAAGAAAGGTGGTGATGGCCAACCCGACATTCCTTCCGACCGTTCGGGTGGCTAGGCGCGTTGCCGATCAACTCGTAAGCATTCGCCTGAGTCAACCGGAGTTTTCTTTGACCCAGGAAGCGCTGCTGGAGGAATTAACGGAACCGAGTCTGGTCATCATCGACAATCCCAACAATCCGACGGGGAGACTTCTCTTAGACCGGGAGGCGGTGGAAAATATTCTGGATATCCCCGACACGCTCCTGGTCATCGATGAGGCCTACTTCGAGTTTTCCGGCCTAACCTTTGCCAACATGGTTGCCGTACATGCCAATCTTGCCCTTGCCCGCACACTGGACAAAGCTTTCGGCCTGGCCGGCGCCCGGATTGGCTACCTGATAGCGGGGCAGACGTTCCTGGATGTACTCTCCACGTCCGTCACCTTCCTGCCGTAGCCAAGCCTGCAGGCCGCCATGGAGGCCTTGCTGCATCCCGGCTACATGTGGAAGAACGTTCAGAGTATCATGCGTGAACGGGAGAGGCTCTGCCGGGAGCTGGAGATTCTCGGAGCCGTTGTATTTCAGAGCAGCACCAACTTTCTGCTTGTCAGGTCGAAGACACCGAGCCTGGCCGACGAACTACGGGATCGGGGAGTTCTGGTAATGGACGTTTCCAACCAACTCGGCCCTGGGTTCATCAGGTTGGCCGTGGGAACGCCGGAGGATAACGATGCGTTTATAACAGCGTACAGGTCAATAATGGAAAGGAAAGGTCAGGAAAGTATTTATGACAAACAGGCCTGATGATCCGATTCGCGGGCAAGAGGTGCCGATGACGATTGCCTTTGGCCCAGTCCCATCCAGACGCCTGGGGCGCAGTCTGGGGATCAACAATATTCCCTACAAAATATGTATGTACTCCTGCGTGTACTGCCAGGTCGGTCGTACCCTGAAGTTCCGCCTCGAGCCTTCGGAGTTCTACGAGCCGGAAGTAATCGCTCGGGAGGTGGGCGAGAAGAAAGCCCCGCTTACCTCCACGACCTACGAGGATTGGTAGCGGAATGTGAACAGGAGAAGTACATGAAAACACCGGAAGTGCTGAGCAATGACGGCATTACCCTCGAACTGAACGATACAGAGCGAGAAAAGAATACGACCAATTTTGTTACCGGTCTCGACTGGTTTGACCCACTTTTACCCGATGGTATTCCCGTCCCCTCTTCGATCTTGATTTCCGGACCGAGCGGGACGGGGAAACCCTTCGTCGGTCTGGCCATTGCCGCCTCCTGGCTGCGGCAGGGCGGGAGGGTGATCTTCATCCCGGTGCATTGCTCCTATCCGGCACTATTTGAAAGAGGACTCTTGGATCTATACGGTCTTTCTTTGGAAAAATTCACGGGGTCCCATTTTTTCATCCTCGTCGACACCGACCTGGATCCCCACGAACAGGCGTTAGAGGCCTCCGGGTGCAATACGATCCGATCGAATCTGGTGAATCCGAAGGCCTGGCGGGAAGCTCTTGCGGTGGCTTCCGCTTCCCTGAAGGGGGAAGGGCCGATTCTGGTCTTTGCTTCGGCCCTGAACCTGCTTCTTCTGTCCCCGAGCTATGGCGAACAGTTGTTTTTGATGCTGCTGGATACGGTAAGGAATCCCATGGGTCGGACTTATCTGTTCACCATCAGCTCGAGCATCTTACTGAAGAAGAGCATCATGCTCGAACAGGCGGCCGATCATCTGTTTATGATGAAACGGGTGCCACGCCAGCGCTATGTCCACTTGCGAGCCGCTAGAGTCCGAAACGCGGATTTCCACAGCGATGCGATACAGGTACCCGTGGAACCGGACTTTTTCGAGGATCTGAAAAACGAGGCAGTGGCCTCGCGCCGGATCCTCATTTCTAGGGTGAGCAGTATATGAATGTGGACGAGTTTGATCGTCTGATAGAGGAGCTGCAACAGCAGATCGGAGAGCAGGAGCGTGCGCTGTATTCAGCCGGGGTCATCGAGCACGCCCACAATCCCAGGAACATGCGGCGCATGGTCGGAGCACACGCATTCGCCGCTATACGGGGCTGGTGCGGCGATACGATGGAATTCTACCTCCGGCTGACCGCAGGAGGGCGAATCGCAGAGGTTACGTTTATGACGGATGGCTGCGGGCCTACTGTGGCCTGCGGCAGTATGCTGGCCTCCCTGGTAAGGGGACTGTCACCGGAGAAGGCCTTACTGATCTCGGCACAGGATTTGATCTCTGCTCTAAAAGGGTTGCCCGAAGAGAGTGTTCACTGTGCCGAGCTGGCGGTGAACACGTTACAGGCCGCCATATCCAACTGGAAAAGCAGAGATTCTTGTTGAAACGCTTGGCAGCGCGCTCGCTCCGACGGAGATGGAATTCTTATTCATCCAATGCCGGTTGAGAAATATCGGGATCGTGGGGAGTGATCCGTTTACGGAAGTTATAAATACGCCCCGAAACAAAGTGCCCGTCGTGAAGGAGCTCCACTTCCATCTGTGTCTCGAGCATAAAACCGAGGATTCGCAGCTGGTTCTTGATCCCGTTGGCCTCCAGTGAAGACATATGTTGCGGAAAGATCGACACAATTCCATCTCTCATTTGTAAGACCCCGGGATGAGGCTTCCTGGACCAACTCGGCCAGGACGTATCTGTTTCTGTCAAGAGCATAAATGACGCCGCTGTTCCCAACGACTTTGGCCGCCGGAATCGCATAGCGACCCTTGCCGCAGCCGAAGTCTAGAACAAGATCGCCCGGCCGAATTCCCACCCTTTGCAGGAAGCGTTCTCCCTCTTCGAGAAACCAGTGCTGGATATCCTTGTCCATCCGCCTCCAGAAACCTCATCAAAGAATGAGATTCAAGGCGCAGCCGGTCAGAAGCACGGCGAGCAACATTAGCCCTAAGGATTTGAGTCCGTCTTTGATGCCCAGCTCGCGAAAAAGCACCACGAAGGTGGCGATACAGGGGAAGAACATCGCAAGAACTACACTCCCGATCACCAGTTGCTTCCCGGTGAGCTGGAGGGGCGCGAACATCCCAAGAGCCACGTCCTTTCTCAGGATCCCCACCAGCAGAGGCACCACGGACTCCGACGGCATCCCCCACAGCCTGGTGACGACCGGTTCGGCGAATCCGGCCAGATAGGTAAAGACGTCGAGCTGATAGAGGACATTCACAACCAGAATTGCTCCAATGATGATCGGCAGGGCTTCCCGGGCAAAGCCGGAAATCCGCATCCACATCTTGGAGGCAAGGGCGCGGGCCGTGGGCAGCCTGTAGGGGGGGATTTCTACCAGAAGCTCCGGCCGAAAGCCTTTGGCCGTGAACCTCAAGACAAGGCTGATCAGCAGCCAGACCACGAACAGAGTCCCGTACACCAGTAGCACCGTTCCCAGGCCTCGGCTACCGACAAGCCCGATGATCATGGCCTGAAGGGCGGCACAGGGAACGGAGATGGATATCAGGGTCGCCGTGATAAAACGCTGGCGTTTGCCCTCCAGGATGCGGGTGGCCATGATTCCCGGCACATTACAGCCCAGTCCGAGAAGGGTCGGGATGATCGCATAGCCGTGCAGGCCGAGCCGATGCATGAAGTTGTCGAGGAACACGGCCAGCCTGGGGAGGTAGCCGCTGTCCTCGAGGAGGGACAGAACGAAATAAAAGCTGATGAGGTAGGGCAGCACCACGCCGAGGGGTATGAAGATGCCAGAAGTGAGGATCCCGAAAGACTCCATGAAATCGATCTGCCCATCCACCAACGTGCCTATGAGAAGTCTGTGCAGGAAGCTTCCGGGACCCAGAACTCGGGAGAGCTGCGTCAGCTGTGGTTGGAGAGCCTTCTCGAAGAGCAGCTCGGTTCCAAAGGGAAGTTCCACCCAGGGTTGACCGACAATACCGACTCCTCCGCTGATCAAGAACTCTCCGATCAGGCGGATCAGGGAAAACGAGAAAGTGGTGACTATTAGAGCGAACACGCTGCCCCACAGGGGGTGGATGCTGATTTCTTCCAGCCTGTCTGCGAAGGTATGGTGATGATGGTGGAGGGTCTGTACCTTCTGTACCAGATCGCCGACCCGCAGCCATATCCGATCCTTGTCCAGATGGATGTGTTCGGTAGAGGCGGATTTCCGCATATCCGAGGACATATGCTGTATGTGGGGATGATGGCCGGGATGGCCCGATTCGTTTGTAATCTTTTGGCGAGCCAGCGGCAGGCTCAGGCAGGTGTCGATCATTTTTCTCACACCCTCTCCGCTGCGGGCCACGATCGTCACAACCGGTACCCCCAATTCCACGGAGAGCTTCTCCGCGTCGATACCGATTCCTTTGTGTCGAGCTTCGTCGCTCATATTGAGGGCGATCAGGAGGGGCTTCTTCTGAGCGACGAGCTCCAGGGTCAGGGGGAGGTGACGTTCCAGGTGGGTCGAATCCACCACATTTATGATCCGTCGGGCATCGTCGATCAGGTCCACCGCCACACTGGCCGCTTGGTCCAGGGGTTCCAGAGAGTACGTTCCGGGTGCATCCACGACTGTGAAGTTCACGCCCCCGCTGCGAATCTTGCCCATGGCGTAGGATACGGTCGTACCGGGATAATTAGAGGCGATCGTGCGCACCCCCGTCAGACGCGAGAACAGTACGCTCTTTCCCACATTGGGTTGCCCGACGAGGAGGATATCGCTATCCAGGTACTTCCTCGAACTTCGCTCAGCCCTGTTGAGCGTTCCCGCTGTTCTCACCGTTTCTGCACCTAACCAGGATTCTTCTGGCCATTCCGCGACCGATCGCGATCTGGGTCCTTTTCACCATCACGACCACCGGTCCTCCCCAGGCCAGGGCGGAGAGCTTACGTATCACCTGTCCCTTGACCAGCCCCATATTCCGCAGTCGAACCTGCATGCCCCGGCCACCCCGTACCGCGACGATCGTTGCCTCCTCTCCCAATTTGAGTTCAGTCAGTGGCTTTTCCATTCCTGCCTTTCTTCCCTTTCAAATCGTTCAGGCAACGGTTGATGCAACGTTCGCAGTTTTCAACGGATTCAGGTTGCTCGCAGAAATATCCGGTTTCCTTGATCCAGTGGATGTCGAGGCGGGGACAGATCTGGATGAAATTCACGAACTGGGCCAGGCGATCCAGTATGGTCTCGGAGACGGCGTGCTCCATCCTACAGGCGCTGTCCTCCGCCTTGGCAGCTTCCACACCCAGGACTTTCGTGAAGAAATCTCGTAGGACTGCGTGTCGGTGGTCGATATTCGCAGCCACTTTTTCTCCCTCCGAAGTCAGGGTAGCGAAATCGTACGGAGTATAGTTGATAAGATTCCGTTCCGCCAGGGAATGGAGCGCACCGGTCACGGAAGAGCGATTCACCCCCAATCGCTTCGAGATGTCCTTTGCCCGGGCCGCTTTCTTTTCCCGAACGATGTGATAGATCGCCTCCAGGTAGTCTTCCAAACTTGCACTGAGGGTCTTCATACTCTTCATTGACTTTCAACTATACTATAACACGAAATTTCGGAATATCAAACATTTTACGGACATCCGAAAAAAAATTCGATATGGGTAAACCATTTTCTTGGATTCATGAGCTCTGCTGATAATCGCTATAGGAGCGAGCTCGACGGAAGTTGAAACCGGAGCCTTCCCAAAAAGACGTCCTGAACTCAGGGTATCTGGATCAGCCGATAGTCTCTGATGGAAAAACAGCACACCACGTTATCCAGCCAGCTCCGGCGAACAACCAAAAACAGCTCCCGTTCCGGGGATATGCGGCTCACAACATAAGACAGCGAGGGTGCCAGTCCGCCGCCTACGGTCTCCAGGGGCCCGATTTCGTCGATGATGAGACCTGCCATGTCCGCAAAAAACGCCTGGCGGATCCAGCGATTGGCCGTTTCCTTGCCGGCGCCAGAAACCGAGTAAGGCCCCACCCGCTCCACTTCGTCCCATCCCTCCGGCTTCTCGTGGGATAGACGGGTAAAGGCAACCTTCTCCCCGCCTCCTATTCGGAAGGCGTCGTAGCCGACGCATTCACCATGCCGGAACACCTTCTTCAGTAAAACGCCTCGCCGATTCTGTCCGTCTTGCCCGAGAAGAACCTTTTCGCAATAGGTGGTCTTCCCTGAGTCTCTCTCCCCGGTGATGATAAACAATGGCATCCAGTATTCACCTCCGAGGCAGCAGACAACTGCCAGGATGCCTTCCGGTTCTGCGGGTGATCGCTAATTCTTTTCTGCGCTCCGACGAGGGATCGAAAGCACGGGCGGAGGCCGCATTCACGATCTGGTCCGCATGCAAACGACCTCGACTGTTTCAGCCAAAGTGCTCAGCATATTTGGGCCACCCCCAGGAATCGGTGTTCGATAAGTTGTCTTCCCGTTACCTCCATTTCGGGGGGACCTTGATACTTGAACAGTAGCACGATCAACCTTTTTATGCAATGTAGTTGCATAAACTGTCGGTAGGGGGCTTCCCTTCACTGTCGTTTTCTAAATCGAAGCCCTACTTCAATTACAATATCTGCCGGGTATTTTTCGTCTGTGAAGATGAGATGGTACGATTGTTTCGCGTTACAGGAACACTGGGGCATCGGCCGGTTCTCTGGCTGGTCAATCGAAGCGGAGAACGAGGAAGCTTCGCACTCGATGAACTGTTCACCGAGGAGGAAGCGGCCGGGTTTGAGAAACTCCTGCAGAGCCGGAATCTGGAGTTCCGGATCGAAGAGATTCCGCGACCGGTGCAGCCGGAAGAGCTAACTTCATGGAATCTCGTTGGCAGACTGTTCGAGCTTGAAGAACAGGGTGCCGATCAGCTGTCCTTTCGGGTGGTTGGCTGTGTGGAGGCGTGAGCCGCTTTATTGTTACTGCTCGTTCTGCTTTCACCCGATGTCCGGCCAGCAGAAGCCTTTCCTCTGTTTTGGTCTTCATATTGTACTTCTCTTTCCTCGCTCTCATAGATGGATACGAGCGTCGGTTTCATATATAGGCAAGCAATTATGATGCCCAAAAAACCATGGGCAACGGAGGGGGGATTGCTGGTAATCCAGACGTCACGGTGGTACTATTTAGGTAACGCGTTCTAGTGCCGAGTCTGACGGAGCAGTCGCCATACTCCATAGAGTTATCTATTCCTATGTGAACATGAGTGCAACGAAGATGAGAAACTCAGATAGTCGAAGAATAGGGCTCGCCCTTGGGGGCGGAGCAGCCCGAGGTTTGGCCCATATAGGTGTGTTGAAGGTCCTCGAGGAGGAAGATATCACCGTTCACTACGTAGCCGGAACCAGCGCCGGGAGTCTCATCGGCAGCCTGTTTTGTTCGGGCTTGAACTGGCAGAAGATTAAAGAAACAGCGCAACATATCAACTGGGGTGACCTGGTGAGTCCGACTTGGCCTACCCTGGGCATCGTGAATTCCGACAAATTAGAAAAAACGTTGAACGAGTCATTACGGAAGACGAGCTTCGAAGAACTGCCCACTCCCTTTCGGGCTGTCGCTGTTGACATCGCCAGTGGGGAGGAGGTGGTGCTGAGAAGCGGATCGGTAGCCAGAGCGGTGAGGGCAAGCTGCAGTATCCCGGGAGTCTTCGAGCCCACTGAATTGGAAGGCAGATTGCTGGTGGATGGCGGGCTGGTGAACGATGTGCCCACCGATGTGGTGAAGGATATGGGTGCGGATTTTGTGATGGGTGTCGATTTGAACGCCGATCGGGTGGTTGTCAGCAGGCCGGAAAATCTCATGGAGGTTTTCTACCGCAGCCTGAATATCCTGATCTACAACAGCACCCAGAGGGCTAGACGAGTCGCAGATGTCATGGTGATGCCTGAGCTCGGGGGATTCGCCTACCATGATCTAAGCAGGCTCGATGAATTGATCGCTCAGGGAGAGCAAGCCATGCGAAGTCAGATCGACAAGGTGAAAACTCTTATCCACTGATCCTGGACGCTATTCTGTACAGAAATAAATGCAGCTCTTCGTCTACGGCAAGCAGAGGAAGACCTGAAAAAGTGAATGTGTTGGAAATGATCCGGGTTTCCGGGCGAAGCTCCCGCCGCAACTTGTCCTTCAGGCGGTTATTGGTATCCTGCAGCAGGTAGGTGAAGATGACGTCGGCTTCCCGAAGATCGACGGAAAACAGGTCACCCCGGATGATCTTCACCTGCTTCCAAAGTCCGAGCAGGGTCACAACGATCACACTCCAGATATAGCGGGATACATCCACCTCGATCCCCACGGCCCGGGCTCCGAACCTGCGGGCAGCCATGATCAGTACCCGGCCGTCTCCGGAACCCAGATCGTAGAACACCTCGCCGGGCTTGACCTCGGCCATAGCGAGCATCTTGAGAATTACATCACGGGAAGTGGGCACCCAGGGAGCGCCCTTGGAATTCGTCCACACCAGCGACATGAGAAAGATCATGACGATGAAAAAAATTGCCGAGATGAGGATATTCACACCTCAGTTTCTCATGACTCGGCTGAAAATGGGAAGGGTCAGGAGAGCTGATCGATGATCAGCTCTTCGAACAGTTCCCGGGTTAGCTCCTGTCCTTCTTCAATGTGGAAGCTGAGCCAGCGCTTCTTCCCCGTCTCTATCTCTGACTGCGATGAGAAAAGATAGAGTATCGTCAGCAGCAGAAGCACAATACCTAGAACACAGAGGTTGGATAGTGCCCCTACGGCAAGGACCGCGATCAGCACGTGAATCCAAGGGGATCAGAGCACTCACAATAAATTAACTCTTTCAGTAGCACACTCCGGTATCAAGTACAATACTTCCTCGTTTCGTTCGGGAGGTTTATAAACAGGTCGAACTCGTATCACCATCTGCGGCGTCCTAGACCTTCGCCTAAGGCTCGATTGCTCAATTCACGGATGAAGCTGGTGAATGCTCTACGGCCGTCGCCAATGTGCTCAAAGACGACGCCAACTGTTCGGACCTCTCTGTAGACAACGCGAAGATAAATCCCGACCCGCAAGGTGCCCAGCACCAGAGTAGCGGGTAACCCGGAACTTTCAGACTGCAGCTCCTTGGCGAATTCTCTGTACGGCAGCCGAAGCTGCACTCCTTTCTGAGAAATATTGCGAACTTCTATCGGGAAAACCACCCAGTCGTCGAACGATAGGTATTCCATGTGGATTCGTGCTGTCAGGTCCGGGGTGAAACGAGGCAGGAAGCGTTTCGGTGATATCCGATGGGTGTCGTTCAACAGGTCCAGCACTCTCTCGGTATGCTCCTCCTCTTTGTACGGCTTGATAAAGATTGCCGCCACACCGGTATTGGCCGCGTCAATCGTATGGTCCACATTCAGGCTGGATACAAGCAGGATGACGTGGGTTCGATCGTTCAATATCTTCAGCAGTGAGACCAGGGCGTTCCATTCCAAGTCTTGGCTGTCGCTGTCGATCAGAACGAGGTCTGGCGGTGCCGAATTGACGCTCTGCAGCAGGGAGTCGATATGCCGGTACTCGAACACCGTGATACCGACTAAGGCGAGCTTACGGGCAATCGACTTCCGTGTGAGTAGGGATCTTGAGACGATGGCTGCGATAAACCAGTCGTCCTCCGAATTGCGATCCTGTTCTGTGGTGGTTTGAAACATGTATTGTAAAGAGTTCATTGTGTTTCTTAAGCCTCCTTGGGTCAGACGCGGATGGTACAGTCTTGTCGCATTATCCGCTCAACTCCTACCATTAAACATAACTGTCTGTTGTTTCAGAATACTTGCGGTAATATTACAGATTTGAAATATAAATTAGCTGTGAGTTGGGCTTACAGATCTGCAATCCAATTTCTCTCGGCCATTTCCAAGGTCTTCAAGGACCCGAGGGTGATCTCACGATTCACGGAGGCACGGGAAGAGGTAAAGATACTTCGGGCTATCGAGTAGCTTTTCTACCTGATTCAGATCTTTAAGACTGGCAGCCAGAAGATCGGTTGGGGAATGGTCCTGATAATATTCCTGGTAAGGTGGAATAACTCTCTGAATCAATCCGCCGGCCCTTGGGTGGATCGATCTTGTTCCTTGTGGTCTTTTTTTTTCTTAGATTTAAGCCATTGGAAAAAGGCCAGATTTATACAGCCAAAAGTCGTTCCGAAAAGGGTAATGTCGATGATGAGTGAAGAATTGTGAAGTATTTCATGCGCCATACTGCTAATCTCCTTTCCACAGCAACCAGACGTTCTGCTAGATTATTCTGCGAATGACTCGGAGCAGCTCCTCTTTTTCTACAGGTTTGCGGATGAGCTCTATAACGCCGGCGACGTAAATATCATGCCGTTCTCGGCGAGATACCTCTTCCGATATAACGACTACCTTGAGTGCCCGGTTGCTCTTGCGCAGGGAGGCTATGACCTCAAGAGCGCTTTTTCCGTTAACGGAAATATCGGTGATGAGTAGTCGAATCGCGCCGTTAAACGATCTGAACAGAGCCTCGGCCTGTTCTTGATTTTCTGCGGTTAGAACGGGATAGCCGAAAGCCTCCAAGGCTCTTTGCATTGGAGTGCGTATTTCCGATTCGCTGCTGAGAATCATGATGATCTCTTTGTGTACCCGGAACGATTTGGGTGCAGTAATGTTCATCCTGTTAACCGAAAACATCCAGATACCGCTGGACTTTGAACGGAATAGCGATTATCTTCTCATCCACTTGCTCGTTATCGATCATCCTGATTACTTCGATCTCCTATAGTAGAAGGTAGCTCTGCTTGCTTTCAGAGACCTTACCCGAATATTACAATTTTGAAAGGTAAGCTCGTATTCGCGCCTTTCAGATTTGTAATGGTTCTGCAACCCTGTGAAAATAATTGTTTTTGTATTATTGATAACGGAGCCACTTTTCGGCAGAATCATGATCACCTATAATGATAAGTGGGTGCCGCGAAAGCAGGTATTGTGGGAATGTTTATAATGAAATGTAGCTTATGCGTGTATTGATCGTAGAGGATGACGAGCAGATCGCCTCGTTTGTCATAAAAGGGCTCAAACAGGCGGGTTTTGCCGTAGACCATGTCTCGGATGGGGAGGACGGCCTGCACATGGCGGAGCTCAATCCCTACGATGTGATGATCATCGACATCATGCTCCCGGGGCGCGATGGTTTTTCGGTGATAGAAAGCTTGAGGTCCTGGGGCAACACAACACCGATCCTGGTGTTAAGTGCCCGAGGATCCTTAGATGACAAGCTGAAGGGCTTCCAGTCCGGCAGCGACGACTATCTGACCAAACCATTCTCCTTTTCAGAACTTCTAGCCAGATTACAGGCACTGTTGCGTCGTACAACCCGCAATCAAAGCCAGAATGTGCTCAGCGTCGGTGACCTGCAAATGAATCTTTTAAGCCGAACGATTCACCGGAGCAATCGGGAAATCGAGTTGCAGCCTCGGGAGTTCGCCCTCTTGGAATATCTGATGCGCAACTCGGGGAATGTGGTCTCCAAAACCATGATCCTGGAACATGTTTGGGACTACCACTTCGATCCCCAAACCAATGTGGTGGATGTGCTGGTCCACCGCCTGCGAAACAAGATCGACAAAGATTTCCAGACCAAATTGATTCAAACGGTTCGAGGCGTGGGCTATGTCCTTAAAATCCCTTAACTTTCGGTTCGCTGCCCTCTTTGCCGGGATCTTTATTGTCGGATCACTTCTTCTTTCGCTTATTACCTATGCTTTTCTTGTCAATTCCCTACGGCGAGACGATTATGCAGAGATCCAGTCCCGACTCCTCGAGTTTTGGGCCATCTACCAGACGGGGCGAATCGAATTGGTACGCAAGGAGCTGACCCTGGAGCGGATGGTCATGGAGGAGAGGATCTACATGCTGCGCATTGCCGGAGGGAGAAACAATACCCTGTATCTCTACGTTCCTGCCCATTGGACCGGATACAACCTTAGCCGTCTGGAAGCACTTTCCTATATCCGAGAGGGCGAGATCATCCGCCTCTCCTCCAGTACAGAACCCAGCTACCTGGAGGTTTCTTCCCTCAAGCTGCCGGATGGAAATATCCTGCAGGTCGGCATTAGCACAAGGAGGCGTCAGGAGGTACTGCAGCGCTTCCAGCGCATCTTTATTCTTGTGTTCCTTCCTTTGATTGGTTTGAGTCTCTTGGGGGGATTCCTGTTTTCCTTCCGCTCCCTCAAACCAATCCGCCATCTGGTTGAGGTGACGAGGGGCATCATTGATACCGGAAAGATGAACGCCCGCGTTCCCTCCCGGGGTTCAGGGGACGAACTGGATGAGCTGGTAAAACTTTTTAATCGGATGTTGGCCAAAATTGATTCGCTGATCACGGGGATGCGGCAGTCCCTCGACAATGTTGCACACGATCTTCGTACGCCGATGACTCACCTGCGGGGCACCGCCGAGTTAGCCCTCCAGGGCAGAGAGGAGATCAGCGCCTATCAGGAAGCTCTGGCTACCTGCATGGAAGAGTCGGGTCGGATTCTCAACATGTTGTCAACCCTGATGGATATATCCGAAGCCGAGACGGGAGTCATGAAGCTGGATAGGAACACAATTGATCTGTCTTCGATCATCGACGACATGGTGGAGCTGTACAGCTACAGCGCCGAAGAAAAAAATATCGCCATTACCCGGGAATCAGGTGAATTGATCACCATCTCGGTGGATCTGAACCGGATCCGCCAGGTCATCGCCAATCTGCTTGACAATGCCGTTAAATACACCCCAAGGGAGGGAACGATAACCGTCACGGTCCGCAGGCAGGATGAAGAGGCGATAGTGACAATCCAGGATACCGGTTCGGGGATACCTAAAAAAGACCTCCCCCACATTTGGGACCGTTTGTTTCGAGCTGACCAAAGCCGCTCCCAGCCCGGGTTGGGCTTGGGCCTCGGACTGGTGCGAGCTATTGTGGAAGCCCACGGCGGGCATGTGGAGGTACAGAGCGAATGGGGAGAGGGCTCCCGGTTCAGCTTGTACTTGCCTTTGTAAGACTACGAATATCCTAAAAAACGGCTCTCAGGGCTGTGCACAATCTTACGAAAATGTAATCTTTCCGTAAGGCTGCCGAAATTGAGGCAGTATACATTAATCTGGAAGGGAGTTTGCATCGATGTACTATGGTGTTTGGTTTCAGTACTGGTGGCTGCTGGTTCCGGCTATTGTTTTGGGGTTAGTCGCCCAATCCATAGTCAGGAATACTTATCGGAAATACAGACGGATGGAAACTCATAGGGGGATCACCGGAGCGGATGTCGCCCGCCGCATTCTCGATGAGCACAGGCTTCAGGATGTACCGGTGCACTCAATCACCGGCGAGCTTAGCGACCACTATGACCCACATTCAAAGGCGTTACGGCTCTCCCAAGGAATCTACGGAGGTAACAATGTTGCTGCCATTGGCATTGCTGCACATGAAACCGGGCACGCTATTCAGCACTCCCGGTCCTACTTCCCATTAGCGCTTCGAAACACGGTCTATCCCGTCGCCTCATTCGGGTCCAAACTTGGTCCTGTGTTCGTAATTGGTGGCTTGATCTTCGGTGTTTTCCAACCATTGATCACCATTGGTATCGCTTTGTTCACCTTTGCCGTGGTCTTCTCGATAATCACCTTACCGGTGGAGATCAACGCTTCGTCCATGGCTCTGCGGATCCTGCATCAGGGTCGCTACTTGAGTGAGCAGGAGCTGCAGGCAGCAAAGAAAGTACTTACGGCTGCGGCTTTCACCTACGTTGCTGCTGCCCTTGCCTCAGTACTGACACTAGTGCGACTCGTTCTTCTAGGTCGAAGGAATTAAAGAGAACACAAGCGTAGGAATGTGGTGATATGCTCGCCAAAAAACAGGTGCAACGAGCTCCAAGTAGATACGTCAACATGATGAGGTCATCGTGGCTGAACATGGGGGGCCAGTCTCGATCGATGCCCCGAAATGGACAAGAGTATGAAATCGAAAATTGCAAAGATACTGGCTCCTGTGTTTGGCTTGGCTGTTCTGTGTCTTGCCCTCTACCTGCTCTATCATGAGCTTAAGACCTACCATCCTCGAGATATCATCAAACAGGTAGAGGCGCTGCCCGTCCTTCGTCTGCTGCTGTCGCTGCTGTTTGTGTGCGGCAGCTATCTGGCTGCTACAGGATACGACACGCTGAGTGGTTTCTTTATCGGCCACTGTTTATCCTACGGTCGTATTGCTCTGGCGTCGTTCATCGGAACAAGCTTCAGCAACAACATGGGTTTCGGACCCCTCACCGGGGGTTCGATCCGCTACCGTCTCTACTCTGCATGGGGACTGTCTGCCGTTGAGATCAGCAAAGTCGTATTCTTCAATACGCTGAGCCTGTGGCTGGGGTATCTGACTCTCTGCGGTATTCTTTTTACATCTGAACCCATGGCGCTGCAACAAATTCTTCATACCCCTATTCTCTCAGCACGACCGATGGGGATCGCTTTACTTATCATCGTAACTAGCTATTTCATCCTCACAATGCTCCGACATAAACCCTTCAAGATCCGATCCCAGGAACTGTCCACACCGAGACCACAATTTTTCTTTCTCCAAGTTGGGATTTCGGTCATAGACTGGGGCTGTGCTGGTGCGGCACTCTATGTTCTGCTGCCCGCTTCAGCACAATTATCCTTCTCGGGATTTTTCGGGATCTATCTGCTTGCTTTGATCGTGGGAATCATCAGTCAGGTCCCCGGGGGGCTGGGGGTGTTCGAGACGGTATTGGTGCTGTTACTTTCCTCCCGGTTTCCAGCGCCGATCGTGTTGGGTTCCCTGCTTGCCTACCGGGGACTCTTTTATCTTCTTCCCCTTATGGTCGCCGTGATTCTGCTTGCGATTCAAGAAGCACTACGCAAACGCCAGATAATCGCCAAAGCTACCGGTTTTATCGGACGCTGGGCCGCGGCCTTGGTGCCTCCCTTCCTGGCCTTTAGTACCTTTGTCGGCGGAACTGTCCTGCTTTTTCCCGGGGCTACGCCAGCGCTGACGGAACGGCTGAAGGGGCTCCTCCACATCTTCCCTCTGCCGGTAATCGAGATTTCTCATCTGATGGGCAGCATGGTTGGAGTCGGACTTCTACTGCTGGCTCGCGGCATCCAGAGGCGGATTGATGCCGCTTACCACCTGGCTGTATTTCTGCTTGGCGCAGGTGTCGTTGTTTCCCTTTTGAAGGGGTTAGATTATGAAGAGGCAATTATCTTGTCTATTATGCTAGTTGCCCTGCTTCCCAGCCGCCGTTATTTCTACAGAAAATCATCCCTGTTCAGTCCAAGCTTCTCTCCAGGCTGGATTCTGTCCATCAGCTGTGTACTTGCGGTCACGGTTTGGTTGACTTTTTTTATGCACAAGCATGTAGAGTATGCCAACCAGTCGTGGTGGCAATTCACCTTTGAGGGTAGCGCTCCAAGATCCATGCGAGCACTGGTCGGCGTATCGGTGGTCGTTTTTGCTGTCGCTTTGGCCGCTGTTCTGCGTCCGCGCCGGCGAAAACCTGTTGTGTCGCGGGAACCGGACTGGGATCGTGTCTATGCCGTGGTGGAGCAGTCTCCAGAGACGTATGCGAACCTTGCCCTTCTAGGGAACAAACGCTTCCTGTTCAGTGGAAATGGGGGCGCCTTTATAATGTACAACACTTCGGGACGCAGTTGGATTGCCATGGGAGATCCGGTTGGTTTCACGGACCAGAGGAAGGAGCTGGTCTGGGAATTTCGTGAGCTCTCGGATCGTCACAATGGTTGGACTGTGTTTTACGAGGTAGGCACCGGAAATCTGCCGCTGTATCTCGACCTGGGTTTGACGTTGCTGAAGCTTGGAGAAGAGGCACGGGTGCCGCTGAACGGCTTTTCTCTCGAAGGCGGAGGCCGTAAGGGTTTACGCCACACTGTTAACCGATTGGAAAAGGAAGGCTACATGTGTGAGGTGGTGCAGCGGGAGATGGTTCCGGAGCTTCTGCCGAAGTTCAAGGCCATCTCCGATTCCTGGCTGGCTGAAAAAAACACTCGGGAGAAAGGCTTTTCCCTCGGTCTTTTCCGGGAGGAGTATCTGAAGAACTTCTCGGCGGGGATCGTACGGGCCCAAGGTAAAGTCGTCGCCTTTGCTAATCTATGGAGCTCCAGTGGTAAGGATGAGCTGTCGATAGATCTGATGCGTCATTTCCCCGAAACGTCCGGGGGCGTCATGGAGTATCTACTGATCAAACTCATGCTGTGGGGAAGAAAGGCGGGCTACCGCTGGTTTAATTTGGGCATGGCGCCTCTTGGCGGGCTGGAAGCTCGCCGTCTGTCCCCGATGTGGCAACGCGCAGCGTCTTTGGTCTACCGCTACGGGGATTACTTTTACAACTTCCAAGGACTGCGGCTGTACAAGGAGAAGTTCGATCCGGAGTGGAAACCCCGTTACCTGGCCTCGCCAGGAGGACTGGCCCTGCCGGGAATCCTGGCGAACGTAGCTCTCTTATCTCCGGGGGGATCAGAGGGATAGTGACTAAATGAAATCGTCATCAGCCTCAATGTATTTTCCATTGATATCGTCTCTGGTTTCTTTTAAATCACTTAAAAACCAGTATTTATCTTTTGATTGATTAATGATTTTGTACGCAACCAACTCTGGAATCGATCTGTTGGTTGTCGGGGGTAGCGACTATTCCCCACTAAATCGAGCTTAGGGTAATTACTATTC
>CAZVHJ010000011.1:0-98629 GCA_964627715.1 uncultured Spirochaetaceae bacterium | reverse complement strand
GCCAGGGATTCGAGTATCTATTACCCCTTCTCGTTTCCAGGTCTCCCCTATCATGGCTCTAAGTCGGCTCGTCTCAAGTCGCCACCATTGTCTCTCGTCCACGACTTTCCACATCTTGCCCGACGGTTAGGACAAGTTGCCCTTCCTGAGGCGGTGTTGAACGGTGATGCCTGTTTTGAGGATGTGTGTTGATCGTTATTAATGGCGGGTTCTTTTCACCACATGCTCCGCCGTCCTTCCTCTTCCGTTCCTCGGGGTTTTCTCCTCCACACTGTTACCAGGCTTCTCAGGCCCCGAATCATCAGTACTACCCGTGGATCTGCCACCCTCTGTCCCCTTCCCGCTCCGGTGTTCCCTCTTCGCTTCAGTTTTATAGCGCCTTCCGACGACCTCGGCGCCAGGACAGGAGGGCAACCCTTCAGTAAGGCCTATGACCTCCCCGCATGCCGTCCGGCTCCACATCGGTTCGCTATGCCGGATATTGGGTCTCGCCTTTCCAGATCTGCTCGTCGCACCGGCGCACCGCCCTCTCCCCGATGCCATTTAGCCGGTTCGCTGTTCGCTACGTACGCGGTTTTACCTCATGCTTCTGACGGGGGCGCCCAGCCAGACCCGTCATTTCTGACGATGCCCTTGCTTTGTTGGTGTAGCCCTTCCGTCCGGTCACGGTGGGCAGTTTTACTTCCGGTGGATACACACCAGAAGATCGGTCATAGTGCCATGCCAGGCACACACTGGGTGGTGTGACTCTTGAGCAAGGATCAGCCTCCAAGCCGAGGAGATAGGGAGGGCTCCGAGGCCACCGGGGCTGAAGGGGGCGAAGCCCCAAGCCCCCTCCTTTCTTACTGGATAGGCGACATTTTTCCGGTTAGCCTGCTTGAGGGCACCCCTCCCCAACTCGTTTCCCAAATCACTGATAACGGTTTTCAAACCGATCGATGATATTTTGAATGCATTTCTGCCTGCCTGGCTCGAGGGAAACATCATCCCTGTTTCGGAGTTGCTCGACAAGGTCGGATGCTCGTTCAGCCATCATTCTGCCGCCCTGCTCACGCCAGATATCGTAGCTTTCCCGGACGAAGATGTCCGACTCAATCCATTCTCCGCTCCTCAGGTTTTCGATCGTCGAAGGTTCCACCAAATAGTTTCCCATCGGACCTACTCTCAGAATCGATTCCAAGGCCAGCTTCTCGTCGGTAATCGCCAGCCCTCGCATCAACCGTCTCGAAACTTTGACGATTTCGTTGTCAATCACCAGTTGTTCGAACGCTGCTGTTTGCCCGCCGGCGAACATCCCGGCATTGACGATCAGTGAGGTACCACAAGCGATGTTCGTGAATATCGATTTCATGTTCTCGATACCCATCTGCTGGTCAAGACAGTGGCTGTCGGAAGTGGGGACACAGGCGTGGGACGGTATCCCGTAGTAGTTGAGCATCTGGGAACCGGCGATCTCCAACAACGAGCCTTCGGCGGAACCAAAGACCGCGTTCTGGGTCCGCATGTCGAACTTGGCTGCTCCGTTGATGATGAGAATGGGAGCACCCTTGCGGATCAGCTGGGCGATCACCACGCCGGATAGAGCTTCGGCATTTTTCTGGACCAGAGTCCCTGCCAGGGTGTACGGTCCCGTTGCCCCGGCGATTACTCCCGGCAAAACGGTGCAGGGCAAACCCTCTTGGACAACCTTGACGAATCCCTTGACCGTACCTTGGTTCCAATATAATGGACTGGAAGGGGAAAACTGGGCAATGGCGTAGGGATGGGATGCCTGGTCACGACCATCAGAGACTGTCCGTATGATATCGAGAATTCCCGACAACTCGACCTCATCTTCACAGCTGAACAGAATCGGCTTGCTCGTGTTATTTACCACGGCATCGACGGCATGGAGTATCGAAGATTTTCCCGGCGTGCCGTTAGGCATCGCCTCCGGCGCCACAATATCGATCTCCTCGAGGTAGTGGGCCAGCTTGGCAAACAGTCCCACCTCATGTTTGCTCATAGGACGACGCTCATTCTTGTGCATATCGTACAGATAGATAGCGTTGTGTCCCGCAGCAATTCGGGGCATGCTTCCTACGCCCACCTTCAGACTCCGGCACCGATCCCTATCATAGATTTCAAACTCCCCTGGGGTCTCCTCAATGGCTTCCTGCACCAGATCCGGCTCGAACCGGGCTGTCTGCCGATCGAGATCGATCCTCACCCCTCTGTTCGCCAGGAGGGCCAGGACTTCCCTGCTTTTGATTCGAACTCCCACCTTATGCAGGATCTCCTTGCTGCCGCGATCGACCATCTTGATCTCGCTTGCTTTGAGAATCTTTATACCAGACAGGTTCATGGCTTGCCCTCCCTCTTCGGTCACACTGACGCGCTAAGCAATTTAATCATTTTTTGATCATTTTAGTCTTTACTTGTCACTGAATTGATTGACATTTTAGCCAATCGGCTTAATAGTGTCACCGTAGCACCAGGATGTGTACTTCACCGGAAGAGAATTTTACAAGTATGGGCGAGCAGCAGTCTTAGGGAGGTATTCCATGACAGAGCAAGATCGTTACAACCAAATCGACCTACCCTTCTACCGGGGGGAAATCGAGCCCCTGCTTCCACCCCAGGTCCTGGATTTCCACGCCCATATCTGGAGAAAGCAGGATTGGCAGGAGGTCCCCTGGGATGAGAACGAGGCAGGAGCGAAATACATGGTCACGCTTTCGGACTACGGCCTGGAGCGGCTCCTGGCAGACAGTCAGCGTATATTCCCTACCCGAACGTACAAGGCCGTATGCTTCGGTTATCCTACACCGGCGGCGGATATCGAAAGTACGGACACCTACACCGCTGAGGCTGGGAAAAGCGGCTGGGTTTACCCGCTGATGCTGGACGGCAAGGGATTACGGAGCCGGGAGCAAATCGAACAGAGACTGATCGGGGACGGTTTCTACGGATACAAGGTGCTTTTGAACTGGTTCGGAGACAATTACGGCAACGTAACGATCGAGGATATGCTCAGTCCTGTGGAGATGGAGCTGGCCGAGAAATACCATCTGGTCGTTCTTCTCCACGTACCCCGTTCGAGGAGGCTGGCGGATCCAGAAATCCAGCAGGGTGTGAGGAAGCTGTCGCGGGAATATCCGAATGCACAAATCGTGCTGGCTCACTGCGGACGCTGCTATCTTCCCGACCAGATGAAACGCGCTATCCATTCAATCCGGGACCTGGACAACGTATATATGGATACATCCATGGTCATGGATCCGGTAGCGCTGCAGATGGTTCTGGAAGAGATCGATAGCTCACGGGTGTTGTTTGCCACCGACTTTCCCGTACCGGCCATGCGAGGTCGAAGGGTCTATGTCATGGATCACTGGGTGGATCTGGTGCTGCCTGGAAACGCGGAAAGCGCCTTCCGAGTACAGTCTGAGAATTTCCGGGCCACCTTCATGGTGTACGAGATCCTCCTGGCCATTCGTAGAGCTGCAGAACGTGTGAAACTGCCGGATGAGAAGCTCACCGCTATATTCCACCACAACGGAATGGAAGTGTTGCATCGGGTGCAGCGGCCGTCGGAATAGTAGCACTAGACTTTGACATGCGGGCTTACCTTTTTGCAGTCGTACCCATCGTTCTCTGGGCATCAACCCCGCTCCTGGTCACGGAACTGACGGCGGAACTCCCCATACTCCAGGTCAATTGGCTAGTCACCGGCTTCAGTATCGCATCCTTAAGCATGACCCTCACCGTGCTTGGGAGATGGCAAAGGCTCCGGGATTATTCGAAAAAAGACATGAGGACCATGCTGGTTTTGGGAGCAACGGGGCTATTCCCCTACACCACCCTGTATTACCTGGCCTTTGCTCTGGCTCCGGCTGCGGCAGGAAACAGCAACATCATTAACTACCTGTGGCCGATCTGGATCGTCATTCTGGCAATCCCAACCCTCAAAGAGAGGTTGGGCTGGAGGAAGATCCTCGGCATCGTTCTGAGTTTCGCAGGAGTGTACCTGATTCTTACCGGGGGTCAGTGGATTCGCTTTAGCCTGGAACATCTCCCGGCCTACCTGAGCGCCGCCGCCGGGGCCTTCTTCTGGGGGATGTTCTCTATTCAGAACAAGCGTCACCAATTTGAAGCTCTTACCGCCATGTTTGTCTACAATGTTGCGGCAATCCTCTTTTTTGCTTTGGTGGCGTTGCTTGCCTCCCCTCTGGTTTGGCCGACAACGAGAAGCTGGCTGTTGCTGTTTCTGCTCGGGGGGATCGTAAATGGATTCAGCTACCTGTTTTGGATTTTAGCCTTGCGTGCCGGGGACACCGCCAAGATTGCCAACCTGGTATACATCACCCCTTTCCTATCTCTTGTCTACCTAGCGGTGTTCCAAAAACGGCCGATTACCGCTGTACAACTCTCAGCCCTTCTTCTGGTCGTCTCCGGCCCGGTGATCCAGGAAATCCGTCTCAGGAAAAAACCGAGATCTACCGTATGAAGGGCAATTCAAATTTCTCTCTCAAAACTCAACGCCGAGCCATGAGTTCGGCAATCCTGTCGGCCTGTTTCGGCACGATCCCGCAGATCCTCGTCCGCGAGAGCAGCTTGCTGATTCTCTACGCTACTTTGCTTGGCGCAAGCAGGTTCCTATCTATGACCACCACCTCTCTTCAGTATTTGAGCGTGTTTGTGCTCAGCGTTCCTATGGCTTATCTCATGGAACGAACGGGAATAAAGCGGCTGATTCTTCCGGCGTTATCTCTCGGCCTTTTCGGGTTGTTTGCCGTAGCCGCTGCAGGTTTTTTCACGAAAGCCGGTCGCGAGGTATTGCTCATAGGTCTGCTTGTCTTCTCCCTCACTTTGGCCATCTATATCGCCGGCTGGTTTCCCCTGCTACAGGGTGTGGTACCAGAATCGGAACGCGGGCGGTTTTTCGGTCGCTTGCGTGTCAGTTGGCAGTCCCTGGTAGCCGCGGTTTTGATGATCTCTACCTGGGTGATTGGCGCAAGCGCTGAGATGAGAACCATACAATGGATTTTCTTTGCTGCGGCGCTCCTTGTGATCGGCAGAATATTCTTTCTATCGCGAATCCCGGAGATACCTAGAAAGTTAAAGAATCCTAGCCTCGGCAGACAGTTGGGAAACGTGCTTGCCAATCGTCCTCTGCGGCGCTTCAGCGCCTATGTATTCAATCTCTACCTGTTCTCCAGCGCGACAATTCCTCTGGCTTTCCTCTTCGCCAAGCTACATCTGGGTGTACCGGACAACTACCTCGTCCTGCTTTCTGCCTGCGTCAACGCAGGCTCGATCGCCGGCTTCTATCTCGGTGGAAGGATGGTTGACAGCTACAATACCCGGGCCGTATTCTTTGCCGCCCACCTCGCTCTGGGTGTTTTCAACCTGCTGTTTCTCGGCATCTACAGCTACTCCATGGTGACGGGAGTATTGTTAGCTCTGATGATCACGTTCTACGGATTTGCTCACGCGGCAAGTACCATCGCTGCCAGCTCGGAGATACTGGCTCTTGCACAGAGAGACTATCTGAACACGTCGATCGCTTTCAGCGTAGCCTTCAACTATGCAGGAATCGGACTTTCCCGGGTACTTACCGGATTCTTGCTCGATGCCGGTCTTGCAGATAATCCGAGGTCTTTGTTCGGACTTGCGTTCACTCAGTACCACACCTTTTTTTGCTGCTATGGCGCAGTTTTGCTGGTCAGTTTTGTCCTGGTCTTCCTGATTCCGCCGCTGCGTACTCGAAAAAAACAACTGCCTGGTTACTAGACGAATCTATCCAGCTCCAAGCCGCTTTACCCGATCGCCGATGGTTATCAACCGCGAAAGCGGAGCTGCCGGCGGGGTGGTATCCGAGATTCCCAGGATCAGGCGATCGGTTGCATAGAGCTCTGACAGGAACCGTTCAATGTACCCTTCGAACTCCCCATCGGGTACGGTCTCCGGAAGCAGACAAACCGATGGGATGCCCCCCATAATGGTGATTCTATTCTGGAATCGCTCCTGCACTTCCCGGAACGAGAGTCTCGTCATGGGTTTGGGACAGATCGAATCGGCGATGTCGACGCCGCTTTCGAGATACAGATCGAGCAGCCCCCTGTTTTCTCCGTCGGTATGAGTCAGCAGAAATTTTCCGCGCTCATGGAGAACGTCTGCAAAACGCTGCAGCCAAGGACGGATGTGATCACGAAAAAGAGGCGGATAGGTGACCGTAGCATCAAAATTAGCCCCAAAGAGCACGACCTCCGCGTTCGATCCCGCCACAACCCGGAATATCCGTTCGAAGTACCGGCCGATCGAAGAGGCACATTCAGACAGCTCATCAGGGTGATCGTACATTTCGGTAAAGAAGGTTTCCATGCGCATCAGTTCACGTTCTAACAGATGCATGGGGGAGCCGGCCAGACTAACGAAAGCTACGGCCAGACCCTGGTCGCCTACATGGGCAGTAAACTCATCGTATCCCCCGTAGTTGGGTTCAACTCGAGCGTGGTCAAAAAGGTAGCCGACGACCCGATAGTCCGTCGGCTGTTTGATTGCGTGTTCGCTGATATGGGTAATCGTAATCCCTGCTCGGCGCATGCCTTCGTCATACAGCACACGGGTGGTAACACTACCCACCGGAGTATCGTAGGAAACGGTCGTCGCATCTCCCTCGTATTGAGTGGTAATACGGACATCCTCGAACACGGTTCTATAGGGCATGGTCCAAAGATTGTACACGCCCAGGGCCCGGTGAACTTCGTCTTCAGGCGCACGAAGGTCTTTGAAATTCGGTATAACGGCGTGGTAAGCGAAGTCCAAGTCTTCCGTGATCTGCTTCAGGCTGGTATTCTTGTATTTGGCGGGAAGAGACCCGGCCCACCTGTGGGCGTTGTACCAAAGATCGAGCCGTGGCACCCAGGGAACTCGGTCTACCGGCTCTCCTTTAACGACGGCCAGCATACGCTCTTTGTGGGTCATTCCCCTACTCCATCGACGGTCCCAGCAAAGCTCAACTCCCGTTGATCGGTAATACTCTCCTCGATCCAGATACCGGCCGCTCCCACAGCGGCGACATATTGGACAGGGGCAATTCCAGGAAATCGCTTTCAATTCGTCTCAGTACACTCCTCCGCCACTGCATCTGTACCTGCAGGTCCGGAGAGTACATCTCGCAATGACCTGAACTTCAAATTCCCGGGTTGTTTTTATACTGACACGCATCAACAAGTTTCCCGAAGCGGCAAATCCGATCATCGTCAATAACCCCGGAAGCTGCCATAGTGCTGGTGATGGCGGAGCAGGAGAACCTCATCTGATCCATGGATAGAGATCGTCCCAGATTGACCGCAGCGTTGGTTGTTAAGGCGAGGAAATGTGCTGCCAGCAACAGGACTTTCTGAAAGAACTTTCACCTTTCCCATGGTTCCACCTTTTTCACTTCCCCGGCCAACACCTTCATGTTGCGATAGGGGGCGTCCAGAGCAACGGCGCATTCTGGTCCAAGGATGTCGATGTGTTCGGCGAGTTTCGACTCCACATCCCTTATGACATCCGCTTCGCCGCCGTTGCGGATCACTGCGATGTTGCTCGTGCCTCCCATGAGGGCGAGTCGCTTCCCCGCCAACTGTCGGGCTGTTGAATCCGGTACCTTGCTGTCATAGTGAAAGCAGTCGATTCCGGTTTCCCTGATGTAGGGAAGTCTGTCGGCAGTGTCGCCGCAAATGTGCAAAATCAGGGGACAGGGAATGCGCTCGTTGAGCTCGCTGTGAACAGGTTGCAGAAAATCACGGTAGGCCGCGGGCGAGCAAAGGTCGCGGGTGGCATGGTCCCCCAGACACAAGGCATCGGCGCCGGCCTCGATCTGAGCCCGACCGAAATCCACGGCAACTTCCTTCAGGGTATCGATGGCACGCCGGACCGTATCGGGCTTGAGGAGCGTATTGACCAGGAACTCCTCCACACCGAACAGATGATACCCCAAGGTCCAGGGGCCGAAAACTTTCCCTACCACCGCCACCTCATCGCCGAATCGCTTGCGGAGTAATCGAATCGCCTCGAGAGGCACTCGACATTCTTTGCGGCTCAGCAGGTCCTTCGGAATCTTGATCTCCTCCTCGATGGCGTAGATCCCTCCCCGACAGTCGGGCATCCGGTTGCGCTCCCCCCACTCCACCGGGCATCCCAGGGCCGCGGACTCGTGCCAGACACTGAACAAGGGCATGACATTGTCATAGCCGATCAGCGTATGTCCGGCCGCTGCAAGGCCCGCCATCTTGGCTGCATTGAGATGCGCCTCCGGGAAGGAAATCCCGGTTGCATCCATGAGATCCATAGTAACTATTGAGGTGGCGCTTCCGACTGCTGGTCGAGGAACCTCCTGTCGTTTCAGAGCCTTGAGGAAGATCTCTCGGGGTTTCACCGCTTCCCCCCTTTTCGCGGCGGATTTGATAGACGATTAACCATTTTGCCCATTCCCTCAAAATACTCCCTCAGGTCGTAGAGTACCGATTGACCCGTACTTGGATTCTTGGCGAGGTAGCGGCCTATTTCCGGATCCGCCTCGAACAGACGGTGCCCGTCTTCTTTCAGTCCTTCCATTTCGCGCCTCTCAGCATCTCAGCGATGCATCTTTCCGGCAGTCTTCAACAGGGTCTGCGCCTCCTCGACGGTCGAGACGGAGGCCCAGAAAAACAGTCGGTTCGGATCCAGTTCCCGGCAGAGAATCTCCAGCTCTCCCACCGTGTTTTCCTTGTCCCCGTGAGTGGGACCGTAGTAGACCTGGACGAACTTTCCCGCCTGCTGGATCTGCTTCAATAGATCCAGCCAGTGCGTCGCCGAAGGCTGCCCGGCGCCGTGGATCCACTGGATGCAGTCCAGCTTTTCGATTTCCAGCAGTCTGGGGACATGACGGATCGCATCCGGTCCGTCCAGGTGGTAAAGCGAGTGATCCACGTAGTTGGTCGTCTCGAGAGTATCCCGGAAGCAGAACTCGTCGAACATCTCAGGAGAGATCATACAGGTGAAATCATTCTGACCGATGCAGAGAAAGCGCGCCCGACTCCAGCCAGCGGTCCAGTTGGTCGTGCCCTGCCCCGAGGGAAGGAGGATATCCGACACGATATCCACGATCCACTTGAATAACTCGGTCATTTCCCTCATGGCTCCACTAATCGGATCGGGATTCTCCAGCATGTCGACGAGTAGATTCTCGGGACCTCGGATGGCGCTCAAACCATCGATCCCGGTGTGCAGATCCGGATAGGCGGTGACCCACCTTTCCTTGCCCCTCTCCACTGAGGCCTGCAGGATTTCCAGGTAGAGCTTCCACCAGTGGTTCTCCGGATCGATGCTCAGCTTGGGGCGCTGCGCCCAGTCGGTCACAAAGGGCTTGACCCAGGAGGTGAAATCCCTCGGTCTGAGAGTCATCTCGGCTCCCAGCCAGGCGGCGACCTGGTCCGGACCGAGCCAGGGATTGTGGATGGGAAGGGCATCCCCGGCATAGTAGGAGTGGGAAAGGGCATATTCTGCCGCCTCGATTACATATTCCACGTCCGTCCACAACTCGTCGTCTGTAGCCGGCTCCGGAGGCGGAGTGCCCGGCTTTGCATCCGGGACGGTAACCCACATCACCGGACCCTGCTCCAGCTCGCCCTTCCAGAAGGCCTCGTTCCGCTGCAGCGCCCTCTGTACCTGCTTGTCGTCGATCCAGATGGAATGCATGTCAAGCTCCTGTTTGTATGTATTGGCGATCCGATCCCGGCACCTCTAACCGAGAACCCCGGCGGGCACTTTTTCTTTCAATCCAAACCAGTGAATCGGATTATCCCGCAGGACCCACCGGGCGACCTGCCTGGCCCGATCCACCGTCAGCGAGCCCTCGCTTACCTTGTCCGCGAGCACCCGGGCGATGTTGTCCTTAGCCATGACCGCATGACCGTAGGATCCCTCGATGAAGATGAAATCCCCCCCGAAGCCATGGATCTTGTTGGCGGGTACGGCATCGAGAAAATCACTCAATGCCCTTCTTCCCGCGGCGGGATTGACGATCCACATCCAGCAAAAATCCACCGCCACGTTGGGGAAGTTTTTCACCAGCGTAACCAGCTCCTCCTGATAGGGGTAGCTGATATGGTAGATGTCGAAGCGTACCTTCGAATATTTGAAAAACAGGTTGCTCAACAACGAGGCTCGGGAGTTGCGTATAGTACTGGCGTTGCCCTCCTGCAGTCCCGTATGGAACTTCACCGTGAGATCGTACTTGGCACACTGCTGGATGCTGAAGTGAACCAGATAATCCTGGATCCCCCGCAGCTGCTCGAGGGAAGGCAGGCTGACGTTGCGTTCCCATCCGGAATTGAGCAGCTGGTTGAACAGAGGTTCGATCTCGCCGCGGCTGCGGTCGGCAAAGACAAGGGGCCGGAAATAGGCCACGGGGATCTTCAACGCTGAAGCCTGGGATGCATAGGCGGCAAAGCGCTCTTCGATGGCGCCGAGGTAGTCGTCGAGGCAGAGGATCTCTCGGCCCCAGCCCTGGTACCACTCCTCCAGCTCATAGTCGTGAAGACCCGAGAGTTTCTGCTTATCCAACATGAGATACGGCGTCAACAGATCTTGGATGAACAGAGATCGATCGTAGTCAGGGGTCCACATCCTTGGGATCGGAGTCAGCCGGTCCAGCCGATTCCAGAGGGCCACCGCAATTCCGGCACGATCGAACACCTCCCGATAGTACCCGGAACGGCGGACCTTGCTCATCTTTTCAGACAGCACCTCCACCGAATCGGCAGCCAATCCGTCCAGGCCGTAGAGGTCGCGAATTGCTATCTCTAAGCAGCGACCATATCCAGTCCCCCGCACGTACTCCCAATACGGAGCGATCAGCTGCCACTTTCCCGCAGGGCTCAGATCCCGATCATTTTGTAGCCGCTCGACATCCTCCGGCCGACAGCCGGCGGAGATCAGATCGCAGTTGGCGTAGTGCAGAAACAGCCGTCCGAAATCCGCAGGTTCTCGGACAAATTCCTCTTCCGTGTCCAGGTGTTCATGGGTGTCCACGATGCGAATACCGTCGAGATACTCGCGCAGGTCTTTTACCAAGTCTTGCTGTTTGCTCATCTATACCCTCCTCTTACGTTTCCTGCCGACTCTGACTCGCTATCAGAATACGCTCATCGTTCCCGCAGCCTCAGTCTCTCGTAACCCGCCAGAGCATGTAGCCCTGACAGGTCGCGCTCTCCTGACTGAAGGTTCCCTTCCGACTGTTCCTTTGGACGTAGGATGTGATCTTCTTTCGAACCGCCGGACCGATTTCTACATAACGGTCGAAATGATCGACCAGCCCCTCGATCGCCTCCTCTGTACTCATCTCCAGGTGGACTCGAGGCTGAAAAAAGCGTAGCGCGGGCCTGTACCCTAGGGCGTACAGCAATCCAAAGAGGTAGAGAATATCGCTGGGATAATCCCCGAGCTCTTCGCCGAAGATCAGGGGCCAGAGCTCGCTTTGGGCCCGGCCCCATTTTCCCCACCTGCCCCCGGACCAGCCGCTCAAGTAGCAAGATGCTCTCGAGGCGGCGATCATCTTCTCCAGCATATCCGGATTGCCGACACCGGGAGACATGGAGGCAAAGACCAGATCGAAGGCGCCCAGCCAGCCCTCAGCCGCAAGATCCACCGCCTCCCAGGTCTTCTGAACGACGCGGACGTTTTCAATCCCCTCATCTCCGATCCTTCGCTCCAGGATCGAAACCATTTCCTCAGCGGGCTCCAGAGCAATCACCTCGGCTACCTTTCGGGACAGGGGGATGGCGAAATTCCCCGGCCCAGCGCCGATGTCCAGCATTCGATAACTCGACAGAAGAAATCCCTCGTTCTCAAGCCAAGTTACGATCTGATTCTGCCGATCTCGGCTATCTTTCGATTCGCTGTGCTCCGCATAGCTGAAAGCCCGGAGGTTCCACCTCTCGACCTCTGCCATTTCGCCGTGGCGCTCTCTCCGGTTTACAGGAGAGCGTTTCTTGGCTTCCAGCCAGAGCCGCTTCCAAAGCTCGGGATCGCGTGTTATTGATCCTTTAGCCGGCCTCATATCCAATCCATTCCTTCCAGCTGGTAAACCTGGGTTTCATAATTGCTAACACTGCTTTGATATCCAGCCAGAGCTTCTCGAACGAATCTATGCGCCCTTGATTTGATGTTGGATCATAATCAGGGTGTATTTGCGGTGTGTTCGTGGTGCATTTCTACGCTTCCAACGGATACCGGCCGACGGTACGGGCGGTATCGTAGGCGGCCAGGATGTTCTCTGGGGGTGTTCCTTGTTGTATATTGTGGATAGTGTTGAACACGAACCCACCTCCGGGGGCAAACACCCGGATTCGCTCCGCCACTTCCCGATTCACCTCTTCGGGGCAGGCGAAGGGAAGAGTTTTTTGCGTATCTACCCCGCCGCCCCAAAAGGTGATCTTCGAACCAAATTCTTGTTTTAGCCAGGCCGGGTCCATTCCGGCCGCCGAGGTCTGCACCGGATTGAGGATGTCCAGGCCGGACTCGATCAGCATGGGAATAATCCTGGTCACCGACCCGCAGGTATGCTGCCAGGTCTTCCAGTTCGTGTTCCCGTGCACCCAGTCATTCTGCTCTTTAAGGTAGGGCAGGTACAGCTCCTCGAAAACTTCAGGGGAAAACAGCTCATTGTTCTGGGAGCCGTAGTCGGTCCCGTCCAAACCGAGAATGTCGAGGTTGTCGTTGAGGTAGCTTCTCAGCTTCTCCAAATTCCTGAAGGCCGTCTCAGTCCGCACGGCAAATATGTCCTTTACATAGGTTCGATTCATGGCCAACAGGCAGAGAAAATCCGGGATGCTCCCCACCTGGGGCAGACCCACCTTGCCCCAGCAGCCCAGGACCAGTGCCTTGTCCGTCTCCCGCCGCAACTTTTCCGCCCGGGCAGCCAAGAACTCCAGATCTTCAGTGGTGACATGATTTTCCATCTTCACCGTTTCGAGAGGGGGTGGTTGGTAATCCATATTAGCCTCGATCGTCGAGGCCATGTCGAAGTAGAAGCCGTCTTTTGGCATCCTCCCCTCTACCGGTTGGTTCGGATCTCCTTCGGTGTGGAGCAGCCAGTTCCCCTCCTCATCCACTTCCACATCGAACTGCCCGGGCACAAGGACATCGGTTCCATCCCAGAGCTTCCAGGGCTTCCATTTTTCTCGACGCAGACCGAAGAACTGGACTGACGGCTCCACCGGCAGGACGTCGATTCCCAGACGATCCACCACGTCCATCTCCACCTCACCAAGCATCTGGAAGACCTCGTATACCTTTACCGGACGGTTCTCCAGTCCCAGATGCTTCCGCAGTTGGTCCAGAGCATGGGCCATAATGCCGCTCATGATGGTGCCACCCATATCGAGAGGGACCCGGTCCGGCTCTTCGTGGTTGACAGTCTTGAGAACTCGCTCTCGAGAGCTCATGGGTTCTAGAAATTCCTTTTTCGAACCTGAATCGGCCCGTCTATTATTGCTCATTTTTCCTTCCGCACGGCTTCGATCAAGGCGGCGCTGTTGTTATAGAAGACGTCCTCCAAATCGCCACTGCTAAGCCCGGTATTTTCTGCAGCTTGACGAAAGGCCAACAGCTCCTCGTACATGAAAAGGGTGAGCTCGGCCGCCTCTTGCCCTTCAACCTCCCGCATATTAGGATCCCCCGACACATCGCCGTACAGCCCCTTCGGTACCAGGTTGATGTAGATGCCGTTCTCGCAGATCCGTCGCATACGCATGCGCAGGATCGGCAGATCGCTGCCAAATAAGACCCGCTTGGGACCCAAAGCTCGGATCAATAGTTCGAACACCCAGGCATTGGTATTGGCTGAGAAGTCGACAACCAGGCGTTCCGTCTCCCTGAGCACCTCGAACGCGTTTCCCACATCCTCGTTGCAGTAGGCTCGACCCACGTGAGCCAGGATCAGCCGTACGCCGGGATACTTCCGCTCGATCTCCAGGATCTGGGCAAGGTTGACCGGGTCGCGGAGCCGGGCGTCCCGGGGAATGTGAAGCATCACGATCCAACGCTTCTCGTGGACCAGTTCCAGCTGATGTGGGGGAAGGAAATCGTAAATACGGATCTCCTGCCGAGGCAGATAAGCAGGAGCCAGGTTGAGATAGACCTTGATGCCGAGAAAGCCTCCTTCCCGGACCTTTCGCTCCACATCTTCTGCGCTCCACTCCGGTACGGCAAATAGCAGCGCCGGCAGGTCGTGCTCTTTGGCACACCGGCTCACGTAATCGTTCAGCCCGTCCGCCGACTCGGCATTGACCAGACCGGTGAAGATCATCGGGGTGACTTGATTGCCTGGAAACAGCAGCTTATAGCACTCCAGGTGGTCCTCGATGGGATTCTCTTTAACCACCAGGGAGGGCCAGGTCACCACTCTGTCCCTCTTGACGTTTTTTTTCAGGCGATCCAGCCAGACGTGGGTGTGAATATCGACCATCTTCTGCGGTAAGAAGTCTCGAAGCTTCTCATCGTATACTCGACGATCGACATCGTTGATTTCTACAACAGGTTTCATGGAACACTCTCCTTTGCCTAAGATTCTCTATTGCATAGAATTTTCTCAGGTGGATCGATCTCGATCAGATCACGCTCTTTGGACGGACAACCTCGATGTGAGCGCCCGCTTCCTTGTAGGCTTTCAACGTCTCAGCGCTGATACCGGCATCCGTCAGGATCGTGTCGATCTCGTCGAGGGAGGCGTAGCGAATGAATGAAGTTTTGTTGAATTTGCTCGAATCGGCGAGAACATAGGATTTTCCGGCCCGCTCGACCGCGATTTCGTTGATCGTGGAGGTCCTTTCGTCGGTGGTCATACATCCCCCGGACGTACTGATAGCATCTGCTCCGAAAAATGCCTTGTCCAGATGAAACAACATCAGGGTTTTTTCGGCAACTGATCCGCAGACATCGAGGCGTTCCGCCCTGATCTCTCCGCCCACCAGGATGACCTTGCACCAACGGGCAACGGTTTCCACGTGGGAAATGGAATTGGTCAGGACCACGATGTCTTTCAGCTCTCCGGTCTGTACCTTTAACGACAGGGCTTCGGCCAGTTTCAGCACGGTCGTACCCGAATCCAGAAATATCCGGTCTTCGTCGTTGACCAGTTCCGACGCTCGTGTTCCGATCAGCGCCTTCTGATCCTGCCGGTGGGCGGCTTGGACACGGAAGGAGTAATCGTAGCCCAGCTGCTGGGCCAATTGCACGCCACCATGGACCCGGATGACCTTTCCCTCATCTTCCAGCTGGCTGAAAAAACGCCTGGCTGTAGCCTCGGAAATGCCGAGGGAGTCCGCGACGGTTTTTACATCGAGCCGTTTGTTCAGTTGGAGCATTTCCAACAGCTTGATCGTCCTGCGTTCATACTTGTTCATGTGCGTATCTCTCCAGGAACTGTTGATATATTGAATCGTAGACTTTTACTGCATCCGCGGATGGAGCAATCACCGTGCCCTCACCTCCCATAGAGGAAAAGGCCTCGTGCTCGTCCCGAAACAGACCAGCCCCGATTGCAGCAAGAATCGCAGCTCCAAGCGCCCCTGCGGTCTGACCGTTGATCAACTTGAGCTCCAGCCCCGTAATTTCAGCCACGATCCGCGGCCAGACAGGACTCTCCGACGGCCCCCCCACCATGGCAATCCGATCAGCCCGAATCCCTGCTTTGTCAAGCCGCTCGATGTTGTAGCGCATACGCAGAGCCGGTCCTTCCATGACAGCCCGGGCGATTTCCTCCCTTGAACGGTGGGTGAGGAGATCGATTTCAGCTTCGGGGATGTGCTTGCTGTCTATAAAAGGATTTACATACACCCCGCTCTCACTCGGTGGGGCATTCTCCGATCTCTGGCTGAAGATCCAGTATTTGTCATCCGAATTGTCCTCCTCCTTTAGTACCAGGTTGTCGATGTACCAGTCGATCAGCCTTCCTATTTCCGGAAGAGAGAACAGGGTGGCCCACGGCCCTTCGGGAGTGAGGAACGGATCGACAAGAAGCCGCTGGGAGATGCCCAGGTTCCGGTTTTCGATCGGATAGAATCCGACCCAGGAGGTGCCACAGGAAAGCAGGAGGTCTCCCACGTTTATGAAACCCGTTCCCCGTGCCGCGCCGGGATGATCAAAAGCCCCGAGAACAATCAGTGTGTCTTCACTCAACCCAGTATCAGCGGCTCCCTGCCGAGTCAACGGGCCCAGCACCGATCCGGACGGACCAAGCTTCGAAATCGCCTCCTCCGGTATCTCCAGCATGTCGAGGTAGGGTTTGTGCCAGCAGTGGTTGGCCTGATCTATCAGATAGAAGGTAGAGGCTGTGGAATAATCCATACCCCACCGTCCGCTGAGGCGATACATCAGCCAGTCGCTGTTCATGCAGTAGCGGGCGGCTCGCTGATAGGTTTCAGGCTGGTATTTCTTCAGCCAGCCGAAATGTGCCAACGGGAATCCACCCCTGCCCAAAGGCCAGCCGACGACCGTGTGGACTCGATCGATATCAAGATCGGGGAAAATATCGTTCATCCTGCCGTAAGCCCGTTCGTCCATCCAGTTGATGATGTTGATCAGGGGCCTGTCGGTCTCGTCCAGGAGCATGGTGTTGCCACTGGCAAAGGCCATGCTGATTGCCCTGACCCGTGCACCAGCCGGAGCATGAGAGGCCAATTCCCGGATCAGATCACAGACCGAACGGTAGTGCTCTTCCGGCTCTACTTCGATGAAGCCTGGTTGGGGAGAAAGCAAGCGGGTGCCCCGCTTGCCGAGGGCGAGTTGCTCTCCCTCCGAGGAAAGCAGCACTCCTTTGACCGCGCTTGTACCGACATCCAAACCGATGAACAAATCCATAGACGAATCCTCTGACTGGAAAAAAATTATGTGTGGATAGCGGTAGCCGGCATCCGCCGAGCCGGCTTCTTCAGGAATCCCTGAAGAAGCTCTTCGAACAGCCGAGGAACCAACTTCATCTGTTCTGGCGATTCCACGTAGGCGATCCTCATCTGGGTTCTGCCGGGATTCTTCTCCGGCGGGAGATCGTAGAAGCCCGACATCGGTGCCACCAGCAGAGTGCGGCGTTTCCCCTCCAGGTCGACCGCTCCCTCCCGGGCGCAGTACAGCACGAAGTCCATGGCATCGAATTCCGCCGGCACGATCTGCCGAACATCGACTACGGAATATATCGCAGCATCCGGGGAGGAGACGATGATCCCGGGCAGGAGTCGGTGCATCTGCGAAGTCAGTTGCGTCAACAGAGACTTGTAATACTCCCGTTGCCGGTTATACCAGCGGCGAAGGTCCTCATGACTCTCGCCGGCAAGGCCGGCGAAGATGTACTGACCGATCGCATTGGGACAGAGGTTGGCCGTGTTTTCGGCGACGGCTCGAACGTGGAACTCCTCGTTGTCCGTTACCAGTGCCCCGATGCGCAGGCCGCAGGCATTCCACACTTTGGAAGAAGACTCTATGCTGATCCGCCTGCCCTCGATACCCGGTACCTCCCGATCTGTGATTCCCCAGATACTCACAGTTTCAGTCCCCGTGTATAACAGCTCCCGATAGGCTTCGTCACTGATCATCCACAGGTTGTGTCGCACGCACAACTCGGCCAGTTCCAGCATTTGATCTCTGTGATACAGCTGACCTGTGGGGTTGTCGTAGGGAATAGCCAATAGGGCTCCCGGTCTGTGTTCCTTGACGATCCCCTCGATCCTGGAAAGGTCGGGCAGGGTAAAACGCCCGTCCGCCTGCAGGCTACGCTGCAGGGGTACCGTACTGCGGCCGAGCCTGGCAGCCATGGCTGTATAGTTGGTGTAGGTCGGATCGATGATTAAAAGCGGTTTTTCAGCGGTTCCGACATCCCCGCACACACCAAGGATTACCAGCTCCATGGCCTGGGAGCCCCCATCGGTGATCTGCACATGCAGTCCCTCCGCGGCAAACCCGCTGGAGGCGATGATGTGGCGAAAAGCCTCCCGGGTCTCCTCCGTGCCGGTGGTCGGAGTGTAGCGCACCGCCCCGTTCTGAAAGGGACTGCCCTCGGCCTGCAGATCTGCCAGACGCCGTACCATGGCGGGATGCATGGGCAAAGATACGTTGCCAATGGCAACATTGATCGCCTCCACGGCGTCTTTCCGCTTGAGAAACTCGATCTGGGCCGTTCGAATTACCGAGGGTTTCCGCTTCTGGAAATGTGGAGAAAGCTCCAGTTTCATTTTCACTCTTTTTCTCTCTTTAAAAACTGATCTGCTTGATTGATTTACACTAGTTCACGCGGATGATTATGTCAAGAAAAAAATGAATAGATTAATCAAATTACTTTCATCTGTGGCCCTTTGCTGCTACTATTGACCGATATGAAAACAAGATCCTTCGAATACTCGATCCATGAGCGAAACTACGGCTGCAGGATTCGGGAATATCTGTATAGAGATCTGAAGACGTTGACCCTTGAAAATGAGCTCTTGAGGATTTCCATTCTGGCGGACAAGGGAACGGACATCTTCGAGTTCCTCTACAAACCGATAGACCTGGATGTGCTCTGGCACTCCTTCAACGGTGTTCGCTCGCCCCGCAACTTCATCACAGGCCGGATGGCTCCGGGGTCTTCTTTTCTGGATTTCTATGAAGGGGGCTGGCAGGAGCTTTTCCCGGGTATAGGCGATGACTGTGAATACCGCGGTGCGCCCTTGGGCACTCATGGTGAGGTCTGTTTGCTGCCGTGGGAGTACCGCATCGAACGGGATGATCCAGAGGAGATCGGTGTGCGCTTTCGCGTCCGTACCGTGCGCACTCCCTATCTACTGGAAAAAACCCTGACTCTGAAAAGCGAAGATCCAACACTATACATCGAAGAGAGGGTGATCAATGAGGGAGTCGAGAAACTGCAATTCATGTGGGGACACCATCCCACCTTCGGGCCCCTGTTTCTTGACGAGAGCTGTCAGATAGAGGTTCCCCCAGGCTGCCGCGCCCGCACGACAACGAACGATCTCGGTGAATTCGGCGTGCTGCCTCCAGACACTAAATTCGAGTGGCCCAACATCAAAGGCCTGGACGGCAAGATTTGGGATGTCAGCAAAGTGCCTCCGCCAGAATCGAAGACCTACCTTATGTATTACCTGAGCGACATGCCGGAGGGCCGATACACGATCAGGAACAACCACAGGGCGATCCAGTTCACTCTCAAGTGGGATCGGAAGATCTTCCCGATCCTTTGGGCCTGGGCCCCCTATGGTGGGGCCATGGGCTACCCATGGTACGGCCGCAACTACAACCTGGCTCTGGAACCCTGGTCGGCGGTGCCCCCAAATCTAGCCCGGGTCACCGAAGAGAACAGAGGGATACATATAGGTCCGGGACAGATGATCTCAACCAACCTGGGGGCCACCATTTCGAAAGCATCGTTTGCAGGAACCGGATAATGAGCAGCATAAGCAATCGCGAACGGCTGTTGCGAGTACTGCGCCAGGAACCTGTGGATAGAATTCCGGTTTCACCATTTATTTACGTCAATTACGTGAAAGAGTTCTTCGGGACCCACGATGTTGACTGGGTTGTGAAGACACCGGAGGTATACAGACATTTTGGTTTCGACATCATTCACCGAAACTGCTCCATCGCCTACGACGCCTATGGTTCTGAAGCAGACAACTGGCAGATTGGAATCGATGTCGTACGAGACGGAAGAGACGAAACCACGCATACTACAATTACTACACCTCAGGGGGAGATCGAGATAAAGGAGGCGCTGCGTTGGGTCTACGAATATGACGCAGAGGTTTCCTCTGTCGAATATCCCATCAAAGACGAAGAGGATTTCGAACTGTTCCTGAACTACCAATCGCCCCTAGAACCAGCGGATGCCCGTGATATAAAACGAGCAAGCGAAACCCTCGGCGATGACGGAATTGTTGCACCCTGGATCCAGGGTGCTTTTAATTTACTCGCCATCTACTACCGGAAACTAGACGAGCTTCTCATCGACGCGGTAGTAAAACCGGAGTTCTATTCCCGCATGATTTGGCCGTATGAAAAGAAACTGATCGATTTCATACAGAGACAGAATGTGGCGGTTTTGTTCCACAATTGCGGCTACGCGAAAAACTTCTTTCCTCTCTATTCCCAACTAGGGATGAGAACCTACGAGTCCCTGACACCCCAACCCTATGGAGACACCATACTGGCAGAGGCAGTAAAGGCTTTCGGTGAAAAAACCACCCTTGCCGGGGGAGTAGATCAGCTCGATCTGCTGCGTAAAGGTTCTACAGCAGATATCGATTCGACGGTCGAGGCCATCTGCAAAACAGTTCGCAATCGCTGCTATTTCATCCTGGGGACAACAGATTATTTCAATGAATCCACTCCCAGGGCAAACATTCATGCCCTCGCCGAGGCGGGGAGATGTCACGGTTCTCTATAGGTGGAGGGAGCGACACGCGGCAAACATACGTCGAAGTGAACACATTTGAGGTAGGGAAAACGAGCCCTATCCCTTCAGACCCCCGGCGAGTAGTCCTGAGATAAAGCGTTTCTGTAGAACGAAAAACGCGATGATGATTGGGGCTGTGTAGTACACAATCCCGGCCATACCGATGTTGTACAATATGTTTTCCTTGATATCCACGTAACCCCGGGACAGCTTAACAGCAAGGGTTACCTTCTCACCGGTCAGAAACAGTACTGGCATTACGTAGTTGGACCAGGACCACTGAAAAGCGAATATACCGGCGATCACCACTTGCTGTATCAGCTCAGCTCCCGGTGTGATTCTATGTTACCGACGATATCCAGGAGCTCCAAGAAATCGCGAATGACAAAATCAGGCCGGTAGCTCTCCAGCCACTTCGGATCATAAAACGACCGGTTCTTGTCAGGGAAATAGAGGACTGTGGTGATCTCTGCGTTCTTGCCCATCTCCATATCCTTGGTGCTGTCTCCTACCATAATCGCCTGCTCAAGACGCCCGCTCCGTTCGCCTCGTGCAAGCACAGGATCGAGATTTTCCAGTGCTTTCTCCACAGCTTCAGGATGGGGTTTGTGATGGGTCACATCGTCCAGAGAAATGATAAGATCTACAAGCCGCTCCATCCCCTCTCTGGCCAAAACCGGTTGAACAAAGCTCCGCTTGGAGCCGGTAAGAATGGCGGTTTTTTTGTTCGCTTCCTGCAGGCGTTCAAGGATCTGGCGGGCATGTACATTGAGCATCACTTCTGAGATCCGATCCTCAAGTCCCCCGACGATCTCTCCTCCAAAAGCCTCCACATCCTGTACACCGAAGCGGGCAGGCCCGCTCCAGTCATTGAACAGTTCCCGCACAATCGCCTGCTCGTCGGCCTGGATACGACGCTTCGAAAGGGACCGCTTGTACAGTTCCATCCAGATTCCCAGCGTGTCGGCCAAACACCCATCCCAGTCAAAAAAGATGTAGGTGTACTTCCCCGCCCCGGCTGACTTACTACGGAATCGTTTTTCCCTCATCTTGCACCTCGGTAGTGATCTGATCATAATAATCAAAATATGCTTGACTTAAAAAAGTAATTAACTATACTTGTCTCAAATAGTCAACGGGTATACCGATGTACATGGTATACTGGTACATATATGTGTATCCAGGAGAATCAACATGAAAGCGTCGATCCAGAGTCCGCTTTTTTCTCTGAGTGACCTGTTGGGCAGAGAGTACACGAAGGCGGTGTGCCAAGCAAGAGCCTTTACCTCATCGATCGACATGAAACAGCTCGAGTTCATCGCCGAGCAGAAGGTGGACTTCTACCCAAAGGAGTTTGAGAAGAGGGTAGATGAGCTGATTGATTCTATCGGCACGCAGGTCTGCCCCGGGTTTAAGAGTTCGGCCTGCGGGGCAACCACAGATGCCTTCATCCAGGCCAGCAAGTTCGCCATGTCCCCTTTGAGCGGCTACGGATTCATTCGTGTCGGTGAAAACGGGCAGGCCTATCTGATATCGAAGAGTGAACACTACCATGCGTCTCTCGGACACGGTTTTCCCGGCTACCGGCTGATCGAAAACGCCAAAAAACTGGGTATTGCCAATATCACCCACAACAACACCCGCGGTCACATCACCCGCCTGCTGGAGGAAGAACTGGTCCGGGTGGCGAACGGCATCAACCGGCAGGATCGCAAGAAGTTGGAATCCGTGCTGTCCTCCAAGGAATCCCATGTTCTGAACCGGGTCATCAACCTGGAAACGGGCAGCCTGGCGGTAGAAGCCGCCCTGAAGATGATGCTGGCCCGCTTCTTCAAGCTGGACAGGACCTTTCCAGACACCCCGTATGCGGGCCGTACGCCTGTGTTTCTGGTCATCGCCGATAACGAAGGGGGGAAAGAAGCAAACTATCACGGTACAACCATCCTCACCCAGGTCATGCGAGGCCTTTGGCCGGGGATGTATGGAAAACTGCAGGAGTGCGAGCTGTTCGTGGTCCAACCGGTCCGGATCAACAACGGAGCCCACTTCGAAGAGCTGCTCAGCCGATACGACAAGGGGAAATACAAGGTAGCCGGGTTTTTTCACGAGCTGATCCTGATGAACTACGGAGCGATCCGGTTGGAGGAGTCGTTCTTGCAAAAAGCTCACCATCTGTGCCGAGACCACGACGTACCCACTTGTGTTGATGAAATCCAGAGCTGTATCTGGAGTCCCGACCTCTTCCAATTCCGTGAGTACGGGTTGCAGCCGGACTTCGTGTCCGTCGGCAAGGGCTTTCCCGGCGGTCAATACCCGGCCTCCAAGATCCTGACCACAGCTTCGATGGACACCCTGAACCAGTTTGGCGCCCTGGTAACCAACGGGCAAGAGGAACTGGCTTCTCTGGCTTACCTGATCACCATGGAGTTCGCTCAAGCCAACGCAGCGTATACGGAGGAACTGGGGAAGTATTATGAAGAGGAGCTCAAACATTTGGCCAAACGACATGCCCAGTGGATCGACCGGATCGAGGGGCAGCGTCATCTGTCGTCGATATTTTTTAGAGACGAAGATAAGGCCGTGGAGTTCATAAAGCACATGAACGAGGCCTGCATCGACATCAGTGCCCATACCTACAAGCCCAATTGCCCTCCCTCGGCTCTGACCAAACTGCCCTTGACCTCCACACCGAAAATGGTAGACTTCCTGATTAAGCGGATGGATCAAGCGCTTTCCCGGCTTTGAGGGAAATAGCCGATGTAGGCAGAGGTTCGAGTTAACGGACCTCGCCGGCGTGCGCGGCGTACCGTTATTCATATAAGAAACTAAATACGAGGAGATTTTCATAATGGCACGGAGACGAGTGAAGTTTGGAGTGATAGGTTTGGGTCTAATGGGCCGGGAGTTCGGCAGCGCCGCCGCCCGCTGGTGCCATCTGCTGACAGAGGGGCCTGCACCGGAGATCGTCGGGGTCTGCGACACCAACAAAGCGGCTCGAGACTGGTTTACCGACAATTTCGCGTCCGTGAAGATAGCCACCTCTGATTATCAGGAACTCCTAGACTCGAAGGAGATCGAGGCTGTGTACTGCGCCGTACCCCATAATCTGCACCAGCAGCTTTACATGGATATCCTCAAGGCAGGAAAGCACCTGATGGGGGAAAAACCCTTCGGAATCGATCAGAGGGCCAACACGGCGATTCTGAAAGGTTTGTCCGAACATCCGGAGCTGGTGGTGCGCTGTTCCTCGGAGTTTCCCTTTTTTCCGGCCTGCCAACGGTTGATCTCCTGGATCCGGGAGGGACGCTTCGGCAGGATCATGGAGGTTCACGGCGGCTTCGCCCATTCCAGCGACATGGATCTGAGCAAGCCGATCAACTGGAAGCGCATGATCGAGTTCAATGGCGAGTACGGCTGCCTCGGGGATCTGGGTATCCACACTCAGCATATCCCCTTTCGAATGGGATGGATTCCCAAGAGCGTCTATGCGGTGCTATCCAACATCGTGCCGGAAAGACCCGACGGCAAGGGCGGCACCGCCCCCTGTTTGACCTGGGACAACGCTACCCTGATCTGTCAGGTGGATCATGCCGAAGGCTACACCTTCCCCATGACACTCGAAACCAAGCGACTCGATCCGGGATCCACCAATCGCTGGTTTTTGGAGGTCTATGGTTTGGATGCCTCGGCCAAGTTCACAACCGACGATCCCAACGCGTTCACCTACCTGGAAACCAAAGGCAAGGAACAGGCTTGGGCTCGAGTGGTTGTAGGCCACAAACCTATGTTTCCCTCTATCACCGGCGGGATTTTTGAGTTCGGATTTTCCGATGGTATTCTCCAGATGTGGGCGTCTTTTTTGCACGAGCTGGACGGCAGAGAGGTGTCCTTTGGCTGTTTTACTCCCGAGGAAACCCGGCTATCCCATGCCCTGCAGACCGCAGCACTGGCCTCCCAGAAAAACCAAGCGGTGGAGCAGATTCGGATCTAACCGAAAGGAATGAAACGAGGACAGGAGATCAGTACATGAACAACGAAAAACCGAAAGTAGGACTTCTTCCCCTCTACTTGAAACTCTACGATGACCGGGAGCAGGGTGGGCGCCCCCGGATCGAAGCCTTCTACAAACAGATCGCCTCAGAGCTGGAGAAACGGAAACTCGAGGTGGTGACCTCGCCGATTTGCCGAAAGCATTCCGAATTCGAAGCGGCGGTCCGGTCTTTCGAAGAGTCCGGGGCCGAGGCGATCGTGACACTGCACCTGGCCTACTCCCCTTCCCTCGAATCCGCCGATTCTCTGGCACGCACTCACCTTCCCATCATCGTATGCGACACGACCCCTGCGTACTCCTTCGGTCCTGATCAGGATCCGGCTGAAATCATGTACAATCACGGCATCCATGGCGTCCAGGATATGTGCAATCTCCTCGTACGCCGTGGAAAATCCTTTCATATGGAGGTCGGACACTGGCAGAAATCCGATGTGTTGGATCGCGTCGTCCGGCGTTTGGTGTCTGCCCGTATGGCTCACCACATGCGGAGCCTCCGGGCGGGGCTGATTGGCGAGCCCTTTGAAGGAATGGGAGACTTCTATGTAGCACCAGCGGACTTGAAAAGCACGATCGGTGTGAGAACTCGGGTACTGAACCCGCGGCGGTTCAAAGCTCTACTTTCAGAGGTGACGGACAAGGAAATCCAGACCGAGCGGGAAAAAGATGAGAAACGTTTCCAGACAGATCAGATCAACGAGGAGGCCTACCGGCGCTCGGTGCGTAATGGACTAGCGCTTCAGAGGTGGATAGAAAAGGAAGGCATCGGGGCGTTTTCCTTCAATTTTCTTCACATCGGCAAAACAACAGGTCTTGAGACGGCGCCGTTTCTGCAGGCCTCCAAGCTTATGGCTCAAGGGGTTGGATTCGGCGGCGAGGGAGATCTGCTCACCGCTTCACTGGTTGCCGCCCTGGCCGCGGGCAATCCGGAAACCAGCTTCAGCGAGATGTTCTGCCCAGATTGGAAGAACGGCTCGGTATTTTTGAGCCACATGGGAGAAATGAACTGGAAGCTTGCCGCCGGCAAACCCCGCCTACTGGAGATGGAATACCGGTGGAGTGAAGCGGCCAACCCGGTGTACGTGGCCGGGTGCTTCAAACCCGGAGAGTTCGTCCTGGTCGATCTGCTACCCCTGGAGCCTCTGCAAGAGGGCGCCTACCGGCTGATCATCGCTCCTGCGAAAATGCTGAATGTACCCGGCAAGGACAACTTCGGAAGGAGCATCCACGGTTGGTTCAAACCCAACCTGCCCATCGAGGAGTTCCTGGGTGAGTACAGCCGGGTCGGAGGCACCCATCACCTTGCCATCAGCTACGGGTTGAGCGTCGAAACCGTCGAAACCTTCGGTCAAATGATGGGGTGGGAGACCGTAGTTATCGGATAAGTAAAAATGCGCTAAAATCGAGAGTGATGCTGCGTTTCGGGAAGATGAACCTGAAGTACAGGGCCTTGATCCTGCTTCTCCTGATCGGCCTGCTTCCCCAAGGCCTCATCTCCATCATCGAGGAAAGTTTCCTCAAGCATTTCGTTGACAGGCAGGTGAAAGTAACTGTCAGCCAGTCATTGGATCACCTGATCAACGGTGCCTCCCAGTTGCTGCAGAGTTTTATCAACTTTGCCGCGAACACGGCCTGCAATCACCAGATCATAACCCTTCTCTCCCAGGAATTTGAATCGGAATCGGAGCGGGAGCAAACCTTTTTCAGAATCCGCAATGAAATCGTAAAGAGCGAACAGATCCTCAACATCAACTACCCCTTTCACTATTTCATCCTGGCTCGGGATGGGACGATTTTTTCAAACCTGACCTACATTTCACCTGACTCTTCCCAGTTCGATACTTCGAATTTGCTTTCCCGACCATGGCTGGATTCCTTCCAAGGCTCAAGGTCTCCGGGGTTCACCATGGATTTTTCGGACCACTACCTCTATACGGAAGGGGGAAAAAAAATCTACTTTATTCGCAACATTGTTCGGGACTGGGAAAATCACGGGGTCATTGCTGTCGGCATCAGCGCGTCCAGCATCTCTCGGCTGCTCGATTCCTTGCAGATCGACGATTATACGAGCGTTTTCCTGCTGGATGAGTACGAGCAGCCGGTAGTAGAGGGAGAGTCGAATTACTGGGATTATGCCACCTTTCGGCGGCAAAGCGAACTCCTATCGACAGAAACACCGGCTGTGGACAGCATTACTGCTCTGCCGGTGGGCAAGCGCAGCTACTATCTGTTTTCCAGGAGTCTATCGTTCCCCGCGGCGGGTAAAAATTTCCACATCCTGGCGGTTACCCCTTGTCTCTCGCTGCATCGCAGCCTGATCATTGTACGCTACTTCTATTTGCTCAAGCTGCTGGTCACCATCGCCTCGATGGCCGTTCTTATCCTGATTATCGAACGCCAAATCGTATTCCCGGTAGTGGCGCTAAATGAAAAAGTAAAGGAAGTCCGGGCAGGAAACTGGAATATTGCCCTTGACGTCCCCCGAGGCGACGAGATCGGGGAGCTGAGCCATAGTTTCGGCAGTATGGTTCAGAACCTGAATAGGCATGTTCAGGAGATCCGGGAAGCTGAAGGATCGAAACGGGAACTCGAGATCAAGCTTCTCCAGTCCCGGATGAACCCTCATTTCATTCGCAACACTCTGAATACAATTCGTTGGATGGCCCAGATTCGGGGAGCCCGCAGCATCGCGGGCGCCATCACCTCCTTCACCAAGATGCTCAACTACCTCCTTGTGTCGTCGAACGAGCTGGCGAGCGTACGCGAAGAGATCGAGTACATCGAGCAGTACCTCTACTTACAGAAGATACGCTACCAGAACAAGCTGAACGTCTCTTTTTCCGTGGAAAAAGCGGTTCTGGATCAGCGCATCCCCAGGTTGATCTTTCAGCCGATCGTGGAGAACAGCATCCTCCACGGGATCGCTCCAAAGAAAAAACAGGGCAACATTGGGATCCGTGGGTTTTCTGATGGAGGGCGGCTTCTGTTTCAAATTGAAGATGACGGTTCGGGAATGGACGCTGTGGTGCTGGAGCGGGTGCAGAGCAAACTGAAGATTCCACCCCAGATGATCGACGGTCACGGGTTGGGGTTGGTGAATGTGCAACGTAGAATCCGTTACTATTTCGGATCGGAGTTCGGCCTCTCCGTTGAAAGCGTACGGGGCAGGGGAACCCAGGTGACCATCTCCCTCCCCCTTGTCGCCGAATCGGAAGCCGCGGAGAGGACGGCTATATGAAACTGCTGATAGTCGACGACGAACCCCTGGCCCGGGTGGGGATCCGGACAATCATACCCTGGCAGGAAAAGGGATTTGAGATCATCGGGGAAGCGGCCAATGTGACAGATGCTCTCAAGCTGGCCCGGAAGGCACCACCTGATCTCGCTCTGGTAGACATTGTCATGCCCGAGAAAAACGGCTTTGAGCTGATCCGGGAGATTCAAAAGATCAACGCCGGCTGTAAGTTCATTATCATCAGCTGTCGCAGCAAAGTGGAATTCTACCGACAGGCAATCAGCCTGGGCGTGTCCGAATATATTCAAAAAGGTACCTTGGAGGCGGAAGAGCTGCTGAATGTGGTGGAGAAGGTGCGAAAGCAGATCGAGAAAGAACGCCTGATCGACGGTTTTATAGCGGAGGCGGGAAACAGGCAGAGCCGTACGTTCGTCCCCGATTTCCTGAACAGAGTGATCCGGGGGGAGGTCGAAGATGAGGATCTGATCGCCTCAACTCTTGGATCATTTGGGTTGACGCTGCCGGGAAAGTCTTTCTTCGTTATAGTCATCGGGAACACCGATGTGCCGGATATCGACGAGACCGGTACGTTCGACTCCGACTCTTCCATAGCCAGCCTGTGTCAGGAGATCATCCGGGAATCGGGCGCGGGATCCATATTTAAGAGCCATGAAAACAACCTGGCAGCGCTTTATTGTCCGGCGGATGATCAGAAGCCCGAAGTTATGGCTGGGGAGGTCTGCCGCAGGATGCAGCTAACGCTACAGCAGCTTTTCGACATTGATGCAGCCTTTGGGATCAGCCCGGCTCACAACAAACCCGCGGAGTTGGTTATTGCCTACAAACAGGCAAAGCGAGCCTTAGGACAGGCTTTTTTCGACAGCCGCCCTGGAATCTACCTGTTTCAAGAGCAAGAGCACTTAGAACCCGGTATGCCTCGGGAAATTGAGCAGGTAAAAGAGGCGATCTTCGATACCCGTGCCCTTGGTGATACCGCGAGTCTGACACAGCTTGTAGAGGAGATCACCCAGAGCATTCGCAAGACCGGGACTGCACTATCGGAAAAAACCATCAGAGGACTTTACCTGGACGTTCTCTATCATATCATCGAGCTTCTGCGTATCGAGAAAATTCCCCTGAACAAGGTCTGGACCGAAAACAGGACTCCTGCCGAGGCTGTTTCGGTTGCCGAGAATTTAGGGAAAATCCAGCTCTATATAAAGGACCTGCTGAAGCGCATTGATCGGCATAGCCGGGAGCGGGAAGCGGACAGACACAGCCACGCGGTGGAGATGATCAAGAAATATGTGGCCGACCATATATACGCTAAGATCTCGTTGAACAATGTGTCCCGCTATGTGGCACTCTCCCCTAACTACGTATGCCGGCTGTTCAAACGAGAGACCGGTGAAACCGTGACAGCCTGCGCCCAACGGACAAAGGTGGAAGCGGCAAAATCCCTGCTGCTTCAGAGTCGGCGCGTAACAGAAGTTGCGGAGAAACTCTGTTTCACCAGCGAGAGTTACTTCATCAAAGTATTTAAAAAGTACACGGGAATGACGACGAGCGAGTTCATCCACCAATATCAGAGCTATACTCGTATCGCCGAATACAACAAGAAACGACGGAGGATCGAGCCATGGAAGGCCTGAAAGCGGGTTACGTGCCCTTCGGCACGATATTCTACAAGCCTGAAAACCTGAAAAAAATCAGCGCCCGGGCAGAGAAACAGTTGGAGGACGCAGGGATCGAGCTGGTAAAAACGGATCCCGTGTTCGGAGAGGACAAGGAGCCGGAACGGGCTATGCTTGAGCTGAGGTCTGATGATTGGGACTTCCTGATCGTCAACATCGTCAACTGGATCGACGTGCGCGGAGTGACCCGAGTCCTACTGGAGTTCCGGGATAAGCCCATGATTCTGTACAGCTTTGGAGGCTTCACTGAAGGCGGCGCCTTGGTTTCACCGGCCGCCGGGGCGGGAACAACGGCACTCCGCTACCCCATGGAGCGTTGGGGCATTAGATTTAAGTATCTATTCAACGCCCCGGATTCTCCTATGGATGTACAGGCAATCATCTCATTCGGCAGAGCTGCCCAAGTGGCTCGCAAGCTACGTAAGGCGCGGTTAGGAATGATCGGATTCAACGATATGGGCCTGTACAGTACGGACTTCTCGGCTCTTCGTCTCCGGGACCAGATCGGCCCTGAAGTGGAGAGCCTGGATATGCTGCAGCTTGAACGCAAGATGAGCTCCCTAGATTCTGCTGTCGTCAATAAGGAGATGATGCGGGTAACCGCCGACTGGGAATACCCCCTGGGCGAGCCCAAACCGGAAGTGGTGGAGCGGGCAATCCGCATGTACCTGGCCACCTTGGAGCTGTGCCGGGAAAAGCGTTTCGACGCCTTCTCCTACAAGTGCGTGGACGGCGTCGACCTGGAACTGGATGTGGTGCATGCCCTGCCGGCCTCGCTTGTCGCTTCGGCAGGCTATCCTTATGTTGATGAAAATGATATCGGCAACCTTACAGCCGAGCTGATGTTGAAGTGGATCAGCGCTAAGCAGGTGATGTTCCTCGAGCACTATGAACATCATCCTGAGTGGATCCTTTTGGGCGAAGATGGCTACTGCCCCGGTGAATTCATCGAAGGGAAGCCTCAGATCAAGCCCGTGGAAACCGTGCTGTTGGGTGGGATCGTTCAGTGCTCCCGAATGAAAACAGGCAGACTAACCCTAGCCTGCCTATCCGAAGACGGGGAAGGCTACCGGATGCACATCGTTTCCGGGGAAGGCAAGGAACCGCCCCAATGGGTGGAAATGGGCGTGCCTCTTCCTTCATGGCCGAGCTTGAAGTTCTATCCGGATGCCAGTGTTCGCAGCATCCTGGACCATGTGCAGTCCCAGCACTTCGCAGCCGTTCAAGGGGACTACGTCCAGCCGTTGCAGGATCTCTGCTCGCTTCTTAACATCAGGGTAATCGCGGACATCTGAGTTGCCGATCCGGCAGGACTCGAACCTGTCAGGATAAAATAATGCTAACCGAGGAGAAAATAATGACTCCGCCGGAACTACTATAGTCCACCTCAGACAATTCTGTCGCATAGAAAGTCAATTCTCTTTCTTGATGGCGTAACTAGGTCGACCTACACTGAGGGTAAATCATACTCTGAAGGAGGTGTTATGAAAACAAAGAGACTGTTCGTTTGCTTCCTTGCCCTGGCTTTGCTGCTGGCGATGACGGCCTTCGTTTTCGCTGGAGCGAAGCAGGAAGCTAAAAAGGAAGCGGTCAAGCTGACCGTCTGGATCAACGGCAGCGACAGCTACATCGGTCCGGAGGAGCAGAAACTTCCCCAGGATCAGTGGTACATATCCCAGGCTTTCAAGCGATTTGAAGAGGCGAATCCCGGAGTTACCATAGAGCTGTCCGTGCCGCCGGATCAGGAGGGCGCCCATCAATCCTTCAAGGCGGCCGGTCTGGCCGGAACCGCCCCTGATATCGCCAACCTTTGGACCGGACAGGCGACCTTCAACCTGAAGGACGTCATTCTGCCCCTCGACGATCTGGTCCCGCCGGCAGACCTGAAGAACATCTGGGGTTGGGACAGCGTTCGGCTGGACTTCAAAGACGACGGTGCGATCATGGGCTATCCGGCAAGTCAGAACCAGCTCTGCTTCCTGCTGTACAACAAGAGCATCGTCAAGAAGGCGGGAATGAACTGGGACACCAACCCGCCGCGGGACTTTTCTTCATCCGACGCGGCTTTAAAGAAGATCAAAGCCCTTGGCGTGGATCCGATCGTCGTGGACGAATCCTTCCCCTGGTTCTTCGCTTGGATCGGCGACTACTGGTGGGCCCAGGTTACAGGCTCCGACGGCATTCTGGCGGCCAGCCGGGGGCAGAAGGAGTTCGGCAAAGATAAAGGCCTTCTTGACGCTCTGGCCTACTACCGCTCCCTGTATAAGAATGGATTTTTCAATCAGGACATGGGGACCTCCGCGGATTCCTGGAACCGCTTCCTCCAGGGGCAGGGGGCCATGACTCCCGTTGTGACCAGCTTCTTGAGCGACGGTGAGCGAGCTCTGGGTGCGGATGCCGGTGTGCTTATGCCGCCTGACATCAGCCCGACCGCCCCTATTACCGACTCAACCATCGGCGGTCCCGGGCAGTGTCTGGTAGTAGCCAAAAACACGAAGCATCCCGAGATGGCGATCAAGCTCATCTCCTTCCTCAATTCCAAGGAAGAAGTCATGAGGGCCCAGAAGATCCAGCAAGTCCCGCCGGTGCGGGTAGACCTATCCGTATCCGAGCTGGGCTACAAGGCTGGTTCGAACATCGCTTTCCTCTACGAGAACTACGCTAAGAACTACATCTACTGGCCCGACAACCTCCTGGCTCCGGGTGTTGCGGAGGTGTACTACCGGCAGACGCCGCTGGTTGCGCTTGGTAAAATGACGCCCCAGGAATTGGCTGCGGAGATGGACAAAGCGGCCAAATAACAGGTACAAAGTACTCGTCAAAGACAGGCAATCCGGCGCTGTCCTCGCGGTTTAACACGAGGCGGTGCCGGATTTTTTCCCGGAATAATGCGGCACGCTTCAGTCCGGGCAGTACTCGAAAGCGAAAGATAAGGATAGATTGATGTGCGCTTGAACACCAGAAAAAGACGGGTCTATGTACAGGCTTTTCTTTCCCTGCTGCCGCTGATCCTGATTCTCTTGGTCCTTCGGGTCTACCCCATCGCGGTGGCGATCGGCAAGAGCTTTACCAACTGGGATGGGCTGTTTCAAAGCGACTGGATCGGCCTGCAAAACTACAGAGAGTTCATGAGCGGCGGCCCCTTTCTGATGATTTTAAGAAATACCCTTATCCTTCTTCTAAATGTGCCACTGCAGGTCTTTATCGGGCTCCTGGTAGCCCTGCTCCTCTATGAGCGAGTGATGGGTTGGAAATTCTTCCGATCCGTAATCTACACTCCCCAGATCATCTCCGCCGTGATCATCGGGTATCTATTCCGCATCTTTTTCGGTTTCCGGGGACCGGTGAACATTGTTCTTACAGCGATCGGCCTGCAGCGGCTGGCCATTGAATGGTTCGGAACCCCCTTCACGGCTCTAGCAGTCATGGTGATCAGTATCGCCTGGTACGGGATCGGCTGGCAGTCCATCGTCATGCTCGGGGGGATGTCTTCGATAAGTCCTTCAGTATTCGAAGCGGCGATCATCGACGGCGCCAATTACTGGCAGCGGGCCTTTAAGATCGTGTTTCCCATGATCATCCGGGTGATCGAGTTCGGGGTAATCGCCTCCGGTGTCTGGACACTGACCCAGCTCTTTCCATTCCTTCACTCTATGACCCGGGGCGGTCCCGGTTACGAGACCACGACTCTGGACTACATGATCTATCTGAAGTCTTTCGGCTTCAGCTTCGGGATCAACTTCGGCATGGCCTGCTCGATCGCGGTGATCCTGCTGTTCATCATTCTGGCCCTTACACTTCTGGAGATGAGGATCACCAACAGAGCGGAAATGGGGAGGTGAAAGGGATATGTACAGGCGGGCGACCCTGCGTGGCATCCTCGTATTCCTCATCCTGGCGGTGCTGACAGCCTCTTTCCTATATCCGCTGTACTTCATGCTGATCAATTCGTTGAAGACCAGAACCGAATATTTTGTGAATCCCTTCGCCCTGCCCCACGAAGGTCTTCAGCTGATCAACTACACGACAATGATCAGCCAGTTCAAGATCCTCACCCTGTTCAAGAACACTTTCATCATCTCCGCCGGCACGGTGATCCTCATTTTAGTCGTCGGGATCTTTGCCAGCTACGTCTTCGCCAAGCTGCGTTTCAAGGGCAAATCCGTGCTTTTCGTTGCCGTGCTGATGACCATGTTCGTTCCCAGCCAGGTGACCATCATCCCTCTGTTCGTTTCCTTCTCCAAGGTGGGCCTTGTGAACACCTATCTATCGGTGATCCTGGCCTATCTGGCCCTGTTCCTGCCTGAAGCGATTCTGCTGATGACAGCAAATTTCCGGGGTATTCTGGACGAGATGGTGGAAGCAGCCGAAATCGACGGCTGCAGCTACCTGCAGAAAATCTGGTACGTGGTAATACCTATGGGCCGGGCGGCGATCTTTCTGGCCATTATCTTCTACTTCATCATGTCCTGGAACGATCTGTTTACGCCCATGATCTTTCTCACCAAGATGGAGAAAAGGACGGTCATGGTCGCCCTGGCTGCGCTGATGGGACGCTACTCGGGAAGCCCGACCTACCAGTTCGCCGGCCTTTTGCTGAGTGCCGTTCCGGCGTTGATCGTTTACTTCATTTTTCAACGGAACATCATCCGCGGCCTGTCCATGGGCGCCATAAAATAGAGAAAGGGAGAAGGATATGCGCAAAGTGAAAGCGGGTTTCGTCGGTTTCGGGGAGGTGAACACCCCCGCCGAAATCATTCGAAAAAAAGTCAGTGAGGCGGAGAAACTATTAAAAGAGCTCGATTTCGAGCTGGTACGCACCGATCCGGTGAGCGACGATCCCCAGGGGTTGGAGGCCGAACGAGCTGTTCGGGAGCTGAAGAAAGAAGAGTCCGACCTGCTTGTAGTGTGTATCGCCGGTTGGATCCCCTCCTGGGCGGTGATTAAGGTCACTGCTGAGTTTGCCCATAAACCGATGCTCCTCTGGGGTCTGACCGCCTATACTCAGGGGGGAAGGCTGGTCACCACCGCCGACCAGGCCGGGACCACGGCATTGCGCAAGGTTTTCGAGGACCTAGGCTATCGATTCAAATACGTCTACGAAAGCCCGGGCGCCAAACCCAAGCTGGAGCAAATCCGCAGCTTCGCGACTGCGGCCCGTGCGGAAAGCCTGTTGAGACAGGCCAAGGTAGGCATGATGGGCTACCGGGATATGAAGCTGTACGGCACCATGTTCGACGGACCGTCCCTGAAGGCACGGACCGGATTGGAGATCGAGTTCTTCGAGATGCTGGAGGTGGTGCAGCGCAGCGAAAAACTGGACCCCGCTGACGTGGACAAGGTGATCCAGGACATGGAGACAAACTGGCAGTTCGAGAAAAAGGCACAAAAACAGACACTGGAGAAAGCGGCCCGCTATTTCCTGGCGGTGCGGGATATCATCTCAGAGCGGGGCTATCACGCGGTTTCCCTGATCGACGTGGACGGCATGAAAAAGCTCCTCGAATTTCCGCCGGCGCCGATTTTCATGCTCCTCGGAGAACAGCTGGGGGTATGCACCATCCCTGAAAACGACACCCTTGGCGCTGTGACTCAGCTGATGGTGAAATACCTCACCGATCAGATTGCCCCCTACTTCGAGTTCTACGAGCTGTTCGAGGACCGAATGCTGATGGGAGTGCCTGACTTCGTGCCCTCCGAGATCGTGGAGGGTAAAGTAAAGGTGTTGCCTACCGTCTTCGGTGATTTCGCCGAGGGGATCCTCAACATCTCCAAGGTAAAAACGGGGAAGGTTACCTTGAGCAGGCTCACCGCGACCGGAGACCGCTACAGCCTGCACCTGACCACAGCCGAAGCGGTGACACCCCGCTGGTGGGAGGAGGCGGGCTGGCAGCCCCCGGCTCCTCAGCTTCCCAGCCTGGAGATCGTACCCGATATTCCCGTGGAAGGTTTCGCTCAGAAGGTCCTTTCACAGCACTACATCCTGGCCTACGGGGATATCACCGGGGAGCTGGTGGACCTCTGCAAGCTTCTTGGGATCGGGATGTACTGAGGATGATGATTCGTCGCCACCTGATCGGCATTTGGGCAGACGGGGGAGGTCAACGCCGGTGACTTCCCGAGAACGAATGCAGTTAACTCTGGAGCACAAGGAACCGGATCGGGTCCCGGTTGACCTCGGCTCCAGCCTGGTGACCGGCATCCATGCCAGCGCTTATGCCGGATTGAAACAGGCTCTCAACATCGCGGAGGGGGAGATTCGGGTGTACGAGCCCTTCCAGATGCTGGCCGAGGTGGAGGAGTCAGTACGCCAGGCTCTTGGTGTCGATGTGTACGGCATCATGCTGCCGGTTACGATCTTCGGCTACAGGAACGAGAACTGGAAGCCTTTTCGGCTGTTTGACGGTACCGAGGCGCTGGTCTCGGAGCACTTCGTCTATGACGAACTTCCGGGCGGCGACCTAGTCCAATATCCGGAGGGGAATCGCAACGCTCCTCCCTCCGGCCGGATGCCCAGGAACGGTTTCTACTTCGACGCCATCGTGCGCCAGGAACCGATCGACGAGTCCCGGCTCGATCCCAAAGAGTGGGTCGAACAGACCTACGGATTGTTCAGCGACGAGGATTTGCACTTCCTCGAAGAGCAATCCCGCTGGTATTATGAGAACACCGACTACGCCCTGTTCGGTAACTTCGGCGGCGGCAGCTTCGGGGACATCGCCGTCGTGGTGGGACCTCATATCCCCTATCCGAGAGGGATTCGCGACCCCGAAGAGTTCTACATCTCCCACATCACCCGTAAGGGCTACATCCAGGAGATCTTCGAACGGACGCTTGAGATCCAGATGAAGAATATCCTGATGTACAGGCAGGCGGTGGGGGAGCGTATTCAGGTGATTGAGATCAACGGCAACGACTTCGGCGCCCAGAACGGTCCCTTCATCTCCCCACAGTTGTATCGGGAGCTGTACAAGCCCTGCCACAAGGTGATGAACGACTGGGTGCATGGGAACACCTCCTGGAAAACCTTCTTCCACTCCTGCGGATCCATTGTAGCGTTTCTCGACGACTTACGGGAGGCGGGGGTGGATATCCTCAATCCGGTACAGATCTCGGCGGCGGGAATGGAACCGGAGTACCTGAAGAAGAATTACGGCGATGATTTCGTGTTTTGGGGTGGGGCGGTGGACACACAACACACCCTTCCTTTCGACACGGTCGATCAGGTGCGCCGGGAGGTGAAAGAGAACATCAGCACCTTCAAAACCGGCGGCGGCTACGTGTTCAACAACGTGCACAACATCCAGGCCGGCGTGCCTGTGGAGAACATATTGGCCATGTTCCAGGCCGTGCGGGAAGCCGGGAGATACGACCGCTGAGCCAGGCGAGGCCCAGCGGATACAACAAGCTGGAGAAAAGGAGCAAGTTCGACTCTATGTATTTGACCTTTGACGTAGGAACAACATCGGTAAAAACAGCCCTGTTCGACACCGGAGGCAAACTGCTGGCCAAAGCCATCCAAAACTACTCTCTGGACACGCCCCAGGTGGACTGGTACGAGGTGGAACCGGAGGTATACTGGCAGGCTGTCCGCATAGGCTTTCAGGAGACCATCTCTAAGAGCGGTGTGGACCCGAAGCGCATCGTGTCCATCTGCGGCTGCAGCCAGGGGGAGACGATCGTCTTTTTGGACAGGGTGGACCGCTCCGTACGACCGGCCATTGTCTGGATAGACAATCGACCTCGAGAAGAAACTGAAGAGCTGAAAGCCCGCATTTCCAGCGAAGAGTTCCACCGCGCCACGGGATGTGTTGAGATCGAGCCGACCTGGAGCGTCCAGAAGATTGCCTGGTTGAAAAAGCATGAAACGGAAAACTTCCGCAAAATCGACAAGATCATGCTCGTCGAGGACTATATCGTCTATTCTCTGACCGGACGCTTCCTCTCCACCCCGACACTGATGCACTCCACTGGGATGTTTGACATCCAGGCAGGGAAGTACTGGAGCAAGACCGTTTCTCCTCTCGAGATCGAGGATAAGCTTCCTCCCATCGTGGAAGTGGGTAGCATCGTCGGGCCGATCAAACCCACCCTGGCGGATGAGCTCGGGTTGCCTCGGGACACCGTGGTAGTAAAAGGCGCCATGGATCAGACCTTAAGCGCCGTGGGAGCCGGTAACATTCACGCCGGCGTGGTCACGGAGACCACCGGGACCGCCCTCGCCATCGGGGTGACCGCAGACTCGGTGGAAGCGATCCACGCAAACTCCCTTGCCCATCAGCCCCACGCAGTGCCGGGCAAGTATCTGATTCTACCGTACGCCCAGACCTCGGGGGTGTTGTACAAATGGTTCCGGGATGTGTTCGCAGCGGCGGAGGTCCAGGCGGCCGGAGGCCTGGAGGAAGCCTACGAAGAGCTGAATCGCCTGGCTGCCACCGCACCCGCCGGCTGCGATGGGCTGGTGCTGCTGCCCTTCTTCGCTGGGGCCTACATCCCGGAGAACGACATGTACGCCAAGGGGGTCTGGTACGGAATCACGCTGAAGCACGGCAAGGGCCACTTCGCCCGCTCGATCCAGGAGTCGGTGGGCTTCATGTTGCGCAGGATCCTGGACTTGATCCGGGCAGCGAACATCAACATCGAGGAGGTCCGCAGCATGGGCGGAGCGGCCCGCTCGGATCTGTGGCTTCAGATCAAGGCGGACATCTGCAGCCTGCCCATAGTGCGGATGCTGGAGGAAGAGACTTCGGTCCTGGGCTGCGCCATTTTGAGTGCAGTGGCTGCAAAAGACTACAGCAGCATCGAAGAGGCGGTGGCAACCATGGTAAAGACGGGGAAGACCTTCGCCCCGAACCCGAAACACCGCGACCTCTACGATCGCCGGTTCAAGCTCTACGGGCAGCTATACGAAACACTGAAGCCGTTGTTCCGGAGGTAGCGGCTGTTGACACCACTGGAACGGCCTATTATGGTTTTAGCCATCCTCTCGAGATCAGGAGACAAGGAATGCCGCAACCCGTAAACGAAGTCCGCCCTTTCCGCGCCCTGCACTACGACCCCGATAAGATCGACAATATCGGGCTCTGCCTGGCCCAACCCTACGACGTCATCTCGGGGCGGCAGCAGGATGCCTACTACGAGCAACATCCGCATAACGTGATCCGCCTGATCCTGAACAAGGAGCAGCGGGGAGACAACGAGACGGACAATCCCTACACCCGGGCAAAGAACACCCTGGAACAGTGGAAAGCGGAGGGGGTGATCCGAGAGACGGAACGACCCTCCTTCTGGGTGTACGAGCAGGCTTTCGACATTCCCGAAATCGGGCGAAAGACGGTGAAAGGGTTCATCGGTCTGGTGAGACTTCAGGATTACGAGGAACGAAAGATCCTGCCCCACGAAAAGATCATGACCAAACCCCTCGAGGACCGGGTCCACCTGATGCAGACCACGGAAACTCAGTTTGAATACATTTGGAGCATATACCAGGACAAGGCTTACGTGATCGACAACATCCTCGATGACACGGAGAAGCAACAGCCTATCGTCGATTTCTACGAGGAGTCGACCCTGGTACACCACAGGATGTGGCGTCTGCTCGATCCTGAACAATGCAAAATCATAGCGCAAACCATGGAACATCTCAGGATCTACATCGCCGACGGCCATCACCGCTACCAGGCCATGCTCAATATCCGAGATGAAATGCGGCGGAGGCATCCTGACTTCGGTCCGGATGCTCCCTGGGAGTTCATCATGATGTTTCTGGTCAACTCCGAGCACGAAGGCCTGACGGTCCTCCCGACTCACCGAACCTTATACAACCTGCAGTTCTCAAACCTCAGCGATCTACACCTTTCCATCCTGGAGCACTTCCACGTCAAGAGCTACTCTTTCAACGGCAGTAATGACGGGGAGGTGCGAAAGCGGTGGCTCCGGAACCTGCGGAACACAGAACCCGGAGTCCACAAGTTTGGAGCTCTGATCAGAAAATTAAACCGTTATTTTCTGATCACCCTCAAGGACTCCGAGGCCTACGAGGAGATGGTGGATCTTGCCAACTCCTCGGAGTGGAAGCTGCTCGACGTGAACATCCTCAACACCCTGATCCTGCAGAGAATCGTCGGGCTTACCGAAGAGCAGCAATCTGCCCAGAGCAACGTGGCCTATACCAAGGATCTTGAAGCGGCTCTGGATGCGACACGCAACGGCACAATGCAGGTGGCCTTGATCCTCAACGCGACCCGGCTTCAGGACATCATTACCATAGCCGAAAACAACGAGCGCATGCCACGGAAATCCACCCACTTCTACCCCAAACCTCTATCCGGTTTGGTCTTCTTTCCAATGAGTTACTCGAGCCGGGATTCTGGAGCTTGAGGCGAACTGAGCTCTCTCGACTCCTGCCGGTACCCGGGTGGACAGCTTCTCATGTGAACTGTAGATTGGAGCGTAAATATCTGTGTCAAATCAGTCTGCGATCCCCAATCTGCGCAGCTCCTCGACACCTTCCCAGGTCAGATTGACAAGTCTCTCGCTGTATTTCTCCGCCCGGGGATGGGCTGCCCAAAACTCCTGCAGGAGCAGAGCCAACTCATCTCGCCTGAGATCAGCCGCCGATTTCGGCAGATGGGCGAACTGCTTGCTAATAAGGTTATCCCGCCGCTTGATCATGGACAGAACAGCCGCAGCCGCTCCCAGGGCCAGGTTGCGGGGTACCACGCCCTGCTCCAGGGCGATGACCATCGTACCATACAGACGATCCTCGATCCCCAACTTTCTGGGGTGATCCCGGCCGACTCTCTCGACCAGATCATTGAGATTCGGATTGATGATGCGAATCAGAAGATCCTCGGCGTACTCGGCGTATCCCTCTTCTGCGAACAGTGGGTCTGCTAGCTGTGCATTTGTTCGGATCAGAGCGGCACCGGATTCATCGAAGAGGGCTTTTCGGGCGGTCTCCATGATCCAGGGATCTCTTCCCGCTTCAGACATGACCTGATATCCCTTGAGATCGGCCAGGTAGGCGATCAGTGCGTGGACGGCGTTGTGACCATAGAGCTTCACTTCCTCGAAGGGAAGGAGATCCTCTTTTTCGATAAACACCTCGATTCCCCGCCGGTAACCGGACAGGCGAATCTTGGATATCAAGATCCGATTAAACTCTTCGACCAGAATCGCCCGGGGAAATCCCGGCGTGATGGCTGCCAGACCGAGTCTTTCGATTGTCTCCGACTCCGAGATCACTCCGCTCATTTTAGCGATTACCGTGTTCAAAAATTGAACATTTTGCTGCATCGGTTCGGGAATGAGAGGATATATCTGCTCCCCCAGGATCTCTGCAGCCCGGTTGTGGTTCTCCGCTGTATACACAATTGTCTGCAGGCTCTCATCGCGGGTACCGATCCGCTGATTCAATCCCCGAGCAAGCAGGCTGACCACACTCGTATCTCCTCCTGCCGCGTAGATGCTCACATTTGGTAGAGCAGTACACATTTCATCCGAGGCTGCCACCGACTCTACGAATCGTTCAGCCTCGTTTGGATCCTGGGAATTGTAGAGTTCGACTCCCTCCACGGTCGCTATGTCGATCCGATCCGGCCTGGCGATGTTTACAGTATAGCGGCCGCCGTTCTCTCGAACCGCCTCGATCAGTTTTTCGTCAATGTCCACCACCGCAAAGCGGCTGAAGGCTCCCGTCTGGTATGCTTCGTAGAGGAACAGCGCACTCTGAATGGGACCGAAACCAAAACCCGCGTAGATCTTTTCCTGACTGGATTTCATCGAATCCACCTTTCGTGATACTATTCGTGAGGAAATCTTGTTTCATTAATTGAAAATTGTCAAAGCCTTGCTTTAATCAGCCCATACAACGGGAGTTTTGCGGCGAGACGCTGAAGACATCCGAGGAGAGATCGCTACCATGTTCAGGCCAAGTCTTGATCCCAAAGACCTGAAAAAAAGAGCTCGGGAGATCCTTCCCGAAATCACGGAGATCCGTCGCGCTCTGCATCGTATACCCGAAACAAAACTGGAGGAGCGGGAAACTTCGAAGAGGATCCGCGAGCTCGTCAGCGACGCCAATATCGAGCTTTTGGAGCCCTATATCGGCACCGACGTGGTCGGACTGCTCTGGGGTACAAAAACCGATGCCCGTCGAGATGCCGCCGATCGAACACCAAGAGCCAGCATCAATGTGACGCTGCGCGCCGATATCGACGCTCTCCCCATCGAGGAGAGCAGCGGTAAGAGCTGGAGATCCGAGCACGACGGCAGAGCCCATTCCTGCGGCCACGACGGTCACATAGCCATCCTGATCGGAACACTGAAGGTGCTGGACAGACTAACCGACCTGTTCGACGGCAGCGTCCGCTTCGTATTCCAGCCGGCCGAGGAGGAAGCCGGGGGCGGCAAGATGATGGTGGACAAGGGATTGCTCGACGCCGATCCAAAACCCTCCGCCGTCTATGCTCTGCACGGCTGGCCCGGCATCGCCACCGGAACGATCGCCGCGATTCCGGGACCCGCCATGGCCGCTCAGGACCGCTTCCGCATCACAGTAAAGGGGAAGGGCGGACATGGCGCTGTGCCCCATCGGACCATAGACCCGATCGTTACCAGTGCCCAAATCATCAACGGGCTGCAGACAATCGTATCCCGGTCGATGGAACCGGTGGCCGCAGGGGTGGTCTCAGTTTGCACGATCCACGGCGGAACTACAGGTAACGTCATCCCCGATCAGGTCACCATGGAAGGCACTACCCGTTATTTCGACAAGAAGATCCAGTCCCTGATCCGCTCCCGAATGAAGGAGGTTATTCACGGGATCTGTGCGTCTGCCGGGGCCAGCTATTCCTTCGACTACAATGAGGGTTACATCCCCCTGGTGAACAATCCTGAAAAAGTGAGCTTTCTCAAAGAGGTAGTGAAGGCGTATCTCGGTGAAAAGGCCTGGATGTCCAATCTACCCCAGGTTATGGGTGCCGAGGATTTTGCCTTCTACCTCGACAAGGTCCCGGGAGTGTTCCTGCGTTTGGGTTTGGGAGAGCACTCGCCAAGTCTGCACAGCGCTGAGTTCGACTTCAACGACCGGGCGATCGAGGCGGGGATCATCGTGATGAGCGCCCTCGCCTTGGAAACCCTCAGCCGAGATTGAAATTATCGGATTATTAGGCGAGGATAAGCATCAACATGAAACGAAACGCGATCGTGGCCCAGTCCGGAGGTCCCTCTCCGGTGATCAACGCTTCCCTGCTCGGCGTACTCGAAGGCTGTCGAGATTTTCCCGACCACATCGACAAAGTGTACGCCGCCTGGCATGGGGTAGAAGGAATCCTCCTTGAAGAACTCGTCGATATGTCCGTCCAAAACCCTGTGGAACTTCAGCTGTTGCGTACCACCACTTCCGCCGGCGCGGTCGGAACCTGTCGCTACAAGCTGACCGAAGCCCAGAGCCAGGATTTCGAACGCATTCTAGAAGTGATGCAGGCACACGAGGTGGGCTATTTCTTCTACATCGGCGGCAATGACTCCATGGATACCGCTCACAAAGTTACCCGGCTGGCGGCCGAACGGGGAGTTGATCTGGTGGCCACCGGGGTTCCCAAGACGATCGATAATGACGTGGGCGACCCTGAGTTCAAACTCATCGACCATACGCCCGGCTACGGCAGCGCCGCCCGTTATTGGAGCTATATTGTTCAAAATGTGAACGAAGAGAACCGTGGAATGAGTGTTTCCGAATCGGTGTCTGTTCTACAAGCCATGGGCAGGAAATCGGGCTGGATTCCAGCGGCTGCCCGGCTCGCCGATCCTGAACGGGCGATTCCCCTGCAGATGTATTTTGCCGAAGGGAATCACACCCTTGAGAGGCTGGCGGAAAACGTGAACCGGGAGCTGGTCAGAAGCGGGCGCTGCATAGTGGTGGTCAGCGAAGGTTTCGACGTTGGCAGCCTCGGCGAAATGCGCGACGGCTTTGGTCATGTCGAATATGGGGCCAGTCAGAACACGGTGGCCCAGGCCGTGATCAATTATCTGAACAAGGTCGGACTGAAGAGCCGCGGATACGCCAGCGGCCAGGTCCCTGGGGTTTTGCAGCGTTCAACCTCGATCTTTTCCTCCACCGTAGATATAGAAGAGGCCTATCAGGTGGGCCGAAAAGCGGTGGAGGTGGGCGTGGGCGACGGCAGCGGCTGGATGGCCACAATCCTGCGTGTCTCAGATGAACCCTACAGTGTGCGCTACGACAAAGTACCCTTGGACCAGGTGGCCGCATCCGCACGCCAGCTTCCCCCAGGTTGGATCACCGCCGACGGACTGGATGTAACCGACGATTTCATCCGCTACGCCCGCCCTCTGATCGGAGAGCAGTGGCCCAGGATCCCGATAGAAGACGGATTACAGCGCTTTGCCCGCCTGCAGATTCGCTTTATCGACAAGAAGCTTCCCGACTACCTGCCAGTCAGGTTCCGAAAGCACTAGTCACTCCACGGGAATACCGAAATAACGCACCGCAGTGCTCCAGCAGATGTCCTGGATGATCCCGCCCAGATGAGGGATGTCCGCAGGCAGCAGCCCCGCTTCCACGTCGCGACCGAAGATATCGCAGACAAGACGGCGGAAGTACTCATGCCTCGGGTAGGAAAGAAAGCTGCGGGAATCGGTGAGCATGCCAACGAACTGGGAGATCAGCCCGATATTGGACAGGGCCTCGATCTGCCGGGTCATGCCGTCTATCTGATCGTTGAACCACCAGGCGGAACCGAGCTGCATCTTTCCGGCAACCGAGCCGTGCTGGAAGCTGCCCAGAATCGAGGCGGCCAGCTCGTTGTCCCGCGGATTAAGAGTGTAGACGATGGTTCTGGCCAGCTTGTCCTTGCTGTCCAGGCGATCGAAAAAGCGTACCAAGGACCGGGCGATCTCGAAATCACCCATGGCGTCGAACCCCATATCGGCTCCGAGGGCGGTATACATCCGGCTCGAGTTGTTGCGAAGGGCGCCAAAGTGAAACTGCTGGGTCCAGCCCGCCTCTGCATCCATCACGGCCAGCTCGAAGAGCACAGCGGACTTGAACTTCAGGATCTCTTCTGGTGTCAGCGATCCGCCGGCGCGGGCTTTCTTGAAGATCGCGGCGATCTGTTTCTCCGCGTACTCAGCGGCGCAGGGTTGCTCGATGCCGTGATCCGAAAGCCTGCAGCCGACTTGATGAAAGAAGTCGTGACGCTTTCGCAGAGCTTCGAGGAAGGACGGGTAGTCGCCGATCAGCAGGTTTGCAGCCTTTTCCAGTTTTATGATCCAGGCAATGAAGTCCTTTACGCTTTCCACGGCCATGGCCTTATCTGGTCGGAAGGCGGGCAGCACCTTGATATCAAAAGTTCCTGAGGCAAACTCCTCGGCCAGCCTTTGGTGATGCTCGAGATTGTCGGTGGGATCGTCGGTTGTACATACCACCTTCACCTTGAAGTGGGCCATCAAACCCCGGGCACGGAACTCTTCCTTCTGCAATAGAGTATTGCAGTGTTCGTAGATCTCTCCAGCCGTGTCCGGTCCCAGGAGTCTGCCGGTTATGCCAAAGGGTCGTTTGAGTTCCATGTGGGTCCAGTGATAGAGGGGGTTACGTACCGTGAAAGGAACGACCTTTGCCCAGGCGGCAAACTTATCCCAGTCTGAAGCATCCCCGGTGATCAGGCGCTCCTCCACCCCAAAGGCCCGCATGGCCCGCCATTTGTAGTGGTCCCCGGCCAGCCAGATTCGGCTGATGTTTTCAAACTGCCGGTTGCCCGCCACCTCCGCCACCGGCAGATGACAGTGGTAGTCGAAGATCGGCAGACCTTCGGCATACTCGTGGTACAGCCTGCGGGAGGTTTCCGTGCCGAGCAGAAAATCCGCGTCGAGAAACTCTCTTGCCATTGAACTACCTCTCTGTGGGTATTCCCCGTATTTCCTAACCGGAAGAGGACTTCAGCCGGTTTTCTTCACTCCAAGGGTTTCCAGATGCCGGTCGACATGGACCTCCAGGACCTTCCAATACTCCTCCAAGTGCTTGTTCAGCGCAGTAAAAAACTCAAGCCCGATTTTCTCGTCTCTGAGCAGCTCTCCGTAGGTAATGTGGATGAGTTGCCTGGCGTCGGGATTATCGAAGAGGGAGGGAAGCTCCCGGTCTGAAAGACTGTCGAGGCTCGGAACATTTTCCAGGCGCGTGGTTACAACGTAGTAGCTGGTCGCTTTTTCGAAGCTCTCCAAAGCTGCCTGATGAAGCCTTCGGTACAGCTCTGGCTCATTCACAGCGATGACTTTCATGGCCTCAAGCCAGTAGGTTCCCGCCGTCTTGATATGATAGCGTCCCCGGGTGAGCTTGCCCACGATCGGAAAGGCGGAGAACTTGTCGCTCCCCGAGTGAACTGAAATGCGATAGCCGAATTCCCTGGCCAGAGCGGCGTGGGTGGCAAAGGTGCGCTCGAACTCCTTCAGATCTCCTATATAGTCGATGCCCTTTTGAAACTCACCGACAAATCGCGGCGCCAGAGAAGCGATCTTCATGCCTATACGCTGAGTTTCCATCGCAACAAAGGCATGAGCTTCTGGAGTCGTTGGAGTCTCCGTCTCGTCAACCGAAAGCTCGAAATCGAAGGCTTCCTCCCCTTTTACTTCCACCCCGGCACGGTACAGACGCAAGGCATGTTCTATGGCCTGGCCGTAGATCAGGGCGGTACGGGCTAGGATTTCCCGGGAAAAGGAAATCGTCTCCCCCGTATCGAGGTCGACCTTCAGTGACAGATAGGTGTCTTCGATCCGGCGGCGATACTTCTCCTCCAGCTCCTCGTAGGCAGCAAGTATCTGGGTGTCACTCCCGGCGGCGTACTCTTTCCTGATATAATCGGAGACATCGGCGGTGATCCTGGTAAAGCCGACGCTCAGGGCGGTTCGCACCCAATCTTCGCTCTTGAGGTGATCTCCATCCGCGCCCCACGGTCCCTCATACCCCTCCTGGAACACGGCCCAGGTCGAGGCGTCAAGCACCTGCTCGTAGTCTCTGCCGGTTAGATCCAGCTCCCGTACCGACTGCTGGGCCAGCACGGGACAGGCTTGGTACTTGCGCATGCCTCTAAGGTGTCCGGGGCCGGCTACCCCGAGACGATCGCCTGCACCAAAGGTAATCTCCTGTTCGCCCAGAGGAGACGGTGCGGTAAAGGGAAGGACTTGGCGCAGGGCCACAGCATTGGCATGGCTCAGAGCACCGATCAAGGCTCTTGCCCGATCCCCGTCGGAACCGACGGTCAATTCCACGGTTTCCTCATCGAAACCCTTCAAATTTCCCGGGGATCCGAAGATCCCCAGGGCTCGATCCCAGGTGAAGGCCGGACCATCTAGAGATGCCCCCGGCATCTTGAGCAGGGCGAAAACAACCCCACTTTTCTGTTTCAGGGAGCCGGGATACAGCAGATCTTCTGCTTTACGGCTCTCGGCAACGGCAGCCGAGAACCCCTTATCACCGACCAGCCCCGCTGTACGGGCTTGTTCCAGCCACCGTTCAATCACTTTGCTGTCGATTGTTCTACTCATATCACTCCTCCGATTTTAGTCTATGCAGGACCTCTCCGGCCCGCTCTACCAACAGGACACCCTCTTCTTCCTTGTTCCGGTAGTCCTCGAGCCGGATGGAGGCCGGGTTCATATACCCAAGATCGAGCTGCCGGCACATCTTTTCGGGAATACCCGTGGCTAATATAACTTGTATACGGGGCTTCTCCACTCCGTTCTCGAAGGTACCCAGCCCCTTGACGTGGGCGGAATGGGCGAGAACTCCGCGGGGCACGTCTTTGAACCGATCCATCTGCTTGAGGAAGTAATCAGCTACGTGGTAGCCGGTTTTTTCTAGATAGCGGCCCCAGGTAGAAGACACTTCCTTCAGGTGGGGTGCGTAGATGATGAGCTTGCCCCCTTCGGCTACCACCGGTTCGAGCTTGTACATCACCTTGCCGCCGACCCACAACTCATCATACATCTCCGGGGCTTTGCCGAGCACGGTGTGGTACGGCTCGTCTTTGTACCGGATGTGCAATTTCGTGGATAGGTCCGCTGCGCAAGACCAGGCCTCTTCCGCGGTTCCAACGTACAGACCCGCCAGGCTGCCGGAAGCCTCGGTCTGATCGCTGCCGTGGCCCACGACCATGCAAATGCAGTGTCGGGGTACTGACACCATTGCAGCGGCTCGATTGACCACCTCCCGGACAGGGGTATTCTTATTGCCGATGATCTTCCAGCTGCTGATCACAGCCCCTAGCCAGTGAAAGAAGTGCAGGACCTCTCCCCCGGAGATCCCGGGGAATAGGTATTTGTTGCCCCCGGAAATCCCGACGACCTCATGGGGAAAAACCGGGCCCAGGATGAGAATAAGATCGTAGTCGAAGATCGCCCGATTGATATCGACATCCACCGCTTGCCTGAACAATCCTTCACTTATCTTCTCGATCTCCACCTCGGAGATCGTTCCGATCTTGGCCAAGGTATCCGGCAGGTCCCAGCGGTGATTGAGGAAGCGGTTGTCGGCAAACTCCTCAGCCTTCCGTTGCGGGCTGATACCGTACAACTTGAGGATCTGGTCATCGTCGAGGTGATGATGCGATCCCAGGGCAACCATAAAATCGAGCCCTTTGGTTTGGCTGCCTATGATTTCTTTGACAGCAGTAATCAACCGGGGCAAAGGACAGGTGCGGGTGGCATCCGGGGTAAGTACCAGCACCTTCTTGCCCGCCACCAGTTCGGAGGGTGTACCCTCCGCTATTATAGCCTTGGCCTCCTCGAGGCCGAGGTCCAAATCCGGACTCCCTCTTCCTGCCACCATGATCTCACTCCTCTCTATCTCTTTTTCCACGGAGGCGTGTCCGGTAGAAGCTCGTTGAACTCCTCGATCAGCTTGTCTTCGTAATCTCCGGCGTAACTGCCGCTGAAGAAGCGATCCAAGGCTTCGTTGAGCAGGCGGTCCCAGGATTCCTCCTCACTCCCGGGCTTGATGGGATAAAACTGGGCTCCTACCGCTTTGGCTGCTTTCATATCTCCAGGGGCATCCCCGATCATCAACATCTTCTCCGTTGGATACTTGCCTCCCGCCGCCAAGCCGAGATGTTCCTTCTTCTTTCCCAACTCCTGACCGGCAATGATGCGAACGTATTTAGCGATGTCATGCTCAGCCCACTCCCGCTGCAAAGCTTCGCCGGGAGTGCCGGAAACAACGATGACATCCGCCTTTTCCACCATTTTCTCAAGAGCCTGCCTCACTCCCGGAAACGGCGGCACGTCAACCACGATATCGGCGACTGTGACATTGACCGCTTCGGACCACTTGAGAGTCTGAATCAGATCCGGATCAGGATTGCCTTCGATCTCTTGCTTCAGCGTTGGATTGCCTAGAGAAGGAGCACTGGCAACCCACTTGCGTAATGCAAGTACCTCTGGAATCTTGACACTGCTCTTCTTTACCTCCGGGCGGTCTTTGAGCAGATCGAAAACCCGCAGCAACGCGGGAAAACGGTTTTCTCCCCGCCACTGGGAGTAGAGGTTGACGAACTCCGCCGCCTCGCGGACGTACTTGGAGATCGACTGCAGCTTCCATTGCTTGACAATATTGGGGATGAAGCACTCCTTGTGCTTCAGCTCCATACTGGGGAAGGCGCATCCGTCGGAATCGATCCCTATGAAAAACTCCCTCTCCGGTTTTAGATTCTTGATGTACTCTTTTGTCATTTCCTATGTCTTCTTCATATTCGCTCACGCTTGGGTTATTCAGAGTTACGGCAGCCAAACGCTACAATATCGCGGCACTCCGGACTTTGCACTTGGACCCGAGCTATATATTGTCGATCAGATAGCCCCCGTCCACGGGTAGGGAGACACCGGTTACGAAGCCGGAAGCCTTGGGGCTGGCCAGGAAGAGCAGGGCTCCGGCCAGCTCATTAGTTTCACCGAAACGACCGTAGGGGGTGTGGGCGATGATCGCTTTCCCCCGTTCGGTCAGCTCGCCGGTTTTCTCATCGTACAGCAGAGCCCGGTTCTGCTTGCCCACGAAAAATCCAGGGGCAATGGCGTTTACCCGGATCCCATGGGGAGCGAACTCCTTGGCTGAGGCTTGGGTCAAATTGAATACTCCAGCCTTGGCGGCATCGTAGGCCCAGACACCGGAGAGGGGAATGTATGAAGCCATGGAGGTCATGTTGATAATCCCTCCCCGAATCTTGCTTTTGATCCAATAGGCGGCAAAGATCCTTGTGGGGACCATCAATCCCGCAACCAGGTTCAGCTTGAGGACGAACTCGAAGGTCTCCATATCCTGGTCCACAAAGGCACACTTTCCTCTGTTCCCCCCCACTCCATTCACGAGCAGGTTGGGAGGTCCGAAGATTTTTTCCGTGGCTTCGATGGCTTTGGCCACGGCTTCTTCGTTTCCGGTATCGACCTCGTATCCGAAGAGCCTGTCTTTTGCCCCTTCTACGGTTTCGGTCAAACGGCTTATGGCCACATCGATAGTGCTTTGGTGATGACCCCAAAGGGCGACCTTTGCCCCTGCTTTGAGCAGAGCAGCCGCCAGGGCTCCGGCGATGGCGCCGGCCCCTCCGGTAATGACTGCTACCGAATACCTGAGTCCGAACATTTCTTCCAGATATTGATTCTCTCCGCTCATACGGCACCCCCTATATCTTCGTCCACTCTGTGTGAAAAGTTCCTTCCTTGTCCACCCTCTGGTAGGTGTGGGCGCCGAAGTAGTCCCGTTGAGCCTGAATCATATTCGCCCAGAGACGTTCGTTTCGATAGGCATCGTAGTAGGTGATAGCAGAAGAGAAGCCCGGCACCGGGACCCCCATCTGAATGGCCGTGGATACCACCTGACGCCATCGAGCCTGGTTGTTCTGCACGATCTCGGCAAAGTAGGGATCCACGAGCAGATTTCGCAACGACGGATTACGGTCGTAGGCTTCTTTTATCTTCCCGAGGAACTTGGCGCGGATGATGCACCCTCCGCGCCAGATCATGGCGATCTCGCCCAGCTTCAGATCCCACTTGTACTCCTCGGCGGCGGACTGCATCAATGAGAACCCTTGAGCGTAGGAACAGATCTTCGAAGCGTATAAGGCCTGGCGGATCGATTCGATAAATTCCTCTTTGTCACCGTGAAAGGCCGTTTTCGGCCCGGAGAGAAGGGAAGAAGCCTCGGCCCGCTCTTCTTTCACAGCGGATATGCAGCGGGCGAAGACCGCTTCGGCAACCGTAGGTGTGGAGATTCCCAGATCCAGGGCGGACTGGCTGGTCCATTTTCCCGTTCCCTTCTGTCCGGCTTTGTCAAGAATCATCTCCACCAGGGGCTGCCCGGTTTCCGGATCCTTCTTTGAGAGGATATCCGTCGTGATCTCGATCAGATAGGAGTCTAACTCCCCCTTGTTCCATTTGGCAAAGGTCTGGTGCATCTCCTCATGGCTCATCCCCAAGGCGTCTTTCATTAACATGTAGGCCTCGCCGATAAGCTGCATATCCCCGTATTCAATTCCGTTGTGCACCATCTTCACGTAGTGACCGGAACCGTCGGCGCCGATGTAAGTGCAGCAGGGCTGACCATCCACCTTGGCGGCGATATCGAGGAAAATTTTACCGACTTGATCGTAGGCTTCTCTGGTGCCCCCCGGCATGATACTGGGTCCGTGCAGCGCACCCTCCTCTCCGCCGGAGACACCGGTACCGATATAGCGCAATCCCTTTGCTTCCAATTCTCGGGTACGGCGAATCGTGTCCTGAAAGAAGGAGTTGCCCCCATCGATAAGGATATCCCCCTCCTCCAAGTGCGGCTCGAGCTGACCGATCATATCATCGACCGCTTTACCCGCTTTCACCATGATCATGATCGTACGGGGTTTCTTCAGTTTTTCCAGAAACTCTTCAATACCGTATCCGGCAACGATCTTCCTACCCGAAGCCCTCTGATCCATGAACTCCCGAGTACGCTCAGCGGTGCGGTTGTACGCCGCGACGGAGTATCCCTTGCTCTCCATATTGAGTACGAGGTTTTGGCCCATCACCGCTAATCCGACAAGTCCTATGTCCGCTTCCATACGCCTGTCCTCCGGAATTTTAAAATTTATTTACCTGCAGCGAAGGTTCGACCGAAGCGATCACCAGTTCCATGCCCAATGCCGCTATCGTCCCCTCATCGATGATCCCCGAATCCGTGACCAAGACGTCGATATCCCCGGCCCGGGCAAACACACTAAATGCAGTAGCTCCGTATTTCGAATGATCCACCAATATAACCACTCTCCGGGAGGCCTGAATCACGGCGCTCTTCACCTGGCTCTCGATAACATTCTGAGACGTGAAAACCCCGTCCACGGAGAACCCGGTGGTGCCCAGGAAACAGGTCTCGATCTGGATGCCCTGTATCGTCTGCAGCGCTCCGGGACCGATGAACGAACGAGCCTCGGGTCGAAAACTACCACCTGTGGAGAACAGCGATATGCCCGCTGAATCGGCCAATTCGAGGATCGCATCGAGGGAGTTGGTAACCACCCGCAGTTCCATGTTCCTTATCTGCCGAGCAAGAGCGGCACAGGTGCTGCCCGCATCGATGAAGATGGTCTCTCCCGGTCGAATCAGCTCCCGAGCCTTCCGGGCGATCGATCGCTTTTCCGCCATGTGTTCCCCTTCCCGGATCACAATCGTCCGCAGATGTCCCTGATCTTCGGCAAGCACGGCACCACCGTGTATGCGGATCAACTTACCCCGCTCCTCAAGAAAGCTTAGATCTTTGCGGATCGTCACCTCAGAGACGTTGAGTCGGTGGGTCAGGTCCTGGACGCTCACCTTCTTCAATCGGTTCAAGGTGGTTAGAATCGATTCGTATCGTTCGTTTTGATAAATTTCCTGGTCCATCGTCGCAAAAACAATCCTTACCGGGCAGACTGCAACTTTCGTTTGCTTTCTTAACTCGAACAATAATGAAAGACACCAGCCCTGTCAAGGGATTTCGCTGGGTATCGCCCCGGGGACCAAGCAATAACCCCTTGGCCGCAACGGGAGTCGGGGGACGAGTCGGATACTCATCACCAGCGCCCTATTGACCGCAGTGTAGATGCGGGATTTAATACTGTCATGACTGACATTCTTGCTCAGAAGGATTCGTATCTTAAAGAGTTTGAGGCCAGGATCACGGATGTAAACCATGAAGAAGGGGCTGTCGCCCTGGACAGAACGGCATTCTTCCCCGGAGGGGGAGGCCAACCCCACGATCTTGGCTGGCTTGCCGAAATTCCTGTCGAACGGGTAAAGCGGCAGGGACAGTGGATCTGGCACTGGCTGAAGGCAGAACCTCCGTTAAAAGGCGTAGTGGTTCAAGGGCGCATCGATTGGCAACGCCGCTACCGCTTGATGCGCACTCACACGGCGTTTCATATCCTCTGCGGAGTGGTCTGGCGGGATTATCAGGCTCTGGTAACCGGCGGCAACATGGAGGAGCTGCGGGGTCGTATGGATTTCGAATTCGAAACCCTGCGCGGAGAGCTGGTCCACGAGATCGAGGAGAAGATCAACGCGGAAGTGGCGGCTGCCCACCCCGTACAGATCAAGTTTCTTCCCCGGGAAGAGGCGTTTAAGATCCCCGATCTGATTCGGACAAAAATCAACCTCCTTCCTCCCCAGATACAGGAGGTCCGGATTGTTGAGATCGAAGGATTGGACCTCCAGGCCGACGGAGGAACCCATGTCGCCAACACCAGCGAGGTAGGAGCTATCCGAATCAGCGGCTACAAGAGCAAGGGGAGGATCAACAAGCGGATTGAGCTGGCTCTGGAACCATGACGCCGCCCTTCGATTGCCCGACTCTCTTCCAGACGGCCGGCATTTACCTGGATGGCTCCATCAGGTGCGAAGGAACTTGACAAATTACAAGCGCCTGTGACCAAATATACAAATTGCCCCCGGATTCTCCGATCGCCACGACGGATCCTCAAGCGGGCTGTTTCCGACATTAAAAAAGGAGACACCGATGGCCTATACAACCCCTCGAATAGCAACTGCCCCACCTGGGCCCAAAGCACAAGCATGGATTCAGAGAGACGAATCGATGCTCTCACCGTCCCTGACCCGCAGCTCCCAGCTGGTGGGTCTACGGGCCGAGGGGGTATTCGTCGAGGATGTGGACGGCAATGTCTTCCTCGACTTTGGCTCCGGCGTTGCAGTCGCCGGTCTGGGGCACAGGCATCCCGATGTAATCGCCGCCATCAAGAAGCAACTGGATCAGCTGATTTTTATCAATAGCCTTGACTACTTCACAATCCCCCAGGTCGAGTATGCGGAGATGCTCTTCAAGGTTACACCGGGAAATTTCAAGAAGCGGGTCTTCTACAGCAACAGCGGCAGCGAGGCCATTGACACCGCCATCAAGATGGCCAAGTGGCACACACGAAGAGCATACGGCATCGGCTACATCAACGGTTTCCACGGCCGAACCGTGGGGGCGGTTAGCTACACAACGACCGGCGCCTCGGCACGCCGGGGATTTGCTCCGATGTATCCGATCGGACATTTCGTTCCCTACCCGTACTGCTACCGTTGCCTGTTCAACCGGGAGTATCCGAGCTGCGGCCTGTACTGCATGAACTATCTTACCGACATCATGCTGAAAAAAATCACCCCGCCGGATGAAGTAGCCTTCATCGTGGTGGAACCAATTCAGGGGGCGGGGGGCTACATCGTACCACCCAAGGAGTTCCTCCCCAGACTGCAGCAGATCTGTCGGGATCATGGAATTCTACTGATCATCGACGAGGTACAATCCGGGTTCGGCAGAACCGGTAAGATGTTCGCATCGCAGCATTTCGGGATCGAACCGGACATCATGACCGTGTCCAAAGCTCTTGCCCACGGCCTTCCCGCCGGCGCCGCTGTGGCCCGAGCCGAAGTGATGAACTGGGAACCCGGAGCGCACGAGGGAACGCTGAACGGCGGTCCGGTAATCATGGAGGCAGCCAAGGCGGTGCTGCAGGTCATCGCGAAGGAGAAGCTCTTGGAAAAATCGGCGGAGCAGGGAGCGTACCTGAAAGATCAGCTTCTCCAATTTCAGAAACGATATCCTTTGATCGGGGATGTTCGCGGCTTGGGTTTGATGGTCGGAATCGAGCTGACCAAAGACAGTCGGAAAACCCCGGCGCCGGGGCAACGCAACAAGCTTCTCGATGAGGCTTTCAAGAGGGGACTGCTGCTCCTCCCTGCCGGTGAATCATCGATTCGCTTGGCCCCGCCTCTGATCATCACGCGGGAACAGATCGATATCGGACTGTCTATTATTGAGGACTGTCTGAAAAGGATAGCTTCCGGCCGCTGACGGCGAAAAGATTCCCCTTCAACTCGTGCCTTTGAAACCGGTAAAAACCGGCCCCGCGCAGCACAGTCTCGACATCTTCCGGACTGAGATGGTTTGATTATTTACCTGTCAGGACTGATCTTGACTCTTGCCGCCTGCATATAGATTAGACACCGCAATAATTGATGTCGATACAATCAGAATAAAGGATATGGCGTTTATTACAGGAGTGGAGCCGTCCCTTACCTGCAAGTAGAGGTTGATTGGCAGGGTGGATTGGGCGCCGACCAGAAACACCGTCGTATTGAAATTTTCAAAGGACATCAAGAAGGCCACTGCCGCGGCGCCGATTATCGAAGGGCGAAGATACTTCAGAGTAATGAACCAAATCACTTCAAAGCGGTTTGCACCAAGATTATAGGCGGCTTCTTCAAGTGACCTGTCGAATTTTCGAAGTCTTGCGGCAATGACCAGGGTTGCAATCGTGGTTATGAACGAAAACTGCCCGAAAACAACAAGCCAGAACCCGGGCCGCAGAATCTTGAGATCAATACCAAGGGTTTCCTCGAGAAACAACCCTACCGTGTTGGTGAACAACAGTATGGATATACCGAGAATAACGCCCGGTATCACAAGTGGAGCCAACATGAGGAAATAGAGAACGTTCTTGAACCTGAACTCCTCCTGCTCGAAAAGAAACGCTGCCAAGGTCCCGAAAACGGTGGAGAGAATGGTCACGCAAGCTGCGACCCTGAAGGAAACGAAAATGCTCCTCAAGTTGATTGCGTCATGAAATATGCCGATTTTACCCTTCCCCCGGCCGAAGAACCAGTCCAGGGTAAATCCATTCCAAGGCAAAGAGGGAAACATGGAATCGTTGAATGCCAAAACCACAGTGACTATAAGAGGTGCAAAGAGAAAGAGGAAATAAAGAAATATGAAAAACTTGAATCCTATTGAATATTTTTTAGAACTTGGTAATGTGCGTATCATTTCAATACAGTTGAGATCTTTTGTCCTGTCAGTTTCAATGCCGCCAGTATGATCAGCGAAGACATGAGAAGCAGCAAAAAGCCGAACGCTGCGCCTTGGTTCCAGTTGAAGTAGATAATCATCTGATTGTAGATCTGTTCGGTAAACCAGAGGGAGTTCTTCCCGCCCATAAGGTTGGGGGTCAGGTAGCTTCCAAGAACCAGCATGAATACGATCACGCTTCCCGACACGATTCCCGGCATGGAATAGGGGATGATGATCTTAAACCATATCGTCAGTTTTTTCGCACCGAGATCATGAGCTGCCTCGATCAGGGAATCATCAAGGCTGTCCATAACCCCGATGATCGGTACAACCATGAAGAGCATCGTAGTATAAACCAGCCCCATGATCATGGTTGCATCGTTGTAAAGCATCTCGATGGGCTGTTTCAATATGCCCAGTCTGGTAAGAAAATGATTAATGACTCCGCTTTCCCGTAATAGTATCATCCATCCATACACGCGAATGAGCTCGCTGACCCAGAAGGGAACCAATAGCAGAACCGTCAAGAATCCCTGGACCTTCAGCCTGGCGATTTTTGTAATATAGAAAGCGACGGGCAACGCGATGACAAGGACAATGAACGTCACGATGATGGAATACAATGCAGTCCTGACAAAGGTGAGCCAGTAAATCGGTTCAGTAAAGAACGCGCCGTAGTTTTCAAAAGTAAATCCTGATTTTCCGTAATAGTCGGTGCCGGTAAAAGACATTCTGAGAAGCTCGAGATGCGGCAAGACTATCAGTAATAGGAGCCAGAGAAGGACCGGAACGAAAAAAACTAAAAAGCTCCATTTTATCCTGAATTTATCTGATCTCGTCATAGATCTTGCCTTCTGTCCCTTTGAAGCATACGGCTGCAGCCGGATGCCAGCCGATTTTGATATTTTCTCTTGCCCCGATTCGAGCGTATTGTCTGTTCTGCGGCAGGGAAACGATCAGTTCCTGGCTGGAGCCCTCCGGTACAACGAGGATCCTGCTGTTCCCGCCGTCAAAAAGCAGTGCCTTGATTTCCGCATTTATAATATTTAACGGTTCCCCGGTCTCCGCCGGATTGATTATTATCGCCTCCGGTCTTATATACATCTGAAATGAGTTGTCCCCCGCCAGATCATATGACCTGTCCAAGAGGAACTCCTTTCCATACTCTGTCATAGCGAAGAAATTCCCCTGCTCGTCTTTCCTGAGTTTAACAAGAAATTTGTTGTTGTCTCCGACGAATTGGGCAACAAAGGCTGAGGAAGGACTGTTGTAAAGTGCCTGTGGGGTATCGATCTGCTCAAAACGCCCGGCGTTCATAACAGCCACGTGGTCGCTCATCACCATAGCTTCCGACTGATCATGGGTAATATAGACAAAGGTTGTCCCGACTTGGGCTTGAAGCTTTTTGAGTTCTACTTTCATATGCTCCCGGAGCTTGGCATCAAGAGCCCCAAGAGGTTCATCCAGAAGCAGCACCGTCGGTTCCAGAACCAGGCACCTGGCAATAGCAACCCTCTGTTTCTGCCCGCCGGAAAGCTGGTTTATTTTTTTCTTTCCAAATTCCGGAAGACCGACCCGCTCCAGCATCGATTCCACCTTTTTCTTGACCTCCCGGCCTTTCTCCCCCCTTCTTCTGAGGCCGAAGGCAACATTCTCAAAAACATTCATCATGGGAAACAAGGCGAGATGTTGAAATACAAGGTTTACCGGTCTCTTGTTCGGATCAACACTGGCCATGTTTTTCCCGCGGATCTCGACTACGCCGCTGGTTGGTTTATAGAATCCGGCGATCATTCTAAGCAGCGTTGTTTTACCGCATCCTGAGGGCCCGAGTATCGAAAAGAATTTTCCATCCTCCACATCAAAGCTCACATTATCAACAGCCGTGAAATCACCGAAATTCTTGGAAATATTCTTAACGGATAACGCGATCTCCATCGACACACCACCCGATCAGGTATTTTGTAGAAGAAAAAAAACCGGCAGTAGTAGATACCGCCGGTTTTTTCGAGAGCCTATTTTGCAGCCTTTATCTTATCCATCACTTTTCCTTCCATTTCTTCAAGTCCTGGAGGAACAGTAGGATACCAGTTCATCTTTGCCAGAGCCTCTGGGGGAAGACCCCTCTTGAAGTTGGCAGCGATATTCGGCTCGAGATAGTTAACAGCATCTTTCGAGGCTGTACCGTATTTTTCCTTGTTGGTAAAAACTGCCGCGTTCTCCGGCCTGAGTATGAAATTGATCCACTTGTAGGCGCCTTCAACGTTCTCCGATTTCGCGGGGATTGCGAACGTATCAACCCATGCCATGGCGCCGCTGGTCGGAGCTATGTAATCGATGTTAGAATTTTCTTCATATAGCTTCCAGCCGGCCTGCTCCCAAGCCATGGCCGCCCAGACTTCTCCCGATCTCAAGGATTCGAGCAGCTGATCTCCGTTGTCCCAGTAGTTCCTGACAACAGGCTTCCCAGCAATGAGCACTTCCGCTATTTCGTCGAGGAACTTCTGGTAGGCCTCTTTATCATCATAAAGAGCAAAAGGATCGTAGCCCAGTGAGTATCCCATGGCAAGAAGAGTAGGTCTTTTCATCCTGTATGAAACTCTTCCGGCGTATCGGGGGTCGAGCAGGTCTTTGTAATCCTTAACATCCGGCGCTTTTTCCTTGTTTACAACAAGACCCGAAGTGCCGTATACATGGGGTACTGCATAAGATTTTCCGTCGACAAGTGTATTCTTCTTGACGGCTTCCAGCAGTGACGGATCGATTTGGGAGACATCGACCTTTGAATAATCAATAGGCTGATAAATCCCGTACTCCTTTACCACGGAAGAAATCCTGTCCTGTGAAGGCTGGGCAAGATCAAAGCCTCCGCCCCTGGTAGCTCTGAGCTTTGAGATCATTTCTTCGTTGTTGCTGAGAATCACTTCGACCGTTATTCCCGTCTCTTCCTTGAACTTCTCTACAAGTTCAGGCGGGGCATAACCCGACCAGGTAATGAGCCGTAGAACCTTGGGCTCGGCGCTTTCTGCTTGGCCGCCTGCAAATGCGACGCTCGCAACCAGCACGAGAAGGGCGAGAACAACCGTGCATACGTTTTTCATCCACATCCTCCTTATAAATATTTCTTAAAATTTATAGTATGTAGTTCAAAAAATTACAATCTCACGATCCCCAATGTGTCGCATAAAGTTCCACGCTCCCATAGATGATGAAATCAACTTCAGTATTGCCATATTTGGTCTAAATACAGCAATTCCGCTGCGTTTTTTCCAACAACACAAGCCGCGGCTGTCACATCAGCCGCGGCCTTCAGGGTATTCTTGTTTCGGCGGATAACGGTGGCCTTTGATCCGAAGACTGTAACCCGGTCCTTGGCTTTCGAACAGATACTCCTGCCGGTAGTCAAGATCGTAGTCAGACTCATCCAGAGTCGCCTGCCGGTTGCTAACCTCGGCGTTTCGAGAAGGCTCAAAGCCCAACTGATCGGCTCTGGCCCGCTCAAGCGAACCGCTCTCTGTCCCGGTCTGCTCAGGGGTGAAAGATTTTGACTGCTCGTCATCTACGTAGTACAACTCCGGACCCCAAGAGTACAGGTACATGGTGTAGTATCGGTCCATGCCGTCGGGACCGGGTAGAAGCATTACGCCGTATTCGCCTTCGTTGACCTCGATCGTGTAGTAGAAGCTGTAGTAGCTACCCTCCCAGGCCACATACTCACCGTAATAGGTTCCTTCAGGGTGCTGATAGTGTACTCCCACCTGTCCGAAGGAAGGCATGGCCGGGAAGTAGAGCTGCTGGGGTGCGTACACCCAATCCAAGGCCATATAGGAGGTCCCATCCTCCCCCTGTACACCGCATCCTGATAGAAATACAAACGCTGTTAATCCCAGCATGATAAAAGGAAAAAGAACTTTCGATCGATTCATCTCGGATGACTCCTCTCTCCTCTTTGAAGTTTCTACAGCGGCGGTAACAAAACATTCACCTTTTTCTCCACCCAATGTGTAACACCAAAGAACACCGGAACTGTTACCGGGTCTTGTAATGTTGGGGAATGCTGATAGAATAACGGCAAGGAAGGTGTTGATGGACCGTTACGAAAAGCTCTTCGATGCGGTAGGGTGGTTCGGTTTCGCCCTGTTGACTCCGGTAGCCCTGTACGTGTTCAAGGTTCAGCCTGCCGTGCAGCTCATGGATACAAAATTGGGATTTGCCGGCCAGCCTATGTTTTGGGTCCTGCTTACGTTCGGGCTCGTGTTACTGAGGATCTTCTTCGGGGGAGAGCAGATCATCCTGCCTCTGTTCCTCGGTTTCGCCGCAAGCTTTCTTCTCCTGTCTCTGGTGTCAAGAATCAACTTCATGGGCTGGTTCTGGAGACCCGCCACCCAGCTGTTCTTTTTCCAGAACGACAAACTTACCTTCGTGGTCGGCTCGGCCGTGCTGTTCTTCGGGTTGATCTTCAGCTATTTTCGCAGGCTGAGCCTGCTTGTTCAGATCCTGGTTCTGATTCTTCTACCGGTGCTCATTCTGCTTGCGGTGAACGCAATCGCTTTGATGTGACCGCGATTCCCGAGGATATGCGCGTCGCGATTACAGCGGATCTACACCTCAGGGAAACTCATCCCGAACGCCTGGAAAACTTTGAGATCCTCATCGATCAGCTTCTTTCGCAGGGAATCGGCATCCTGATCATCGCCGGAGATCTCTTCGATTGGGCGGATCGGAGCTATGCTCAGGTAGACAGTGTAGCCAGCCGTTTTCCTCACCTTCACCTGCTGATTATCCCCGGCAACCACGACTCAGAACTAAAGAGGGAAAATTTTGCATCGGCAAACATCCAGGTGTTCTCCCAGCCAACCTTAAAACGTGTCGATCATCGTCCTATTCTGTTTCTTCCCTACAGAGATGATTCGACAATGGGTGAGGTGATCGCGACCTCCGAGGTGTCCGAACATCTGAAAGCCCGTCATTGGGTCCTGATCTCCCATGGTGATTTTTCCGCCCCCAGGCGGGATGCGAATGGAGGGGAGAGGGGGTACTTCCCCCTGACTCGGGGAGATCTGGCGCGTTTCCAGCCGGCCAGAGTGATCCTCGGCCATATCCACGCCCCCTCCGGCCTAGACGAAGAAGTTATCAGTCCCGGATCTCCCTATCCGATCAATGCTGACGAATACGGCCGGCGCCGCATTCTGATTCTCGATACGGACACCGCCGCAGTTCAAGGGTTGTACCTCGAGCATCCGCCCGTTTATCTGCGGTCGGAAATATTGGTGCTCCCCGATGGGCGAGAGGAGGAACAGGTTCGAACACAGCTAATAAACCAGGTGCTGGCTTGGGAAAAAGCCTCCACGTTCTCCAAAAGGCTCGTTCTACACGTGGGAGTCAAGGGATATACCTCCTCCCGGCGCAACATTCAGAGATCTATAGAAACCTTCCTTTCAGAAAAACAGATTCCCTGCGGTGCTGTTGATTTGGAGAACTTACAGGTCAGCGACAATGAAAGCCTGGCAATCTTAGCTAACAAGGTTCGGGAGAGGGTCTCACGGCTGAAACTCGACTATGAGGAAAGAGAGAGCTTGAGAGCAGCGGTACTGGAGAAAGCCCTGAAAATCGTGTACGGGACCTGAATGTCGGTGAAAGCGAAGCCCGAACACATACGCCTTGAAACCGTGGAGATCAACGCCGCCGGTCCCATTGCCAGCTTCCGCGAGACCATGGCACCATTGACCCTGGTCTACGCCCGCAACGAACGAGGCAAGACCACGATCGTCGAGAATCTGATCGCCTGCCTGTTTCGGGAACGCAAAGACGGATTGCATCCGTCGTTGCGCCGGCAGTTCATCGGCGCTTCCCGGGTTACGGTACGAGGCATTTCGAGCAGGCCGGAGAGCTTCACCTCTGCTAGGAACAGAAAGAAGCTAGACGATCTGATCGAAACACTGGGATCCCCATTGCCCCCCAGCTTGTTTGATCTGCTGGTGGTCAAGGGGGCGGAACTCGAAGTGCTCAAACAGCGAGGCGGAATCACCCGCAGCTACTTGAAGTCCCTGATATCCCGTCAGCGCCTGTACGAAACCCTCCGGGACAGGCTTCCGAGTGAAGTCGGATACACGGAACTTCGGGATGGAATCCTGGTTCCCAAACGCCGCGCCGGCGGATACAAAACGTACAAGGAGGCCAGAAACCGTCTCGAATCTCTGGAAAGGGCGGCGGATCAGTTCTACGGTTCTCTTTCCCGCACAGAGCTGATGAACAGCCTGTCCCGCCAAGCTTCTCTGGAAAATGAAAAAAATCAACTGCAGCTGGCCAAAAGATACACGGCCTATGTCTTGCACCGCGCAATTGAAGAATCAAAAGCAGAGCTGAGCCGTCTGGATGAAACCAGGGTTGAGAGCTTCACCGAAATCCTGAAGGACTACCTCAGAACTAAAGAAGAACTTCTGCGGCATGAGGAGGAAAGCCGTTTGTCGGAAACAGCGGAGCAGGATCTGAGCTGGTTGGAACAGGCCCGCAAACGCTACATGTACTGCCTCAGGAACAGGGCGAATCTGCCCCAAGCTTTCTCCCTTCTGGCTGCGGGAATCGCATTGGCAGGATCATTAGCTCTGTATTTCCTTGCTCCTGGACTCTTGCCCTTCGCCTTGGCTCTGAGCCTGGGCATCTTCACCATTGCTCTGCTGTTCACCTTCGTGCTAAGAAGGGACGGCACTCCCGAATCCGCTCGTGCCGAGATAGAGGAAATCCGGAAAGCCTTCAAAGAACGTTTCGGTACATCCCTCCATTCCCCGACGGAGTTCGATCTTGCCAAGAGTCGGCTGGACCGGGAATTGGGAAAGGCTCAGGCGGCAGAAGGAAAACGCCGTACTGCGGCGTTGCGCCTGGAGGAACTGCTTGATCGGATCAGGAAAAACTTGGCTGCCATGGGCTATTCCCACATTCAGGATTCTGAGTGGAACGTCTTGTCTAAAGAGCTCAGGGACAAGACCAGACGCTTGAGAATTGACTGTAACCGCTACGAAGAACGGCTCCACAACCTGGGGGTGGAGGAAAGCGATTATCTCGAACAGCCGCCCGGGGGGGAGTATTCCCGTGAAAGAGAAAGGCAGATCGAACAGGAGCTTCGGGAGGTGGAGAGCAAGATTCACCACGAACAGGAGAGAAATCAAGGGCTCCGGGAGCAATTTATCGAACACCTTGGAAGGGAGGCAACCCGCTCCCAGAACATCGAAAATTTGGCAACCGCAATCGAGGATAAAAGAAAGGAGTATAAACAGCAGGTTCGCGACCTTCTTTCGGAAATGATCGCAGGCCACGTTGTATCGGAAATCCTGGAAGGGTTTCGCCGTCTGGAGGATGAACATCTGGAATCCACCCTGAACGACTCCCGAATCTCCGGCCTGATCAAAAAATTCACCGGCAGGTACGATCGAGTGTCACTGCAGGGTGGACAGCTGTTCATTGAAAATGAAACCGAAAGTTATGATCTTGCCGAGATGAGCAGCGGCGCCCGCGAACAGGTTCTGCTTGCCTTGAGAATGGGTGTCGCTTTGGTTATGTGCGGGAAGCGGAGCCTGTTTCTAATCCTGGATGACGCCTTCCAATATTCAGACTGGCAGCGACGGGAAGCGCTGGTGCTGCAATCTATAGAAGCTGTACGATCCGGTTGGCAGGTCATCTATTTTACCATGGACGATGATATTCGTGATCGGTTCCGCAAAGCCGCGGGCAGATTAGACCCAGGGACATTCAAGCTGATTGAGTTGTGACCTGGCCAAGCGGGCTTCTTGCGCTTGTGTCATAGACTCTTCACCCTTCATATGAAGCCGCCGGAAGTTGACGGTTGATTTCATCGAGACGATATCCGAATCCCGGTCCGATCAGAGAGGCAAGGCTGACCGATCCTTCACGCCTCCTGTAGAGACCCGAATGGACGCTCGCCTCGGGTATCGAAGCCTCGGGATAGAACTGAGATCCATTCGTCTCCACCCCCATGATCGTTCCGGCATAAGCGGCGAGCAAGGTGTGGGGAATCATAGCCAACATCGGATTGGTCAGATCCTGAACCATAAGAGTCATACCGTGGGCTTTAGCCCAGCAGAGACTCAAGATAGCACCGGTTTGGGTCTTACAGGTCTTGAGAGCGACTCCGGTCCATCCCAAGGATCTTCCCAAGCGCACCAATTGCCAGTCGTGAGCACTCTCGTCCATGAACAGAGGCTTGCGGGCACTGACGCTGTGAACATCGGTCTGATGCCGTTCCAAATCATATGGAAATGGCTGCTCAACGTAGAGTATCATTTGATATATTCTGGGCTCCTCATCTCGAAGTTTATCGAGAATCTCAGTCACATAGGCAGGATCCTCGACGGTGCAGTTGAAATCCGCGGTCAACCATACTACTCCCATGTTCACAGCTATCTCACCCACATCAATAAGACGCTGGTAATCCCACTCTATATCGTTGCCACGGAGTTTGACCTTTAGGCAAGTCAAGCCGTCTCTTTTTATCCAATCCGGGAGAAGCACCGGATAACCGTCGTCGGGTTCTGCGCCGGTCAGCTCTCCTTCACTTAATAGATCCTTTCCCCCCACCAGGTGCCAGGCCGGGATTCGACTCGGAGGTGGTTTCACCAGGAAGTCGTTGGGAAAAAATCCATGAAAGCCAATCTTTGTGCCCTCGGCAGCTGTCAGGTAGGTGCTGAGATCCCGATTCATGTACGGTTCGCAGTAGGTATCGTAGACCGGGAGTCTGTGAAGATTACCGTAAGCGTCATGGAGGGCAATATCGAAAGCAGAACAGCACACCAGAGCAGCCAACCAAGGCATGGATTCCTGATCTGGCTCTCTTTCCCGTCGCTTCTTATTATACGCTTCGAGCAAAGCGGGGAGGATGTCCTGCTGAAAAGCATGACCAATCTCCAGGGGATGCCCCGAAACGTTGAAATCCTGCCAGGCCCGGGCGAGAGACACGGTATACTCCTTTACCGATTTTAGACGCTCGGCGAATGCTATGGAACTTACCCAAAACCACTGGGCCATGAGAGGAGTTTCTCCCCAGCCCCAGGCGGTCTTTCCCTCCTGATTCTCGACCCGCACAGCCGCACGGGCGCAGGTGACCTCAGTGGTGATCTCAGGACCGAACTTGAGAGGTATCCGCATTGTAACGGGAAGAAAATACAGCCTTACACCGTTCACCTTCACATTGAGATTGTTACTCATATCGCAATCCTCACGAATGGGCGTCCCCTCGCAACCTAAAGGTCGATTGTCGCAATATCTTTTTCCAGCCGCAAATCTTGTCCATATCCTCGTCGTCGTAGCGCTTCACAACCTCAACGATTCGCGCAGTACGGCTCTCACTCCTCGGGTAGGGTAAACACCAGGATAGCAGTTTTTTTGTGGAAAGGGGAATGCGTGGGTACGGCCGAAGGAGCGGTCAACTTGCGTCCGCGGCGGAGCGACAATTTAACGTGGTTTCACTTACAACCCGGTTCCGTCCCAGCTGTTTGGCCTGGTACATCAGGGAATCCGCTCTCTGAAGCAGCTGTTCTGCACCCCCGCCGCCGTATTCCGCGACGCCCCCGCTGAGAGTCACATGAACCTGGGGTTCCGACCAGACTTGGGTTTCCACATCCTTACGAATACGCTCTGCTACCAGCGTTGCTTCCGTACAATCGGTTTCGGGCAGCACAATAAGGAACTCCTCTCCTCCGTATCTGCCGATCAGATCAGAATCCCGCATCGTATATCTAAATATCTGGGCGACCCGTTGCAGAACCGTGTCTCCCACCTGATGGCCGAAAAAATCATTCACACGCTTGAAATGATCCAGGTCGAACATAATGACAGAGAGCCTCTTGCGATAGCGCTTGGCCTCGCTGACCTCCTGCTCGAAGCGCTCCAAAGCGTAGGTTCTATTGTACACGCCGGTGAGCCCATCGGTTATGGAAGTGATCTGAAGTGTCACCTTCTCTTCACGGAGCTGCCGATTCACCAGCTCGAGCTGGCGGGTCCGTTCCGCCACCTTTTCCTCCAGGGTTTGATTTAGCGCCTTGAGTTCCTCCGACTGTACTCGCAGCTTGGTGCTGTAATCCTCCAAGCGCTTATGAAATGATACGAGCCGGCGTATCAGGATGGCCGCCAAACCGAGGGAAAACTGGAAGAGCAGGAGATAATTGATTTCATCCGTCCATGGGAAGATCCCGTTGGTTACCAGGATGCTGTATAATGCCAAGATTCCGAAAAGAATGAAGTTCAGACAGACCAAACGGGCCTCAACGTTGCCTGCCACGGCGGCCTTCACGCTCAGAACTCCAAGAAAGACCATGGAACAAACGGCAATGATGTCGAATAACAGATAGGTGTCACAGAGCCTCACCCACCCGGCGGCACAGCCGATCATGGTTAACACGAGCAGTCCAAGCATCACGGCGGAGGCGATTCTGGTCAGCCGTCGATACTGATCGCCAAGGATTTCCTGCAGAAGGAGGATCACAAACAGAGGCAGGACAAAGTAGCTGATCGCTTTCACGTACTCGAAGAACAGCGGCGCCCTGAGAAGGAACTGCTTGATGTGGGTTTCACTAAAGACCCGAACTACCAGCGCCAGGGCGATCAGGGAGAGGAAGAGAAAAGACCGTTGGCGTTCCCGAAGAAAGAACAGCAGCAGAAAGATCAGAGTGAGGGTCAGAGAGATGGTGGCCACGATTACCCGGACACTGTCCCGTTTGACGATCCTCCGCATGTGATCCACTCCCGAACCGAGGATCACTTCACCCCAGAGCCCGATATCCCTGTAATCTGAGAAGACCCTCACGTACAGCTGTTTCCCCAGAGACTCCTCGGGGATGGGAAAGAGGTGCCAGGGCCATCCGAGAAAACGTGCCGTGCCCTGGTTGTCGATATCCCCGTAGGAATAGATCTTTCGGCCGTCCAGATAAAACTCAGCAGCAACATCAATACTGTAGATGAACAGACGTGGATCCGGACCGGAAAAATCGGGCAGCCGCGTCCTGTACCAAACATATTTTCGATCCCGCCGGTCCGGAGGATTGCTGGGGAAGTTGATCCCCCGCCAGGGGTCGCGATCATCAGACTCGTAAGTCCACTGAGGCACACCCTGGGCATCGATGGGGGAATCTCCCCAACGGTACTCCCATTCCCTATCGAGGGAAATGAGGACCTGTCCGAGAGGTTCGATCTCCTGCTGTGCCTGGAGATTATGGATCGGCAGCATGTAGAGAAGAAGGAGGAGGTGAATAGGGAAAGACCGAATCCGCATTTTCCACATATCCTGTCGTACCAAGCGCCTTATATTGTAGTCCATAGAGTCTGTTTTTGTCATCGACAGGCCTGCGGTTGTAATGAAGGACGAGATTTCAATTCTGATCGCTGCAGTAACGTGTCCACAAAACCTTGAAGATCTCTACCATGGCCAGCGAATCCAAGCGACAGTACTGCCTCAGGGCGGAGAGCCGGCTGTCTTTCTCTTCGCAGTCTTCGAGATACAGAAGCTCATTCCAGACAATCTGAGCCGTGGTACCGTCCTGGACTTCCAGTTCCTCGTAGGAAAGACCCGGAACAAGAACCGGAAGAACGTTTTTGATGGAGTTGGAGCCGCGGAAAGCGGAATCGAAGTAGTACAACCGGAAGATATCAAGAAGGTCCCAGAGCCGTTCGGCCATGCCCAGCAACACCTCCTGCCACTCCGGCTGCTGAACGGCGAGGGCTTTCAGCACACCCCGTTCGAAGCCGGCATTGTATACCACAATGCTTCCATCGGCACCAATGGATTCAATCAGAGATCTCACCAGAGGGGGTCGAGGATCGCTGAGGTCCTCGTGTAAATACTCGCAGTGGCTGAGAGAACCGATTTTCTCGAGGCAGTGGCAGCTATACTGAAAGGGAATCTTCTCGTAGGGATGAGTGTCCGGGTAGCGGGGAACGGCGGGACTGTCCGTCTCGAAATCCAGGAAGTAGAGGGGGTAGTCCAGAGCCGCGAGTTGTCTGCGGATTCCCCCAGCGTCGATCTCCGGCTGACCGCTTCGATAGAGGTGTACAAACTTCTGCTGACTGTCCGAAAGGGGATAGGTGGCCGGCAGATCCTCGATTCTCAGGATGCTTCGGGCGATCAGCTCGATCTTCTGATCGGCTTTCAAGCGTGGGATGTTGAAAATCGAAACATCGGGTACATGCCTCCAGCAGTACCCTTTAAAGGCACACTCGTAAGGGTCGTTGCAGTGGGGACCGATATCGATCTCCGGTTCCATCTCCCGATTCAACACGGCTTCGAATCGTTGAAGCGTTTCAGGCACCAGGACCTGCGCTTCCGAAACCCGGGAGCTTACCTCTTCCAGCTCGAACAGCTCCGAAAGATCCGGGTAGGTACACGTGGTGTTGATGTGCATCAAATACGCGCCGCCGATTGTGATGCCGCAGCCCTCGAGCACGTACCTCTGGATTGCCGCATCGTGGAGGTGTTCCGGCTTCACCGTTGTGGTGGATTTCACTTCGATCAAATCCCAGATCGTGGTCCCGCCGTTTTGGTCGAAATCACGGCGAAGGACATCGACCCTGATGAGGACATTGTTGAAGAAAAAGGCCGCCTCGAATACGGCCGGTGGCATGGAGTCTATGACGCTACGGGTTTCTTCGACCGCCTTTTCGGCCAGGTAGGAAGGAGTTTTGATCGCAACACCGTCATGAAAACACTCCTGGGCCAGCAATCCAACCTCGATTCCCACCTTAAAACGATACTCTGTGCCCGGAGAGGGAGGGGCCTGTTTTTCCGGAGCATATATGGAAAGCCATAAGGCCTTCGGGCAGGTAATCCCCTGAACATACTTGGTTTTGGAGAGTCGGTACTTCTTCATTTCCTCTCGGGAACCGTAACGCCGAAACGTTCGTTTCGTTCAACATTGCCCTTGGGCTCGACGTGGACCATGATGTCGTAGACATTGTCGACACGCTGCTTAATGGTGTTTTCAACCTGTAAGGCTATATTGTGTGCTTCGGTGACGGTTTTTCTGCCGTCCACTTCGATGTCCAGATCGATAATATACATGTTTCCCAATCTGCGCACACGAGTCCTATGGGGATTTACAGCGCCGGAGATCTCGTCCACCGCTTTGAAAATTACCGGATAGACCGCCTGATCACCCAATCCATCCATCAGCTCCATGTTCGATTCCATGAAGATGGTGAAGGCCGTCCGCATAATCCAGAGACTGATCAACAGAGCGGTTATGGAATCCAAAAGCGGCATCCGAAAAATCTGCGTAAACACGACCCCGGCAAGCACGCCGGTAGAGATCAGAATATCACTCTGCATATTCTTTCCGTTGGCCAGCAGCATGGAACTGTCCAGCTTCTTCCCCGAACGAGACAGCAACACGGACAGGGCAACCTTGCCGGCGATCGAGATCGCCGCCGCATACAGGGCTGCGATCTCCGGTACACCTCCGTATTCTCCCGAGATGACCCGGCGCACAGTGGAAAGGGCCAGCTGGGCACCCGCGAAAAAGATGATAAACGACAGGGTCTTTGAAGCGATCGTCTCGGCCCGGAAATGGCCGTAAGGATGTTCTCTGTCTGGGGGTTTGGCGATGATCCGGGCAGCAAAAAGAGTAATGCCGGAGGCGACGATGTCCGTAGTACTGTCGATTCCGTCCCCCAGTACAGCAAGACTTCCCGCCCTGGTCCCCACAATGATTTTCAACAGGGCTAAGAGCAGGTTCCCGACGATTGCTATCCAGGAGATCAGCGCGATGTGAGCCGCCCGTTCTCTATCCAAGTCGAAGCTCCCATTTTACAACTCTCTCCGTCTCAATGTAATTGTTAAATCTTGCCTCCGCAACCGCTTTCTCGCATCTATGGACGGATGAACTATCCCTCACTATCGATACGTCCCCCGCAGGTGAAAGATCTCCAGGCGATCGTTCAGGATTTCCAGCACTTCATCCGACGACATACCATCCCGCGGAAAGAAACGCACCATCTTGGTCATTGCCGGGAGCAGAGTGAAGATGTTGTCCTCGAAGATTCCCGGTAAACCCTCGACATAGAGACTCACGTAAAACGCAGGCACATCCGTCTGGAGCTCAACGACGACCTGCCGGGCTTCCAGACGAATCTCTTGCTTGATTTCAGGTTTTTCCAGAGCGCAGCGTTTCGGTGGGCAGAGAAACAGCTCGTTCACGATCGGTGCCGCAGTGCTTACGCTGTCTCCCACCGGAGTAAACTCGGCGAAGAGAAAGAGATCCTCTCTCCCCGCCGGGAGCTCGTCTAGACTGTGGCCGGCCAGCGGTGAAGCAGCTTCCGGACCAAGATCTGCCCGGATTGATTTTTCCAGCCGTACCTTCCCGGTGAAATCGATAAACTGCACCCGAAGCGTGCCCTTGCACTGCTGCGGTGTATCGTTGATTCCGACGATTTCTAAGTTCTTGTCGCCGGCACAATAGGCGGCTACATGAACGGGGGCATAAAATTTTCGCGCCGCGTAATGAAGAAGCTTCCACCTTCCAGAATATTCGATGGAGGACCAGGAGGCCACCGGCCACACATCGTTGAGCTGCCAGTACAGAATTCCCATACAGACCGGGCGTTTGCTCCTCCAGTACTCCACGGCTGTCTTCATGGCCAACGCCTGTTGTACCTGGCTCAGGTAGAGAAAGCTCTCGAAGTTCTCGGGCATCCGGAAGTACCGGGTCATGGATTCCACGATGATCGTATTTCCCCGAGGATGGCGTTGATGGTGCTCCATCGCAGGAGAGGTTACGTTCCACTGCTCCTCAGGGGCATAGCTTCGTACCGTCTCTAAGGATGGAAAGGATTGAAAGCCGAACTCCGAACAGAAGCGGGGGGTGACTTCGTAGTAGGACTCGAAGTTCTTGCCCTCGTGCCAGACACTCCAGTAGTGCATATCTCCCTTGGTGTCGTCGTGCCAGTTGTCGGAGTAGTCTCCCTCCCCGGCCGAAGGGGAGCTCGGCCACCAGGGTCTGCCAGGATCGAGCTGACGAACGATCCGTCCCACCACTCCCTCGTTGAGCCGGTCGTAGTCCACCAGATACCGGGCCGGATGGGCTCTGCTTTCCGTATACCAGTTGAGAGCCCCCAGGTTTTCGTTGTTTCCACACCAAACAGCGATGCAGGGATGATCCTTCAACCGCTTGACCTGATGACGCGCCTCTTCCTCCACGCTCTTGAGGAACCACTCCGTGGCAGGATAGGTGGCGCAGCTGAACATGAAGTCCTGCCAGATCAGCATCCCCTTCTCGTCGCAGAGCTCGTAGAATACTTCAGCCTCGTATTGACCACCCCCCCACACCCGGAGCATGTTCATATTGGCCGCCACCGCATCGGAAAGCAGCTTTTCATATCGTTCCGGCGTTTGACGGCTGGGTAGAGCGTCCTCCGGAATCCAGTTCGCTCCTTTGCAGAAGATCTTCTTACCGTTCACCGCAAAAGTCATACCTCGTCCTGTTTCATCATTCTCCAGGAGCACAGCGATCGTTCGGAAGCCGATCTTCTTATCGATCCGATCCTCCCCGGCCCGAACGGTAAGGGAATAGAGGGCCTGGTTGCCGTATCCCGTGGGCCACCACAACTCAGGATTGGGAATCTCCAGTACCTCCCGAAAGGTGTTCTCACCCGGATCAACATTGACCCGGGAAGATACTTTCTGTTCCGCGATCGAGACCTCCAACGGTACTTGTCCCGCTGTGCAGGCAAAAAACTCAACCATTACCGCCAACTCCCAGTTCTCACCCTTGCGGATCTGGTCGGTGCTGACATAGTCGATCCTGCCGATGTCGTAGGAAGCGATGTAAGCGTCGCCGTAGACCCCGCCTACCATCAGGCAGGGTCCCCAATCCCAACCGCTGTGGCACTGGACCTTTCGCACCAGATTGCGGTGAGGGGACTGTAGCGGATAGACGGAGTGAGGTACGGGATAGGGCAACTGCTTGCTCAGCTCGACCGCCCGTTTCTCCGCCGAATGGAGTAGAATCTCAAACAGGTTTTCCCCCGCTTTGAGATATTCCCCTACCTCTACACGAAGGGCTTTAAACATGTTGCTGCTTTGGGCTGCCACCGTCCCGTTGATGCGGATCTCCGCCACGGTATCAAGACTGTCGATGTGGAAGAACACATTCCTGCTTTCAAGAAACTCCGGTTCGATCGAGATGCTTCGGCAGAGCAGCCAATCCGTTCGTCCGACCCAGAGGCAGTCCAACTCATTGGTGCCGAAAGAGGGATCGGGAATCTTCCCGGCGGTGATCAGAGCGCTGAAGATATCACCGGGAATCTGCATTGGTACTGTGGTGTTCGTAATCGTTGCACCATCTTTCCACTGAGCGAGGGTCCATTCCCCCGCGAGATCGATGTTCCTCATGGTTGATCACTCCTTCCGGGTCCAATACGGGCCGGTGGTTTACAGTACTGCGACCGCTTCGCCTACATCAAGATATTTCAGCGTTGATTTTAAAATCAACAAACCCAATGTCACATAGCCGAAAAAATCGGTCAAATAGCCAAATTTATTGCAAAATTTCAACTTTTTCAAGGATTCCTATTGACATACCCCCCAACCCATGATACAAAATGGTTAGTTGGTTTACAATCCAACCAACATGATATTCTTGTCTATGGCACAGTTAAAACGCAACCGGCTACTGAATACCTCGAGAGTGATGCGGGAGATCTGGATCAACAAGGAGATCAGCCGCATCCAGATCGCCAAAAACCTGGGGTTGGACAAATCTACGATCAGCAGCATTGTCGCCGAGCTGCTCGATGGCGGCATAATAGTAGAACACGCTGAGGGAGAAGCCGGTCCACAGGGAGGGCGCAAACCCGTGTATTTGGCCCTCAACCGCTCCTACGGCTGTGTTCTCGGAATCGAGCTGCGACCGGAATCCTACACCGCCGTAGCAGTCGACCTGGTGGGGGATATTCTCTATTCCAAGTTCGAGCTGATCCACCTGTCCGGAGCGAATTTCAAAGAGATCTTCTTCGACGTGACCAAGCGTATGCGGGCTGAGCTGGCCAGAATCGAAATACCCCTTCTCGGCATCGGAGTTGGTGTCTCTGGTGTTGTCAATCCGCAGAAAGGTGTCATCCGCTACTCCATTCCGCTGCAGATGGAGGGGGAGTTCGATTTCCGCAGGGCAATCGCAACGGACTACGATCTCCCCCTGTTTCTGGAGAACGACGCCAACGCCTGCGCTTGGGGTGAGCTGGCCTTTCACCGGGTGAAGAACCTCCAGGACGTTCTCTTCCTCCTGGTGGAGTTTCGAGACATCAAGGACCGAAAGCGCTTCCACGAAAAGATAGCGGTGGGAATCGGCATCGTTATCAATGGCCGGGTTCACTACGGCCAGCGCTACTCCGCCGGGGAGTTCCGCAGCATCTTCTGCACGCCGGAGTGCGAGGGTCAATTCTCCCTCACCGAGGAGGAGGCTCTTCGCATCGAGGAGGACCCCGAAGTTCTACACCGATTCATCCGCGAGCTGGCTAAGAATATCGCCATGATGGTCAACACCTTCAACCTCAGCCACGTTTTCCTGGGCGGCGACATCGAGCGCTACAAGAAGGAAGTCCAGGAAGTACTTACCGAGGAGATCGAGAGAAACTGGCCCTACCCCGATGAGGTTCGCTGTAGGATTCGTTTTTCCTCCCTTGGAGACAAGTCCGTAGCCTTCGGCGCCGCAGGAATGGTGCTGCACCGCCTGTTTGCCGACATAGGCATCAGCGAGAGCGTGGAACGCTTCCATCCAGGCGGGCCGACGGGTGTTGAGTTGATAGATCAGAAATCCCTCGTTGGGGGATAGAAACACAACATTCCTCTGTCAGAGGAGTGACCCCGTTTGGGGTAAAAAAAATATAAGGAGGCTTTTTATGAAAAAAGCTACCGCAATTTTGGCAGGGCTGCTCCTGCTATCAGCGGCTGTTATATTCGCCGGTGGTCAGTCGGGGGCAGCGGGAGCCCAGGTCGTTGTGAAGACAATGGCCTACGGGGACCAATCAAATCCTGAAGGCGTCAACTGGCTGCGCATCGTAGATACTTTCGAGAAGGCGAACCCGAGCATCGATATCGACTTCGAGCTGCTCTACGATGAGACCTATCACCAGAAGGTCGTCGCCCGGCTGGCCGCCGGTGATGTCCCCCATCTCGCCTACATGGGAGCGGATGCCCGCTGGGGTCTTCCCTGGCAGGAAGCGGGCCAGCAGTTCGATCACAGACCCTTCCTGGATCCCGATTACTATGACCTGAGCCTGATCCCGGATATGGGACCGAATGGTGAGATCTGGGAAATTCCCCTCGGGACCTCGAACATCACCACCGTTCTGTACATGAATGAAAAGCTGGTGAAATCCCTTGGTTTCTCCGCTCCCAAGACCTACCAGGACATCGTGGCCATGGTCCCCGCCGCCAAGGCTAAAGGCCTGGATGTGATCTCGATTGACGGGGCCGACGGCTGGGCCTGGGGCTCTTGCCTGATGTCCGCTGTTATCGCCCGCCTCTCCGGGGACCCGCACTGGGTTTCCAAGGCTGTTGCAGGGGAACACAAGTTCACCGATCAGGTATTCGTAGACTCCCTAGATTTTATTACAACCATGATCAACGATGGGGTTCTTTCCGCGAAGTCCGTACTTGTCGACTACGGCGCCAACCTTTCCAACTACAGCAACGAAAAGGCCCTCTTCATGGTCCAGGGCCAGTGGATCGCAGGAAGCATCGAGAATCCCGAGGTCGCCAACAACACCTTCATGCTCGCCTGGCCCAAGCTGCCCGGAGAAAAAGCCGCCACCACCGGTTCCGTGGCTGCGGCCATTCAGGTCGGCTATGGTATTACCAAGGCCGGGGCGGTCGATCCTGCGGTTCGCGACGCGGCCCTGAAGTATCTCCAGATTTTCTACAGCCACGAGGAAACCGAGCAACGCCTCAGAGACGGTGCGATCGTGGCTCCCATCCTCAAAGATTTCAAGGTTCCCGATGACCTGCCCCGCATTGTCAAGCAGAAGGTGATACTCGCTAAGTCGGCCATGAACACCGACGTGATCGATGCCTTCCTCAGCGGCGCACCGAACGATGCTCTTAATGCCGGGATGCAGAAAATCGCCTCCGGCCAGGCCACGGCAAAAGAGGTAGCCGCGGAGGTAGAATCGCTGCTTCGCAAGTGATACTCTTTGATGCTGTGTAGTGAAGAAGGGGGGGCTTGACCCCCCTTCTCGCATCTCTGGTGACAATATGAATAGGCGTGATTCCAAAGCCCTGATAACCTACCTGGCATTTGTCCTGCCCGGTCTGGCAGTCTATCTGTTTATCGTTGCCTACCCGATCTTCTATTCCGCCTGGCTCAGCGTTACGGATTTCAACCCAAACCGCGGCGGGGATTGGAGTTTTGTGGGCTTGCTCCAATATCGAACCATGTTTCAGGATCCGTATTTCTGGCATGCCCTGAAGAACACCATGATCGTTGTGACTGTCTCGATGTTCGGGCAGATACCGATCGGTTTCATTCTGGCCTATATCCTGTTTCGCAAGCTCGTACGGGCAAGTGGCTTCTACCAGTCCATGGTGTTCTTTCCCCATTTTATCTCCGTCATTGTGATCGGGACAATGTGGAAACGGCTGTTTCAAGCCGACGGTCCCGTGGCCCGGCTGCTTCAGGTATTGTCCGGCGATCCAAGCGCGCAGTTCGAATTGATGCTGAAAGCCAATACGGTGATGTATCCCATCGGTTTTGCCCTTATCTGGATGTATACCGGCCTGTACATGATTATTTTCCTGGCCAATCTCCAGAAAATTGACATAAGTATGATCGAAGCGGCAAAGATCGACGGCGCCGGCGAGCCGCAGATCTTTTTTCGTGTCATCGTCCCCCTTCTGTCAGGAACCATACTGGTCTCGACAACCCTGGCCATTGCCGGATCGCTGCGCGGTTTCGACCTGATCTTCTCCATGACGACCCAGGGGCTGCAGAGGATGAATGCCGAGGTGCTGGCCATATTCATGTACCGGACTGCTTTCCAGGACTACGCAAACGAAATGCGTTTTGCCTATGGCGCGGCGATTTCAAACATCATCGTCGCCATTAGTGTCTCCCTGATTGTCTTGAGCAATTACATCGGCAGGAAACTGCACGCGGGCGAGGCGTATTGAGATGGCCTCCGAAGTCGCTGCACGAGGTGACCGGGCTTCCGGTGGGCTGGTGGGGAAGATCGTCTCGTATGCCGTATTTACCATCTGGGCCCTGATTACTGTGTTGCCCCTGATCTGGATGGCCTATTCCTCGTTCAAATCAAACGATGAGCTGATCACCAATATCTTTGCGCTCCCCCATGATCTGTTCGTCAACAGAGAGGACGAATACCTCGTCATTCCCCCCGCCCTGAACGTGATCCTTCCCTACGATCCCGACGTAGACAAACGAGAGCGCCTGATCATCGAATCCGCCACCATCTCTCCCGGCAGAAGATTGATGCTTCACTTCCTCCTCAAAGAGGAACTTCCACCGGAACTCGCCAAGCTGCAGCCCGGGGATAACCTGAGAGTGTCGCAACTTCCGCCGCCGCTGCGGCGGAAGGTCAGCTGGTCGACGATCTGGTTCAACTACTCCGCTGCGTTCATCAGAGGCGGTCTGGGCTTGAAGTTCGTCAACAGCGTCATTTATACGGGTGTTTCCACCTTTCTCATCGCTCTTCTAGCACTCATGATAAGCTTCGCGCTGAGTAAAATGCCGTTCAGGAAACTCTCAGTCATTGTGTTGGCTTTGATCGGGATGGGATATCTGCTCAGCATCCAGTCGGTGATCATCCCGCTGTTCCTGATGCTCACTTCAGCCAAACTCACCGATACACACTTCGGCATCATCATCGTCTACACGGCATTCGGACTACCGCTGGCGGTCCTGTTGATGACCCAGTTCATGAGAGGGCTCCCGGACAGTTTGATCGAGTCCGCGTACATGGATGGGGCTTCCGCTTTCCGGACCTTCGCCAGCATCATGGTTCCGATGTCCACGCCGGTCATAGTCACCGTCGGTATCATAAGCGCCCTGGGGATATGGAATGAGTTTCTGCTGGTCCTGGTGCTTGCCAGCTCGGAGGCCACGAAGTCGCTTCCCGTGGGGGTGTACTCCTTTACCAGCCTCATGGGTACCCAGCTTGGATGGCAGCTGGCCGCATTGGTCATCGCCACCGTGCCTGCTATGGCCGTATATCTATCTTTCAACAAGAGGATAACAAGGGGGGTCGTAGCCGGAGCGTTGAAAGGTTAATCGGGGTATTACGGGCATGACCTTTCGCAGCACTTCTTTCTATCGGAGTCATATAACAAAGACCAAAGGCGATCACACGGATAGTCACCAATCAACGAAAACCTGTAAGCGTCAATCCAAGTCTGAATATAGCAGATAAACCCATGAACTACGGCTTCTTCGACGATACAGCCAAAGAGTACGTCATCACCACACCACAAACGCCCTACCCCTGGATCAACTACTTAGGGTGTCAGGACTTCTTTTCCCTGATCTCCAACACAGCCGGCGGGTACTGCTTCTTTCGGGATGCCCTCCTGCGCCGGATCACTCGCTATCGCTACAACAACGTGCCCCTGGATACAGGAGGTCGGTGCTTCTACATCCGCGAGAGCGACACCCTCTGGTCTCCGGGTTGGAAGCCTGTCGGGACGGAGTTAGACTTCTACCAGTGCCGCCACGGTCTGGGCTACACCTTGATCCGGGGCAACAGGAACGGCCTGGCGGCGGAAGTGCTGTTCTTCGTCCCCCTGGGGGTGAATGCTGAGATCCACAAAGTCGTGCTGGAGAATCTGACAAAGCAGGAGCGTACAATCGATTTATTTTCCCTGGTCGAATTTTGTCTCTGGAACGCTCTGGATGACATGACCAACTTCCAGCGGAACTTTTCTATAGGCGAAGTAGAAGTGGAGGGATCGGTGATCTACCACAAGACCGAGTACCGGGAACGGAGAAACCACTTCTCCTTCTATTCAGTCAACGAACAGGTCGCGGGCTTCGACAGCGACCGGGACAGCTTTCTGGGCGCCTACAACGGATTCAACGCTCCCCAAGCGGTTATTGCCGGTGAAAGCGGCAATTCAATCGCCGCCGGCTGGGCTCCGATCGCCTCACATCACTTGAATCTCCATCTGATTCCCGGGGAAAGGAAAACCTTGATTTTCCTTCTGGGATATGTCGAAAACGATCCCGAAGCAAAGTGGGAAGCCCCCGGAGTCATTCGCAAGGACCAAGCCAGAACGATGATCCGCCGTTTCGAAACAACGGAGGCGGTCGAAGAGGCGTTTGGTGAATTGGGCTGCTTCTGGCAGGAGCTCCTGTCACGCTACCACCTGCAAAGCGGGGATGAAAAAATCAACCGCATGGTCAACATCTGGAATCAGTATCAGTGCCTGGTCACCTTCAACCTGGCTCGCAGCGCCTCTTACTTCGAGTCGGGAATCGGTCGCGGACTCGGCTTCCGGGACACCAACCAGGATCTGCTGGGCTGCGTGCATCAGCTCCCGCAACGGGCTAGGCAGAGGATCCTTGACGTAGCCGCTACCCAGAAGGAGGATGGCAGTGCCTATCACCAGTATCAACCTCTAACCAAGAGGGGAAACCAGAGTATCGGCGGTGATTTTAACGACGATCCTCTCTGGCTGATCCTGGGCGTCAGTGCCTACCTCAAGGAGAGCGGAGATTGGGCTGTCCTGGAGGAAGAAGTCCCTTTTGACAATGATCCTGACCGGACGGGAAGTCTCTTCGAGCACCTCCGCCGCTCGTTTGCTCACGTGGTGAACAACCTGGGACCCCATGCTCTACCGCTGATCGGCAGGGCGGATTGGAACGACTGTCTGAATCTGAACTGCTTCTCCACCAATCCGGACGAATCCTTCCAGACCACAGCCAATAAAGACGGCCGGGTTGCCGAGAGCGTACTGATTGCCGGTATGTTCGTGTTCGTCGGCCGAGAGTTCGAAGAGATTTGTCGCCGCAGTGGACATTTACACGCGGCAGAAGAAGCAGGCAAGCAGGTGCGGGCCATGGAGAAGGCCGTCCTAGATCACGGTTGGGACGGAGGTTGGTTCCTCAGAGCGTATGATGATGCCGGGAACGAGATTGGAAGCTCGACGAACGAGGAAGGACGAATTTTCATAGAGACTCAAGGGTTCTGTTCGATGGCTGGCATCGGTATGGAAAAGGACTATCCTCGTTTGGCTTTGGATGCGGTGAAGGAGCACCTGGACAGCGACAACGGTATCGTGCTCCTCTGGCCCGCCTATTCCCACTATTATCCGAATCTGGGGGAGATCTCCACCTACCCCCGCGGCTATAAAGAGAACGGCGGGGTGTTCTGCCACAACAACCCCTGGATTATGATTGCCGAAACGATACTCCGTCGGGGAGACCGGGCATTTGACTACTACCGCAAGATTTGTCCAGCCTATCTGGAGAAGAGGAGCGAGCTCCATAAAACCGAGCCCTACGTCTACTCTCAAATGATCGCCGGTAAAGAGGCGGTGCGTCCCGGAGAGGCAAAAAACTCCTGGCTGACGGGAACAGCGGCCTGGAACTTTGTAGCCGTGTCCCAGTGGATTCTCGGCATTCGACCGGAGTACGACGGCTTGCGGATCGATCCCTGTGTGCCACCCGACTGGGACCGGTTCACGGTGCAGCGCAGGTTCCGGGGTACATCCTACAGAATCGAGGTGAAAAATCCCAATCGTGTGACCAAAGGTGTGCTGTCGATCAGCCTCGACGGCCGGCTGCTGGAAGAGAATCTCATTCCTCCGATGGAGGATTCCGCCTTGCACACCGTTGAGGTTGTCATGGGGTTTCCGGAGTCCGAAAGCTAGAGAAATTTTCTTAAATAAGGAAGTAAAGATGGAAGAAATCATCCTGACACCGGAGCCAAGAATGATCCACAGTAGGAAAGGAATAGTTCCGGTTCCGGCAAACCTTGAGAGCGAGCTGGCCGGTTATACGGTTGGAGCCGACAGTCCCCAAGGAGTTAAGGCCCAAGTAGACACCGGTCTGCTCAAGCACGAGCAAAGCTACCGGCTGTCGATAGGCCCGGATGACCTGACACTGATTGCTGGAGATCAACAGGGACTTTACTACGGATTTATGACGCTGCGTCAACTGGTCCGCCAGGCGGATAAAGCAGGCAGGATCCCCTGTGTCTACATCGAGGACTGGCCGGAGTTCCCCGTTCGGGGGGTGATGCTCGATATCAGCCGTGACCGGGTGCCGACCATGGAAACCCTCAAGCGTCTGATCGATCTCTGGTCCGAGCTGAAATTCAACCAAGTTCAGCTGTACATGGAGCACACCTTTGCTTACACAGCCCACCGGATCGTCTGGGAGCAGGCCTCTCCGATCACCCTGCAAGAGGCGGAGGAACTGGATCGCTACTGCCGCGAACGGGCGATCGAGCTGGTGCCCAATCAGAACTCCTTCGGCCATATGGAACGCTGGCTCAAGCATGGCAGATACAGTCGGCTCAGCGATGCCACGGGCAGCTTCGTCGATCCCTGGGGAGGACTCCGACATCAACCCACTACCCTGAATCCCCTGGATCCTGAATCTCTAGACCTACTGTCCGGTCTCTACGACGAGCTCCTGCCCCACTTCTCCAGCAACATGATCAATGTGGGAGCAGACGAGCCCATCGATTTGGGTCAGGGTCGCAGCCGAGAGGCTTGTGATGAACGAGGTCTTGGTCGGGTGTATCTCGAGTTCATGTTGAAGATCCATGGCGAGCTCTCCCGCCGCGGTAAGGTGATGCAGTTCTATGGAGACATCGTCCTGCACCACCCGGAGCTGATCCAAGAGCTTCCTCGGGATGTGATCGCCCTTAATTGGGGATATGAGGCGGATCACCCTTTTAATAAGGAGAGCCGGATGTTCGCCGAAGCGGGGTTGCAGTTCTACGTTTGCCCGGGTACCTCTGCCTGGAACTCCATCGGCGGCCGTTGGAACAACGCCAGGCAGAACATTCTGAGCGCTGCAAGGGAGGGCCGGTCTGCCGGAGCTTCGGGCTTCCTGCTCACCGACTGGGGAGACAACGGTCACTGGCAGCAGCTCCCCGTCTCCTACCCGCCGTACCTTTTTGCCGCGGCGGTCAGCTGGAATCCTGAAGCCGGTCAGAAAACCGACATAGAAGCCTGCTTGTCCCGTCATATCTTCCGGGACGACACCGGAAAAGCAGCCCAAGCCCTGATAATCCTCGGAAATCTCTACGAGGACGGAATTGTCCGATTCCGCAACGCCGGGGCTCTTGCGGTTCTACTCCTGCTCGAGTTGCAGCAGTACCACCAGGAGGAACTGAAGCGACTCCGCGGCTACGACTTCGCCCGAGAACAAGCCGGAATCACGGAGGCCCTCTCACTATTGAGACAAGTCGATATCCGATCTGAGGAGGCGGATCTCCTTTACAGAGAGTTGACCTTCACCGCGAACCTTATGGCCCATGCCGCCCATCTCGGCAAAGAACGTTTCGCCACAGCGGGTTTGATGACGGCGGAAATCCCCTCTTCTGTACGGGGAATCCTGGCGGCGGAGCTGGAGGCTCTGATCGACCGCTATGAGAAGCTGTGGCTGAATCGCTCTCGCCCCGGAGGCCTGAAGGACAGCACCGACCGCATGATAGCCCTGAAGGCGAGCTATCTTTCCCCATAGGCTCGTCCAGGATAGCGAATTAGCCGTGATGAGCCGGTCCGAACGGGTCGCGCGTCCACCGTAACTCCAGCGTTGAGCGTGCGTTCAAACACTTTGACTCCCCGAGGATCAAACCCATATATTTTCTCCAAGCTACCATCGGTTTCCTCGTGGAAGCCATTCGGAGGATAAGGTGAAACTGTATACCAGAGAGTTCGGCGGCAGGGGTATTCCCGTGGCGATTCTCCACGGTTTGTTCGCTTCTTCAAAAAACTGGATCGGCACGGCTCAGTACCTGTCCGAGTTCTGCAAGCCCTTCGCCCTGGATCAGCGGAACCACGGAGATTCACCCCACTCCGATTCCCACACCTTCGAAGGGATGATCAGCGATCTCGATCAGTGGTTGAATTTGAGGCTCTTTCTCTCGATTTGTCGCCCTACAAAAATCGGCGGGAAATCGACGCGGCTATTGAGAAGATCGTACCGGATCTGCAGGTGCGGCAGTTTCTACAGATGAACGTGGAACGCGTCGATCAAAGCTTCCGCTGGAAGTTGAACGTTCCAGTACTTAAGAACAGCGAGTTCCTTCAGCACACCGGTAACTTCTTCAATAGAGTCGTACATACAGGCTTGGCGCACGATCCGAGGCGTTGATGAGGTACAGGCGACTGCACCCCGCGTCCGGGGCGTAAGGGCAAGGACCGCGAGGTAGGTACAACTTCTTTTGCAGCCCCACGGAAAATCTACTATACTAGATGCAGAATCCATCAAGGAGGACAAAATGAGCACCTACTTCTTGTTTGGGCGCTATTCCGAAACCGCGGTAAAGGATATCAGCGCCAAACGTACGGAAAAGGCGGTTGGGGTAATCCAAAAATATGGAGGTCAGATGAAATCAGCCTACGCGCTGCTGGGAGACCAAGACCTGGTCATCATTGTCGATCTGCCTGGAATCGAGCAGGCGATGCAGTGCTCCTTGGCCCTGCACAAGCTGACCGGCATCTCCTTCACCACCGCCCCGGCGGTATCCGTGGAGCAGTTCGACAAGCTGGCAGCAAACGTGTAACGCCGGGCGAGCCTGGCGAGCTCAAGAACTTCAAATAAACGTAAATTCTCACTAACGAAGGATAAAATCCTGCCGAAGCTTCTGATAAGAAGCCATGAGCGGGATCGAACGAAAGCTGATTCAAAAGGCCAGAGCCCGATACGGCAGGATAGCACCCTGCGCCGGAAAGACATTTACCCAATGTTTTCAAGTGCAGGATGGAAAGCTACAGTTCTGGTTCAATGACTCAACGGGCAATACCCATCTTCTCTACGCCGAGCACGAACCAGAGAATCGATCTTACAGTTATTTCTTGGCATCCAGGTAGGCTCTGATTGCCTTGTCGTTGATAAAGCCCTGTTCGATGGCAATTTCCCCAAACAAGCGGGTATCTCCTTCCTGTTGAAGCTTCAAGACCTGGTCTACCTGTTCGGGGCTCATCGCGCCAATCCGGACCAGGGCTTCGCCGATTCTCTCTTTCACGATATGCTCGCCTCTCCGTTGGCCTCCTATCCTAACTGATAAACGGTGGAAATGCTACTAAAACAAAAAAATCTTGCGGGGAACCATCCCTCCATTCCGGCCATTTGACTCTATTACCTGCCCGCTGTATAAAGAACATCAAGAGATCCTGCCGTTACGAGGAGGAAACCATGGCAAAAGAAAAAGACACTTACCCGGTGCAGTTGAAAGGAGAACTGACCGAACCGCTATCGAATGCTCTGTGGTTGGTAAAGTGGCTGCTCATCATACCCCACATCATCATCCTCTGCTTTCTAGGCATCGCCTTTGCATTCCTCACAATCATTGCCTTCTTCGCCATTCTGTTCACCGGTCGTTATCCCCGAGGGATGTTCGATTTCAACGTGGGAGTGCTGCGCTGGGCCTGGCGGGTTTCCTTCTACGCTTACGGCGCATTGGGTACGGACAACTATCCCCCCTTTACCCTCGAGTCCGTAGAGTACCCCGCGGACCTGCAGATCGAGTATCCCGAGAAACTGAAGAACTGGATGGTTTTGGTGAAATGGTTCCTGGCCATTCCGCATTATGCCATTCTGGCCGCCCTGGTCGGCTGGGGATACAACTACACCGCCCACACGGAGTATCCCTTCGGCGGCCTGCTTTGGGTCTTGGTTGTGATCGTCGCGGTTGTTCTGCTGTTCACGGGGAAATATCACAAGGACATCTTCAAGCTCATTATAGGCATCCAGCGGTGGTCGTATCGCGTCATAGCCTATGTTGGACTGATGACGGACGAGTATCCCCACTTCAGACTCTGGGAGTAGCGGACATTTAACCCGGTCTTACACCGACAAGAGCTCAATCCCTAGTGGCGGCACCATAGATGAAATTTCGTTACATCAGCCAGCAGCAACAGTTTCTCCGTGCTCTTTCAGCCGGGATCGGCAAGACCGCCGTGATCCTGCCTGCCGCCTTTCTGACGGAAACAGGGCTGGGGATACTCACCCTGGGCATGGTATTCTACATGCGGGAGGTGTTTCTCCTGTCCCCCGGCCTGGTGGGTTGGATAGCCGCAACCTGGCAGAGTTGCTACGCCCTGGGCTGCCTCACGATGCGACCCGCCTTCGAATCCCTGCGCCCCCGATATTCGATGATCTTTTCTACTGCAGGCATGGGTGCAGCCGTAGCGGCCATACTATTATCCCGGTCCGTCGTCGTCACCTTTCTTTTCTATGGACTGTTCGGGCTCTGCCTCTCCTTCTTCTGGCCGCCCCTGATGAGCTGGCTGTCCCTGGGGATTGAAGGAAAACACCTGGGACGGGCGATGTCCAGGCTCACTCTAACTGGAAGCGTCGGGATAGTAATCAGTCCCTTTTTGGCCGGCGCCCTCAGCTCTCTTTCCCCCCGCTATCCCCTCTTCGCCGCCGCAGGATTGTTTACCGCAAACTGCCTTCTTCTAACCGGAGCCGCATTGGTGCTGCCGCAAATCCGCTCGGACAAACACAGGGCGCGACGGACAAAGGAAGAAATCGATAAAAAGGATCGGAGCACAGCCTTGCGTTATCCCGCCTGGGTCGGTCTATTCGTCACCTACACTGTAGTGGGTGTGATCATTACTGTTTTTCCCATGTACGCCCGGGATGATCTGGGAATCAGCAAAAGCACCATCGGCATTCTTCTCCTGTGCCGTGCTTTGTGTACCGCCCTGGGATTTGTCATCCTCGGTAGAACGACGTTCTGGCATTTTCGACCTCTTCCGATGATCACGGGTCTGGCTATACTGGCCGTGCTCATTTTCGGGATATCTCAAGCCGGCTCCCTCACACTCCTGGCAATCAGCGTGGCGCTGATCGGTCCACTGATCTCTCTGGGTTTCTCCTACAGCTTCTTCCACGGCGCTTCCGGAGCATCTCAGCGGGCCACGAGAATGGCGATTCATGAAGCTCTTCTCGCCTCGGGTTTAATTGCAGGATCCGCCGCAGGGGGCCAATTCTATCAGCACTATTCCATGCTTGCGGTGAGTCTTTTCTGTGCCGCGCTGCTCGCTGCAGCCATAGGATTGCAGATACCACTCGTTCGTTTGTGGAAAAATAAGGACAGACCGCGGTAGAAGGCAGAAGATCCCGGCTGATGCGGTCTCTGCTGCCAGGGAGAAGGTCTGACGGAATCGGCCGTGAAGCTCATCGTTTCTCCCCTATACCCTTCCTTCTATGAATTGAGATCGCAGGGTGACCTGCACGACAGACTTCCCCGGATTCTTGACGGCTTCCAGCAGGATCTTCGCGGACTCCCAACCCATTTCATAAGCCGGCTCTACGACTCTCGGTATTTCGCTTGTATAACGGGGATATACCTCTATAGCATCTCCGTGGGCGGCAATCTTCACTTCTTCGCCGATCGAGATCCCCTTCTGTAGTAAAATTGAAATTCCAGCTCGTAGTAGTCGGTCGTTCAGCGCAAGAAAAGCATGGAAGTCACCGGCCTTTTCCATGGCACGCTCCATGCGCTCGATTTCTCCGGGATCGGGTCGACTGTGCAGCAGGTTGTCGTTGGCTCTCACAATTAATGTCTCATCGCGCTCCACACCCGCCTCGGCGAGAGCTTCAAGATAACCTTCAAGACCTTCGTCCATGGACGAGCACTCCGTGCCGATGGCGAGGGCAATCCTCCTGTACCCTTTTGACAGCAAGTGCCTCGTAATATATTTTACGCTTTCTCGATGGTCGGACACAACGAAGTTGGACAGCACTCCGGGTACGTATCTATCGATCAGAACATAAGCAACTCCATTGGTTTCGAGGAGTTTGACAATTCTGGAGTTGTTCTCCACATATCCTCGATCGATCACGGGTGCGAATATAACCCCGGCGATGCGGTTTTCAAGCAAAGATGCGAAATACTGTTCGACTTTTTCAATATTGCGCTCGGCATTGCATATTATCGTGTGATATCTCTTTTCCCATAGAAAATCTTCGATTCCCCGCAACATGCGGGCGCCGAACAGGTTTCTCACATCGTCTATCGCCACTCCGATGAGATTGGTGTGAACCTGATGGTTCCCGCCGTTCTTAACAAAGGTACCCCTTTTCCCCTTCCTGTGCTCCAGGACGCCTTCGCCGATCAGGTCGCTGATCGCCTTCTTTACGGTTATGCGGCTGACACCGAACCTATCGGCCATTATCCTCTCGGAGAAGATCCTGTCTCCGGGTTGCCATTTGCCGTCCCGAATTTTCCCCTTGATGTTTTCCTTCAGCCGCTGATATTTAGGTTGCCCCGATTCGGTTTTCATAATGCTCAGGCGCCTGTGTTATCCAATCGATGCTCAGGCGGCGGTTCTTCGGTTTCATTTCCGCCAGCGATCGCACTTTTGAAAAGCATGGAACATCACCTTCTTTTTTTCAATATCCGTGCCAGTGGCTGCCTCATTGCCGTCATCGGAAAGGATGAACCCACCGTCGTCGGTTCCCCAGTTATCGATTAGCTCTTTGGCCTCTTCTTCGATCTCCTCAGCCGACCCAAACGGCAGGGTATATTGAATATCACAGAGTGAGGAGAAACATATCTTTCCGGCGAATCGCTGTCCTGTTTCTTTGATACCGTTGGTGCGGGGCTGCTGCAGATTCAGTACATCACAGCCTATCTCTATGAGTACAGGAATGAAGGCGTTGATCTTTCCACAGGAGTGCAACCATACGTCCCAACCCGCGGCCTTGCAGGCATTGAAGATCGTTTCGTAGCGGGGCTTGAAGAACTCATTCCACAATTCAACGCTGATGATCGTGCTCTGCTCGGTGCCCCAGTCATCGGAGAAGTCGATTCCATGAATCTGATCGGGGAACAACCTGGATATGTTTTCGATGATTCTCAGATCGAACTCTACGATTCGATCGGCAAGCTCCTCCAACTTGCTGCGCTGCAGATAGAAGTCCATGAGCGCGGCCTCGAAGCCACGCAGGGAATGCATCCTCTCCCAGAGCACCATGAAGATTCCGGTCCGCACATACCTGTTACCTGCCTCCTTCAGTTTCTCCTCCATTCCCGCATAGAAGGCTTCGTCATCGGGATCGGGCCATTTCTGGCTTTTCAGATCACGCCACTGCCGAAGAGGATGGCCCTTGACCTGTCCCATATCGTTCTGATCGGTTCGCACCCAGAGACAACCCCACTCATCGTAATTCTCTCTGCCCTCGACATTCCAGGGTAGAAACTGATCCCATTTTGCCACCTGCACATCACAGACCCCAAAGCGTTCGAACTCCATGGGCAGGCGCTCGGACTTCTCAAAGTGTATTGCCCTACTTACGATCTCACGGGAAGACTGCATCGAGGTTTACCCCTTCAAGGCACCTTGAGTCAGACTGTTGATCACCTGCTCCTGCATCGCGATGAACACGAAGATAGTGGGCATGGTCACAACAACGAGCGCTGCAAACATCGCCCTGTAGTCGAAGGAGAAAAAGTGGACGAAATAATTGAGGCTCAAAGGTAAGGTTCGCGCCCTATCACTTGTTGTCAACAAAAGAGCGAAAAAGAACTCTTTCCAGGTATCGATAAAGGTGATTGTCGCCGCGGTGGCAATACCGGGGCGGGCAAGGGGGACCATGATCTGCATGAATGTCCTGAATATTCCTGCACCGTCCAGATATGCCGATTCTTCAAGGTTTCTTGGAATAGTGAGAAAATAGCTTCTCAGTATCTCCTTTGGCCCTGCCGCCGATTCTTCCTGGGCGCCGGCCGCAAACATGAACGCTGCAGCGAAAATCATCGCCACTACGAAAAGAACCCTCTTCATGTAAAAACCCTCCTCTGTGTTTTTTCTTTGACGGTCCACGTTCTCTCTGTCTGCCTACTGTCACCACCTCCTTTCCGACAGAGTGGTCTAACGCGGCCCAGCCGTCCTATCATTACCAAGCATAACTACTCATAATATGGTAATGTCACTAATAAGTTTTGGTAATATCCATATTATATGGTACTAACTGCCGCCTGTCAACCTCTCCGTATTAATTTTCTGCTGGTTTCCCTCTGAAAACAATTGGGGCGGTCAAAGAAGGGATTTTCAGCCGATTCTTCGGAAATCGCAACTGATATTGACACCAAAACCATCATGGTTAATAATTATGGATATGTCCAAATATTTCGCTTGTCTGCTATCAATTATGAGAGGAAAGGATGATAATGAGGCGTAACGTCAAAATCGTACTGATCGGGGCCGGAAGCAAAGAATTCAGCAAGGGCTTGATCCATGATATGGTGCTGGAAACCGATCTCACTGAGAACTTCGCCGTGGAAGTCGTTCTAGTGGACCTAAATGAGGAAACACTCAGGGAACGACTCGAATACGCCCGAGAGTGCGCCCGTCAAACCGGAGCGCCGATCGAGTTAAAGGCGGGAATAGATAGAAAAAAAGTATTGCCGGGAGCCGATTTTGTGCTTTTGTCGGTGGCGATTGGAAGAATGGAGCTATGGGAGCAGGACTTCCGGATCCCGTTGGGATTCGGTGTACGGCAGATATACGGTGAAAACGGAGGGCCGGGAGCTCTTTTTCACGCGTTGAGGAACTACGAACTCATTTTTCCCATTTTGAAAGACATTGAAAACCTCTGCCCCGATGCACTGCTGATTAATTTCACAAATCCGGAAGCGAGGATACTTACCGCGATTCTCAGACTGACAAAGTTGAAGGCGATCGGTTTATGTCATGGTTTCTACAGCTTTCACGAATTTGTTCGCGATACCCTCGATTATGACTCCGAAGACCTGGATATACGCACAGCCGGCATGAATCATTTCTACACTTATTACAGAATCGCTGATAAGAGAAGCGGTAAAGATCTGAGCAGGGAGTTCGAGAAGCGAATAACAGATAAGGCCGAAAAGCTTCCACCGGTGGTTCGTTATTTCTGGAAGACCTTCGGTGTTCTTGGCTACATTTCCGACCATCATGTCGGCGAATACCTCGGCTATGCTCACGAGCTGGTCGGTACTAAGTGGAAATTCGGTATAGAAAGCCGCAAGGTTGTGCCCGGCAAGAAAGGAATCGACTCCTACATCGCTTTCGATGCGTGGAGAGATGGAAAAGACATCGAAACATATCTTGTGCAACTGGAGGAATACCGGAATCAGTTTTCCTCTGACAGCGTGGAATCGGACCATCAGATAAAGATTGAAAAATCAGGTGAGCTGGCCGTACCTATTATTGGTGATATTCTCTTGGATCGGAAAACGCTGCGCCCTGCTGTAAACGTGCTGAATGCTCAAGGGTATATCGAAAATCTTTCCCGAGAGGGCTGCATCGAGGTGCCTGCCGTCGTGGATGCAGAGGGCATTCATCCCGAGTTCGTAGGAAAGCTCCCCGAGGGGTTTGCCGCTCAAATACGCCTTCAACATTCCATTCAGCATTTGCTGGTCGACGCCTACGCAAAAAAGTCAAAAAAGCTGCTCCTCCAAGCGATCCTGCTGGATCCTGTCTACGTTTCTCCACACCGTGCCGAAGATCTGATCGATTATATGCTGGAAATCCAGTCTGCGTACTTGCCAAGCTTCACCTGATCTTGAGGACAACCTGGGTATTCAGCATATTGCGATCTTCGAGTTGGTTGTCAAGATTCCGACGTCGATTGACAGGGCCTGTTCTTTTCTCTACTTTCAAGATAGGGATTTTTATGGTTGATCAGAAACTCCGCCAGGACGCTGAACGCATTCAGGCGGTGGTAAAAAACATTTCCTGCGTGTTCGTGGGTAAAGAATCCCAGATCCACACCCTGCTGGTAGCCTTCAGCGCCGGACTCCACGTGCTGATCGAAGACGTGCCGGGAGTCGGTAAGACTACGCTGGCTCGTTGTCTGGCGGCCAGTGTAGGTTTGGATTTCGGCCGCATCCAGTTTACCCCTGACCTTCTCCCCGGAGACATCACGGGCATGATGATCTGGAGCCCGGAAAAGCGGGAGTTCCTCTACAAAGCGGGAGCATTGATGCATCAGTTCGTTCTGGCTGACGAGATCAATCGGGCCAGCCCCCGTACGCAATCGAGCCTGCTCGAAGTAATGCAGGAAGGCTCGGTGACTGTGGACGGCACAACCCACAAACTGCCTCAACCCTTTTTCGTTATTGCCACCCAGAATCCGGTGAGCTTCCTCGGCGCCTTCCCCCTGCCGGAAGGGGAGCTCGATCGCTTCGGCGTATCCTTTTCCCTCGGCTATCCCGACACGGAGGACGAAACGGAGATTCTTTCCCGCTTTCAGGAGAAAGACCCCCTACAGGAGCTGCGGCCGGTAACCACTCCGGAGAACATCCTGGGAATCCGGGAAGGCCTCCGCCGCATCCATGTTTCTGATCCGGTAAAGCGGTTCATCGTTGACATCGCCTCGGAAACACGTTCGAGCAGCCACCTAAAACTCGGTTTAAGCCCCCGAGCCTCTCAGCACCTCATGCTGGCCGCTCAAGGGGAAGCCTTTCTCCGGGGGCGGGATTTTGTCATTCCCGAGGACGTGCTGGAACTGGCTCCCGCCGTACTGACCCATCGCCTGATCCTGTCTGCGGAAGCGCGAATGGACAACATCCATCCCCGACAGATCGTGACCCGGATACTCGGCAAGGTAAAGATTCCCACCGGACTGAATGAAAGGTAGTTTTCCGATACTCCTCCGCGCCCACAGGATCGGACTGTACTCCCTTGCCCTGTTCATCGTCTATCTGGCGGGAAGCTACGTGGCTCCGTTCTTTCTGTTTCTCTTCGTTATCCTGCTGATCCTGCCGATCCTTTCTCTATTGTACCTGATGCTGACATTCTTCCCGCTGAAGTATTACCAGGATTTCAGTACCGAACACCCGATGAAGGGGGAATCCGTGATCTACCGCTTGAGCCTGGCCAACGAAACCCTGCTGCCGCTCCATTCCCTGACCGTAGAGTTCAAGACGATCCACCCCTTCATGGAAGAGGTCCTTCCCCAATTCACTACCTATATCCGGACAAGAGCTAGGATCGAAAGAGTGTATAAAATTCACTGTCCGTTCCGTGGGATATACACGGTCGGTCTGGAATCTCTGGCTGCAGAGGATCCCCTCCATTTCTTCGTTTTTCGCCGGCGGGTCTGGTACAGAACTTTCTACGTCTATCCCCGGATACTCCCCCTGCGTAGCTTTTCCACCGGAATGGAGCGCAGCGAGCGGCTCGCTCAAGGATCTTCTACCGGAGCGGTCCCCGACTATGCTCTGTTCAGCCAGCTCCGATCGTACCGCTATGGCGAATCCCTGCGCCACGTAGCCTGGAAGAAGTTCGCCTCCACCGGAGCCCCCTTTCTTAAGGAATACGACACTTCAGCGCAACCGGGAGTGACCGTCTACTTTGACCTGAGGCAGACAGGGCTGACCGGCCTGCGGGCTCTAGAAACAGAGGACGTATCGGTGGATATCCTGGTCGCCCTGGTGAAATACTACCTCGATCAGGGAGTACCGGTAACGGTCCGTGCCCCCGGCAGAAGCGTATACACCTTTCGGGGAAACAGCCAATCAAGCTTTCAGGCGTTTTATCTGTCAACCATGGAGCTGATCTTTCAACCCACCATCTCGCCGGGTGCGTTGTACAACCTGGACAAACAGAGCGGCGGTTTCGAGAGCACCTCTGCGATCATCACCTCCCATATCTTCGATCCGGAGGTGTTTTCTGCGGTGGATGAATCCCTGACCGGAGATACCTCTGTTGCCCTGGTTATGAACCGTAGCGGATACTCCCGAGAGGAGCGCAAAACCATCCTTCCCTATCTCTATTCTCTCAGTGAGCGGGGAGCCAATATCCGCTTTATAGACGGGCCGGAGGACATCGTCGAGGGTTTGGAAAGAGGTGTTCTGGGTTATGACAGATAAGCTTCCGCGCTGGATGAAGATCGTTCTCGCCTGTATCGTCGCCGTACTGCTTCCTGGGATACTGAAACTACTCATTCGGCCCGAGTTGTCCTGGCTGCTTCTGTTCGTGCTCGTGTTGGGCAAAATCGTCCTTGCCGTTCTGTCCACCCGGCTGGCCGGTATTCCCGGACTGACATTTCGCATCCTCTCATCCCTGTACACCGTTGGGCTGGCCTCTGTGGTCCTGACGGGGATTCTGATCACACCCTACTCCGCGTACGGGATCTGGTTTGAAACCGTCCGCGACGGCGAGCCCAGAGGGGTGGTGTCCATCCTGATGGTGCTTCTGGCTGCCGTATTCTCCTCCGCCCTGGCCCAGAGGTTTCTACACTCGGAAATCATCCTCCCCCTCTACGGCGAGCTATTGATTGCAGCGGGTCTGTTGTCACTTATCTATCAGACCCGTTTGTTCTACATCCTCCTTCTCTGCTTGCTCGCCCTTGGTCCCCTGGTTCTCTCCTTTCGCTTCGTACAGCCTCAGAATCGCCTGCGGAATCTGGCAGCCTTTTTCCTGCTCTTTCTGGCGCTGGGGGTCGTCTCCCGAATCCCTGTGCTTTTTGCCGAACCTCGGGGAAGCCGCATTGTAGATCAACAGCTGCATCCCGGATTACGGCATACGGTGGTTGCCCTTTTCCCCCGTTTTCCCCTTCTGTACGGGATTCCGGGATTCGGCTACGGATTCGAAAGCAAACACTTGGGAGGAACGCCGATCCTTTCGGAGGCGCCGATATTCGACATCCAGGGCCAACCGGGCCAGAGGTTGTATTTACGCACCACCGCTTACTCGACCTACGATGGACAATCCTGGAGCAAGAGACAGGAAGTCAAGGAAACCGCAGCTCTCCCCCAAGCTCTGAAAATCGCGGAGCAGGCGAAGATAGCAGCCCTAACCCCCGGTGAAGTCCCCACAACTTCGATTCGTATTACCCTGCTGGCGGAGTATTACACCCTCGTCCCGTTCACTCTGAACACTCAATCGATATTCCTGCCGGCTGAACAGATAAAGGGAATATCGGGAAGCTTCGAGGAAGGATTTCAACTTACCAACCCCCTGCGCTCAGGCCAGAGCATCTACCTCGAGTATCAACAGCGGCTCAGGGGCCGGAGAACCTCTGCTTTCACCCTGTCAGCCGAGGAAATGGAAGCGTATCTCCAACTCCCGGATCGACTCAGCCCCGAACTCAAAGAACTCGCTTTGCTCCTGGCCGATCCCGAAGAGGATACTCGCAGCACATTGAGAAACATCGAGAGGTATCTGGCACAAAATTACACCTACAACCTGGAAGCCGAGCGGATCCCCGCAGGCGCGGATTTCGTCGGCACATTTCTGTTTCAGAGCAAGGAAGGCTACTGCGTGCATTTCGCCTCTTCCTTCACTGTGTTGGCACGTTTGAACGGGATTCCCACCCGCTACGCCACGGGCTTCCTAACAACACTGCCCGCAGGACCCTTCCCCTTCGAAAGGGCGCTGGAGCCGGGCAGTGTCACCGTATCCGGTCTGTCCTCCCACGCCTGGCCGGAGGTGTGGCTCGAGGATCGGGGCTGGACCGCCTGGGAAGCGACTACAGCGGTCAACCCCTCCTACTACGAAGAGTTTGGAGAGGACTGGTTGTACGAATACAGGCGCGTGGAGAATCGTCTGACCAACCGCCAGCTGCGGGCAATCCTGGGAAGAGAACCTGTATCGCGGAGCCGGGCAACAAGGCGGTCCTGGAGTTTCAACTGGCAGGTCCTGCTCCTGGCGATTCCTTTTCTTGCCCTGCTCTTTGCCGCAAACTGGGTAGTCCGGCGGTATGGCATCCTTGTCCTGGCCGCGGCACGGCCAAACCGGCTGAGCGCTTTGAAAATCATTGCTAAAATCGTATCCAATCGGGGCCGGCGGAGTGTGGAACCGCCGGACAGATGCGGCTGGGCCCGGTGGGTGCACACATCTTTCGAGACCTCACCCCAATTACACCCCAGGCGCCTGCTTGTTGTGATCCAACGGCTGGTTTACAGCGATCATGGATTTCAGAAGCGAGATCTGCGATTCTTGAGTGCCTTTTACCTGAAGTACTGCGCATCCTCCGGCTCGGGCCGATAGTATCGTTGCAGAGGCCATCAGCTCACCTCGCCTTGATAGAGCAAGGCCGCAGCGATCAGCGGGGAAAACTCATAACCGCTCCCCGACTCAAAAAGGGCGTGCAATAGGAAAAACAATATCTCTTATCGCCGTGTCAAAACGCTTGTACCCGTAAAACGAATAACCTACAATACCTCTACCCATGAGCCGGAGCGTGGTTGTCGTGTCTGTAAATGGGCTGTCCTCTGCCGACCTGCCTCGTCTCGAGGTGCTGCCTAATTTCAGGGAGCTGATGAAACTCGGTTCGTTATGCCGGGAGATGCGGGCCTGCTTTTGACAGCGTCCCGGGAATCAGGTTCATTATCCGAAACTTCCTTTATCGTGTTCGGCGACCATGCCTACATGGACGTCCATACCCGTATTCGCATCAACGCCGCTTTCAAGGAGGCCGGATTGCTCACCTTCGATGCGAAAGGGAAGCTGGTCTCGTGGAAGGCTTGGGCCAACTACTGTGAAGGTTCAGCCCAGGTTACGCTGCATGACCGCCGGGACAGCGCGACTCACAGGGAAGTCGTCGAAGTATTCGCCGGGCTTCAGAGAAAACCTCAAGGTGTCGTCGAAACCGTATATACCCGGGAGCAGGTCGAGAGCATGAAGGTGGGCGAACAGATAGACTACATCCTGGCGGCCCTCCTGGGACTGGAGATGCCGGAAGCCGGGGGTCGTGTGCTGACGGAGATATTGGAGGTACGATAAAGACTCGCACCTGCAAAACAACAAATTGCGATTTCCACTGCCGGCTGGTATGAAAAACCATCGGGGCGAATAGCAGGAGGAATTTCATGAACATCACCGAGAGGGAGAATCGAAAGCGCATCCGGGCCTGGACCATGTACGATTGGGCCAATTCCGCCTTCATTACTACTGTAGCCGCCGCGGTTCTGCCCGTGTACTACAGCCAGGTAGCCGCATCCACCCTGGCCAGCCCGGCGGTGGCAACGGCCTACTGGAGCACGGGTTTGAGTATCTCCCTGTTCATCGCGGCGGTAATCGCCCCGATTCTTGGCACGGTTTCCGACGTGATGCGGGGAAAGAAGAAGTTCCTCTCGCTGTTCGCCGGAATCGGCGTGGTGGCCACGGGACTGCTCGTTCTTGTGAAAAGCGGCAACTGGCTGCTGGCCTCGCTGCTGTTTGTCTTCGGCCGCATCGGATTCGCCGGCGCCAATGTTTTCTACGATTCCCTGTTACCCCACGTAGCAATGATCGAAGACCAGGACAAGGTGTCCGCCCGGGGATACGCCATGGGCTACCTCGGCGGCGGCCTTCTTCTGGCGATAAACGTGGTGATGATCCAGCTGCTTCCAGGAACCTGGGGACCTCGGCTGTCCTTCCTGAGCGTTGCCCTCTGGTGGGCCCTGTTCACCATACCTCTGCTCAAGAACATTCCCGAGCCGCATACACTGACCGCACGATTGGACAAAGGACAGACCGTGCTGTCTGTCAGCTTCAAGAGGATCGTCGAGACCTTCAAAGACATCCGTCAGTACAAAGAGTTGTTCAAGCTGCTGCTGGCCGCGCTGATCTATCTGGACGGGATCGGCACTATCATCGGTGTAGCCGCCATCTACGGAGCGGAACTGGGATTCGGCACACTCGAGCTGATCCTGGCCCTGCTGCTGGTACAGTTTGTGGGAATCCCCTTCAGCCTCATCTTCGGCCGCCTGCCAAGCAAAGACACCCGTTATCGCCACATCGTGATGGCCTTTATCGTGTTCAACATCGTTCTTCTACCGGTAATTGGAATCGGCGGAAAGAATCTTTTACCGGAAAACATCAGCGGAGCGCCGCTTCCCGCCTATACCTCCATAGCCCAGGCGGTTGGCGAGGGGGAGTATGATGCCACCGATGATGCTTTCTCCTATCGGGGAAGCTGGACAGACCAGACCGTAACGGCTGAAACGATCCGGGCCGAACAAGACCGGATCTATCGGAGCACCAGCGAACGGGGAGCACAGTTGGATTTCTCCTTCAACGGTCAGAAGCTCACCATCGTCTACAGCGTCGGCCCGGATCACGGCATCTGGAACGTAGAGATCGACAGCCAACCTTTGGGGGACAATAACGGCCAGCCTGTCACGATCAACACCTACAACCCGAATATCCGATACGAAAGTACGACAACCCTGCAAGCCTCCGAGCCGGGGGAGCACGTGCTCAGCCTGGTCAACCAGGGTGAGCGAGATCCTCGCAGCTCGGGAACCGTCCTGACCGTTGCGGCTGTGAAGGTGCTGCCCCCTCTGCGGCAGAGCAATCTCGGGATTGTCATCGGCCTGATCTTCGCTCTCGAGGTGGTCTGTCTGCTCCTGGCCCTTCTTCTCGGAAAGGTCCTGTTCTCCCGGCCGGCGGAAAAGATGAACACCAAGCGCAGTTTGCTCCTGGCCTTGATCGTGTATGCGGTGATTTCGGTCTGGGGTTACTTCCTAGACTCGGTCGTCGAGTTCTGGTGCCTGGCGTGGTTGGTGGCCTGTGTTCAGGGGGGCAGTCAGGCTTTGAGCCGCAGCCTGTTCTCCACGCTGATCCCGGCGCCGAAGAGCGGAGAGTTCTTCGGTCTGTTCGGGGTCATGGAAAAGGTGGCTACGATCTTCGGCCCCCTGATATTCGCCGCTGCCGCCGCCGTATTCGGCTCCAGCCGTCCCGCCGTACTGAGCCTGATCGTATTCTTCATCGTCGGCATGATCCTGCTGTTTCGGGTAGATGTAGAGGAGGGACGCCGGACAGCCCGGGCCGAGGAGACTGAGCTGGAGGAGCGGCTGAAGTAAGAATAATGGTCATCCGGCGGCCATCTCCATAGCCATCGACTTCAGGATTTGGCAAGTGGAGTTGAAAATCCTCGACCGCGATTCCGCCAAGCGATACGCCAAGCTATAAGTGCGATCAGCGGATCAGGCCCTCTCTCTTCAGATCTTCCCGGTTCAGCACCAGAATGTCCCGGGCGGCGGAATTGATGTAGATTTTGTTACCAAACAGGAAGAAGGCGCTGTCTTTGTCAACGCTCTGCTCTGATTGGCTGATCAGCTGGATCGCCTCATCGAAACGGCCAAGGCGGTACTCGCTTCCGGAACGGAACACCGCATAGATAGAGCTGGCCTGCAGCAGCACGCAGGTCTCCGGATAGATCTCCTCCCAGCTGCGGGCCGTCTCTTTCAGGGTCAGAGGTTCGAGGAGCATCAGCCGAGCCGGAGAGGTAATGTTGCTTTCATGGCCGATGACCAGGATCGAGTTCTTGAAGAAGTAAAAGGCTCGCCCTCGAATATGACTCACCGGAGAGGTGACCTTCACCTCCGAGGCTACCGGATCGAGGATCGAGAGGGTGCCGGTGATTGAGCCATCGGAGGCAGGAGGCCGCACCTTGAGGTAGTACAGCTGATCGGAAAAGACGAAGGTGCCCGCCTCCGGTCTCCTTGGCCGCTGGTCCTGGGCGCGTTCATCGGCTATAATTCTCTCCCGCTCTTCGCCGATCTCCTCCTCCTTGGCCGCGATCTCAGCCTCTGTTTCAGCGACTGCCGCTTCCCGCTCCCGTTCATCCCGCTCCTTCTCGGTAATCTCCGCCTCCAGGCGCTCCCGTTCATCCCGGGTGCGCGCCGCTTCAAGGTCTTCCCTGCTCTCGGCCAGTTCTTCTTTGGCTTCCTCCAGCTCGGCCTTCTGTTCTTCCAGCCGGTCCATCTTCTCTTCCACTTCCCGCTCTTTCAGCTCCACCATATCCTTGCGGTCTTCCAGGCCCATGTCCTCCTGCTGGCGCATCTCCTCGATCACCTTGTCTTCGGTCAACTCGGTCGTGCTCAAGGAACCAAGCACCCCTTTCCCCGCCTCAGCTGTCAGAGGAATGAGCATCTTTGTTACTCCCGGCCATTCGAAGTACTTGGTCGAAAGCCCGGCATTCTGAGCAGTCAGATAGGAAAGAACCAGTGCTTTGTACTTCTCCGAGAAATAATCCAGGCCTCCTCTGTATACGGCGTTGTAGATCGTGGCAAAGCGGGCCAGCGTGCGGGCATCCTCTGCAGCATAGTCGAAAGCTCCTTCGAGATACCCGGCCAGGATGCGCCGAATATTATCGATGTGATCGACCTTGGCATCCCGATCGATGGAAAAGATGTCCGCATCGAATTTCCCCGTTTCTTCGGGGTCTACAGCCCGGATGACCGAATATTTGAACAGAAAAGAGGCTCGCTCGTTGTTCTGGGCCAGCACATTGGCGAGATACCAGCCCAGACCCTTGATCTCATCCGCGGTGTCGAAGCGATCGTAAGGGCCCTCATAGTTGATGAATACTATCTCCCGGTCCACGCTGCGTAATTCCTCCTCGGCCACCTCTTGGGCGTACAATCCCAGGACCGATAGGAAAACCAGGATCGATAACATCGCCTTTTTCATACTCAACTCCTATGAATAATATCTCCCCTCACCTTCGCCACCTTTGGGAAAGATCACTCAGATATCCGGAGGCGCGCTCCCGAACGTTCGCCGACACACTCCTCTGCGCCAGCATGGCGAGGGCCCGATAGTTATCGGGATGCACGGCACTCCCGGAACTCATGATGATCCGATACAGGGCACGGGCACAGGCAAGGTGGAAACGCTCCTGCCCCGTCTCCCCCACTCTATACAGTATAGCACGGGCCAGCTCAC
>CAZVHJ010000010.1:1143-98937 GCA_964627715.1 uncultured Spirochaetaceae bacterium | reverse complement strand
AGTGATTTTAAATCATTGCCTCACACACAATTAGCGGCTTTTCGGTCAGACACTAGTTAAGAATCAGCGTACGCAGACCGTGATGTTCCGCGGTGTTCCAGAAGAACTCGGCCTGCGACCAGGAGGACTCCTTGGTTCGTCCGACCAGGGTCTCGCCGAGCTCCAGGGGCTCACCCGCCTGATGAGCAGTGAAGCTCGTCACGCCGTGGGTTCCGGAGCCGGCTCCGGTGGCGATCGTGGCCCAGTTGGTCGGTGTGTCTACCGGAGGGGATGCCAGCGATTCCGTGAAGATTCCTTGCCTGGCGTACTTGGTCAGATTCGGCATGCACTCAGACGTCATGAAATGCCTTAGAAGACCCGGAATTGCGGAGTCAATACCGATCAGGATAAATCGTTTCGCTCTGCCTTTTAGTGAACGCTGCATGGATGCTCCATCCCTTCTTATTATGATGGCAACCGAAAATCTTATTATTATAACAAGATTTTCGGTTGGAAGAAGACATCGCAATCTTCCTTGTCAGTTGCGATAGGAGCGCTCAACCGCGAAGATTGCGTTATGGAAATGCCTCCGGAACTTTCAGACAGAGGTCTGCCGGAAACCGGAGGCATTTCGTTGGTTTGTCGGCTCTCCTTACATGCCCTTGACCGCTGAGGCGCCGGCAGCTTTTTTCAGAGGATCCAGATCGATGAAATCCGTCAGGTTGTACTTGTCCTTGATAACCTCCCGATCTTCAAGGAAGTTGTACAACGCATTGAGGGCATCCAGATGTTTCTTTTCGAAGCTCAAGCTCCAGTGCTCGCGCTCCATTTCCGTCAGGATCCTGTCCTCCGGAGCTCCCACGTCGGTGGCAACGATCTTCGAAGCCTCCCCGATGTTCCCGACGATCCAGTCCGTGGTCTTTTTCAGTACGGACACGGTAGCCTCGACACCTGCCCTGTTGTTTTCCAGGTAGCTCTTGCCGACTACGAGGAATCCGTATGACTGCGCCTTGGCGGCGCTGTCGTCCACCAGGATCTTGAGTCCTTGTGTCGCTTTTACCTCGTCTGTGCCCTGAGCCCAGACCCAGGCGGCATCCACCTTACCGGACTTAAGAGCAGCGACGATCTCGAACAGGCTGGCAAAGGAGAGAAACTCCACCGAGTCCTCCGGCACGCCGTTGACCTGCAGGTACTTGATGCTGACAAACTCCTGCAGAGTTCCCTTCGCTACCCCGAGCCGTTTTCCCCTGAGGTCCTGGGGTCCCGAAATGCCCTCCTTTACCGCCAGCTTGTGCCAACCGGATTCAGGTTCAATAATGGTAGCCAGGATGACCAATTGCTTGGTCACCATGCGGGTCAGCAAAGCGAAATCGAGTACCACGCCGAAATCCGTTTTCCCGGCCAGGATCGCATCGATCGTGTCGACTCCATAGGAAAACGTCTGGATGTTCGGGGTGATATGCTCTTCGGCGAACCATCCCTGCTTTTCGGCTACACGAAACTGGGCTCCCAGAACGAACCCGTCCACACCGTACCGTGGAGTCGCGAAGGACTCCTCTCCCGCACCTTCTGCGCTTAGGCCAGAAGCGGCGATCAGTGCGAGACCCACGATCACGACAGCGAAGAAACTTGTTTTCTTCATACCTTTCCTCCTCTCTTCTTTGTATCTATGACCAAACGAGATCACTCTCGATCTCATTCCCGAGCCCGCGCGGTTGATTCTCTGACGATCAGAGTGGGCTCCAACAGAATCGTGGCGGCGACCCGTTGGGAGCTTTCCTTTTCGCTCCTAATCAGCTCAAAGGCCTGCTCGCACATAGCTTCAAAGGGTTGCCTGATCGTAGTCAGGGCAGGGGTCGAGAGTTCCGAGTAAAAACTATCGTCCATGCCCACCACCGACATCTCTTGAGGTACCTTGAGACCGTGTCGGTTTAATCCCTTGATGATTCCGATCGCCATGAGATCGTTGGCACACCACACGGCCGTTGGCTTCTTTTTCTGTTGCAGGAAATACTCCGCAGCTCGAACGCCGGATTGCACCGTAAAATCCCCCTCGAATACGAGGTCGGGATCGAAGGAAATACGATTGACCTTCAAGGCTTCCTCGAACCCCCTGAGGCGCTGTTCGCAGAAGAAGTATCTCTGCAGGCCGGTTACACAACCGACCCGGCTGTGACCGAGATCGATCAGGTGTTGCGCCGCCAGCTGTCCCGCCTTGCGGTTGTCTACGTTCACGCAGGAGAAACTCTGATCTTTCGCCTTCCAGTGGATGAACACCGTCGGGATCGATGTACCTTTCAACAGTTCTGCGCTGGCGCAGTCTTTTTCCATTCCGTAGAGGATGATCCCGTCGACATGACGCTTGATAAGATTGGTAACGACCTTTTTCTCGATCCCACGGTTATTGCGGGTCGACCCCAGGATCAGGCTCCACCCGTGGGTCAAAGCACTTTGCTCTGCGGAGTCAAGTAGAATCGACAAAGCGTGAAGTCGGCGGATTTTCGGAACGATGAAGCCGACGAAGAACCCTGTCTTGGTTCTCAGTCCCTTGGCCAGGAGGTTGGGGGTATAGCCGAGCTTCTTGACGGCCCGCTCGACGCGCTCAATAGTCGCCTGCTCCACAGGAAAATTCCCGTTGATAACCCTGGAGACCGTTGATACTGACACTCCCGCCAGCTCGGCGACGTCTTTCATCGAACTCATATTTATACATTTATGAAGGTTGAAAACGTTTGTACAATCGTTATCATTGCATAAATCGTATTTTTAGTCAAGTAAAGTAACATTTTTTTTTCATGATCACATTCCAACAGCGGATTCCTCAGCGTGCGGTGTTTCCTAGGGACTTTCTTCCTCGCTTCAAACCCTCAACCAAATTACTATCATTCTCCAGCAGCAGGCCCTTGAGCTCATACACGCTTCCGGCGGCGTAGCACTACGAGACCGGACCTTCCCGGAAGGGAAAGGGCCAAGTCCTATCTCCATGGTTAGCCTTGGCATTGCGATTGGCCTGGCTGCCGAGCAACCTGGTCATTCCGCTCGTCCAAAACCCGTCCGTGCTCTTCCGACAATCCACCTGCAATTCTCAGATTCGGTCGGTCTTTAATTGTCGGGGGGCCGTGCTCGGTGCCAGTCCGCTCTCGTAATTATCTTTGCCAGATCGAGGGCTTCGGTTTCCGTGTTCACGCCACAGCGGTTCATGCCGGCATCGATTTCGATCAGGAGATGCTGCGTGGCCCCGGCTTTGCGGGCTATGGCTGACAAGCTGTCGATGTTTTCGGTTCGATCGACTGCCACTGTGATTTTTGCTCCTCCTCTGGCCATGCAGGCTAGACAATAAATCTTTTCAGGGTCCACGACCTAGTTGGAATGTTTTTTTCCAGAACATCTAGATCGACGACAATGCGGGAGTCTCAATGTGTTCCTTCTTCAAGTGGCTGAAATCACTCACGCTTGTCCTCTTCCATACGGCCAGAAAAAGTGTAGATCTTTCCGGGCCTCACGTTCTGAAACAACCTCGTTTCCTTGCCGGGGTCTTACCGGTTATATAGTACGTGTGGCTCTATCTGTTAATAAGGTGAACTTTCTTTCAAGAATATCAAATTCCGCCCGGCTCGGATCACCCGTATCTCTGGCATAGACCGCCTCCAGAATCGGACCGTCCGCGCCGGGATCGAGATCGCCGGGATCGACCTGCTCCATCTCGAACTCGGGTCGTACCCCTGCGGCGAGAATCGGCACGTAGTAGTCGGGCAGCTCGTCTTCAGCCTGGCCGGCAAGCTCCTCTTCTCCTCTTCGAAAAACTCGTGCGGGTCCCACTCTCCCTGATCTGTTAGCCGTAAAGGCGTCAGGTCCAGCCGGGAGATTTCTGATTCATGGGCAAGCATTTTCCCGGAGCCATGGAGCTGCTTTCGGTAGTTCCAGGTCTTGCGAATCTCCAACGTGAGGATCTCTCCGGGGATCAGCTGGAAGAGCTGCCAGGAGCTCAGGTGAACGCTGGCGTCCTCACCGCCGTCCAAGAAGCGGCAGGCGGCGATTCTCTTTCCCACCGAGAAGATCACCAGCTCCTTTGTGTTGCTCCGGTTGTCGTTGTCCCGCGGTTCAAGACTGTGCTCCCCCGGTAGGTCCACGTCTGCGACAATCTCATCAGCGCTTCGATACAGCTTGTCCTGGTGAACTGTCGGGAGCCGCGGCAGAGGAACTCGACACCGGCGGCGGGGTCACGGCCCGATCCCTCCACTCCCGGTAGGCAGTAATCCTCAAGTCGCGAGCTCGCCCATTGTTTCTGCCAGGTAAGCCGAAGTGCTCCGGATCGTCCGGTGCTCGACTTTCATCGAGGTGCGAGGAGCGAAGCTGACGATGTATCCCCTGGGCAAGGAGTACAAGGCCAGGTAATCCACCACGCCTTTCAGATACCTCTGGTTGGCCGTCTGGGTGGCCTTGCACTCGACCGGGATGCTTGTGTCGGTTTTCCCCTATATAGAAATCAACTGAATTTCGAGTTCCCGGCTACTCCCGGCTCACCTGGACTTTCACAACTCCTTGCTTAGAGACAGCGCGCTCCATCGCTTCCGGCATCTGGTGATACGGATAGACAACGGAGATGAGCCCCTCCACATCCAGGCGTTGCGATGATATCAGTTCAAGAACTACCGGAAATACATGTGCATAGCGTAACGAACCGAACAGGGTGAGCTCCTTCGACATGAGCAGGTTGGCGGGAAGTACGACTTCAGCCGGCTGGGTTCCTATCTGAACAATGCGCGCTCCGCTCACCGCTGCTTCATAGGCGAGTGACAGTGCCAAGGGTGTTCCGGAAGCCTCGAAGATGATATCGAAGCCGTGACGCCTCGCCTCGTGAACCCTCTCCTCGCTACAGGGGTCGAAAGCGGCAAGAGCGCCGTGAGCCAGAGAATACTCCCGGGCATAAGAATCGATATCCGCCACCGTAATATCCGTCGCCCCCATGGCACGCGCTACGGCGAGCACCATCTGCCCGATAGTGCCGCCACCAGTTATCAGGATACGTGAACCCGCCACCGTGCCTGCCCGCATAACTGCGTGAGCCCCGACCGCCAACGGTTCAACCAAGGCGCCGGCTCCATAATCGATTCGGTCGTCGAGTTTATGGCAGTGGCTTTCCGGCACCACTACCTGCTCACCAAAAGCTCCATCGATATGAGGGTAGGAGGCAGCCGTACCGATGAACTTTAGATTCGTGCAGAGATTGTACCGGCCGGATCGACAGAATCGGCACTCTCCGCACTCGAGCGAAGGCTCCGCCGTCACCCGATCTCCAATTTCGACGGTACTGACGTCCGCACCGACGGCCAACACATCCCCGGCAAACTCATGTCCAAGAACGAAAGGATTTCGGGGCACAAACTGACCGATCTTGAAATGACTGTAGTAATGCACATCGGAGCCACAGATACCGACACGCTTGACATAGATGAGCACATCCCTCGGTCCAAAATTGGGCTCCACTCGGCTTTCCAGTCTCAGGTCCTCAATTCCATGGAGCACGTACGCTGCTATACTCATGTTCTCATTTCTCCTGGAAAAAAGCTGAAAGCTCTGTGTTTCTGAATCTATTCAGAGCCCGGCAAGCTTGAGCAAAACTCTACTCTCTTGATTACCTCGTCGAAATGGGTGCACATTTCGTGCTCAGCGGCGCTTGCATCCTGGGCTTGAATGGCCTGAAAAATTCCTTCATGAATGTCCAGCAACGATGACACTTGATCGCTCAATACTCTCAGGAGCAGGTCGTTGTTGAAAGCAACCAAAGAATCTCGTATAGAACGAATTAGATAGAAAAGGAAAGAGTTTCCAGAGCATTTTGCTACAGCAACGTGAAATCTTATGTCATGCTTGGACAGCTCGTAGATGTTTTCCTTATTCCGGATCATCTCTTCAAGAATAGATCGCAACGTAACAACATCTTTTTCGTTTCGATTGACTGCCGCTAGAGATGCGCTTTTTATTTCGAGTATTTTTCTGATGTCCAGTAGATCCATCAAGGCATCACTATTAAGCCTGAGCGCCCGTTCGAAAAACGTCTTAAGAGGTTGCTCATTGACTTCCTGAACAATGGCTCCTTTTCCATTTACGATGTGAACGAAACCTTGTCCAGACAAGTAGGTGAGGCATTCCCGAATAACCGGTCTGCTTACGCCGTACTCCCTGGCAAGCTCGTTTGCCGACGGCAACAAAGATCCGGTCTTGAAGATACCAGCCTGGATGTTCGTGATTAATTGCTCAGCGATTTGGTGGGACAGAGAAGAACGGTTCAACTTTTTTTGGGTAAAGCCATCAATCAAATCCATTTCCTCATCAAACCCCAACAGCCTTTTAGTAGAAAGTTTACATAAAAAAAAATTACTTGTCAACCTATAATATAGGTTGACAGCCGGCTAGGCATATGTTATGCTGCCGCTATATCTTGTTTAAGGAGGAAAACATGAAAAGACGATTCGCAGTATCGATTCTGGTCGTGTGCGTCACGCTGCTGGCAAGTTCTGGCGTAGTATTCGGCACCGGAGGACAAGAATCGACGGAAGCGGCAGACATGGCCGCCGAAAAGATGACGGTAAACATAGCTTCTACGTACCCACCCAACTCTCCTCAGGACATGGGTCTCAACAAGTTCAAGGAGCTTGTAGAACAAAGGAGCGGTGGACGAATCGAAGTGCTCATCCATGCAAGCGGCGCCATGGGCGATGAGCGGCAGACCTTCGAGATGCTCTCCAACGGCTCGGTTGAGTACGGGGCGGTTGGTACCAATGATATCGCCACGTGGTACCCCAGATATGCGGTTGCCGAGGTTCCCTACGTGTTCGCCAGCGTCGACCAGTTTTGGAAGTTCTGGGAAGGACCTGGGAAGCAAATCAGCCAAATGATCGAACACGATAAAGGAGTCCGTACGGTGGGCGTGATTCTGCGCGGTGCCCGCTATCTCACCGCGAACCGTCCCATAAGAACCGTTGACGACGTCAAAGGTTTGAAAATGAGGCTTCCGCCGGTCAAGTCCTGGTTCAAGGTGTGGGAGCACCTCGGTGCGCTTCCCACCAACGTTGCCTTCTCCGAGGTGTACATGGCTCTGAAGACCGGCACCGTCGAGGCGCAGGAAAATCCCCCGGAAACGATTTTGAACTATAAGTTCTACGAAGCCCAGAAGTACCTGATCGCCACCAAGCACATCTTCTCCGCTGCACGGATCCAGATGTCCATGAAATGGTTCAATGCCCTGAACAAGAGCGATCAGGATCTGTTGATTGAAGCAATGGATGAAAGCGTCACTTATGCCAACGAACTTACCAGGGATGGAGACGAAAAGTTCGTCAAGCAGCTTCAGGAAAAAGGGATGACTCTAATCGAAGTCGATCTGAATGAGTTCGCGAAAGCCGTTCAGCCAGTCCTTGAACAGATGGCCAAAGAGGATTTCGATCCAACCTTCTTCGACAAGTTGAAGAATCTGATGTAGTTTCTGCTGAGCTGGCCTACAGGCACTCCAACATATCGAGCTATTATGTTGGGGTGCCTTTAATATTATCCTACCCGGAAAGGAGGGGTGCGGTGAAGAAGATTCTTGAAGCGGTTAATGCACTCATCCTCCTTTGCATGCTGGCGATCACGGTACTGCAGATTGTCTTTCGCGTTATCCTCCGGATTCCCGCCTCCTGGTCGGAGGAACTTGCTCAGTATACTTTTGCCGCCCTGGTTTTTGTGGGTGCGGCGACTTTGTGCAAAAACGAAAACCACATAACCATCTCGATGCTCGTCGATCGGGTCAGCCCGGTGGCTCAGAAAACGCTAAGGATCATAGGAAGGCTGATCACGGTCCCCTTTCTCGTACCGTTCATATTGGGAGCATACCTGAACATGCGCTCTACCTGGACTGTAGAGCTGCCTACAGTAGGATGGGTGCACATAGGCTACATTTACCTGGTACTGTTCATCTCGAGTATTCTGATGCTGTACTACCTTGCAGCCAACATTATCCTTGATCTCATCCCCAGGAAGGCAAAGACTCCGGAAACAGGAGGGCTCCCATGATCTACGTTTTAACCGTCGGGCTCATCGCTCTGCTATTGGCAGGGATTCCAGTAGCATTCGCGCTTGGGGTTTCCTCACTTTGCGGAACCTGGTTAGACGGCGGCACCCCGCTTCATATCACTATTCTTTCCCAGAAGGCGTTATTCGGCCTGCAGAACTTCCTTCTGGTGGCGATCCCGCTTTTCATTCTTGCGGCCAAGCTGATGAACACAGCAGGCATCACTAAAAAGATCTTTCGTTTTGCCGATACCCTGGTAGGATTCCTGCCTGGAGGACTTGGTCATGCCAACGTAGTTGCCAGCCTCATCTTTGCTGGAATGTCCGGCGCTGCTGTTGTGGACGCTGCTGGCTTGGGTCAGGTGGAGCTCGATGCCATGACAAGCGGCGGATACGACAAGAAGTTCAGCGTTGCGGTCACGGCAGCTTCTTCCACCATAGGACCAATTTTCCCACCCAGCATTCCGATGGTTGTATTCGCCTTCATATCAGGTGTCTCCGTAGGCCGGCTCTTCCTTGGCGGGGTCATACCTGGTCTTTTGATGACTTCCATACTGATGGTGATGGTCGCGTACTTCGCTCACCGCCGCAGGTACCCTCGCCATCCGTTCCCGACGGTTTTAGTGGCTCTCAAGAGCTTTGTCGATGCATTCTTGCCTCTCATGACGCCTCTGATCCTGCTCGGTGGTATCTGGCTTGGTGTGTTCACGCCCACCGAAGCTTCGGCAGTGGCGGTTGTGTATGCCCTCGTTATCGGTGGATTTGTGATGCTCGAGCTGAGTGTCCGCGACATCGTCCGCGTCTTCATCGAGACGGCCAAGGAAACGGCCGTGATCGGTTTCATCGTCGCCGTTTCCGGCTTTTACGGATGGGTGCTGATGCGCTCGGGTTTAACGATTAGAATCGCTGAACAGATTGCCGCCATCAGCGACAATTGGGTTGTCATTCTCCTAATAATCAATGCGTTTCTCCTTGCCGTCGGGTGCTTTTTAGATCCTACTGTGGCGATTCTCATTCTCGGTCCGATATTCATGCAGGTGATCGTCAAAGTAGGAATCGATCCGGTGCATTTTGGGGTTCTCATGGTCCTGAATCTGATGATCGGGCTTCTGACACCGCCTTTCGGCATCGTTTTATTCGTAATGAGTCAGGTCTCGGGACTCAAGTTCGAGGAAGTTGTGAAGACTACGTGGCCGTTCCTGATTCCCCTGCTCGTAGTACTGCTTCTTATTACCTTCGTTCCTGGATTGGTAACGGCTCTTCCCGATCTCATCATGGGCAAGAGTTTGTAAAATAGGCAACAATGCTGAGTGAACAGGAAAAGAAGGACCTGATCCGGAAGAACTGGCTCCTCAAGGACATACCGGAAGTGCCGTTCCTTATCGAGATAGGGCCATTTCATGGAGCGACCAGTAAATATTTCGAGAGCGATGCGGCCGAGCTCCAGTGGAATTTGGAGTTCCACCGGAGTCGGGAAGCGGTTTATGACTATGGCATGCCTAATCTTAAACCGAACATGGGGACGGGCATTATAGCTTCCGCCTTTGGTTGTCAGTTCACTGTAAACAGCGAGGCAGACCCGTGGGTCTGTCCGCTCATCCATGATGGGAACATTGCGGAAGTGCGCTCACTCGAGCTTCCCAATGTCCGTACCAATTCCGTGTACGGGAGAGCTCGCGAGCGCGTTATGCATTTCCAGCGCCAATCACAGCTGCCTCTTAGATTGGTGAATATACCGTCGCCCCTGGTAACCGCGTCCCTGATATGGGATTACACATCCTTTGTCGCCGGTACTATATTGCATCCCCAGGAAGTACACCTATTGATGGAGAAGGTAACCCAGGCGACGATAGAGTACATCCGGGAGCAGCTTAACTGGATACAGAACCTTCACACAATGAGCCATGAGATGTGGTATCTGCCCCGGGAGCTGGGGGTCAGGGTCAGTGACGACACCGCAGCTCTATTGTCGCCCGACCTGTATCGCGAGTTTGGCGTCAAGTACAACTCCATGATCTCACGGGCATTCGGCGGTATCGTAGTGCACTCATGCGGCGACCTGCAAAACGTGGCGGGAGTTATGATGGAAACGGAGGGACTTCGTGGCCTGGATATCACGATCCCTCAAAATACGCGGTGGGACCTCATCAAGGAAGCCGCTGCTGGAAAGACGGCACTCAATCTCCGTCACTACTACTGGGATCATGGTGCGGGTACAAGGGCCGATCTGGCAGCGTATTCAGAAAAGCTCATCCAATACTTCGGAAGATGCGGTGTGTTTATACAGACAGGAACACCTACGGCCAGCGAAGCAGTCGAGCTTGGCCGGAAACTGCATGAGACGCTGTGTTGAAGGACAAAGTGGCCTGGGTAGACAACTTTAAAGGGCTGCCAGCATGGTTAAAAATCACAGTTGCAGGAGTTCCGTAAATCCTGTGTACTGCAGAATCAGTTCTTTCTGATCTCCAATAAGGGCACTCTCCTGTTCAAAGATTTCCTCTATCAGCTGAATGACATCTCCTTCACCTTCCCAATTCTCGATGAGAAGGTCAGCTCTGTTTGTCTGAGTACGCACTTGATCGGCTACATAAGCGCAGAAAAAGATATCATCGATATACCCGTACGGGCCATGAATCTCCTCGGAGATTATGTCAGCCGGGATGATGAAATAGGCAATAGCGCACGATACCATCGGCTTCAATCTGCTTGGGAGTCGCGGATCATCGAGGAGATTTGTCATGAGCCTGTACCAATAGGGAGTCAAATAGATGAACTCATCGTGACGTCCTTCATATTGAGCGATGTCTGCAGTGAGCTCATTAAAAAAATCCTGCATATCTTCCTCCTTTACATGTTACTGTAATACGGACAGATGTCCCGGAAATCCTGGCAGAACAAACAAAACTCGGTTCGGGGGGTAAACTCCTCGTTCTTGATTCTTTCGATGATTCCATGTAGATTCGCTTGCGCTGCCTTCTTTCTATCTCTATTCCACTCACTGGTATCTTGTTTGTTGTCGCCTAGATAATAAACCGTCCTCGATCCCACTTCATAACCCAGGCTGAGCTCACCTCCCAGTGCATAGAGGTCCATTTGGAGATTCGTTTGATCCCGACTTCCGTACTTGGATTCAACCGTCTTGAAATCTATGATTTCCTTAGCCTTGTCATCCTGGCTTCTCACCAGATCGATACGTCCGGTGACAATACATTCATTCGCCTCGTAGGCAAAAGTCGCTTCCACATCCGCGATGTTCGAACGAGCAAGATGAAACTTCGAAACATAGTTACCAATCTGTTTCACCGCTGCCTTTTTAAGCTCTGTTTCTTTCTCCTTTGAGGCATTTACCAGCGGACTCCATGTTTCTTCTACGATTTCTTTAATGTTGATTTCCGATTCTGTTTTCCCACCGAGTATTGCACGGTGAATAAGCTCGAGAGCCCGGTGGACATTAGCGCCGAAACTCAGGTAGTACGGATGCAGCACCGCCAGGCCGTCGTCCACGATGTATTTGAATCTGAGAGGACACTGCAGGAAGTAGGCGAGCTGGCTGTAGCTCAACCGCCTTTTCGGCTCATAAGTTTCTTTCGCCCATTCCTCTACTTCAACCAGGGACTTCAATACCATTTCGGTACGTTGGATTGCCCGATCCATATTCTCCCCGAGCAGCTCGGAAATGAATCGCGAAGGTCCTCCGCCTCGCTTGTTGACAACATCGGCGGTGCCGATCACCAGCAAGTCCCGCGCCCGCGTGGAGGCGACGTAGAACAGCTTGCGCTCGTCGGCGGTGTGATAATCTTCTACCTCCGGTTTCCCGCTTTCACACAAACAATACGGTAGTTCATACCACGGCTTCCGATGAGAAGCTGGAAATCTTCGTTCCATCGCCGCCCCGACTACTACGACTGGAAACTCCAGACCCTTCGCCTGGTGAACGGTCATGACCTGAATCGCATCGGAAGGCGCAAGCATGAACGAATCCAAACCGCTCTGTTTCAGAAGCTTCAGGTAGGACAAGAACGGATAGACGTTCGATGTTTTTCCATGTTCGTCAAAGACTCCTGCGATCCTGGTGAGGATTGCCAGGTTTCTGATTGCTTCCCGGTTGCCGGCTCTTTCCGCACGCTCGAAATATCCGGTGATCCGGAAGATGTCGTACAACAGCTCCATGATTGAGGAGAACTTCCTGGCCAGAACTCTTCTCTTCAACTCGACCAGCTCGATAATTCGCTTTGCCTCCTCCTTGTTTTTCACGCCGATCTTGCGGAGCTCACCTTCATTTTCGATCTTCGTTAGATCTTGTTTATAAGAGCGAAGCGCGCTTACCGTCTGCTGAGATAGATTCATCGTATCACAGCAGATGAACCTGTCTGCCCACGCCTTGGTTTGGCCTAAAAAGATAAACAGGTTGTAGATATCCAGGATATCCGGGCGTCCGAAAAAACCACCGTCCCGCGCCATGATATACGGCAGGTTGTATTTTTGCAGGGCTTCCAAATACGGTGCAGCATAGGACCGTACACTTCTCAGAAGGATTGCGACATCCCTTTTCTGCTTGATGACCCCTGTTTCGATATAGGATCTCAGAATGCGAACGACCGCTTCGGCCTCTTCTGCAGCAGTCTCCCGGTGCACGAGTAATATGTCGTTGACGAATCGATCCCGATGACAGAGAAGGCTCTTGTCCGTCCGTAGTGGATTATGCCGGATCAATCGAGACGTATGATGAAGGATAGATTCCAGCGACCTGAAGTTGTCTTCGAGCTTTACTACCTCAACGGATTTACGGTTTCCGTATGATCTTTCAAAGTTGAGGATATTTCTGACAGTGGCGCCGCGAAACCGGTAGATGCCCTGATCATCATCGCCCACAACCGTTACATTCAACCTCGGTTCGGCCAGCAATCTCATAATCCTGTCTTGAATGCCATTCGTGTCCTGATACTCATCGATCAAGATGTACGAAAACCGTTCGCGGAGGGCCTGCAGGACTTCCTTATTGTTTCTGAGCATATCGTAGGCGTGGCGCTGTAGATTGGCGAAATCGGTCGTGTTCGCCTGGTACAGCAATTCCAAATACTTCTGATACGAGTGAGCTACGATTTCTTTTTCTTTCCAGAGAGCCTTATCGTCCGGGGCGGCTTTTTCCAGTTCGCTCCGGCAATAGTCGATCAGCTCCTGCGGTTCGATCTGCTCCTCGGAGGCAAGATTGTACATTCTTTTCACTTCGGAAAAAAAATCGCTCTCCCTGCCTTTCAATATGCTGTTTAGCCCCAGCTCGGTCCGCCTCGTGTAGATGAACAGTAGCTGACCTGCATCATCCAGCACGCTGAAGCCGCTGCGAAAAGGACTGCGTTCACGGAAGTCACTCAGAAGATAGTGGCAGAAGGAATGGATGGTCGACATCTGCATGGATTCGACATTCACATCCGGCAGCTTGCTCTGGATCCTGTCCTTCAGCTCCAGTGAGGCTTTCTCGGTAAATGTCGTGACCAGCAGATTATCCGGATCCGCCGAACCGGACAGCACGAGAAAAGCGGCTCGCCGGCTGATCACTTCGGTTTTTCCGGAGCCGGGTCCGGCGATGATGAGCAAAGGACCATCCAGATGAGTCACCGCTTTTCTCTGAGATTCGGTCAGTCCTGCCAGGATTTCCATATCGATCTTCATGGGGCCGGCTCCTCTTCGTCATATCAGAGACTTCGGGCGCTCAAAGGCGATAACGATGGCTTCATCCCCCCTCTTGAAGCTGTCAAACTCATGCGATCTCGGGTTGACATAAATCGTTTCGTTTGTCTTTACCCCGATCAATACGAGAGGATTTTTGTCCGGACGATTTGCGAGGATATGTAGTCCTAACTCCGCGAATGTTTTTCCGAAAAACTCTTCAGGAATGGGCAGTAGATAAATCTCGTTCGTCTCCTCGGAAACTGTGAGCAAATTCCGATAAACATCGCTGAGACCGTGAACCAACGCCGATTGAGACAACAGTAAGGTGGTGAAGTCATTCGCCGAAATAATTTCATCCGCACCGACTTTTCTCAAATGGTGAATATACCGCGTTACTACCCCTTCGACGGTGATGTACGTCTTGCCTGCCTTGTGCTCGTCACAGATACTTTTGATCGCCATGCAAATGAGAATCGATTTTGAATCGGCGACGTCCCGTTCTTCCAGCTGCACAAGAATAATAGCCGAATAGGCCTGATGCACGTTCGCACGCTTCAAAATGATTTGATTTGTAGGATCTCCCTGTACAAGATACACATCCTCAAATTCGGGTATGTCTTCGTCATCGGGAAGCTGAATCGAATCGGCTGATTCGGATATGATGACGATGGGTCTTTTGTCCTCGATCATAGCAGGGAGGCACCGATCATCCAGATTATGACAATGATGAGAAGGAGCCGTAGAAGCTGGTTCTTGTTGAGGAATTTCCTGATGTGTCTCCGTATACGACCTACCATCTCACTATTGAGCGCCGTTGTGGCGAATGATGAAGTCGTTTCAGAGCAAATTGTAACATGTCCGCACGGTTCGTCAACTCAGCTCTGCAAGCTAGGCGGGCGGTAAGCTGCTATCTGATGCTGCACCGCGCACAAAGAACACAAAAAGTGTGAAGCAGATCGCAGCCATAACAAGGATCGAAACAATGCCGGCAACATCAATCGGCGAAGCTGTGCGGCGTGCCTGTAACACGAAGAAGGGGATGATACTGAGAGCCAATACGCCATACCCCAGCAGCAGCCCTGCGCCGGCTACGTACCCGAGCGCCTTACGCCGCCACACCAGAATCCCGCTGACAAGCAGCACCGGGACGGCCACCGTGAAGTCGGCAACCCAGGACGAGAGCTCTGATGTGTCTACTAACCTCTGGCCTGTGAGAGCGCTGACGATGAGGACTGTCTGCCGCACAATGATTATGATAGCAAGGCCGAGGAGTATGCCCCCGCTGGTTCTCGCCGGTACGAAATCGATGAGCCGTTGACGTACTGCCTTGCCGTCGATGCTTGCGAGGAGGCCGATCAAAGTGTACGTGCTGAGCGTGACAAGGACAAGGTACGGCAAGAACAGCACATTGAAGGGCACTCCGATGAGGTAAGGGACATACATGTACAGCACATAGAAGAGCGCGCCGGGCCAGCAGAGCAGGCCGATGAGTTTACCGCGTCGCGCCAGCCACATCGAGCCGAGCAGGATTGGTAGTCCGACGACGAGATTGAACCAGTCGCTGGGGGTGAACGACAGAAGCAGTTCGCCCGTCGGATAGATGACTGTTTGGAACAGGAGACCGACCACGGATACGGCAGTCATGATGAGGGCGACGATGATGGAGAGCGCGTACGCGAACGTGAGACTACGCGTGATCGGCAGACGGCCGGTCGAGGACCCCATACTGGGCGTTCTCATGGCACTGCTCCTTTCTAATTGTGAGTTTTCATTCCCAAGTCCATCACCTTAACGTTTTTCTTCGGTGGTGTCATTATCGGATTGTCACGTTCTCTCATTTTCGCCTGCATCATGGACCAGTCCGATACGCCCGGTTTGAGGGGTGCGGGGGACGGAGCCCCTGTCCAGAGGACGAGTACAGGCCGTTTCTGTAGCTGCTTCAGGTCCGGGGGCACGATCCTGCTGGACAAAGTGGTGACGATTCTCGGTGAATCTCTGAAGAAGGCCGGGTTTTCTCCCGCCACATCACTCCACGACTGGTGCAGATGAGATCCACTGGCCGAATCTCATCTTCGTTTCATATAGGTGCCCGTTTTCTCCATCGAGGCAAACAGAGCCTGCCCTTCCTCCTCGCTCAGTTGAGCATCCAGAAGCGGGAGATAGATCTCCTCCTCTTTGCTGAAATGAAGCTTCACCAGCGCGTACAATCCGTAGAGGATACAACGAAGCTGCTTTTCCTGGATCTCAGTAAGGGATTTCCCGGTCAGTTGGCCTTTGACCTCAGCGAGTTCTTTCGTCAATTTCCCCACTTCTTCATGATCACGGCTCATCGTGGATGTGGCCTTTTCAGCGCCCAATACCCTTTCTACCTTGGGATAAAGCACCTGATCTTCTACCTGAGCATGAGGAATCAAGTGACCATGCAAGAACTCCTCCGCTTCCGCGAGTCTTCGACGGATGGCTTCGATCTCCGTCAATCCGATAGAATCCCCCAATGCTTTCAACTGTTCGATGTGAGGCAACAGCTCTTTGTGCTCCTCTCGTAATGGTTGAGTAATCATCGTGTACCTCCTAAGGTCTCATAGTCTTTATCTTAAATGTAAGAAAAGCCCCCGGATACGTACATGACCCAGATCAAGTTGGCACGGGCAACCCGGGGCAGCCACTCGACGGCGTGGCGTTGAGGGAGCAGTCGAAGCAGGGTAAAATTCATGAAGGACCAGGGATACTATGGTCCGGGAGGCGGCCGATGAAAAAGCACCACAGGGGTATTTCTCTAGATGGAGTTTCAAAGTATTACGACTTCATGACGCCGGCCGAGCGAAGCAGATTCCGGCAGAAACAAATCAAACTATGCGGTATTCGCTCCGGGGAGAAGGTGTTGGATGTCAGCTGCGGAACAGGCGCCTTGACCATCCTGGCCAAGATCGCCGTGGGAGAAGCAGGGGAGGCGGCGGGTATCGACATCGCTGCCCGTATGATCTCGAGGGCTCAGCAGAAAGCGGGCAAGGTGGGGCTGGATATCGATTTTCGGGTCGCCTCGGTTGATGATCTGCCCTATCCTTATGACTATTTCGACCTGGTAACCAGCAGTCTGATGTTTCACCATCTGCCGGTAGAGATCAAGGAGAAGGGACTGCGGGAGATCCATCGGGTCCTCAAACCGGAAGGGCGGTTCTTTCTATGCGATTTTCTGACCCCCCATCCTCTCACAGCTACACTGATGCTCCTGCTGTTCGTCTGGATGCGCTCAACTCGGTACCAACTGTTCGGAAAACTTCCCGCCCTGATCAGGAAGTGCGGGTTTTCAACGCCTGAATTGATCGGACAAGGCGCCGTTCTCAAATACTATCGTATTACGAAAGCGCGATCTTCTTTATGTGCAGAGGGATGAACGTAGGACTACAACGGGACACCTGCTTCCTCGAAGGCCCGCATTACGAGCCGTGTCAGGAGACTGTGACTTCATCTATCTCGGCGATCCATCGACTACCGAACCATACTTCACGGAGACATTCAATTCAATCTCGTTCAAGGGTCTTGCCTGCGCAGCGAGGATATAGGAAACTACGAATACCAAACCGGCCATTCGTTGGAAGCAGCCCGGCATGAACACGAAGTTAGTCGATACGACCTACCGCCAGTAGAAAGAGGAAACGATGAAAGCCAAATATCTTGTAGTATTTCTCACCCTGTTCTGCTGCACTCTGCCGCTGTCGGCGTTGGAGGTTCCGCCTTTGAGCGCTCCAGTGACCGATTTGGCAATGCTTTTGACCGACGAGCAGGTGGAGCAGTTGAATGATCTGCTGCTCGACTACGAGGCGGAGACGAGCAACCAGTTCGCCGTGTTGATCATTTCCTCCCTGGAGGGAGAGGACCTGGAGTCCTACTCTATCGAGGTGGCCAGCACCTGGGTCTTGGGGCAGGCGGACAAGGACAACGGACTTCTGCTGCTGGTCGCCCTGGCTGAGCGGCGGCTGCGCATCGAGGTGGGCTCCGGACTGGAGGGGTTCCTGACCGACGCCTTCTGCGGCCGGATTATCGACCACACCATCGTGCCCTACTTCAAGAAAGAGCAGTACTACGAAGGGATTACCGCCGGTCTTCTCGAGCTGATCCGGCAGACCGGGGACGAGTTCAGTCCCGATCCGGGCTTGGAGCCGGCGGAGGTGCAGTTCGCCGACCGCTTCGGCGCCTATCTGTTTCTCACTCTGCCCTTTCTCATGATTCTGATCGTGTCGATTTTCCTCGGCCGAAACCGGGCCTTCGGCCGTTTGTACAAGCGTAAATACGACCAACTCAAAGGAGAAGAGATCCGGTCAGCCGGGATGGAGCCGCAGCTATATCATGTGTGGAAGAAGCGGGTCAAGCTCCAGCTGAAAGGACGGGTCGCAGGGCTGGCCTTTGTCGGCGTAATTCCCATTCTACCCTCCCTGGCGGTGATACCGGTGACCCCGGTAGCGCTGCTGATTCCCGGCCTGTATCTCTTCGCCCTGTTCATCGTTCCCCTCATCTGGCGTCCCCGGGAGCTTCCCTACGCTCTGTCGTACCGGCGCATCGAAGATGATTATCAGAAGCTCAAGGAGCTGATGAAGGAAGTCTCTTCAGAAGGGGAACGCCAGGAGATGCTCAAACTCTTCCTGGCCGGATACGTCAGCATAGCCCTGATGAGAATGGTTATCCAGAAAAAGGGGCATTTCGACAGAAAGTACTACATGGCAAGTTACCGGAGTTCCTCCTCTTCAGGCTCCGGTTCCCGTTCTTCCTTCCGCGGAGGCGGCGGATCCTTCGGTGGCGGGGGCGCCTCGGGGAGCTGGTAACGGCGAATCCTGCGGCGGACACCGGCGAGTTTGCTCCGGGGGAATACAGCGGGAATCAGCTCAACGATGACGGATTTACGACCACCCGGCGAAAAACAGGTGCCAGACCCCGTACAGCAGAAGTGCAGCGACAACGACCCCGGCGACAATCAACCAGGGGAAGACCCTGCTGCGGGGCGGTTCGTAGGAAATGTCGTCGGGCAGTTCATCCACATCTCCGTTTTCGTAGGGAAAATGCTCGACCAACACCGTTTCCACCCGGTCCAGGATCTCCAGCAGCCCCTCGGTGTAGCTGCCCGCGGAAAACTTCTCGGCCATGGTATCCCGCAGGCTTTCCCAATAGTTCGGAGGGACCACCCAGTCGATCCCTTCATCACCTACGATCGCAAACCTCCGGGAGGGGAGACACAGAAACACCAGCACCCCGTTTCGCCTCCGGGTCCGGGTCATCTCCAAAGCTGTAAAGGTCTTGCGGGCCGCCTGCAGGGGGTCTTTGACCCGTTTGGTCGTGACATGGATCCGAACCTCCCCGGAACTTCGATTTTCGATTTGCCCGATTTTGTCCAGGAGCCTCTTTTTGTCCTCAGGGGTGATCAGCTGATCGAGTGATCCCTTGTTCTTCATGAAAAAAGCCTATCCTTCCTCGCTTCGCACTGTCAACGTGTTTTCCAGCGGGGGCAATCTTGGACCAACGGCAGATCAATCTTCACAAAATTTCGGTATCCAGACACACATAGGTGATTTCGAGCGGTTGGCCCAGGCATAATAGGGAATGGCCACGAGCTTCGCCGCTTTTTTCCACCGATCTCGTTTTATTAACGGTCGGTACAACGAGTCACTCCAATCCGAATAGTCGAGGGCGTATCCTTCACCGGTGATCACCACGATACCTTCAAGCAGGTTTTCATCCCGCTTTACCTGCAAATCTTTCGTAGTGTCGATTTCAGTGTGAAGGACCTGTAGGGCGTCTTTTTGATCGACTTCCTCAAGACAGTATACGATGGGACCGCGAGAAATACTCACACAATTGCGTGTGGTCTCGACCAGGGGATTCGCTTCGAGCATTCGCGCTGGCATTGGAAAGACGAGTTCCACCGTATCATTCACCTTCCAACTTCTCTCGATGTCGAAATAGCTACGCGGTGTGACAGGTTGATCAACTTTAGTGGAGTTGATCAACACAGTAGGATCCGTACACCAGGCGGGAATCCGCAGGCTCAACGTCATGTTGGGTCGTTCGATGGCTTCTACAATTAGCCGTACCTTATCCTTCCAGGGGTATCCCGTGTCGATCCTGATAGTTACAGAATCGCCTTGACCCGTTCTGGTCGAGATCCTTCCCTGATCATACAGGTGAAGCTGCAAACCCCTATCGCTTGTAGTTTGAACTATCCGCGGATTTTCCGGCTGTTGTTTTAAGACCAAATTCCCGGGATCGCTGCGCCGCAGTACCGGCAGGTTCCTTCTTGCACTTCGTTTTCGACCACCATGAATCCCGCCCGGCGGATGATCATCTTACCGCAGCGCGGGCAGAAGGTGTTCGCTCCTTCGTGGCCTGGAACGTTACCGATATACACATACTCCAGCCCCTCATCCAGGGCTACCGACCGGGCTTGCTCGAGAGTGGAGACCGGGGTGGGAGGCAGGCTTTTGAGCTTGTACAACGGATAGAAGCGGGTCAGATGAAGCGGGGTGTCCGCACCCAACTCCATTCTGATCCAGCGACACATCTGCCGAATCGTCCCCATCTCATCGTTCCGGGTGGGGATGAGGAGATTGGTGATTTCCAGATGAATCTTGTTCCGCTTCAAGGTCTTCAATGTCTCGAGCACGGGTTGTCGCTGCCCCTCGCAGAGCTCCCGATAAAAGGCTTCTGTAAATCCTTTGAGATCGATGTTGGCTGCACCGAGGACAGTGCACAGCTCTTGAAGGGGAGCGGGATTGATAAAGCCGTTTGAGTGCATGACGTTGAGAAGCCCGGCATTGGCGGCCAGGCGGGCCGTGTCGAGCATGAACTCGTAGAACACCGTGGGTTCTGTGTAGGTATAGGCTACGGAGCGTGCTCCCATCACCTGGGCCTGCCGGACCACCATATCCGGCGAAACCTCGTAACTGTAGATCTCTTCAGGCTTGGCCTGGGAGATTTCCCAATTCTGGCAGAACTTGCAGTGAAGATTGCAGCCGGCTGTAGCTACGGAGAACGAACCGGTTGAGGGTAGGACGTGGAAAAAAGGCTTCTTCTCGATCGGATCCAGATGAATCGCCGCGGGATTCCCGTAGACCAGGCTGTAATACTCCCCGTCTCGGTTTTCCCGAACCCCGCAGAAACCTCTCTTACCCTTGGGAACACGGCAGCGCCGAGGACAGAGTCCGCACTGCACCACTTCCGCCTCCAGCCGGGTGTACCAGCGGGCCGGCGCCGTCTTCACCAAACCCTGTTGTACGATTTGGGCGTGAGCGGACCGTGGAAAGCCGAGCACCGACAGCAGGGAGAAAGCACAGACCCCGGAGGTGCAGGCCTTGATGAAGTCCCTTCTCGTTACACCGGGATGGGAGACACCTGTGCGCTGCCGCAGCGCCCTCACGCTATCCGTGCTCACCTTATTAGAGTATCCCCATCACGGTTTCGGTTCAAGGTGCCCGGGTTGGGGACATCTCCGGGCGGGCCTTCGTGAGCCGGGCGCCCCTGAACCGCCCCCCCGAATCCCGGCAACACGGTGTATCAAACCGTATGTCCTGTCCTCTCTTTCATCGTGGAGAGAAACAGCTCTTCATCAACAGGAAAACTCACCCAGTCATCGAGCCAAGTGGAGAGAATCATCGCATTGGAAAACTCGATTGCCCTGATTCCTTCCTGACCGGGAACAGCGAGTTTTGCCTGGCCTCGGATGGCGTCGACCCAGTTCTGAGTGATATCGGCAAGTATAGGGCGCATACCGGTCATCGACAACTCGACCCGTTCAGCCTCCGGCTCACCAAAGTCGCCTCTGTAATCCCGGTTGAATTGTCGTTCAGGAACGCGAAGTCGCCAGAGGGTGATCTTCTCATCTTCAACTACCAGTTTCCCCCTATCACCAATAAGCTCCAGTCGATTGGTACCGGGTGTTTCACCGGTGGAAGTAACGAAAGTCCCGGTGGCCCCATTCTCGTATTCAACATATGCGGTAACGTCATCTTCCACTTCTATCTTGTGATATTTCCCAAAATGACAGAAGGCCTTGACCCGTTTCGGCATGCCGAAGATCCACTGGTAGAGATCAAGCTGGTGCGTAGCTTGATTGAGAAGAACGCCACCCCCCTCGCCGGCCCAGGTTCCTCGCCACGGATGTTGGTCGTAGTAACTCTGAGCCCGGTACCACTCGGTTATTATCCAACTGTTGCGCTTCAGGGCGCCTATATTGGGGGAGTGCACCAATTCTCTGATCGTTTGGTAGAGGCTATGCAACCGGCGGTACAGGGTGATGGAGAAAACAACTTCGCTTTGGGAAGCTACCTCATTCAACTGCCGTACCTGCCGGGTGCACACTCCGGCGGGTTTTTCAACCAATACATGAAGATCCTGGCGAATGGCATCGATTGCCAGCTGCGGGTGGGAGTAGTGAGGCGTCGCGATAATCACAGCGTCCACTACCTTCGCACCGAACAACTCGTTCGTATCGGTGAACCTGCGGAAATCCCGATCCCCTTCCAATTGCGTATTGAGTACAGCTGAATCGAGATCACACACCGCGGTGAGCTCCGCGCCGGCAACTTTGCCGTTGAGCAGATATCCAGCGTGTAATCGCCCGATATGACCGAATCCGATTATCCCAATACGGATACGTCCCACAGGATTCACCTCCACGCAGACTGCAGACACAGGATTGCCTGACGTAATTCGGGGTATGGTAGCATACTTGTTGAAACCTTTCAACAATTACAGTCTCTAACTCTTGCCGGTGAAACCGAGCAACGATATAATTGGTAAATCCAATGAGTACTGTGAAAATAACCGATGTAGCCCGTGCGGCTGGAGTCAGCCCCGCCACGGTTAGCTATGTCCTGAGCGGCAAACGAACCATCAGCAAAAAAACCAAGAAAAAGGTGAGGCGGATCATCGAAAAAATGGGTTATATACCCAATGCCAATGCGCAAGCTCTCAAGTCCCATAAAAATATGACGGTGGGACTGTTGGTATCGGATTTCAAGGAGCCCGCAGTTCCCAAGATCATTTTAGGTGTGGAGAAAGTGGCACGGGACAAGAATTATCACATCTTCTACACTTCTGGGACCGAGTTCGATTCCAATATCCGGGAAGCTGTTTCCTTTCTAACCCGAAGAAGGCTGGACGGATTAATTGTGGTGTTCGGGATTACTTCGAATTATGAAGAACACGACCTGGACGAAATTGACCTGCCCCTTGTCTGCATCAACACACCGATGTCCAAGCGATTTCCCACTGTATACCCTGACAACTTCAAGGGGGGCTACGAGGCTGGCGAACACCTGCTGGCTTCAGGATGCCGGCGTCCGGCGATGATTGCGGGTCCCAGAAGCCGTTTCGCCAGCGAACAGCGTCTAGCCGGTTTCACACAGGCTTTGCAAGACCGAGAACTTGAACTCCCTGATGAGTGTTTGTTCTTTGGAGATTTCGAGTACCAGTCCGGGAAAAATGGGTTGACAGAGCTGATCAAGCGAAACGGCGAGATTGATGGTATTTTTTGTGCAGATGATATGATGGCGGCGGGGGCGATGAATGCAGCCTGGGAGCACAAGCTTTCGGTGCCCGGAGATATTAAAATTCTCGGTTTCGACAATCTGGCATTATCCGCGATCTGGCCCGTTCCTATCTCCACCTTCAGTCAGCCGGTAGAAGAAATGGGTCGCATAGGGATTGCAGCGCTCTTCAATCTGATTGAGAACAAGACACTGGAATGTTCGACAATTAAGGTCGAGTGTACTCTCCTCCCAAGAGAGTCAACTGGATACCCTTCCGCCTGAATCGATTGAATTCTTACCCGATACGGGCTCCAGAGGTCAACGAAGAACAATCTCAGAGCAACTCGACATCGTCTTCGGATTCGGCGGGTGGAAAAACTAACACATCGGCGGAATCGGGCTTGACGGTCTGACCCCAGCTATACAGTACGTCGAAGTATCTCCAGTATTCCAGACTCTTCCGAGTGGATGTTCGGGGATCCCATTTCCTGCAAGTCTTTTCCAGGAGACGATTGCGCACATCCGAGTACTCCGGATGCACTCCAAGATCGTGAAGCTCACCCGGGTCGTGCTCGAGATTGAACAGTGCGGGCGGAAGCCCGGTATCATCCGCGTAACACCACAGCTTCCAAGGTCCGGATCGGATCATACGACTTGGAAGCGGTTTGCCGCCCCTGTGATCGATGAACTCGCTGTATGTCTCGTTAATCCAGCTATCGTCCCGGCCCTCCCTCAACAGTGTCAAAAGGGAGCTTCCATCGATCGGATAGGGGAATCCAGTACCCGCAATTTCTGCAAAAGTCGGTCCGACGTCCATGAGGTTACAGATCGCAGCCGTTACTGTGCCGGCCGGGACTCTTCCGGGCCAACGGACGATAAGGGGAATGCCTGCGCTGCCCTCATAGTAGTTGCTCTTCCACCAACATCCGTGTTCTCCGGCCATTTCACCATGGTCAGAAGTGTAGATAACCAGAGTGTTCTCAGCCAGACCGGTATCCTCCAAGGCCTGCAAGACCTGGCCAACAAGCGAGTCCACGTGCTCACACAGCCCGTAGTAGGCAGCCCGAGCTTTCCGAACACGCTCCTCCGGTAAAGGCGGATCGATGAGACCGCGCAGCTTGAGGAATCGTTGCACCGTAGGAGTTAGGTTCTGCTCAACCGTGGGGGTGTCCACCCGCTGATAGTAGTAGTCAAACAGTTCCTTCGGCGCAACGAACGGACAATGCGGCAGATTGTAACCGAGAACGGCGACGAAGGGCCTCCGTCGAGTAGTTCGAGACTTTTCCCGGAGCCAATTAACAGCAATTCTGGTGCGTTCTTCATCCTGCCACTGGTAGTGGGTATGCCCCTTCCCGACAAACGCAAAGACCTCCCGGCTCTGCCCGGTGGTGCTGCTCGGAAATTTCGTCCACAACGGACCGCCCTTTCGGGGTATTCCGACCGGGCCCGCCTTTGCCTCGGCTATGGGTCGATGTTCGAAGCCATGTCGCTGGTCCGGGCCAAAGAAATGCATCCTCCCCACCAGGGTAGTCTCGTAACCGGCGGCAGCCATGATATGGGCCCATGTCGGAATACCGGAATTGAGGATATGGCGATTGTTCCACACCTGGATAGCCGACGGTGTTTGGCAGGTCATGAAACTCATACGGCTGGGTACGCACAAAGGGGAAGGGCAATACGCGTTGTCGAAGCGCATCCCTTTCTCCGCCAGGTTATCCAGGTTCGGAGTGCGGATCAGCTGGTTCCCGTAGCAACCAAGAAAGTGCTTACTGTGTTGATCCGTCATTATTAAAAGGATATCGGGTCGATCACCGTGTTTCTCAGTCATCACTGTCAGCGCTTCATTCCGCTCAAATTGATACCTTCTACGAAGTAACGTTGCAGAAACACAAAAATCACAAGAATGGGGACAACAATAATGGTGGCAATCGCCATGAACCAGTGCATGGTGGGCATCGATGCGAACTGCTGTCCGTAGGCGTCTTTAAACATGTTGAGTCCAACGTTCAGGGTGTATAGTTTCGGGTCGTTCAGATATACGAGAGGTTGGACAAAGCTGTTCCAGTGCGATATGAATTCGAAAATCATGACCACCCCGATTGCCGGCTTGCTAAGCGGCACGATGATCTTGACGAAACGCTGAAAAGCACCGGCGCCGTCTATGCTAGCCGAATCTTCCAACTCCATTGGGATGGTCCGGAAAAACTGGCGGAGAAGAAAGATTCTTGCCAGTCCTCTGGCCAGCCAGGATGGCGCAATCAAGGGGACGAAGGTGTTTACAAATCCGAGTCTCCACCAAACCAGATATGTGGGGATGAAGGTGACCTCCCGCGGAAGTAGCATGGAACCGATGATCATCGTAAAGAAGATGATCCTCGCAGGAAATTTCAGCCTGGCCAGCGCATAGGCAGCGAGAGATGTAGAAATTATGGCCCCGAACATGGCACTAACTGTAATAAAGATGGTATTAATTGCGTAGCGTGTAAAGGGAAAGGTGGTCCAAGCCTGTACGTAGTTTTCGAAATGAGGTGGTCTGGGTATCCACTGGAAAGGGCGGATGTAAATAGTCTGGGAAGATTTCAATGAGGTGGAGATCATCAAAAACAGGGGTAGAGCAAAGAGTAATGCTCCTCCAATCACGATAAGATACAGAAGAGTGCGGCGTATCAAATATTTCACGATCCGGCCGGCAGACCAGCGTTTGGTTTCACCTTTGAGCATGCCGATAAAGTTGAACTCGAGCATTTGCGCACCCCCCTCGTTTTTTGTATCGTTACTTTTCGTAATAAACTCGTCGCCCCAGTACGAAAAAATTAATTGCCGTGAGTGACAGAATGATCACGAAAAGAATCCAGGCCAGCGTGCAGGCATAGCCCATCCGCCCTTCAACAAAGGCCTTCTTATACAGGTAGAGCGAGTAGAATAGTCCAGAATACATGGGACCGCCGATTTCCTCGGGAGTGTAGGAGCCAAAGATGACCAGCGGCGCCGTAAGAACCTGGAAGGCGCTGATCGTACCAATCACTAATACGTAGAACAGACTGGGTGAGACCATCGGGATCGTAATCGCCCACGTTCGGCGCCAGGCGTTTGCCCCGTCAATCAAGGCTGATTCATACAGGCTGCGGGGTATACCCTTGATTCCCGCCAGCAGGATTACCATGGTGCTTCCCAGAGTCCAGATGTTCATGACGATAAAGGAGGGAAGCACCCATTCCGGAGCAGCCAGCCAGGCGATCGGTTTCTTCAGTTTTAGTACCGACTGTAAGAAAAGGTTCACCGGACCGTTCACGGGATCGAAGATGTACAGCCACATGAACGCCACAGCTACACCGGTGACCACGGAAGGCAGGTAGTACATCGAGCGCAAGACGGTGACTCCGAAGAGTTTCTTGGAGAGCATCAAAGCTACGGCGAAGGATACAATAATCTTGAGTGGAATCGCAGTTCCTACAAACGTAAAGGTTACACTTAGAGATTTTCGAAACAAATCGTCATGGGTAAAAATCCATCTGTAGTTGTGTAACCCGACGAATCGTGGCACTCCGAAGCCATGCCAGTTGTAAAAGCTCATCACGCTGGAAATGATGATCGGTCCGATAGTCAGCAGCAGGAAGCCGATCAGCCACGGCGTTGTGAAGACATACGCCCAAAGAGCATCTTTTCTGTTGAGCCTGTTTTTACCCAAAACGAAGGCCAGTACAGATTCACCGAACACGGTTCGGCCAGTCAGCGTCAGTAACTTCCTTTTTCTACTCACAGCCTTTTCTGCCATGATATTCCCCCTAGAGACTGAAAGGGAGGTGGTAGAACGTACCACCCCCCTTGTTTTGACAATAGCGTGTTCTGTTAGTGGAGAGACCAGAACTCATCCAAAAGAAGCTGAGCATCTTTGTTGTATGCTGCGAGGGCTTCCTCCGGGGTCATCTTGTTGAAGCGTACCGGATCCAGCAGTTCTGGAGCAATGCCTCCGTCGGGCAGACCATTGTAGGTCCGCCGCATGGAGTACGCCTGCTCCAAAAACACTTCTGTCCACGGGTTCTCCTTTTGATGCTCAAGCCACACGGGGTGCCGGGTTCCGCTGATCGTTATTGGCAGATATCCCGCTCCGGCACCCCATCGAGCCTGGATTTCAGGGCTGTAGAACCATTTGATGAACTGGAGCGTGGCCTCCTGCCTCCGTTCGTCAGTCTCAAACAGAGCGAGGGCCTTCGCGTACCAATACGAGACCGTTTTTCTGATCTTATCATCGGCTGGGAACGGAGCCACGCCGATAGCTCCTGGATCAAAGTGACCCGCAGGTTTGGTGAAACGGGGCATGTTCCAGGGACCGGTGATGTTGAAAGGCATGTCGTTGTTGTGGAAACCCTGATCTCCAATGTTATTTGCAGTGATCCGATCGACCCACACCGTCCGGTATATTTGGTACAGAGACTCGATCATTAATTTCTGCATCTGCGGATCCGATACGAGTAGATTCGTCTTAAAATCGTCGCTCAAAAGTTTGCCGCCTTTTGACCAGAAGACCGCGGTGAGCGTAGCCTTCCGAAAAAGAGGTTCCCAACCGTATTTGTTGTTTGCCGGGTCACTGAACTTCTTGGCATCCCGGACAAAATCAGACCAGGTATAGTCGCCGATATCCGGTGCCGGGAAGGCGACGCCTTGGTCCGCCAGCATCTTCTTGTTATAAAACAGGGCGATGTTGGAATTCTCGAACGGAAGTACTGTGTTGATCCCAATATACGCCAAGTTGTCGATCAAGCCGGGGAAGATGTCGTCTGGGTCGACGATACCCGCATCGTACACTTCGCTCATAGGCAGGAGTTGTCCGGCTTCGTAGTAGTTTTCACCGCTGTCGCTCACCCAGGCCACATCGGGTGGTTCGCCGGCAGCCAGGGTGGCGGCTATTTTTTCGTTCCGCTTTTGACCCATGAATACACCGCTGATCGAGATCTCCCCCGCATGGGCGGCGTTGAACTCATCCATCAGACCCTGAAGAACTTGGCCCTGTGGACCCTCGGGCGCCCATGAGTGCCAGAACTTGATCTCGACAACTCCGGTCGATGCTTCTTGCTCCCCTGCCGCGAATAAGAGAGCGCCGATGAGAACGAGGAGTACCGAGATACAACAACGCAACCATTTTTTCATTGAAAACCTCCTTAAAGTAGTTGAAACGATTCAATAAAAACATTATAGTCTGCCGGAGAAGAGCTGTCAATGTTTTTCACAGCCTTTTTTTCAGTCCTGTGCGGTCATTTGCCGAACAAACGCATTATTAAGAGGGGGATAGAAACTATGAAATCCAAGATAGGTGTAAATCTGTATTCGGTACGGGAATCCGCACAAACCCTACCCGATCTGGCCAGCACTCTCGAAAAGATCGCCGGAATCGGCTATCAGGGCGTGCAGATTTCAGGAATCGGAGAATTTGATCCGGAGGATGTACTTCATCTCGCAGAAGAAACGGGATTGGAGATTGCCGCCACTCACACGCCTTGGGTACGATTCCTAACGGAAATAGAAGCAGTGATTGATACCCATCATCTCTGGCGTTGTAAACACGCGGCCATAGGCAGCCTGCCCGTCGAGTATTACATCTTAGAGGGGCTCAGTAAATTCAAAGAAGAGGTATTGCCTGTGGCAAGTACTCTGGCGGCGGAGGGAATGGACTTTTCGTATCATAACCATAACCAGGAATTTGCGAAATACGACGGGAAAACATGGCTTGAAAGATTGTTAACCTCCGTCAGTGCAGAGTATCTTAAAGCGGAGCTCGACACGTATTGGGTCCAAGCGGGTGGAGGGGATCCGGCGTGGTGGATCACATTCTGCGCCGGCAGGGAACCACTCCTTCATGTGAAGGACATGGTAACCACTCCGGACCGAAAACAGCGATTTGCAGAGATCGGCCAGGGAAATCTAAACTGGCCTTCTATAATAAAGGCAGCCGCCGCCGGAGGGGTGGAGTGGTATTTGGTGGAGCAGGATCAGCATTATGCACAGGAGCCCTTCGAATCATTGGCCGTGAGCTATCGGGCACTTCGGAATATGGGTTTAGGCTGACTCTATATCAGGAAGGCATCATCGTATTTGGCTGCCGCCAAACGAGTCGGCTTCACAACTCGATTCTCAGTCCATCATAAGCAACGGTGACTCTGTAGGTGCTTTCATCGAATCGTTCCTGAATCGCGTAGTGCGTCAAACCTTGGTGGGGATTGATATGCGTGGCAAAGATATGGGTAGAATCATCGATGAATCCAACCGAGACCATCTTTTCGAGCATTCTCAGAAAACTGGCAATATCCAGATGTCCGCTGGGGAACTCTCCTCTGTCCCTCCGACCACCAAAGGTGCAGTCCATTATCAGAATATCGGCGTATTCTCTTTCCAGATGGTTCCAAGTCTCCTCAAGATAATAACCCGTATCACAGGCGTACATCAAAGTCGTACCGGAGGGAAATTGAATCAGATAATTTAGTGTCTCTTCGTTCGTCCTCTCCACACGATGGTTGCCCTTGACCGCCGAGACGCGCAGTTCACCTACCGTCAACTTCGAAAAATACTTAACCGGATGTATACACAGGTTTTCCTCGATCCAGCGAATCTTTGAGGCACTGACGGTTGGCTCTGTGATCAGTCTCTCGAAATACGATTCGGCCGGTTCGGAGAGATAGATGTTGAGCGGCTTCCCGTTGGTTACTCTGGACATAGTCTTGTCGAAGAGCCCGGGGTAGGCTAAATGGTCGCCGTGAGAGTGGGTGATTAGCAGATGCTCGAGATCAAAGAGATCGGTCCTGTGTTTGAGCATCTGGTTGTAATAGTCGGGAGAAAAATCGATCTGATAGTGCTTTCCGATCCTGAGAGAGGATCGAGTCCTGATCTCTTTTCCCCCTCTCTGCCTGACCCCTTTACAATCGGGGCAACGGCAGAAAGCGGCCGGGACACCTTCGGCGGCGCCGGTACCTATGAATAGAATTTCTGTGGTCACTCGCTTGTTCCCTCTTGTGACAATGGCCTGCTTGCCCAAACTGCAGCCTGTCCCTTTGTTCGAACGAGTAGGTTCGTAGCATTTTATCAATGTGTTGCAAATTGTCGAGGAAAGTTACGGAAAAAGAATGGTGGATTCTTGACGAAATCTGATAAATTTGTTGAAACGATTCAACTTTTCTGATATATTGGCATGTGTCGTTCACAGGGCTCAACATCGGCGCATCGGTTCGCGGAAAGGGATTGCGGGCATTCGGGGGAGTGGGTGGCGAAAGGCGGCAATTCCCGGGTAGAGAGCAGACCGTATTTATTTGACGGAATATAGGAGGTAAGAAGTGAATATCAACAACTTTCCCAGACGTTGTTATACAGCATTCCCCACTCCAATCGAGTATCTCAACAAGCTGTCCCGGACATTGGGCGGTCCCAATATTTACATCAAACGCGACGATTTACTTGGGCTGGCTGGAGGAGGCAACAAGACGAGGAAACTGGAATTTGTTGTTGCTGATGCTCTGAGACAAGGGGCGGATACTCTCATTACCTGCGGCGCCGTGCAGTCCAACCACTGCAGATTAACGTTAGCCGCAGCTATCAGAGAAGGACTGAAATGCAGGCTGGTGCTCGAGGAACGGGTGCCGAACAGTTATGACCCGGAAGCGAGCGGGAATAATTTTTTGTACCACCTTATGGGAGTCGAAAAGGTCACGGTAGTGCCAAAGAATACAGATATGATAAAGGCCATGGAAGATGTTGCAGGGGATCTGACATCATTGGGAAGAAAGCCTTACATCATCCAGGGAGGCGCTTCAGATCCCCTGGGAGCCTTGGGATATGTCGTCTGCGCGCAGGAGATTCTCAATCAAACATTTGAAATGGGACTACCTATCCACAAGATCGTTTGCGCAAGCGGTAGTGGCGGCACCCAATCCGGGTTGATAGCCGGGTTCGTGGGGACGAACAGTGATATTCCCGTCGCGGGTATAAACGTAAGTCGTGCTGCAGCTTCTCAGAAAAACATCGTGTACGAAATTACGCATAACCTTTATCAAAAACTGAACATACGGTCCAGTCTACCCTCGGATTCCGTAATCTGCTTCGACGACTATGTGGGGCCAGGGTATTCACTGCCTACCCCTGCAATGGTTGAAACGGTGAACCTGCTAGCGAAGCTTGAAGGAATTCTTCTCGATCCGGTCTACACGGGGAAAGCCTTTGCAGGTTTGATCGACCTCATAAAAAAAGGCTTCTTCAAACCCGGCGAAAATATCCTATTTGTTCATACTGGGGGGATTCCGGCTCTGTACGTATACAAGGACATCCTGCTACAAATTTCCAGAGAGACGGCAGCCTGATCTCTATACAGTCAGGGTGCAGCCAGGTACTATCTAACCATACCGATCCTGTCCCACGGAGATAACACGGCGGAAAAGAATCATGCCTGGTTGAAACAGTAATTGTTCGGAAAGGGGAACCGAACTTGAAAACAGAGCAACCGAACATACTCATCCTTATGGTTGATCAGGCTCAGGCAAGAGTACTGGAAAAATATAGTCCATGCCTGACACCGAATTTGGATCGCCTTGCCGCCCGGGGGATACGTTTTACCAGAGCCTATACACCGAGTCCGGTCTGTTCTCCCGCTCGCGCCAGCCTGATGACGGGTCTGCTTCCTCACAACCACGGGGTTCTGTATGTAACCAATACCGTCGATAAAGACCAGTCCGTTCTCAGGGAACATGCGCCGCACTGGGCTCAGATGCTTTTGCAGGCCGGATACAGAACGATGTATTTCGGCAAGTGGCATGTAGAACATACAGAGGCACCACACCGTTTCGGTTGGGAGCTTGATGGGAGCGAGACAACCGTGCTGTTCAGAAACGCCCGGGAAAGGAACCGCTGGAAACAGCTGGATGAGGAGGATTTTTCCCTATCCCGCTATTTCAGTAATGAGCTCGGATACGACAGACGCCTGCACTACGGAGTTACGAGGATCCCTCCGGAACAGCGGGACATGGGAATTATCACCAGCCTGGCCTACGAACACCTGAAGGCCGCTCTTGAAGTGGATCGGCCATGGTGCTGTGTAGTTAGCATTCCTGAACCTCACGATCCATTCGTTGCCGGACATGAAACATACCAGCAGTACCGGCTCGCAGACATCCAGCTTGCACCGAACCGCAACGATAATTTGTCCGATCGTCCGTCTATCTACCGTCGCACCGCACGAATATGGCAGGACATGTCGGAAACAGAGCACAGGCAGGCGGCTGCTTGTTATTACGCCTCGATCACCGAGATCGATCAGATGTTCGGCCGTATTATCGACTTGATATCAGGTTCTGAGCAGATGGAAAAAACGTTCATCATCTTCACTGCCGACCACGGGGAGTTGCTGGGAGCACACGGGCTGTACTTCAAACACTTCTGCGCTTTCGAGGAGGTGTACACTATTCCGCTTGTTGTCACAGGACCCTCCATCGCCAGAGGAGCAACTCTCAGCACACGGGTGGGACTGCACGATGTTGCTCCGACCATCCTGGAGCTGGCAGGGCTAACAAGCCCGGCCGTTGCTGACTGCCGCTCTTTCGCTCAGCTACTCAAAGATCCAGAAAAACATATAGAATTTTTTCCCTCTGGATACGCCGAGCACTACGGAACCCGCTACCTGCTGACGCAGCGAGTGTACTGGGAGAATGACTGGAAATATGTGTTCAACGGATTTGATTTTGACGAGTTGTACAACCTGGCTGCAGATCCGTACGAATTGCATAACCTTGCCCATGATCCGGATCATGCAGAGATCAGCCGGAAAATGATGCGAGGGATCTGGGACAAAGTCAAAAAAACCGGAGACACCACGCTGGCCAATACAGGCTATCCCTCCTTGAGGATCGCACCGGTCGGCCCACAGTAGTACTAGCTGCAGTTCCTCGGTCTAAACGGCGTACTCGTTTTCCCCTGAAATGACAAAAGTAACTACTAAAATCTGTGAAATCTATGAGATTTTACACGAATAATTCGCAAATATCGTTGCTTTGTAGTACCACAGTATGTTCATCGATGCGCTTTGCACCCCGCTCGAGATAGCGGTCGATAGACTGGCCTTTGTAAACCCGAATCTCCTGGACATACGGCGGATCTACCTTGAGTGGTGGAATCGAGCCCAGATTTTTCACGGCTTTGGCGGCGATTTCACGAATAAGCCTTTGAGCCCGTTTCGCAGAGAGATGGACCGCCAGCTCGATACCGTGCCCCCATTTGACTACAACGCCGTAAATACCGGGCACTAGAGCAGAAGCTTCCGCCACCGCTTTATCGTCACCGGAAATAAACACAACCGGGATATTGAACGTGCCGGCTAGAATAGCCCGCGCTCCGAACTCCCCTATGAGCTTGCCATTGATTTTGTAGTATTCCACAGTTCTGGATGAGTAGGTATGACACTGGGGAGCTTCCGCCGTTCCGGCCATGGCATGTTGGCCGACAAAGAAAATAGCATTGAAACTCGCATCGAGAAAATAGGGCGGACCTAGGGGTTGACCGCGGGGTATGAATTTGACCCTCTCGTGAAGCTCCATAATATCGATGCCTCCGCTGCCATGACCGTCGAACACAACTATTTCCGCTTCCCGATCTGCGTCGAGGATTCCATCAACAGCAGAATTGACTTCCCGCGTTAGGAGCTTCATCGATTGTGCTTTTGATTCGGAGGAGGCATCGGACGGCCGGGTTTGGTCCCACCGAGAAACCATGGCCACCCCTTCCAGGTCCGTAAAAATATATATTTTCATTACCCCTCCTGAAAACATGCGGCAAATTAAAGGGGAGGTCAAATTCGGTTTTCGTTGCCGGTACTATGTATAAAACGGAGGAGCAGATATTGCAAGGGGCGTGTTTCCAGAAAACCTGAAGCCGTGATATCATTCGATATAGGGCGCAGTCGTCCATGCCTTGCGCTCACCGGGTAACTGTCATGAAACTGACCCGCCGGGAGTTTATCAAAGGGTTTCTGGCCGTTGGAGGATCCCTTGTCTTCATTTCGGCTCCGGTACGCCTTTTTGCTCAGGACAGAAGAGGGCGGTGGGTACCGGCGTACGAGAAACTCGAAGGTACGGGAAAGCTGGCGCAGAGGATAGAAGAGGCCTACGCTCTGTTCGAAAACTGCCGCTGCTGTCCGCGGCAGTGCGGGGTGAATCGATTGAACGGCGAACGGGGGTTCTGCCGGGCGCCCTCCCAATCCGTGGTCTACAGCGCCCACCCCCACTTCGGAGAAGAAATTCCTCTGGTCGGGACGAACGGCTCCGGAACGATCTTCTTTTCCAACTGCAATCTCCGTTGTGTCTTCTGTCAGAATTGGCCTATCTCCCACGAGGGGAGGGGATGGCCCCTCGAAGATGAGGAGCTGGCGGACATGATGGTCAAACTGCAGGATATCGGCTGTCACAACATCAACCTGGTGACTCCCACCCACGTCATGCCGAACATCCTGAAGGCCACTCGGATCGCTTTGAAGAGGGGTCTGCGCCTGTCCCTGGTGTACAATACCAGCGGTTACGAGCGCGTGGAGATCATAAAACTGCTCGACGGGATCGTCGATATCTACATGCCCGATTTCAAATACACGGATTCAAAGAAAGCTTCCATGTACTCTGCCGGAGCCTCTGACTATCCTGAAATGGCGAAAACATCGATCGCTGAAATGAACCGCCAGGTCGGCGTCCTTCAGATCGACAGCGACGGGATTGCCAGGCGGGGGTTGATCATACGGCACCTGGTCATGCCCAACCGGGTGGCGGGAACCCGGAAATTCGTGCAGTGGGTGGCGCAAAACCTGAGCAAATCCACCTACGTGAACATCATGTCTCAATACCACGTGGACTACCAGGCCTACAACTACCCGGAGATCGCCCGGGCGATTACCGTCGAGGAGTTTCTCGAGGCGGTGGAGTGGGCTCAAGAATACGGATTGACCAATCTTGATAAGAGGACGATTTCGGTCTGGAACTACTACAGGAAGCGATGATCCGGCTGCACCCCGGATAGCCGCCTTACGGGCGTCTCTGATCATTATGGGGATAAGCGGGATCGTTGCTCAGATCGTCCTTCTGCGGGAGCTTCTGGTATCGTTTCTGGGAAACGAACTGGTCCTGGGGATCATTCTCGCCAACTGGTTGATCCTGGAAGCGGCGGGTTCTTTCCTCATCGGAAAAACCGCCGAGGCGGCAAAGCGTAAGCAGGAGCTTTACCTTCTGTTTCAGCTTTTATTTTCCCTCACCCTTCCTCTGGCCGTCTACTTTTCCCGTGCCTTCAAGACGATGATCCTGCTCTCTCCCGGAGAAGCGGTCGGCTTTGCGCCGATCCTCACTTGCTCCTTCCTGATCCTCCTGCCTGTAGCCGTGCCCCACGGCGCTTTGTTTACCTTCGGATCCAAACTCCACTCCATAACGATCCGCGGAAACGGCGCTTCCAGCGGATCGTCCATCGGCTGGGTGTATGTCCTTGAGACTCTCGGCTCGATCGTCGGAGGGGCCCTGCTGACCTTTCTTTTGGTCCAACGCTTCCATTCGTTTACGATCGTCTTGGCCGTATCCCTGAGCAATGGCTTGATTTCAGTGGCTCTGTTGTGGCCGAAACCGACGCTGCAGCCCGGACCCCTGAACCGGAGCCTTTGGGGTGTATCGATCCTCCTCAGTATCTTTTTTTCCCTCCTCCTCTTCTCTCCCCTGGCAGATCGGATTCATACCTCCTCGATCCGGACTCAATGGGCCGGTTTGAATCCGGTACACACGGAGAACTCGATCTATGGAAACATCACAGTCACCAAAAGGGAGGCACAGGCTACCTTCTTCACGGATGGGGTCCCGGTCGTCACCACTCCGGTTCCGGACATCGCTTCTATAGAAGATTTCGTCCATTTTCCCATGCTCCTGCATCCGGAGCCTGAATCGGTACTGATTTTAAGCGGCGGAGCAGGAGGTATGATCCGGGAAGTATTGAAACATCCGGTGAAGCAGATCGATTATGTCGAGCTGGATCCCCTCCTGCTGAGACTGATCGGGGAGTACGGCTCAGGATTGACCCGGCAGGAGCTTTCCGACAAACGGGTGGAGATTCATTACTCCGACGGGCGCTTTTTTGTGACCCGAACCGATAAGCATTACGATGTTGTTTTCATCGGGCTCGAATCTCCCCAGGAGCTGCAGACCAACCGTCTGTTCTCCCGGGAGTTTTTTCTCATCGCCAAAGCGAAGATGAGCCGGGAAGGCATTATCGTGCTCTCCCTGCCCGGTTCCCTCACCTATCTGAGTGAAGAGCTGCGGAAGCTGAACGCATGTGTCCTGGAAACGCTGAAAAGCGTGTTTCCCCATGTTCGAATCATCCCTGGTGATGTGAATCTGTACTTCGCCTCCGACTCGGAATCCCTGATAAGTGTTAGCGCCGCGGACCTGGTCCGGCGCCTCGAGGAACGGAGGATCACCACGAATCTGTTCACCGGTCCCTACATTGAATACCGGCTTCAAGAGCAGTGGCTGCACGGGTACGAGCAGGCTATGGAGCGAGCTGTGGGTCAGATCAACTCCGATTTCCGGCCCTTGGCCGTGTTTTACAGCCTCTCCTACTGGAACGCTCTGTTTTCCCCTTACCTCGCGGGAATCTTCGAGTGGGCCGAAAGGGTTCGCTTACCCGTGATCGCGGCGGCGATCGCGACGGCGGCTGTCCTCATGGCAGTTCTATTTTGGGCGAGACCTGAGCGGTTCAGAGTACCGGTCCCCTGTGCGATTGCTGCCACCGGGTTCTGCGGTATGGTCTTCGACCTGGCCATCATCTTTACCTTCCAGAGCCTCTTCGGTTATCTGTACTACCAGATCGGGCTCCTGGTAACGGTCTTCATGGCCGGAGCGGCGCTTGGCAGCTTAGCGGCCACCCGCCGTCTTGATCGGATGGCCGACGCTGCCTCCGTTTTCCTGCTGACCGAACTGTGTCTGGTCTGCTTTTCCCTTCTACTGCCCTTCGTCTTTCTGATCCCCTCCCGATCCCTCGACCAGCCCGCCGTGTACGTGCTCCTCTACCTACTCTTCCTGACGATGTCGTTTGCCTCCGGAATGTTGACGGGTGTCCAATTTCCACTGGCCACCAAGTTGCACCTCCGCCGATCCTCAACCGCGGGTTCGAACCAGGATACGAGGGAGACCAAGCTGGCTCACACCGCGGGTCTGCTCTACGGAGCCGATCTTGTCGGCGGCTATTTCGGCGGCCTGATCGGAGGTGTGCTTCTTCTGCCGATCCTGGGTCTGAAAGTCACCTGCTTCATCCTGGGAATGATTAAGGGAGGCAGTTCTGTCCTGGTACTGCTGTATGTGATCTACGCTAAAAAAAAACGTTGAACTCGTATCCATCGAGGTCGAACATGCGTCGGCTCAATCCAAGGGGCTGCTCTCACCACTTGCCCTTGATGCCGGAGATGCCGAACGCCTTCAGGCTCAGTCTTTGGATGAATCGGTTGAAGTTGGATTCCCCTTTTTTTATTTGTTGAAAGTTTACCCCGATTAAACCCTGCTTACGAAAAATCACCTGAACGGACATCGGAAACTCTTCGTTGTCGACTCTCAGGACCGCATCATCGATTATTACATTGGGTTCGAGCTCCGGAGCGATTCCGGGATCCTTTGAGCGAATCGCCGCCCCGATTTCGGACACGTTCACCAACTCGAAGGTATGGATCTTGTTCGTCGCTTCAACGGGAACTGTGAGCACTCCGTCGAAAACCACACCGGTGTAGAATCTTGGGTAGACCCGCTTTCCTTCAGCCCGCAACTTCCTGTGGATGATATCGTAGACGCGTTTTAAATGAAATTCCGGGAGAAAGGGCTTGATAATGATACCCGAAACCCCCAAAACCAGGGCTTCGTTTGCTTCCTCCAGGGTAATGGTGCCCGCTATGAGAATAATCGTGATCTTCTTTTGAGCAAGCCGCAAGCCCGAAGCCACGATCTTCCACATCCTGGCCAGCTCATCGATGTCCATGATCACATAATCGGGGTCGAGGATGTTCAGATCTCTGATCAGCTCAATAATGTCTTCTGATACATTGACCTCGTAACCCAACAGTGAGTAGCTCTCTAAAAAACTCCGTCGAATTTCTACCGATTTGGAGATGACAACCAGATTCTGGCCCACTGGATCCCTGTTCCTACTCTCTACGATTATCGACAAGTTCGACTGTCTCCGACCGGTCCACCCTGAGAATTGTAGCGAAGAAAATGCTTTTTTACGAGCGACCAACTAGGCGTCGCGGTCAGTGCTGCGAAATTGAACTATTGGCCAAGTAGAATCGATAGAGTTGTTCGGAATATAAACATTTATTAAGATAGCGGGGCAAGCTTTTTAATAAGGCGACTAGATGACAAGCAAAGAACGCGTGCAGATGGCAATCCATCATGAAGAACCGGACAAAGTTCCTTTGGACAGCTGGCTGGCTCCGGAGGTAGCGGACCAACTTGTGGAAATTCTGAACATTGAGACAACAGTGGATCCTTTCGCTCTTCGAAAAAAACTGGGAAACGATTTGCTCTACAGAATCATCGGCTTCTGCGAAGGATTCAGCACCATCCACGACGAATCAAAGAAAATCGGCGATAATCTGTACCAGGATGACTACGGGATACAATGGAGCTTCAAGACCCAGAGTCACGGCGGGTACTGCGAATTGGTCGGGCATCCACTGGCGGACATCAAGAACTACGACACGTATCAGTGGCCCGATCCTCTGGAGGTTTCCAAAGAGGGGTTGCAAGAGAATCGCGCGTTAATTGAGCGGGACGGAAAGGACTACGGTATCATCGGTGCAGTGGCCTGCTCTATGCTCGAAGGTGCCTGGTATCTGCGTGGTTTGGAGAACTTCCTGATGGACCTGGCTTCGAACCTGGATTTTGTCAACGATCTTCTCGACCATACCATGCAGCACTCCCTCACCCTGTCCAAAGAGCTGGTCAAGATGGGTGTAGACATCCTCTGGTGGGGGGACGATTTCAGCATGGAAAGCGGGCCTCTCATGCAACCGGAGTTGTTCCGTGATCTGTTAAAAAGGCGTTATGCCCAGGCATTCGAGGAGCTGCGCAGGATCGACAAGAACGTGAAGATAGCCTTCCACTGCGATGGGAAGGTAGAATGGGCCCTGGACGACCTGGTGGAAATCGGAGTGGATATCATCAATCCCCTCCAGCCGGATGTGAACGACACAGCCGGCGTTAAACGGCGGTACGGCAAGAGACTGGCCGTATGGGGCAATGTGGATACGCGGACCGTAATGTCCAACGGTTCTGTCTTTGATGTTGTTGAAGAGGTCAAGAAGACCATCCGTACTCTTTCTCCGGGGGGCGGACATCTGTTGTGTTCCAACCACACCGTCCAATCGACACCGCGGGCTGTGGAAAACACAATTGCCTACTACTGGGCGGCTCACGCCTTTCGAAATTATCCGATCAATCTCAAGCCGGTCACAAAGAAGAAGAAGACAACCCGGGTCCAGTAGTTGGAATGCTCTTGATACGTATCCAATCTCGGATCGGGTTGTTATCGCTCTATTCAATTGATGAGTGCCCGGTAATCTGTTACGATATTTGCAAACAGGTAACTTTTCTCGGATGGCGCAATGATTACGGGAATCAATAAAAAGATAAAAAAACTGAGAAAAAAGAAGGGCATGACCCTGCAGAAACTTTCCGAGCTCACCAACCTGAGTAAAGGATACTTGTCAAAAATTGAGAGTTCGGATGCGGCACCTCGACTTCCAACACTACAAAAAATCGCCGTCGCTTTTGACGTAGAGATGGACTATTTCTTTGATTGGGAGAAGGACAGAAAAAAGGAAAAACATAATATCGATCTGGTATCCTGTCGTTCAGGCTACAAAAGAGAAATGATTAAGACCAATGCCGACTATTCGTATTGGCCCCTGGTGCACAGTTTCAAAGGCAAGTATATGTCACCCTATTTTCTGACGATCGGTCAGGGACAGACTCAACGGTTCACTCACGACAGCGAAGAGCTGTTATTCGTAATCCGCGGATTCATCAAATTGAAATATGAAAATACAGAATACGATTTAGAACAAGGGGACTGCGCCTACTTCGATTCCAGGTTGGAGCATCAGATCAGAAATGTCGACAAAACAGCCGCGGAGATACTCAACGTCGTGTTTGACTACAAACGTTTTTGATCCCAACGTCGAGGCCGAACTCATCTTCTATAGCCGAAGTGTTTCTCCGCCTCGCCAATGGACTCGTCAATGATGTCCATGCACTTGGCGGCGGTATCCAGATCCATGACGATGGGCGGGCTCATCCGCAGAATATGCCCCGCCGGGATCCAGGCAAGACCCTTTCGGAAGGCGCTTTGGTACACGTATACCCCCGCCTCATCGAAGGGCTCTTTGCTCTGACGATCCTTCACCAGTTCGATTCCCATCAGGCAACCTTTGCAGCGCACGTGTCCGATGATAGGATGCTCCCCGTGCATCTGCGCCAGCCTCTTCAGGAAATAACCCTCTAGACGTTTGGCGTTTTCCAGCAGCCCCTCCGACTCGATGGCTTCGATAGACGCCAAGGCGGCGGCACAGGCCATGGGATTTCCTCCATAACTCGTGGAGGCGCTGATCGTCTCCACCGAATCGGCCAAATCCTTACGTACGATCATGGCAGTTACCGGAAAACCGTTGCCAAACCCCTTTCCCAGGGTCACCACATCAGGAACCGTATTCCAGTGCTCCATGGCCAGATAGGTTCCGGTTCTCCCGATGGAGGTCAGCACTTCGTCGGCGAACAGTAGGATACCTCGCTGATCGCACCAGATCCTCAACTTTGGAAAGAAATCATCCGGCGGGAATATGGAACCGGCCCAGCCTTGAATCGGTTCCAGCACGATCCCTGCAACCTGACCGGTGGTTCCATCCAAGAGAAACTCATCGTAGAATTTCAAGTATGCATCGGTGTCGATAGACCCGTCGGCTTTGGTGAAATGGGGGCGGTATGGATTAGGCCGGGGGAGCATGTAAAAACCCGGAGCTCGGGTGACTCCGTACACCGGCTTCATTCGGGCCAGACTGACCGCATATCCAGTTTTTCCGTGGAAATCGCCGAAACAGGAGAAAAACTCATGTTTTCCGGTGGCGGCCCGGCATACGCGCAGTCCCGCCTCCACAGCGGTCGTACCGCTGTCGTAAAGCTGAATACCGCCAAGCTCATCCGGTAGTATTTCCATGAGCTTTTCCAGGAGCCGGACCTTGAGGGGTGTGGTGAAATCATGACAGTTCATCAGCTGCCCCGCCGCCTTTTGGACTGCCTCGCTTACCTTAGGATGACAATGACCCAGCGTGGTCACGTAGATTCCCGAAGAGAAATCCAGATATACGTTGCCGTCTACGTCTGTAAGAGTGCACCCGTAACCTTTCTCGAACACGACGGGGAACAGGCGGACCTGGGAGGAAAACCCCTTCATTATCGCACTGGCTTTGCTGTGCAGTTCGATCGACTTCTTCCCGGGTATTTCACTGCTGGTTCGATATGGAATCTTGCTGAGATCTACTCTTGCCCAAGCTATGTCGCAGCTCACGGTATCGCCTCCAGTATTTCAACTTTCCTCCCAAGTTCCTTGAGAGTGATTTCATCAAGCCCTTTTGAGGTTATCCAAAGGTCAAACTCCTGAAGTGTTCCGTACACAAAGTGGCCTTCCGCCTTTAATTTCGTATGATCTGTCAACAAGATTTTCTTCCTGCCGCTTCGAAGCATGGCTTTGGTGAGATTCGCCTCTTCCGGACTGGAGGTCAGGCATCGCCCTTCCTCGTCGATCGCATCGGCTCCAAGAAAGGCAATGTCGATGCTGAGCAGCTCCAGTATGTGTTCCGTCAAACTGCCCCGTAGAGAGTACAAATCCGAGATATACTTTCCGCCGAGTATGTACAATTCGATATCCCGAACCCGGCCTAATTCGGCGATCATTGCCAGAGAGTTTGTATAGACGGTAAGCGGCGCTTTTTGCCCCAGATGGGTGGCAAGGTGAAAGGTGGTCGATCCGTCGTTTATCAGCAGCGTCGATCCCCTTTCGATCTGCTCTGCCGCAACTCGGCCAATCGACTGTTTGAGATTGAAATGATGACCGACTTTGAGATGATACTCGGTTTCCAGGGCTGCTCTACCTGCCATCATGCAGCCGCCATGGGTGCGGATGATCGCCTTTTCTTCGTTCAACTGAGTCAGATCCCTCCGGATGCTCAACGGGGACACATTGAGCATGCGGGCGAGCTCCTCGACCTTGAGCTCGCGTTGTAATGTGCGAAGAAGCTTCAATATTTCGGTCTTTCGCATCGAAGGTTTCATACGCTTTGAACATTATTATCAATATTCGATATTGTCAACGTACTAAACCGATTATAAAGCATAGACGCAGTACAGCGGGATCCTGCGGTTTTGCTCCCGGCATTCGATCGGTCACGAGGGTTGTGAAAAGATACACGGCAGGTTCTTATTATTTAATTACAACATAGAAAAATAAATCGTCATTAACTTATCGTCGATATTCGCACCGGCAGAAAGGTATCAACAACGGGGTCTCCCGCAAGACATGCAGATAAGAATGGTGATGGACTAACAGATTCCGTGCCTTGACTTTCTCACTTGATCAGCTTAGCATAAGCAAATATTTCAAAATAATTGACAAAAATGATCGAATTTTACATGGAAGCTCTGCTTCCAACCTGGATTGGATAAAGTTCCAGGGAGCACGTACATAGTATAAAAGCTACGGAAGCAAAATGAAAAAGGCGTTGATCGGGCTCGATCTCGGCACCACGGTCTGCAAAGGAGTCCTGGTTGATGAGCAATTGAAGATCATCGCCCAGGCTGATCGATATTACCCGCTGATCAACATCTCCGGAGAAGAAATCGAGCAGGATGCCAATCTCTGGTGGGAGATTTCGCTGCAGGTTTTGAAGCAGCTGACAGCGAATCCGGCAGCCGCCTCCTGTGAAGTGCAAGGGATCAGCATCAGCACGCAGGGTATATCATTTGTTCCCGTGGACCGCTCCCTGAACCCCCTCCGCAAAGCCTTCAGCTGGCTCGACATCCGTGCTTCAGGCCAGATGAAAAGGGTGCTCGAACGAATCGATGAAAAAGAACTTTTCAGAATCACCGGCAAGCGGGCCAGCAGTGCCTATGTTCTGGCGAAATGGCTCTGGCTCAGGGAGAACGAGCCGGATCTCTATTCCCAAACGCACAAGATCCTGATGACTCTGGATTTTATCCTGGCCAAACTCACCGGCGCGATGGTGACGGATCACACCATGGCTTCAGGCACTCTGTTCTACGATATCCGAAAACAGGCCTGGTCCAGGACGCTTATGCAGGGCCTGGACCTGGATGAGGCGAAGCTTCCAGAAATTCGTTGGAGTGGAAAGGAGATCGGAAGAATCCGAAGAGAGGTGGCCGCCGAGGCAGGGCTTTCTCAGAATGTCCGCGTCTCCATCGGGGGACAAGACCAGAAAGTGGCCGCTCTGGGAGCCGGAATCGATCTCCACAGAACCACCGTGTCTTTGGGAACGGCCATGGCGATCACACAGAAATCGTCTCGACCGATCATCGACGAAGCGATGCGCATTCCCTGTTTTACCGATCTGCTTCATAACAGATGGGTTCTCGAAGGGTCCGGAACCGGTACGAGCGGGTTCGATTGGCTAAAATCCACCTTGTTCTCAGAAAAAAGCTACGAAGAGCTGAATCGTATGGCCGAAGCCGAAGAGGGAAAATCCCTCTATTTCTACCCTTTTTTCACAGGAGCCGGATCGCCTCACTTCGTTAAGGGGGTACGGGGTTTTCTCTATGGTCTGGACTACTCGGTGAACGCGGGTCATTTGGTGCGAAGTGTGTACGAAGGCGTCGGATATCGGATCCGGGAAATCACCGAACTGATGGAGGAAATCAACAATCCGATCAACGAGCTGCGTCTGTTCGGAGGGGGATCCAAGAGCTCGGTATGGGCTCAAATCATCGCCGATATCACCGCCAAACCTGTGGTAACTCTATTCACCTCCGAAGCCGGATGCCTGGGCGCGGCAATCCTGGCGGGGATGGGTTCCGGGATCTACAGCTCCCCGGAACAGGCCTTTGAATATCTGAAAATCGTCCGGGTCTTCGAACCGCAAAAAAATGCAGCCTCACGCTACGATGAGCGTTTCAACGAGTACCGGGAAATCGGAAATAAGATTCTCTACGGTGAATCAGCAGCAAAGAATATAGAACGAGGAGGAAGGTAATGATTCAAACCCTTCGGGCGGGGGCGGCTATCGCCGATGTTTCCCCGCCCCCCGGTGTCTCGCTGGGAGGATACCCCCACCATCCACGGCACAACAAAGGAATCCACGATCCGCTGTATGCGTCCTGTCTGTATCTCGACGATGGGTCCACCCGGCTGGCGATCGTGTGCATGGATATTATCATGTACTCCAAGAAGTACGTGCGCACGGTACGGAATGAAGTATCTGCCAAAACCAGCATCTCACCGGGAAATATCATGATCTGCTGCTCCCACTCCCATTCAGCGCCCAGGGCTTCGTCGAGCTTCACCATGGATGCTCTGGTGCGCGGTCAGGAATCGGAGTCGGAATATGTAGACAACCTGAACAAGAAACTCATCGATTTGATCGTCGAGGCAGCGAAGAATCCCTTCCAGGCCAGATTGGGTATTGAGAAGGGGTTCTGCGGACGAGAGCACGGTGTAGGCGGAAACCGCAGAGATCCTATGGGAGTCGCGGATCCCGAGGTATGGACCATCGGGGTGCAGGATCTGGCGGGAAACTGGAAAGCGGCCCTGGTGAAGTACGCCCTCCATCCGACATTTCTGCATTCGGATAATTTCCTGGTATCCGCCGACTATCCGGGCTACATACGCAAGTATCTGGATCAATCCAAACCAGGGATGGTGTTTCTGTTCGCCCAAGGGACTTCCGGAAACCAGAGTCCCCGCTACTTCCGGTCCGGGAAAACCTTCGCTGAAGCCGAACGAGTCGGAACGGCAATCGGAAGAGAGGCCGACCGGGTGCTGAACGAAATGGAGCTCTCATCGTCGGAAGTACCCCTGATCGCGAAAGCAAAGGATGTGGAGATCGAATTGCGAACCTTACCGGACAGAAAGACGGCGGAGGAGAAAGCCGCCGAGCTCAAGAAGGCTTGGGAAGCGATAAAGGCGACGGATGCACCGGAGCGGGATATCTGGAACGCAGAGCTGCGCTTCCTGGGCGCTGAGGACACCCTGAGCATGGCGATACTCCAGGAACAGGGGCAGCTGAACATCTTGAAAGAAGACCTCCCTGTAGAGATTCAGGTGATCGGAATCGGAGACGCCCGCATCGTCGGAATCCAGGGAGAGATATTCGTCGAGTTCGGTCTAACGATTCAGTATAGAGCACCCTTTGTGAAGAGTTTCGTGATAGAACTGGCAAACGGGGTCCTGCCGGGATATGCCGCCACCGCGCGTGCCTACGCCGCCGGCGGCTACGAAACAGGCGCCTCGATGCTTACGGGACGCAGCGGAGAACAGTTGGCGGAGACAGCGGTTCAGCTGCTGTGGGAATCTCACATTACAGCGGAGGAGTAGCGTGAAAAAAGAACCCACCCTTCTAGGCGTTTGTCCTATCGGAAAGTTCGTCTTCTCCCATGAAGATGCACTTAGGCAGAAGAAATCTATCCTGGCCAAGCTGGACCAGTTGAACATCAACCACTGCACCATCGATGGTGTGATTCCCGACGGTATGGTTCGGGACCAGAAACACGTGGAACCGGTAGTAGAATACTTCAAGCAGAAGAACATCGACGGGTTGTTCGTTCCCCACTGCAACTTCGGGACCGAGGGCGCGGTCGGTATGATCGCCAAGAAAGTAGGTGTTCCGCTGCTTCTCTGGGGTCCTCGGGATGAAGCGCCCCTCGAGGATGGTTCCCGCTTCCGGGATTCCCTCTGTGGTATGTTCGCCTCCAGCAAGGTGATTCATAAACTCGGTGTACCCTTTACCTATATCGAAAACTGTCGGGTTGGCGACCCTCAATTCGCGAAGGGGATCAAGCTGTTCACCTCAGCCGCATCGGTGGTGAAGGCCATGCGCTCCATGCGGATCGGTCAATTTGGAGTGCGGGTAGATTTCTTCTGGACAACAATCGACAACGAGAGTGAGCTCCTCCAGCGTTTTGGAATAGAAGTGCTGCCCTTCGACATGGCGGATTTCCTCAAAGCTGTTAAAACCCGTGCTGTAAAAAATAAGAAGGTATACGCCAAGGAGCTTGAAGGATACCGGCGGCTCTTTCAGGATTCCGATCTGCTGCAAGCTGACGGCACGATTAACAGTCTGGCTCTTCGGGATGAGCTTCTGGAAATCGCGGAACGGGAACAGCTGGACGCCCTGTCGATCAAAACCTTCACCTCGATCCAGGATCAGCTGGGCATCGGTATACCCATAGGAAGCATGTTGACTCAGGAAAAGATTCCCATCGCTGCGGAATCGGACCTGCACGGCGCTGTTAGCTCGGTTCTACTGGAGGCCGCCGCCTCGGTAGAAGAACCCAGCTTCTTCCCGGAGTTTACGGTCCGCCATCCGGACAACGAGAACGCAATTCTGCTCTGGCATGGCACGGCGCCTCTATCTCTGCGCCATCCTGAGATCGATACACTTGAGTGTTTTCCCCCGTGGATTCTGAAAGATCTGCCAGGAGCTGCACCGAGGATGCGGCTCAAAGACGGCCTTCTAACGGTGTGCCGCTTTGACGGAGATTGGGGGGACTATGTCCTCGGCATCGGCCAGGGGAAAGCGGTTTCCGGCCCGGTCACTCGGGAATCCTATGTCTGGATGGAGGTCGACGATTGGCCCAGGTGGGAGCGGAGGATCATGGAAGGACTGTACATCCACCACTGCTCGGCCGTATACGATCACTGCGGCAACGCATTGGAGGAAGCCTGCAAATACATCCCCGGTCTCAGAGCCCAGCGATTCGATACAGTGAGTTCTGGGCAATCGTGAAGGGGCTCAAAATCACGATTCGGGAGCTTATGGTTTTCCACCGGCGGTCGCAGATCCTCCTGCACTTTTTTATGGAAGTAGTTTTTAAAGGCGCACATGAAACCCTGAGGGTAGCTCCTCCATCGTTTCCGGGGGGTTTTACATATGGAAAAACATTGATGGATAAAAAAAACCAGGTCAAGTGGATTAATAAAAAAGTAGACAAACATGAACAAAATTATCAAAATTCGCATCTATTCCAGCAATATTATTTTTATTTTTATCAGATCTCGCAATTCAATCTTGACACGCAGCTCTAGCGGGTTTAGTATAATGAAACATTCAAAAAATTAATATAGAAGGAGGAATGTATGGGTAAAAAATGGATCCTGTGGATATTGCTGGTGCTGTTGCTCTCACCGATACCGGCAATCGCCGGAGGCGGTCAAGAAACAACACAGGAACAAGTAACGCTCCAGCTGTTCCGCTGGGGGACAGGGCCGGGCAAACCCGCATACGATGGCGCCTTTGCACGCTTTGAAGCGGATCATCCCGGAGTGCAAGTCGAGATGTCCGATGTATCCTGGGCAGAATTCGTGGACTCCATGGTAAAGTTTCAAATGGCGGGATCCCTGCCGGATATCGTCGCCCAGTACGACGCGACCATAGGCAGTTTTGTGAGTTTCGGTTCACTGTTGGACTTGACTCCCTACCTTCCGGAAGGCTTCCAGGATGAATTCTACCCCGGTCAATGGGACCATCCCGTAGTCAATGGCAAACCGTACGGCGTGACCTTCCGAAACGGCGCTCATGTGCTGTTCTACAATGTGGACATGTTCCGGGCTGCCGGCATGGATCCGAAAGGGCCGGCAACCACGGTTGATGTAGTCGAGGCCGCCATAGCCTGTACCGTTGATCGCAATGGTGACGGAACTCCCGAGCAGTATGGATTTGCCGACTCCTACGGCGACGAGGAAGGCTATCATCAGCTTCGCTCCTTCATGTACGCTTCCGGCAGAAATCTGGTGGATTTCGATACCATGGAAGCAACTATGAACATGCCCGAAGGGGTAGCAGCCCTTCAGATGCTGGTGGATCTGAACGTCAAGCACAAGGCGGTCCCCGCCGGCGCACTGGGAAAACCTCACACTTTGAAGCAGGAAGAGTTCGCCAACGGTCTGGCAGCTATGATTGAGGGCGGAAACTGGATTGAAGCCACGGTCAAAAGTGCCAACGCCGGATTTGAATACAGCGCGGTGCTGCTGCCCTACAATCCCGACTTCGTGAACACCCAAATGGGCGGAAGCGCAGCTTTTGTGGCTCACTCGGTGGCAGCCAACACCAAGCATCCTGAACTGGCCGCTGCTCTGATCGTCGAGCAGTTGGGGGAGGCGCAGTTCATCTCCGAATACTGCGAAGCCCGGAATTTGCTGCCGCCCCGCAAAGACGTGGCGGAGACCAACCCCTACTGGAGCAAGGGTCTGTGGCCGGTCTATATCAAGGCAACAACCGTGCCCAACTACCACGCCTTGCCCAAGCATCCCAAGGTCGTCGAGCTCTCCAAGATCATGCAGATCGCCATAGAGAAAGCGATGATGGGACAGGCGACCGCCAAGCAGGCCCTGGACGAAGCCGCTGCTTCGTGGAACAAGATCAAGTAATATCGACCATCGAAGGCACATGCTGGTTTTCCCGCATGTGCCTTTTTTTATCTCTTGTGTTTTGCAGACATATGGATAAATTAGTGGCATGAGAAAAGGCAAATCGCTGCGCTCCAACACGCTGGGGTACGTGTTCGTGATTCCCACTCTGCTGATCATCCTGCTGTTCATCGGTTTCCCCATGGCCAGGGGAATCAATGATTCATTCAGAGATATCGACCTGACCTCGGGTCGGGAAATCCGATATATCGGGTTGGAGAACTTTCGAAACCTCTTCGACGACCCGGTGTTCTCCATCGCCGTGCGCAACTCCTTCATCTTTGTCATCACCAGCGTCAGCTTCCATCTGGTAATGGGATTTCTTTTGGCTTTAGCCCTGGATCGCAGCATCCTCGGTAGGCTTTTCTTCCGCACCGTTAACCTGATGCCATGGGCTATGTCCGGAGTTGCCGTAGCCATGATCTGGATATGGATGTATCACCCCCAGTTGAGCCCGATCAACGACATTCTCAAATCCCTCGGGATCATCAAGAAAGAGCTGGTTTATCTGGCCGCTCCCAGAAGTGCAATGATCTCGGTGTTAATCGCACATAACTGGCGAACATTTCCCTTTGCTTTCATCGTAATCCTATCAGGTCTGCAGATGATACCCGGCCAGCTCTACGAGGCCGCAGACATCGACGGAGCCTCGGGGGCGCAGAAATTCTTCAGAATCACAATTCCTCAAATGTTGAGCATCGTTCTGACCGTCGCTCTACTGGATTTCATGTGGACCTTTGTTTACTTTGACCTCCCGTGGGTCATGACCAAAGGCGGCCCGATCAATTCGACTCATCTGATGACCACCTACGTGTACGAATTGGCCTTCCGTTTCTACAAGTTTGGGAAGGCCGCCGCACTGTCGGTGTTCATCCTGATCATCAATTTCATCGTTGCGATGCTCTACATCTATTTTTCCAGGAAAGCAGAGGCGATGAATGAATAGCTATACCATGAAACGAAGGCCGTTTTTCAACCCGAGGAATTTCAAAAACTCTTACTTGTTCATCCTCTTGCTGATATGGGCTGCGATCATTCTGTTTCCTCTGCTGTGGGCGTTTCTCACCTCGATCAAGCCGCCGAACGAATTGTTCAAACTCGATATTCGCTGGTTTCCGGAAAACCCGACCCTGAAAAATTACCGAAAGGTATTCACCGATGCGGTGATGATGCGCTACCTGGTGAACACACTCGGGGTGTCTCTGATATCAACAGCCATCGTCATCGTTCTGGCGACACCCTGCGGATACGGGTTCTCCCGGTATCGCCTGAAGGGCGGTAGAATCGGACTGACGATCCTGATCGCCTGTCAGATGTTCCCGCCCATCATGTTCATCGTTCCTTACTTCCTGCTTTTAAAGAGCATGCAGATCTACAACACCTACCTGGCATTGATCATCACCCGGGTGGTGTTCTACCTTCCTTTCTCGACCCTGATGATCAAATCGTTCTTCGACAGCATCCCCCGAGATCTGGAAGAGGCGGCTACGGTTGACGGCTGTACTCAATTTGGAATTTTCCTAAGAATCATCCTGCCTCTGGTCCTGACCGGTGTGGCCACCATTTTCATCTTCTCCTTTCTGAACAGCTGGAATGAGTTCCTCTTTTCGGTGACGGTGGTGTCCAAAGACACGCTTCGAACCATCACCGTCGGTTTGGCCAAGACAAAGGGTCAATACGGAATCGATTGGGGCACGCTGATGTCGTTGAGCATCGTGTCTTTGCTTCCGCCGCTGATCATCTTCATGTTGATGCAGCAGTATTTCATCAAGGGACTGACCGCCGGCGCGGTCAAAACCTGATCGGGAGGACAGAGCATGGAAGGTCTATCGGAAGTGCTGGATCATTCCCTCAAGGGTAAAGAAGCTATTGAGATTACTCAGAAAATTCAGGTACAGATCGAGGAATGGGGCCTTGCCCTGCCGGAAGTCGCGCCATTGATCCTGGATTTCGGGTTGGGCAAGTTCGACGAAATCGGAGAGACCGAGTACTGGATCGCCAACGAGGTAGAGGGCGGCTACTGTGGGAAGTTCATGTTTATGTTCAAAGGACAGACCTGCCCGAGTCATCACCACAAGGAAAAGTTGGAGACCTTCTTCATCGTCAAAGGTAAGGTGCGGATGGAGTACGAGGACGAGGTGAGGATCTTGAATCCCGGAGATGTCCTTCTCATCAACGTGGGCAAGTACCACAGGTTCTCTGCAATGGAAACCTCATTGATCCTGGAAGTTTCCAAACCCTGCATCGGCGGGGACAGCCATTTCAAGAACTCAGCAATACCATACGGGGAGAACTACCGTCCCTAGTTGTATCTGGCGGGTTAACAGCCGACGGGTTGAACAAAGTTCAAAAACGACAAATGCACCTTATTTTTCCATTTTGCTAACTAGTTTGTGGACAATTGCCGGGAAATCGACTACAATAGTTATAATTTTGGAAACATTTGTTATCAGAATACAGGCGGGATTTTCAAAGAGAAAGGTGAACAACGATGGACCACGAGAAGCTGGCGATCGATGGGGGCAGACCAATTCGTAATAAACCCTTCGCCTACCAGTGCATTGGTGGGAATCTGATTGGAAAGGAAGAAGAGCAATTGCTCACAGAGGTGATCCGCTCCCGGACCCTGTTTCGACACTACGGGCCGCAACGGCCGCACCTGGTCGATGATTTTGAACAGGAGGTCTGCAAGCTCATCGGCACACGGTACGCTCTGGCCACAGCCACCGGTTCGGGGGCCTATTTCTGCGCCGTCGCTGCCCTGGACCTGAGCCCTGGCGACGAGGTGATCATTCCCACCTACGGTTGGATTACCGACTACAGCGCCGTAGTCCTTGCTGGAGCGACGCCGGTGTTTGCCGAGATCGATGAGAGTTTCAATCTCAACCCTCAAGCCTTCCAGTCCAAGATCACGCCGCGAACAAAAGCGGTCATCGTCATACACTATCAAGGAGCCGCCAGTCGCCTGGACGAAATCGTTTCGATCTCCAAAGCGAATCGAATCAGGGTGATCGAGGATGTTGCCCAGGCCTGCGGCGGTACCTTTGCGGGGCGCCAATTGGGGTCCTGGGGGGATATCGGCTGCTACAGCCTGCAGACGCACAAAATGATTACCTCCGGAGACGGGGGAATCCTGGTTACCAACGATCAACGACTCTATGAACGGGCGGTTCGTTTTCACGACCTCGGCATGCTCCGGGAAACCTTTGCGCGCCGACTCGAGTCTCCGGTTATGACCAAGCCCTTCTGCGGGATGCAGTGGCGGATGAATGAAATGACTGGTGCGGTTGCCCTGGCCCAACTGAGAAAGCTGCCGTCTATATTGAAAATGACCAAAGAATACGCCGCCACTGTACGGAACGATATTCGGGAGGCCGTACCGAATCTGAAGTTCAGGAATGTCCTTCCTGAAAATGATCTCGGTATCGTCGTGTCCTTCGATTTGAAATCGAAGCAATACGTGGACTTCTTTGCCAAAGCCTTCGAAGCCGAAGGGTTTGTCTACGGCCCCACCTCGTACTGCCAAACGATGGGCAATATCGATGTGGTGCGAACCTGCCTACAGGACGCCGGACGATACCAGCCGTCCGATTTTACGGCAAGCGAGGAAATTGAGAGCCGATTCGCAACTATCGCGTTGCTGCCCGTGTACTCACCGGAGGATGTTCGAGAGATATCCGAGGGGATCAGGAAAGTGCTGTTATCCATGATAAACAAGGGATTGCTGTAATCAATGACCATGCTTTTCGTCTGAAATCGACAATCAAGATTACCAAAGAGGAGGATAGATCGATGCGAATCGCCATCGCGGAGTTCAGTCAAGAGACGGATACTTTCACACCCATTCTTTCGGATGTGTCTAATTTCAAAACCTCCACCCTTCTTTTCGGGCAGAGCATTCTAAAAAGAACGGAAGGCAATGACGTCCTTGATGGCGTACGCGCCTACTTCCGGGACAAAAAGGATGTCGAACTGCTCCCCATCCTCTCTACAAAGGCCGTAGCCAGTGGGAAACTGAAAGAAGAAGCCCTCCGCTATTTCACCCTGAAACTTAAAGAGGGGCTTCAGTCGCAGCTTTCCTTTGACGCCCTGCTGCTGTCCCTCCATGGAGCCACAGTATCCGAAGAAACTGACGATGTTTGTGGCTATCTGCTTCAAACCATCCGAGGGCTTATAGGGCCGGACATTCCGATCGTCGTACCGTTGGATCACCATGCCAATATCACTTCGCGGATCATCGAAAACTCCGATATCATAGTCGGACATGAAACTCAGCCCCACGATTTGTCCGCAACCGGTAAAAAAGCAGCTGCTACGCTCTACGATCTGCTACAGCACAAACCCCGGATAACCAAGGCCTGGGTGAAGATCCCCATGATCGCACCCCAGGATCAGTTTCTCACCTCCGTGGGGGCGATGAAGAATTGGTTCGAGCAGGCCAGGAAGCTCGAAAAAACCGACAACGTGCTATCCATCTCTCCCTTTCCTATGCAGCCCTGGATCGATGTCGAAGAAGGCGGCTGGGCAGTAGTCGTCTACACAGACGATAATCCGGAGTTGGCAGGTTCAATCGCCTCCAGGCTCGCTCAACAGGTGTGGGATTCGCGGGAGGAGTTCTGGGTATCCCACAGAGTGCCCCCCGCAGAGGCGGTGCGAAAAGCCGTGGAAGCAGACCAAGCACTCGTTGTCCTCTCCGATACCGGGGACGCCGTTTACGGTGGATCAGCGGGGGACAGCACCTGTCTGCTCAGGGAAATGGTCCAACAGCAGATCCCCTGTCAGGCTTTTCTGCCGGTTGTAGATGCGCGGGCAGTCGATCAAGCCTTCGCGAACGGCCTGGGAAAGGCGACCATAACCGTAGGGGCAAAGTACGATCCCTTCAGCGAACCGATAGAGTTGACCGGCCAAATTACGGCGCTATCCGAGGGATTGAAACTGGTCAGCGAGCGGGGCACGACCGATCTTGGAAAAACAGTTCTCTTCGAAGTTCAGAACCTGAAAATCGTGCTTCTTGCCAACGGCGGATATGCCATCAACCAGCCGATTCTCTATACTCATCTGGGCTTGCGGATAGAAGACGCCAAGATGGTCGTGTTGAAAACCGGCAGCAATTTCCAGTATTTCGAGCCCTGGCGGAGGGAGCTCATACGAGCGGACACGCCAGGAACCACCCAATCCAACCTCAAAGACTTCGTCTGGAAAAAACTGCCCCGGCCGGTGTTCCCGCTCGACGATATCCAAGACTGGAAAGCGAAGGCTGTCGTTCTGAGTTGAAGGAGTCCAAAGTGAGACCCGCGCAGATAACAAAGACTATGAATCCTGAAGACTCCGAGGATGATATTGCCTGGCGGCTCATCGCTGAAGTGGGGGCGGAGGCAGCCTACCGCAATCACATGCATATGAAAATTTTGATGATTTCAAAAGGGCCTACGATGAAGATGGAAGGGTTCTAACAACAGGAAAAATCAATGAAACTCAGCTGTTTACCGGTTTCCTATTTTAGCGCCATCATTCAGGGACAGATGTCGATACGGCGCTGGATAGAGGAAGCAGCAAATCTCGGTCTAGATGGGATCGATCTGAGCATTCTCTTCTTCGAGAACAGAAGCCGGGTGAGGCTGGCGGAAATCAGACGGATGACTGATGAGAACGGTCTAAGGCTGGCCATCGTCAACACCTACTCCGATCTCACTCATCCCGAGGCGGCAATCAGGAGGAGGGAAATCGAGCAGCTCGAACAGGATATCGAGACCGCCGCCGTGTTAGGTGCTGAACATGTCCGTATCGTATCCGGTCAAGACCATCCGGCAACTTCGGCGGAACAGGGTGTACAGTGGGCTCTCTCCGGGTTTCGGCGGGCTGCCGTCACGGCCCAAGAATCGGGAATCCAGCTGGTCTACGAGAATCATTCCAAACCGGGAAACTGGCAATATCCGGACTTCTCACTGGTACCCGATCATTTCCTGCGGATCGCGGCTGAGCTGAACGACACGACCATAAAGGTCCTTTTTGATACGGCGAATCCGATCGTCTTCGGCGTAGAACCCCTTCCTCTCCTGCAGAAGGTAGTCGACCGGGTGGTCTGCATTCATGCAGCCGATACCCGAGTGCGGGGCAGGTTAGAACCTGTCGTCATCGGTACGGGACTCGTTCCTTTCGGCGACCTTTTTTCGTACCTGAAAACCTCCGGTTTTTCCGGCTGGATATCGATAGAGGAGGCCAGCGGAGCAGGAAAACAGGGCGTACAATCAGCCGTCCAGTTCGTCAGGCAGTCCTGGAAGAAGGCTTGATGAAGGGAAGGGAAAAATAGTGATTAGCAAGAATCGCGAATCTATAAAGCAAATCTTCGTCCTGGCAACGATGGACTGCGAGCCTGTACGAACCGACATTCCTGAGCAGCTGCTCGATGGTCCGAGAGAGGGAAGAGAACAATAAAGAAGCATGAGAGACTATCAACAAATAACGGATTTCCCCTGCCTGCTGGGGGAATGCCCGATCTGGGATGACGAGAGGCAACTGCTTTGGTGGACCGACATCCTCGGCGGAGTCGTATATACCTACAATCCCCTGAATGGGAACATTGATAGGGCACTACAGGGTAAAAACGTCGGCGGATTCGCTCTGAGCAAGAACGGGGGGATCATTTGCGCCTGCCTGGACGGTTTGCAGGTATGGAACTCAGAAACCGGATTTTCGTGCATCGCCTCCACATTTGAAGGCAAAGCTCTCCGGTTCAATGACTGCACAACCGACGCAAAGGGACGCTTCCTGGCCGGGACCAGATATCTTCCGGAGAACGAAGACGCGGCGTACGAATTGGGAAGCCTCTATGAGGTCGACAACAGCGGATCCATATCGGTCCTCGACGATGGGATACATCTATCCAATGGACTGGGCTTCTCCCCGGACAGCCGGGTGTTGTACTATGCGGATTCACTGCAGCGGGTCATATACAAATACGATTACGATCTAAAGACGGGTGCTGTCTCGAACCGGCGTATTTTTGTTAAAATCTCCAACGAGGAGGGACTGCCGGATGGTCTGACCGTCGACAGCCAGGGATTCGTGTGGTCGGTCCGCTGGAACGACGAGCGCATCGTACGCTACGATCCGGACGGAAATATCGAGAGACAACTACCCAGCCCGTTTCGAAAAACCACATCGTTGATGTTTGGCGGTGAAGACCTAACAGATCTCTACATCACCACGGCCGCAGAAACCGATGAGCCGTTGTCGGTCGACCATGACGGGGATCGCAGTGCAAATGCGGTGGGCGGATTTGTCTACCGCATCCGTCTGGATATTCAGGGCAAAATCGAACATAGAGCCGATATCAACTGGTGATCCATCAGACGGGAGAGCAGGAGGACTGTGATGATGTCACTTCAGGAGGAAATGAAAAACAAGGTTGTCGTTATCACCGGCGGCAACAGGGGCATTGGGAGTGGGTGTGCCCACGCCTTCTGTCAGTATGGAGCGACCGTAGTGATTGCAGCCAGGCATAGCGACCAGGGAAGAAAGTTGGCCGCTGAATTGACGGAGGAAACTTCCGGGACCTGCGTTTTTTTTCAATGCGACGTTTCAGATCCGAAACAGGTAGAGAATCTCGTCGAGTACTCCGCGAAAGTGTATGGACGAATCGATTGCATGATCAACAACGCGGGCTATCTACCCAGGCGTCGCTCCATCGACGAGATCTCAATCGGGGATTTCGAGGATGTCCTCAAGACGAATCTTATAGGTGTCTTTTCAGGCTGCAAGTATTCCCTTCCCCACCTACGGCACACAAGGGGGAGCATCATCAACATGAGCAGCATCCTCGGTATCGCGGGTCAGGAGGGTTCTTCGATCTATTGCGCCACCAAAGGCGCGATCATCTCTCTCACTAAATCCCTGGCGATCGACGAGGCGCAGAACGGTGTACGGGTCAACGCGGTTCTACCGGGAAATATCCGCAGCGATCTGGGCAAGGAGCACAGGGACGTAAGCTTAGACAGCCAACAGACGGCGGAAATTTCAAAAAGGATTCAATGGATCAGACGTCAGGGTGAACCTCTGGACATCGGCCGGGCCTGTTTGTTCCTGGCCAGTGATATGGCCGGCTATATCACGGGAGCGGAGATCAACATCACCGGCGGGTTTGAACTGGGCAATGGACTTAGATTGACCACGGAAGAGCTCAAGAATTTCATGTCCTCAAGAACAGACTTGTTCCCATCATAGAGCTCCACGACGCAAAAGCGCGCCAAACTCGCTGTTCCTCCTTTAGCCGCCGTGCCGCATCGATCAGCGGATTCGTACACCTGCAGTGGATGCTTGCCTGCTTGACACCTGAATAGCGCAAGATATGATGGTACAGGGTCCGTGGAGGGGCCCTCGTACATCTTTCAAAAAGGAGGATACTCACTTTGAAACACCTGATAGTGAAAGGCCTAACCGTTCTTGGACTCCTGGCTGTGATTGCATCCTGCCATTCCCTGATCGAATCCGCCGTGGAGGGCGTGGTTGCGGCAGAGACGGAAGAAGCAATCTCGGAATCGGCCAGCGATTCCGACCAGGAGCCGGTGGAAAGCGCCGGAACCGGCGAGGTCGGAGATCACAATATCGTCGGGGCCTGGGTCAACCCGGAGTATGACGACGAGGGGCGCTCAGCCCGGGTAGAATACTCCCTCAATGCCGACGGCACCTACACCTACCTGGCCTTCGATCGTGTCGACGGCAGCGGCAACGTGTATGAAGGGACGGTCAAGTACCTCAAAACCTGGATCGACGAGGAAGGCCGCAGTTGCGGGCAATGCATCGTGACCCTCAACAATGGGATGTCCTGGGAAACCCTGGACCGAATCAGCGCCGACGGGTCGACCCTTGAAGTTCAGTCCGGGGTACGCAAGATCAATCCAAAAGGTGCCCGTTACTCGATCTATTACAGGCCTTGAAATCGCCCCCGGCGTGATCGCCGGCGATCCACTTCAGGATAAAGTCACCCGGATAGAAACAGAGCGATATTGCGTTGTTGACAAGACAGGTACAAAATAGAAGGAGTTTCTACAACCACACTGCTTCACGGGAAATCATTTTTGTGAACTTGGATCCAGATGCTGATAAGGTTTTCCACTCATCGAGTGTATAAACGAGAAGATCAGCCGGTACCGGCAAATTTTCCTTATCAAACGGTATTGCACAGCGCTCCCTGGGAAGTTCAGATTTCTTGACTATTACAAGGAGATCTAGATCACTTCCTACTCCCCAGTCTCCCCGGGCATAAGAACCGAAGTAGCCGATCCTCACAACATTTGGGTGTCGGCGTTTAATCGCACGTGCCCACTTCTGCAGCGCTTGCCGAACGCATTCCTTATCCGGCCATTTGATCACGGACGAATTCAATGATCTCACCGGCATAACGGATAGCCTCCCGACTTTGGATAGACCCATAGTGATGATATGGGGCTCCCTCTGAGTGTCCATTAGGATATCTGGTGGGAATATAGAAACTATCGACAACTTTTGCCTTTTCTATCAAATCTTCGGAAACTTCAATGGGCAGTTCGGTAAGCAGCTTGGCGACCACATGCCCCCAGGCTTCCTGGCCGAAAAAAAGATGCAGAGCATTAACCGACAGCTCTGCTGCCTGCTGGGCAGCGAAGCAGGCCCATTCGTGGCGATCATCCCGTTTCGACGCTTGAGCCTGTTCAAGATTACACTGTGCCTGGCTAAGCCAATCATCCGCTCGGTTCGGCATAAAGTAACTATAGCAGAAAGCCCTACCTTCATCCAGGTGGAGACGGGAATGGCTACCGCGCCATGACGATCATGCTGTTGGTGTTTACCGCTCCGACATCACTGAAGAAAGCTTTGTGGAAGTGGGAAGAAAGCCGGGTAGTGGATTGGATTCCCGACCTCAGGAAAGCAGTAGGGCCAAGTCCTCCCGGGATAACTCGCCGATCAACCTGTTGTCCTGGCTGATGATCGCTTCGGCCAGCTCCCGCTTGGATTTCTGCAGCTCCAGCACTTTCTCCTCCACGGTGTCCTTGGCGATCAGCCGGTAGGCGAAAACCTTCTTGTCCTGGCCGATGCGGTGGGTCCTGTCGATGGCCTGGGCTTCGGAGGCCGGGTTCCACCAGGGATCGAGCAGGAACACGTACTCTGCCGCGGTCAGGTTCAGCCCCAGGCCCCCCGCTTTCAGACTGATGAGAAAAAGCCTGCACTCTCCATCCTCCTGGAAGCGCCTCACCCGCTGGGCTCGATCCTGGGTCCTGCCGTCCAGGTATTCGTACACGAACCCCAGCTCGTCGAGTCTAGGCCGCAAAATCTGAAGCAGGCTGGTGAACTGGGAGAACACCAGAGCTTTGCGCTCCTCGGCCACGACATCCTCCAGATGCTGGAGCAGCAGATCGAGCTTTGCACTGGAGCGGTTCAGGCTCCGTTCATCTAGAAGACCAGGATGGCAGGCCGCCTGGCGCAGGCGCAGCAGGGCTTCTAGAACCTGTATCTTGGCCTTTCCCAGGCCGTCGGATTCGATGCGTTGCTGCAGGGTGGTCTGATAGTAGCCTTTCAGCTCATCGTAGCGGTGCCGGTCTGAAGGTTCCAGCTGACAGAACAAGGTCTGCTCTACCTTGTCCGGCAGCTCCGGGGCCACCTGCTCCTTGGTTCGACGCAGGATGAAGGGTCTCAGGTAACGGGCCAATCGTGTTCGGATGTCGTCGTCCAAACTCTCTCGACTCTTCAGGTGCCTCTTGAAAAAGGATACTCCTCCCAGCATGCCCGGATTGAGAAACTCGAACAGGCTCCACAGCTCCCCCAGGTGATTTTCGATCGGCGTGCCGCTCAAGGCCAGTCGCCGCCGACCTTGCAGCAGCCGGGCCGCTTTTGCGGTCTGGCTGCTCGCGTTCTTGATGATCTGGGCTTCGTCGAGGACGATGTAATCAAACAGGTATTCCCTGAGCAGGGCGATGTCGTTTCTCATTGTGCCGTAGGTGGTCAGCACGACATCGTAGCGGCTGAAATGGTTTGCCTCTTTTCGTCGGCCCGGTCCGTTGTGATCTATAACTCTCAGCACGGGTGTGAAACGAGCCGCCTCCTGCTTCCAGTTGAACACCAGGGATTTAGGCACCACTACGAGGGAAGGAGCACGCCGGTCTCTGGTTGCTTTTTTTCTGCCGGCTCGGCTCAGCGAACCGTTGCGCCGCTTTTCAAGCAAAGCCAGTACTTGCACGGTTTTACCAAGCCCCATATCATCGGCCAGACAACCGCCGAAAGCGAACTCGTCGAGAAAATCGAACCACCCCAGCCCCTCCTGCTGGTAGCCCCGCAGCGAGCCGACGAAGCCTGGCGGAGCGGCCAGGGGTTTGATACCCGAGTAGTCTTTCAGCTTGTTCCGCAGGTTTCTAAACACATCGTCACAGCTCGCCTCCGGTTGGGCCTGCAAAAACAAGTCTATCATCAGCGCCTGAGAGCTGCGAAAGCGCAGGTGATCCTCCTGTACCTCTCCCAGTTTGAGGAGAAATCCCTGCTGTTTCAGCCAGTCTTCGGGCAGCACTCCAAAGCTGCCGTCGCCCAGGCGGACCGTGTTGCCCCCCTTTCGAAGGGCTTTGAGCAGCTCCGGCAGGCTGATCTCCAGATCCCCGAAACGGGCAGCGCCCCGAATCTCGAACCAGTCTATTCCTGAGACAATCCGAACGTTGAAGCCAGAGGCGCTGCGCAGCAGCTTCCCCTCAGCCTCAACCAGCCAGCCCTCTTTCAACAACTGATCCACCACACCAGGAAGACGGCGGGCAGCCAGCTTCAACACTTTGGCGCGGCTGCGGTACTCATACACGTAACGGAGTCCCAGTTCCAGCAGCCGCTCCAGCGCCTCTTGTTCCGCCTGCCTGTTCCGCAGAACCACGAGGTTTTCCGTCTCGACAAAGGTTCCCGAGTTATCCGCCAGCCCGATTACCACCTGGTCCTCGTATGCGAAGGAAAGCTCGCCGATCAGACCGCCGCCCGTTGGAGAATGGCGGTCCCGATCCGCTTTGCTCACCCTGAGTCTAGGTTGAGCCCTGCCGGCGACCGTGCGGATATGCAGGGAGTCGTCGATCTCCAGAGGGCAGAGATCGGGAAAGGACAGCAGCTCATCGAGAAACCCCGAAAGCTCCTCTTTGGCCAGGGTCAGGTGTTTCCTGCGGCGAAGCACGCTGATCCAGGAGAAGGAACCAGCACTCGTGTAGCGGACCAGACGTCCTCCTGTGAACATCAAACCACCCCTTAGCAGAAGATCAGGTTCCGAGAGAGGCATCACCTTACCTTCCCTTCTCAAGACCCCTCCCAGCCGAACTCCCCGGCCTGTTGTATTCTCTGTGAGTTTGAGCCGGAACTCCCAGGGGGTCCCGTCGTCCCAGACAACCGGCAAAGGATCGAAGTCCGAACGGGGACGGGTCTTGAGAAAAAGCCTTCCCGTTTCCGCCATCTTGGGCAGCAGCAGCCGGACAAGATCAACGTCCAGCAGGTAGCTGGGACAGAGAAGCTGGGTTTCCTGACCGAGGAGGCGGTAACCGAAGGCGTCCTCTTCGTATACGTTCTGGTATGATCCTCCCCGTAGCACGCCCAGGATCTCCCGGTCCCGCGGATCGGGGAGCTGCCACAGATCAGCCATCCGGACACCGCTGCCCGGTATCGACTTCGCTTCCCCCTTCTTATCCCGATATTGCAGATGAACGATCGCCTGGCTGCCGGAAAGGGTCCGCGGGATGTCGAAGACGTAGAGGATCTCCCGATCAGGGGGCCAGGATTTCCGGTGGGACCGTAACTCCGCCTTCCAGTATTCCCGGATCCGGTTGAGTCCCAGCATCCACTCCGGTACGGGAGCGCGGGATCGATTTCCCTTGCTGCTGAGCCCCTGTATCTGGTCCGCATCGGGCAGACCTGGAAAATTTTCGACAACATCGCCTTGCTCTTCCGCCGGACCGACGCTGCGCGCTGCTTCCCACTTGGAGAAAAAACCGCTTTTGTCCAGTTTGAGGAGCACAGCCCAAAGGTGTTTGCAAGGCTCTTCCCTGTCGAAGAAATAGGGACAGGAGCAGGAGTAGGTAACGTCGAGCCCTACGAACTCGAGCTGCACGGTGTAACGACGGGTTCCCTGGACGAAGGCCAGTACCCGACCGGGATCCCCCGGGTCGAACTCCGTCAGTCTCACCTTACCTCGGTGATAGTAGTCCAGGCCTCGCTTCCGTATCACTTTGTTGAAATCAGAGGAGAGGCTTTTAAGAAACGGATGACTCATGGCCTACAGCGAATATATCCGTCCGGGGATGATTGGGCAATATGTAGCAATAGTCGGAAGCCCGTGGTATCCAATATTGATAATCAACCGGAAAAGGAATATATTTACAATGGTTGGACAGTTTGATCCAATAACCGTGGTCTCTGGGTAAGAGAAACAGGTTTCTGCCTCTTCTGCCAGAGTCTCTTAAAGCCGGTCGTACAGCCGGCTTTTTTCTTCTTTCACCATGTGTAAAAATTTCGCGAGGAATCTGCCAAGAATCCACCCGGACGCGACGGTCCTGCGGTTCTACGCCCTCGGCGATGCAGGAACAGGAGATGCCGGACAAGCAGCCGTTGCAACGGCCATGGCCCGTTTCCAACCGGGGTTCGCCGCCGACTTCGCCCTGTTTCTCGGCGACAATTTTTACCCTAGGGGCGTTCGCTCGACTCACGATCGCCGGTGGCGTGATCGTTTTGAGGAGCTGTATGATTCAACGGATTTGAATCTTCCCTTCTACGCCGTACTGGGTAATCACGACTACCGCAGAAACGAAAAAGCCCAGGTTGACTACACCTTCGAGCATCCGGAATCCAGCTGGAAGATGCCCGGCCGCTACTACTCCTTTATCCGCGAACTGCGGGATGGTTCCCAGATAGAGTTCTTTGGAATTGACACCAATACCATTGAGACAGAGGAGGCCCAGCTGACCTGGCTGAGCGACTCCCTTTCCGTGTCCGCGGCGGTCTGGAAGATCGTGTTCGGACATCATGTCCTGTACAGCAACGGGCATTATGGGAGCGATCGTAAGTTGATCGCCCGGCTGCAGGAACTCTTCGTTCGTGGTGGAGTGGACCTGTACCTCGCCGGCCACGAGCATGACCTGCAGATCCTGGAACCGGTGTTCGGGGTCAGCTACATGGTGAGCGGCGCCGGCTCCCGGACCAGAAAGACGGGTTGCGGTGACAATACGGTGTACTCCGCGGGACTCCCTGGGTTTATGGCCTTCGAGATCTCCCGCGACCGGCTGCTCACCTACGTTCTCCTTGCAGGCGAAGGCATCGACTACGTCCATACACTTCGGAAGTGATGAGATTCGAGGAGCCCGTCTGATGGACCGTGCTTACAGGTACAGGGTGACCGCCAGCAGCTGCAACTGCCACAACAGGCGCTTCCGCTCCAGGTCGAAAAGCAGCCCCAAAGTGCAGAACTTTTCGGCGTAGCGAAAGGCGGGGCAGCCGAATACGATGGGGGTTATCTTGAAGTTGAGGAGTTTCGTCCGATCGAGCCCGTAGAGGAAACCCGCTTCGACGATCGCGTTTAAGTAGGAATTTTCCTTTCTCTCCAGGATCCAGTAGCCCGCGGAGCCGCCGAAAAACACCTGGGAGTACAAGCGGGGAGTAATTTGCGGAATATGATAGAGCTCGATCTCCAGGTGCCTCCCGGGAAGCCAGGCGAGTCCCCCTCGACAGTACAGTCCAGGGGGCACCGGCGAATCTTCAGACCGGCCCGATCCGGAAAAGGTATTGGTGGAGAAGGTCAAACCGAATCCGGAAGCTCCGGTACTCCAGGCCTGCAGAAGAAGGATGATCCCCAAGAGAAGAACGATCGCCCAGCTTTTAGTTCGATCCTTTCCATACATCCGAATCGGTCTCCTCAAAAAAGAAAAAGAGCGGTTTTGAAAAGCGTGAAACCCCATCCCCGCAATTCCACTCCAACGGATAGAAACAACTCGATTGAGCCGAAGGTAAATACACCATCTCCAACGCGAAAACGGAAAGGAGCGACCAGCACAGAAAACGAGGAGGTACTGGAATCGAAGTAAAACAGGTATTCCGCTCCCACCCCCGGACTCCAGCAGCTGGTGATGTAAAACCGATCTTTCAGGAAAGAGACCGGAAGGTCAAAAATAGTCAGCTCTCCTGCAACCTGAACACGCATCCCGCCGGTATTGGCCGGAGATAGAGGTATCAAAACCCCGCAGAGAAGGGCGGGATTGAGCACAGGATTGTTCAGGGGCTCGGCAAACAGCCCGACGGCCAGGTATTCCGCCGCTGGCAGCCCCGTCTGCTCCGAGAAGCCGCAGAATCCGGTGTACAGTCCGCCGAACCACGGCTTCTCCGCTCCTAAAGCACAGCTTTCATTTGCAGGGACGAATAGGGAGAGGAACAACAGCAGTATGACCGGGACCCGCCGCATCCTCATCCTCCGAAAAACAAGAATAGGTAGAAAGCGAGGAATCGAAGGCCTCTGCGCTCGGAGGCCGTCTGTTCACTGACCCTGTAGGACCCGGCTTTGAGCTCCTCCAGATTTTCCAGCATCGGGGCCCCCAAGTCGCTGCCCTCAAAGAGGATGTTTACCTCCTTGGACAGATGGCAGGAACGGAAGTTGAGATTTGCCGAACCGATGGTGAACCAGCGGTCATCCACGATCACTGCCTTGTAGTGCAGATGGGATTTGGAATGACCATACTCCCAGAGAACGGCCCCTGCTCTGATCAGATCGAGCATTCGATAGCCCGTAGCGTAGTAAAATTTATCAAGACTGTGATAGGCGGATGAGAACAGGACGTTCACCTTCACTCCTGCAGCGGTCAATCGCCGGATCTTTTTAACGATCGAACGATCCGGCATGGTGTAGGATTGAATCAGCCAGATCTCTTCCTTTGCGGTATCCATCAATCGATCGAACATCTCTCCGATAAGAGGATCTGTAAACCTGTGTTGATGAACGAGCCATAAACAGGTGGTGCCGTTGGAGTTTGGATTTACTTCGAAGTCCTCTTCTTTGATCTTTTCCATGGAATAGGAGTTCCATTCCCTTACAAATCCGGAGAGTAGCTCCCTCGCAGCCAGGCTTGATCGAAATTCCACCATGGAATCGGTTGTTCCCAACTCTTCCGGGGAGTTCAAGGAAGTCGCCCAGATGTTCTGCCCACCTAGAACGATCGTTTCCCCATCGATCAACCAGAACTTCTGATGGTCCCGGTATTCGAATACCGGCAACCGTCCGGTTCGGTTCGCTCGGATGGGATTGTACTCGGTTACCGGGATTCCCCTTTGCACCAGATAGGGGACCGCTGTCCTGCCCTCGACAAAACCGGATAGGAAACCGGAGCATGAGTCGGTGATAACGTATACCCGAACATTTTCTTCTGTCTTTTGTTTGAGAAGCTCGATGATGTGCTTCCCCTTCTGGTCGTCGATAATCACAAAAACATTAATGAGGATATAGTCCCGGGCGTCACGGATCAGTTCCTCCGCCCGCTGTAAAAACACATCGCCGGTGAAATAGAAGCGAAGTCCGGATACATCGCAGCAATGCAGGCCCGGGAACTCAAGGCTGCTGTCTGCTTTGATCAAGGTTTCCTCATCAGTTGGGTTGTTTCGCGGAAGAGATGTGCAGGATAAATGGAGAAGAAGCAAGCAGATCAGAAAGCATGTCGTTGCTTTTCGTACCATATGCGGGTATTCCTATTATTTATCCGTTGTCGGAAGTTGTCAAATATACCGGCGAGGTGCGGTGCAGCGTTTCAATAGCTTCCTCTGGACCGCCGCGCCCTCCAATTCTCGGATGGAATTTGAGGCAATCCAGCGTGCAGCCCTGGAGTCCAGTCTCTGTATCTCTTTGGCCGTCTTCAATGCCACCCGGTTGAGATTCAGGTTTCTCTTTCCGATATGCCGCAGAGCCCAGCTCACCCCTTTCTTTACGAAGTTCCGCTCGTCAGTTGCTCCATTTGTGATGATCGGAAGGAACTCAAGAAACAGGGAATCAGGGGCCTGTTTATCGTGCCAGGCCAGACAGGCGATCAGAGAGTAGGCGGTTCGTTTCACAAATTCCTCCTCCCGTTCCGACCAATCGGCGATCTTCTTCCGTGCGAACCGAGTCTTGTCGAAGAGGTTCATGCAGACCTGATCACAGACATCCCAAGAGTTGATCCCCTGTACCCACTTGTCCATCTGCTCTTCCGTTACCTTTTCCGGTTTGTCCACAAGAGCCGCCAGAATGCGCGCATCCTGGATACCCGTTTCCCAGAGCTCGAGTGCCAGGTCATGATCCTTTCCGATCTCCTTGGCCAGCGCGCGCAGATCGGGCATCGACACACCCAGCCTGTTCTCATTCACCAGGCCGTACTTTGCCATTCCCTCGAGCTGATCGGGTCTGGCGGAAGCCTTCAGTCTTTTCAATGCTTGCTCTAGACTCGTCATGCCGAAAGGATAGAACGAACCTATCAGTTGGTCAATAAAAACAAGATTTTCGGTCGTCATCATAATATTCGCTCGAGTCGATTACATTGTCGTAATCACAATACCATCCCTCCCAGGCAACTGCCGTATGGAGAAATGAAATAATTTCTTGTTATATAATATTTTATTTTTTATTTTTTCGATATATGAAATCTGGTACAGTTTTTGCTTAAAAATATGTAGAAACGAACATGAGGACGACCAAAGGATCACTGGCATGAACGATCTACACGAAATACGAGAGAAGAGAGGTTTACAGCGGTTCGACCTCCGCCTGTATACGGTTCTCGAGGAATTAGAAAACAGAGCAAATCAGCTCGAGCTCTATACCAGAGACATATCATCCGACGGAGCATACATATGCACGGAGGATCCGCTACCTATAGATACTCCCGTGGAGCTCACCTTTTTTCTGCCTGTGAAGCAGAAGATACGAAGTAAGATCCAAACCAACGGTAAGGTCATCCGATCCGAAAAAGACGGCATCGCCGTCCGCTTTGATTCCAAATATCAGATCTTATCTGTTTGAACCTCCGACTGTCAGGGCCGCACACCCAGGGTCAAGTTGACCGTGATACGCTCTGCCTGCCGCAATAAGATGAGTTCTACCGGATTATTCGCTCCGATCTGAGCCAGCATATCGTCTAGGTTGGCGACATTCACCGGCTGGTTTGCGATGGCGATTATCACGTCCCCCTTCCGCAAACCTGCCCGCTGAGCGGGACCGCCGGGAAGCACTCGACTTACCATCACACCTTCATCGGACTGCAACTCGTTTTGCTTCAACAGATCCTCCTCCAGCCGTTCAATCATTACACCCAGATATCCCGCAGGCGCGCGACGGAAAGATACAACCAACTCTCGGCCGTCCCTCACCAGCCGTACCGCCAGCACTTGTTCGGGCTCTAAGGAATACAACTGCCTGCGAAGATCTCGGGGTCCCTTGATGGGTACTCCGTCGAGGTCTGTAATTCTGTCGCCCTTTTGAAATCCGTTTTTTTGAGCTTGAGACCCCTCTTCCACGGTCATAATGGTTGCTGTCCATCTACCCTCTTGCTCCTGCATCTGCACGGTCAGACCCAGCCACCACACCGAAATCGACGATCCAAAAGCAATGTCGTTGCGGGCGATGTCCAGCACGATGCCCTGTACCAGCTTCACAATGCTCGCCATCCGGGCATAGGCGAGTTTCTCACTATGATCTTCCCTTCCATGGTAATCCGGATGTATTCCCGTGAAGAAAAAGAGAAAGGGAATTCCTTCTTGAAAAAAAGGATCGTGGTCACTGGCCGGACTGTACTGCACTCCACCGAAACGTAAGGCAAGGCCAATCTCCCGGTTGACGTTTTCCACGATCTCCCTCAGCCCCGGTGTATAGCCGTCCCCCATGATCTGAACTGGATCTTGAGGATTTCTTCCAATCATATCCAGATTGATCATGAGCACCACCCGTTCGAGAGCGATCTGCTCTCTGGTAAAGATTCGCGATCCCAAAAGCCCTTGCTCCTCCGCCGAAAAGGTGACGAATACCACGCTCCGCCGCGGCGGAGGATCGGCGGCGCTCAACACTCCGGCCAGGGATAGAACTCCCGCCACTCCTGAGGCATTGTCGTCGGCGCCATTGAATATCGTGTCTCCCTCTCCGGCAAACCTTCCCAGATGATCATGATGGGCACCGATGATAATCCACTCATCCCGGAGCTCGGGATCCGAACCCTGAATGAATCCGGCAAGATTACGGGCTGATATCTTTTCGCCCCTATCCAGCGTCTCCACGCTCATCCGAGCCGTCACATCGCCTATTGCTAAATCTTCCGGATTTTTACCCGCTTCAAGAGATTCCTGGAGCTCCTCGAGGCTCATGCCGGAAGGTTCGATCAGGGCGGCGGCGAAGGTTTGAGAGACATGCAAGGCCAGAATATCCTGTCGCTCTACTCCATAGGACCGTGATGTCGTGGGTTGAAGACTAAGCCTAGGCTGCAGGCGAAAATCTTCCGGCCCAGTGTAGCTGGCCGGACCGGTTACCAGAAGCAAGCCGACGGCTCCGTGCTGTAGAGCATTTCGCGCTTTGGTCAGAAACAAAGAATGATCGGTAAGCTCCGCCCCTTGGAAGTACTGTTCTCCTGAACCACTCTGCGGTTCATGACGAAACACCAATACGAGCTTGCCCTCAACCTCCAATCCTTCATAATCGTCGTAGTCATACTCCGGAGCGGTGATGCCGTAGCCGGCAAAGATCACCTCAGAATGGACCATCCCTACAGCCGAGAAAGGAAATGGACGGAAATTCTCTCCTGGAACACCGACCAGCGTTCGTTCGCCGATCTGTGCAGCGAGTATGGTTTTCTCATCGTCAATGCCCCACTGGTACAGGTCGAAATCCAAGTTGAATTCTTCCTGCCCGGGCAGAGGCGACAATCCGAACCGCCTAAAAGTGCCAGCGATATAATGCTCTGCCAGTGCAATGCCTTCAGTGTCGATCAGTCGGCCTGACAATGCATCCGAAGCCAGATAGCCCACATGCCCCTTGAGACTTTCCGTCAGATCAGCGAAGGTTAACTGCTGCTGGTCTCCTGACTCTTTGCTTTGGGATGAGAAGGCAGCGTATCCCCGGGAACGATCGGCGCTACCTTCAAGGGATCTAGGTGAACAAGCTCCGAACAAGGCGATCACCACGGCTGCGGCACCCAGCCACAGGCCCCCTAATAAAAACAGGCGTGATCTTGTCATAACCCAATACCTATTGTTTAGCAATAAGATAATATATATACTTGGAGTATGAACACCTCTATACCGGCATTCAGAGTGTCTGCGCAACGGATCCAGCGGACAGTATCGATTGTCGATAGAATCCGCGAGACCGTCCAGCAGGTTTTTATTGGTAAAGAAAAGATCGTCGACCTGCTGTTGGTCGGTTTCTTCTCCGGCCTGCACGTGTTGATCGAAGATGTTCCCGGTGTGGGTAAGACCACCATGGCGAAATCCCTGGCTGCCAGTGTTAACCTCGATTTTGCCCGTATACAGTTTACCCCGGATCTACTTCCGGGGGATATAACCGGCGTGACCGTATGGGACCAAACGAAGAAAGCTTTTGTCTATAAAGAAGGCGCAATCATGCATCAGTTTATCCTCGCCGACGAAATAAATCGAGCCTCTCCAAGAACGCAATCGAGTCTCCTGGAAGCGATGCAGGAGGAAACCGACAGAGAATCGAAATCTTCAGCTCACAGGAATCCGGTAACCGGCGCAGGGGTGACCCCCGATGGTTCTCCGGCCACGGTTACCGGACATTCTTCCCACGCCTGGGCGGAAGTTTGGATCGAAGGGGCAGGCTGGGTGCAGTGGGAAGCGACCCATGCTCTCGACCGCAGAAGCTACGCAGATGTAGAGGACGGCTTGATGTACGAATTCGGAATGGAACTGGACCGGGAAACCTCGCGCCAGATCGAGGCTGTCTTGGGCAGCGAGGTGCGGGACAGACCGCCGGAGACGGCTGGTATGGACAGGGAGGATATCGACGGTTTTACCTTGGGAGCGCTTCAGTTCCTTTTAGGTATGATCGTTGTCATTGGCCTCCTGTGGGCAGTTCACCGTCTGCACCTGCTGCGCATGCGGAGCCTGGGTGTGATGACACACGGCATGGGTCGGGAAATTCGCTTTCGCTGCCGCACCCGTGGTCTGGTGCGACACCTCTGTCGTTTGGGGATTCCGCCTCCGACCGAATACGGTTGGGAAAATTGGGCGCGCGCCGTTCAGCTGCACTATCCGAATTACAGTGAGGCGGTAAAAGAATATTGCGATATTCTCTGTGCTTACGTCTATGGGGGTCAAGCTCTTGATCCCTCCTGGATAGACAGCTGGAACCGGCTTCAGAACATAACGGTATCCCAGGAGCATTCCTAGATACTGAATAGTTGCGGGCAAACTACGAAGGATATAGTAGTATTGAAACAAACAAACTGGATGAATCGAGACCCAACGTGGCGTCAAAACAGTACGAACAGAAAGCCCGGAGGTATTGGAAAGAGCAGATGGAGGCGGCTGTTTCCTTTATGGAGAAAATCCTTGACATTCCGGTCCAGGAATGCGGCGAAAAAATGGTATATCTACCCGATGCGGCTCAGCAAGCAGGCGTCGAGATTCTGTTTTCGGAGTCCCTCCTTGCCGATCGCTTCGATCGCCAGTTCTACCTAAGAGAAGGATTGATCAAATCCTTCCTGGAAGCCTGCCGACAGATGAACTCCCACGGCTGGATCCTGAAAGTCGAAGACGCCTACCGGTCATGGGCTATGCAGAAAGCCCTGGGACAGGATCCTGGAATCTTTCAACGAATACTGAATAAGGTCATTTGGGAACTGGAAGGGACGGTACCTTCTGCGGAGCTGATGTTTCGCCGGCTTTCCGTGCTCATAGCAACCCGTCCCAAGCTGGGTACCCACATGTCGGGGAGCGCCCTGGACATTTCAGTCGTCGATCGCAGCAATGGCAACGAACTGGACCGAGGCGGGCCATATCTCGAACTCAGTGAGCACACCCCTATGTCCTCTCCCCTCGTCTCCGAGTCTGCCCGCAGCAACAGGGAACGGATAACAGAGATCATGATCGGCAGTGGTTTTGTCGCTTATCCCTTTGAGTTCTGGCATTATTCCCAAGGGGATACCTTTCAGATGATCCTTGGCCCGGACAAACCAAAGGCCAGATACGGACCGATCAACTTCGACCCCAAAAGCGACAGCGTGGTTCCTATAGATGATCCCTTTGCTCCCCTCCACACCCTCAGGGAAATCGAGAATACAATTCGGGAAACTCTTGAGAAACTCAAACCGATATGAGAGGGAGCTGAAGTGGGAGAGAGCGCAGCTCAGGATTACCCGGAGGAGCTTCCTGTCGGCTACTACCTGGATAATTTCCAGACGATCCTCGATTTCGTCGACAGCCACTACGACGACATTCTGAGTGCAGATGAAAAAAGCTTCTCGCAGTTGTTTCGCTCCCTGTCCGTGGACGCCCGGCGCCTCTACGTACGCTTGATGTCACGAAAAGGCCCGCTGTTTCGAAGCGACACACTAGTCTATAACGAGATCCCTGACATCGAGGCTGCTGCTGAAGAGCTTGACCAACAAGGCTTCCTTGATGTGGACGGGCCCTGGGAGCTTGAACAGGAGCTGGCGGTTCTGCGTAAACCGGAAGTCTTGGAATTGATTTCCTCCTGTACCCAAAGACTCGATCCTGATTCGTCAATGACTGCCCTCAGAGCGCTCCGCAAAGACCAGCTAGTGCAGCTGGCCATGGCAATCCCGAACCAACACGAAGTACGGGACTATCTGCGCGGGCTGTTCCATCTCTACCGCCCTCTGAAAGAGCGGGAGATCCTGATCTACCGCCTGCTATTTTTCGGCAATCTCTATCAGGACCTAACCGAGTTCGTCGTCACGGACCTGGGGCATGTGCGCTACGAGTCCTACAAGATTCGTAAGAAGGATCGGTTGTTCCGTTCCAGAGAGGTCTTGGAGCACACCCTTCGCCTGATCGAGTTGAACGACGCCTTCTACCAAACGGTGGGAGGACATTCGGTGAATGAGATTGACGCGAACGCCCTGCTTTCCTTGATCGAATATCTTCCGGAACAGAGTGCTGTCGAGGAAGATCCAGGTCTGCGGCGGATGCGAGACAACCTGGTAAACGGGGTTGCCCGTCATCTCGAACGCATCGGGAAGGACAGACGGGCCCTTCACCTGTATAGGTTGGCAGCTCTTCCCCCTTCCCGGGAACGGCAAGTCCGCATCCTGGAGCGTCAGGGAAAAGCGGCAGAAGCCCTCGAACTTTGCCGTAAGATAATGAACGATCCCTGGGAGGAGGCGGAACTCGAGTTCGCCGATCGTTACATCCGAAAGCTCTCCCGGAAACTGGGGCTTCCTGTGGTAAAGGTCGAACCTGCCGAGATACCAACAGAAAATCTGGAATTGGTACACGATCCGCTCGTGAGTGTCGAAGACGCTATGCTTCGTTTTTTCCAGGAACAGGGCTTCGGCGCCTATCACGCCGAGAACGTGCTTTGGGTCGGCCTGTTCGGCTTGGCTTTCTGGGATATCATGTTCCTGTCTCTACCGGGGACCTTCTTCAACCCTTATCAGCGGGGACCCCGTGATCTGTTCCGGCCTGAGTTCAGGCGACGTCGGGCTCGGCTGATAGAGGAGCGCCTTATCCACATCGAGAGCTCCTCATCCTGGCCCAAGAAACTCCTCGGGCTCTACGATCACAAGCAGGGAATAGCCAACGATCTGGTGCACTGGAAATTCCTGCCCCGGAAGCTTGTCGAGCGGAGCGTGAGCCTGATTCCTCGACAGCATCTGGTTGCGGTATTCGACAGACTCAGCTGGAATCCGGGGGCGAATAAGTCCGGATTTCCCGACCTCATCCTATTTTCAACTGGACATAGGCGGACAGCGAAAAGCTACGAATTGGTAGAAGTCAAAGGTCCTGGGGATCAGCTGCAGATCAATCAGAAGCGTTGGATGAAGTACTTTACCAAGAACGGGATACCCTATCGAATCATCCGCGTGCAATGGAAGGAGTAGGTGATGCTCCAATGTGGAGAACTGGGCTGAAGGAGAGGGAGAATCGGTCCCGATCTCAAATTTTTGCGGTCCTGGTAGGGTTGATCGTCAAGCGCAGAGCTCGACGTGAATGAGCCTGGCAACCGGTGAGAAGTCGGACCGGCAGCACCATTGGATAATCCATAATCTTATTCCGATTGACAAATGATCTGCCTGGAAATATACTTAATAAAAGAATGATCGTTCGTTTTTTTATTTGCAAAGATAAAAGAGTGAACGCTCACTTTTTTAATGACTTCGACATGGAGCCGCTGTATGGCCAGAATGAAAGATGAGACAAAACGTCAATCGATACTCGAGTCATCGAAGATGCTCTTCTCCCAAAGAGGTTTCTTCAACACCTCGATCTCGGACATCGTGCGGGAAACCGGATTTCCCGTAGGAACGATTTACACCTACTTTAAAAGCAAAGACGAAATCGTGAAAACAATCGTCGAAGAGGGCTGGCAGGAGTGGTACGAACAACTCGAGCAGGCTTGCGCCGCCGAGGCAAGCCCCGAAGCCAAGATCAAGATCCTGATCGACGAGTTCATCCCCAAGCTGTTCGAGGATTTGGATCTGATAAACATTCTTCTCTCCGAAGCCATCGATTACACCCGCATCGAGGCAAAGCTGGAAAAACTTACCGATTTGATCTTCTCCCTGGTAAAACCGATTGCCGCCCGCAGACAGAAGCTACAGGATCTTTCCCGAAGCTCGATGCAGGCGGCCCTGATCATCTTCTTCCTCGGCATCTTGGACGCAGTCAGGCTGGCCCGCAGCAGCTCGATCGGTCTCAAGGAATCCCACATCACTGGCTTCTTGAAATTGCTCATCGAGAACGTATTCGGGGTCACACTCTAAGAGGAAAACGAGTTCTATGAACAAGCTGGCCAAGACTGTTGTTTCCCTGCGAATCCCCATCATCATCGTGACCGCCGTGCTTACCGGCGTGTTCGGCTACTTCAGCAAAGATATCCAGATCAACCCCGACATAATCGGTTACCTCCCCAAGGACGATCCGATCACGCAGCTAAACAGCTATATCAGCGAAACCTACGGCGGCAGCCAGTTGGCTGTAGTGGCCCTGGAGAGCGAAGAGGTATTCAGCACCGGCACGCTGGAGACGGTCCATCAACTCACCGAACAGTTTCAGCTCATTGAAGGCGTACGCTACGTCACCAGCCTGACCAATATCATAGACATCAAAAAGGTGGATGACTGGCTGGAGGTGGGCAAACTAATCAATCCCGCCCTGTTTCCCCTGCAGGAGCATGAGCTGGAGAGTCTGAAAGGCTACACGCTGGGAAAGGATATGTACAGGGGGAGACTCGTCTCCGCCGACGGTCGAGCAACGGTGATTGTCAGCAAGCTCCAAGAGGATGCGGATGGACCGTATGTCGCGGCCGAGATCCGCAGGATCGTGTCCGAGATCCGGCCTGATGAAAAAGTATACTACGCCGGGGTCCCCTTCCAGCTCAGCGAGATCAGCTCGCTGGTGGTGAGCGATCTCGTTAGATTGGTTCCGCTGGCGGCGCTGTTGATCGTTGGCTCTCTGTACATCGGTCTTCGCTCCCTGCGGGGAGTTCTGCTGCCCCTGCTGTCGGCACTGATCAGCAGCTTCTGGGTCGTCGGAATCATGAGCCTCTGCGGTATCTCCTTCTCCGTGATCTCCAACATCATCCCGGTGGTGTTGATCGCCGTGGGCAGCGCTTACAGCATCCATGTTGTCAGCAGCTTTGCAGAGATCCCGCGGACCGGCCTGGAACGGCGCGAGCAATCCCAGCAGGCATTGAGCCGGGTCGCCCTGCCCGTTGTCCTGGCAGCCGTTACCACAATTGCCGGGTTCACGGCCTTCGTTTTCGGTTCCTACCTGGGCATGATCAAGGAGTTCGGCATCTTCTCCGCTCTGGGAATCCTGTTCTCGTTGATACTGTCCCTCACCTTCGTTCCCTCGGTACTCTCCTTCATGCCGCCGCGGAGCCGGTGGTCACAACCGCTGCGGGGCCTCAAGGCCGATCGGGATGAACCGGAGGATCGAGGCGTGTTTTTCCGCGTTGGCGAGTGGTTGCTGCGACGACATCGAGCCGTTTTCGCCGCCACCGCCATGCTGGTGGCGGTCAGCATCATCGGCATACCGCTGATCCACAGGGAGGTGGACATCCTTTCCTACTTCAAGAAGAACACCCAGATCCGTTTCTCCGAGCAGATGATGCAGAGGCGATTCGGCGGGTCCACTACTATTCAGATCCTGATCAGGGGCAACATCCAGAATCCGGAAGTTCTTCGCAGGATGAAGGAAATGGAAAATCTGCTGCGTTCGCGCCCTGAGCTGCACAACGTGTATTCGGTAGTCGAGCTCATCGAAGAGATGAACTACGCAATGGTCGACGAACGAGCCATTCCTGACTCCGAAGCGCAAGTGGCCAATCTCTGGTTCCTGCTGGAAGGAGAGGAGAGCCTGTACCAGCTGGTGAGCGAGGCCAAGGATGAAGCCGTTATCCAGGCCACCCTGGAATCGATGAACAGTCGCATCATGTCCGACCTGATCCGGGTCATCCGCTCCCGCATCGAAGGGCTCGAGGACCAGGATGTCTCCTTCAAGCTCGGCGGCTCCCTGCTGATCTACAACGCCCTGGACGAGGCCCTGCGTAAGAGCCAGATTCAGAGTCTGCTGGTGGCGGTTGTGCTCATCTTTCTCTGCAATCTGATTCTGCTTCGCTCCGTTGCGGGCAGTCTGGCCGGGCTCATTCCGGTAGTGTTCACCCTGTTCATCCTGTTCGGGACCATGGGGCTGAGCGGAATTCCCCTGGATGTGGTTACCGTTTTGGCGGGCAGCATCTCTCTGGGTGTAGGCATCGACTACTCGATCCACTTCTTGAGCCGTCTCAGGGACGAGTACCGTCGCAGCGGAGAACGCGAGCGTTCTCTGGTCATGACACTCGGAACCGCGGGAAAGGCGATCGCTGTGAACATGATCACGGTATCACTGGGATTCGTCTCCCTCGTGTTTGGGACCTTCCTTCCCCTGGGTCGATTCGCCCTGCTGATCGTGGTAACTATGCTGGGCTCCGGTGTCGGAGCACTCCTGCTCCTGCCTTCCATCATGATGATGAGCTCCTTGGGCATCTTCCGGGCTCTGGTGGAGCAAGTCCGCCTGTTTGGAACCAGCCTGAAAACACAGCGACAATTGAGCCCGATCACTATTGCTATCGATCCCAAACAAGATGACGACCAATCCATGAAGAGAGGTAGGAAGAAATGATGAAAAGAGTCTTGCTAACTGTGATCGTCAGCACGATCCTGTTGTCCCCGTGCTGCTGGAGCGAAGATCTGTCCGCCGCGGAGATCCTGGAGCGGGTCGACCGGACCATGAACGCCCCCAAAGACCAGGAAATGGAGGCGACTCTGGTTCTGATCGACGAAAAGGGCGCTGAGCAGACCCGGGTCATACAGATGTACCAGAAGGGCACCGACCGCAGGCTGGCCCGCTTCACCGAGCCTGCGAATCAGCGCGGGATCGCCGTGCTTACCCTGCCGGGCGGGAACATCTACGTCTACCTCCCGGCCTACAAAAAGGTAAAGAGGATCGCTTCCCACGTGAAGAACAGCCGCTTTGCCGGCACGGACTTCAGCTACGAGGACATGGAAGCCAAAAGCTACTCGACCGCCTACCGAGCCTCTCTTGTAGGAACCGAGAACGAGCACTTTGTTCTCCAACTCATACCCGAAGATGCCACAAGCGAATACTCGAAACAGATCATGTGGGTGCGGAAGGATAACTTCGTGGCCGACAGAATCGAGTTCTTCGATCGGGCGGAAAGACTGTACAAACGATTGACCAGCAGCAGGATCGAGAAAATCGACGGGTACTGGGTGGCTCGGGAACGAGAAATGGTTGATCTAATCCGAGATCATCGAACCAGTATGATCGTGCAAGATATTCATTTCGACAGCGGTCTTTCGGATGCCCTGTTCACCGAACGGTACCTGTCCCGCTGAAAGCCAGGCAGAGGAGAGGAGTAAATCATGAAAAATCCCATACGGGCGACGGCCAAAGTTATCCTGTACGTGACCTCGGCCGCCTTCGCCCTGCTCGCCCTCGCCGGGCAACCCTTGGAGGCCCAACAACGGCTTGTCGGAGGTTATCTGTCCAGCGATTTTCGCCTGGCCGTGGGCAACGATTTCGACTTTCCGAACAGCAGCTTCAGCCGGGGTGAGTTGCTGTTCGATCTCTATGCGGAGATGAACCCCAACGAGCAGGTGCACATCTTCCTGGACGGCTGGCTTTTAGCCGCCTGGAGCTTCCCCGAAGGCTTCACCGATGTGGACTTCAGCGTCCATAATCCCTTCGACTATGAAGGTCTGCTGCCGGTTGATATCGTCCTGCGGGAGGCCTACGTGGATTTGTACGGATTTCCCCACAGGAACATGGATCTGAGGGCGGGTAGGCAGAGGATTCCCTGGGGAACCGCCGAGAAAATCAGCGCGATCGACAATCTCAACCCCAGCGACCTGGAAGACTTCTGGGATTTTGGGCGTTGCCTGCCCTCCGAAGCATTGAAGCTGACTTGGTACACGCGGCTGTTCATTCTTCAATGCGTCTACCTGCCCCTGTTCCGACCGGCAGTGCTCCCCGAAGGGATCTCCGAAAAGCTGCAATCGGCGATTCCGGATCTCTCGCCTCTCGTGCTCTCCAATCTGGTGATGAGCTACTCCCTGCCGGTTGCCGATCCATGGCAGAACGCGACGCTCGGGACTCGCCTGTCGTTCTCTCTGTTCGGTTGGGACCTGGCTTTAAGCTATATCTTCGGCCGGCAGGACTTTCCGGCTGCAACGACAATATTCGGTACGTCTACCGGAGGACTGCCGTATGTGGAATTAGAAGTTGAAAACAGCTATCCACGCCGACATATCGCCGGTCTGGATGTGGTGGGAGAGCTGTTCGGTCTCGGCGTTTGGGCCGAAGGGGCTGCGTTCTTCCCCGACTACACCGTTGTCACTGACCTGACGGCCGTTTCCGGAGGCAGCCTGTCGGAAGAGGACGCAGAGCACTACGTCAAAGCCTGCTTCGGTCTGGATTACACCTTCCCCTTCGGGTTGTACTTCAACGTTCAGTACGCCCACGGGCTGGCCTTCGAGAACAGCCGGGAGGAACTCCAGGACTACCTACTCGCAGCGGTGGAGTGGGAGCTACTGAACGGACGACTGAAGCTCGGACCGCTGGCAGTAGCCCTGGAGGTGGATGACCCAAGCGACTTTGGCGGCACCTGGGGTGTCGTCATCAATCCCGAGCTGTCCTTCAAGCCTTTCGACGCCGCCGAAATCAGCGCCGGGTTGCGCTGGATCGAAGGACAGGACGGTACAACCTTCGGACTCAGCAAAGAGGAAAATGAACTCTACCTGAAGGGTAAGTTCAGCTTTTGAAAAACAGGCAACTCCCATTCGGAGGAGTTCCAATCATTTCTGGCCGATTGTCGATACACATATTCCGAGATCAAATTGATTCTTTCCCCGATCCATATATAATTACGAGACGAACAGGAGAACCGGAGCAAACCCTATGTCTGAGAAAATCGGTGAGTTTTTGAAGAGAATCGGTGTTATGAACGAACACCAGGTGCAGGAAGTACTCGATGCCCAAAAAGCGGGAGACAGCCGGATGTTTGGGGAAATTGCCATAGAGTTCGGGTATATCAACGACGAAGTGCTAAAGAAATATATCGAAGCCAGCGCGGCCTGGAAGAAGTGTGCTGGACAAAACGGAGGAATCCGATGAGCATTCACATAGGAGCGAAAGCAGGACAGATCGCCGAGGCGGTGCTGCTTCCAGGCGATCCCCTGCGGGCCCAGTACGTGGCTGAAACGTATCTGGAAAAACCGGAGTGCTACAGCCAGGTGCGGGGCATGCTTGGTTTTACCGGTACGTACAACGGGAAAAAGGTGTCGGTACAGGGAACCGGCATGGGAATCCCCTCGATATCGATCTACATCCACGAGCTGATCGCCGAATACGGCGCCAAGCGCCTGATCCGTATCGGCACCTGCGGAGCCCTCCAGGAGGACATAAAGCTGGGGGAGGTCATTCTGGCTCAGGCGGCTTCCACAGACTCGGCGGTTAACCGCATCCGCTTCAAGGGATGCGATTTTGCTCCGGCGGCAAGCTTCGAGCTGCTTCTCAAGGCCTACGAAATCGCTCAAAAGCGGGGCGTTGCTGTACGGGTGGGCACGGTGCTGACCGGGGACACCTTCTATTCCGACGATCCAGACTTCTGGAAGATCTGGGCCCGCTACGGCGTGCTGGCCGCGGAGATGGAGAGTACTGCGCTCTACACCTTGACCGCGGGACATCATGTTCAGGGACTGTCGATCCTCACGGTCAGCGACAGCCTGGTCACCATGGAAACTGCCAGCTCCGAGCAGCGCCAGGAGGGTTATACCGACATGATGGAGATCGCCCTGCAGGTCGCAACCACGTAGAGTTTTCCCGGTGCAACCTGTCAAATCTCTAACCGTAGAAACACTTCAAAGGATCAGTGGTTGAAGCAGAGTAAACAGCAGGAGAGAAGGATCGTCTGGCTGATTTTCGACGCAGCCGGATATGAGATCACCACTCGCTGTATCCAGGCCGGGGTTTGTCCCTCGCTATCCACGATTCAGACCGAAGGGTTTCTCGGCTCAAGCCGGCCGCCGAATCCGAACTGCGAGACCCCCCCCGCCCTGCGTGCCCTGTTCTCCGGATCCGAACCTGCGGAAAGCGGGATCTGGGGGTATCAAATGCCCGACTATGAAAGTAGACTCGAACGGTCGGTAAGCGGCTTCGGCGTACGAATATCCGGGGCACCGGCGATCTGGGAAGAACTGGAACGGAAAGAACGCAGCTATACCCTGTTCAACGCGGCATTCAGAAAAGACCCGGTCTGGGGAAAAGGCTATGCCGGATTCGATCTGCTACTCGATGGCTACCGCAACCACCTGCCTGATTCGGACTGGATGCGGATTGGTACGGGGCAAGAGAGGCTGAAGTTCGGCGGGGTAGCCCTCCGTGTCGAATCCAAGGACAATCAAGTACGTCTACGCCGTGGAAGGAGATCGATTGCATCCTTGGCGCCTGGTAAGATCCAGCCGGTTCGACTCTCTCCAAAAGTTTCTGCGGTAGGTTATTCCACCGGAAAATTCCTGTTCCTCTCTTCCTCATCCCGCCCCCATGTCCGATTATCGAAAGATTTGCAAGGCAGATCCAAACAGATCGTACCAGAATCCATCTTTCATGGCAGCCTGTTCCGTTTTTCCAGAAATGTCGGAGGCCTCTCCGTCGAGGAAGAGATGAGCATGTCTGAATTTGTGACCGCTCAATTGGGAGAATTGGCCCTGACCGTAATCCGGGAGCTACGCTCCAGCCTGACGATCCTGTACTTCTCCCTGATCGACGATCTCTGCCACGTGTACCTCGACCAGATCGAAGGCCGGTGGCCCGAAGGGCGGGCGGCAGAGCTGCTTCGCCGCTGTTACCGGCTGCTCGACTCCTATATCGGGAGAATCATGACCTGCCTCGACGAGGAAACGTTGCTCGTCCTGTCAGCGGATCACGGTCAGGCTCCGTACCGCCGGGCCCTGCACCTTAACGACCTGCTCGCCGAGGTCGGTTTGGTGCGCAAGAATAAGAAGGGATATAATCTTCGCCGCTCGGTGGCCTACTATCACCCGGCCAACTGCGGACAGGTGGTGGTGAATCCACGACAGGCCCGTAAAACGGGGCTGTCCCGGGAACGGATCGGCGAACAGGTGCTCCGGTGTGTCGAGCAGGCCAACAGCAGCCTGGGCGCTGACATCTCCTATCTATGGGGTGATAAAAACGATCCCTACCTGCTGTTCCTCTATCCCGGGGCAGATACCCATCTCACCGGACGGTGCGATCCGGAGGCGGAGGTTTTAGATGCAGGTCTCAATGGGGGACAGCATCTGTCCCCCCTCTGTCCCAGCCCCTGGATCCAGGCCATGCTGGCTCTCTGGTCTCCGGCCGGTCTGTATTTTGACAGGCAGAGTATTCCGGATCACAACACCGGTGTTAAAAATTTCCTGCTTCGCTACTTATTTGAGACCTAAGGCGCCACTTCCTGGTGTATCTTGTTGGCCTCCGCATCCAGCTCCTGGAGTGTCGCATCGATATCCGCACCGTCAAGAATCTTGTTGAAGGCGGCGGAAACCGCATCCCGGACCTCGGCATAACCGGCAAAGGGCGGCTCGGCCTTGGCATCGCTTCCCAGCAGTAGATCGTAGGCGGTTTTGTAGTTGGGATTCTTGCTCAGGTAGTCCCCCAGCTGCGCAGCCGTAGATTTTCGTACCGGGAAGTAGTTGGTCGCCTCGACCCACTTGGCCTGGGGTCCAGGTTGGGTGAGGTATTTGATCAGAAGCCAGGCCGCCAGTTGCCGCTGCGGAGTGCTCTTGGGAATGCTCACGCTGGCCCCGTAGATGTCCAGGGCAGGCCTCGCCGTGGTATGAGGAACCGCCGCTACGCTCCACTCGAAAGGTCCCTGCTCGCTCTTGGCCACAGAACCGGCGTAGTAGGGCAATCCCGCTGTAGAGGACATTGTGAACAGCACCTTCCAGTTGGCGAAGTCGTTCTGTTCGCCGTAGCGCTCGGCAATCTTTCTGCTGACTCCTTCCTGGTAGAGCTTCTTCATGAAAGCCATGGAGTCCTTTATCTGCCTGGTGTTATAGGTGTAGCCCGAGCCGTCGACTTTGGCGACTTCCCCGCCCCGGGAGATCACCTGGGCAAAGACGTTCGAAGCACCCGTGTTGATGGCGTATCCGTACTGGTTCTCAGCCGGATTGGTTGCCTTCTTGCACATCTGGTAGAATTCGTCCCAGTTCTTCGGCGGACCGCTGAATCCCATCTGCTTGAGCCAGTCGAGATTGTAGTACAACAACTCCAAAGAACGGTTGGGGGGAAATCCGAGCCTTGCCCCTCCGAACTGGGCGTTCACATCCTGTTGTAAAAATCCCTCGAAGTAGTCGGAACGCTCATCCCCCAGACCCCATTGGGGATCGTCGATGTAGTCGTTGATGTCCACCAAGGCCCCGCTGACCTGGTAAGCCGCTGCTTCATTCTGATAGGCGGCGACTAGATCCGGGACGCTGCCGGCAGCGATGGCCGTAACCATCTTGTTGTACAGATCGTCGTAGCGCCCGCCGAACTCAGCGGTTACCTTGATATTCCACTGGTTGGTATTGTTGAACTCTTCTACCAGTGCCTCGAGGGTTTCCTGCTGGAACCGGGTGAACTGGTGCCAGTAGGTGATCTCGACCCCGATGGGATCCACATCCTGCAACACCGACTTCTCCCCCTGGGGAGAGCCCCAGCACAGAACCGCCGCAAGCAGCAGCCCTGCCGCGATGAAAATGATCTGTCGTTTCATCTTCCTACCTCCTCCTTGGTTTTGTTTTTATTCCTTTAACCCGCTTCGGGTAATGGCTTCTGTGAACTGCCTTTGGGCGATGAAATACATGGTAATCACCGGAAGCACAGCGATCACGGCCCCGGCCATCCGCAAATGGGTCTCCGGGCCGGCCTCGGTGATAAACACGCTCAACCCCACGGCGATCGGTCTCCACTTCGGTGTCTGGGTGACCACCAGGGGCCACTGCAACGAGTTCCATGTGTAGATGAAGCAGAGAAAAACGACGGTGAAGATCGGTGCCTTGGACAGGGGGATCACGATCGAGATCAGAGAGCGCAGATGGGTTGCACCGTCGATCTTGGCTACCTCGATCAGCTCGTTGGGGATCTGAGAGAAGAACTGGCGCAGAAGAAAGATATGGAAGGCACTGGCCAGAAAGGGAACCGTCAGGGCCGGCAGCTTGTCGATCCAGCCGAGCCTGGCAACAATAACGAAGTTGGGTATCAACAGCACCGTCTGGGGAATCATCAGGGTAGCCAGGAGGATGCTGAAGATCAGATCCCGTCCGACAAACTGCAGCTTGGCGAAAGCGTAGGCTGCGAGGCTCGAGGTGACCACGATGCCGCTGACCGTAATGGCGGTGATAACGACGCTGTTGCGAAAGTACAGGCCAAAGCGTGCCTCCTGCCAAGCTACTTCATAGTTGATCCACTGGGGTACCCGCGGCCAAAACTTGGGATCGAAGGGAATCGCGCTGGAGCGGGTAATGGTCTCGGCGATGGTCTTGAGAGAGTGGCTCACCATGAACAGGAAGGGAATAATCGAAACGAAGGCACCTAGAATCAGCGGTAGGAGCAGAAGAGCCTTGAGCCATGGAGAGCGTTCCCTAACCATAGTGCACCCGCTCCTTCATGATGCGACGCTGGACTAGAGTGAGAACAAGTACGATGGCGAAGAGCAGCAAGGACATGGCCGCGGCATAGCCGAACCTTGATTTGCGGAAGAAGGTAAAGAAGATCTGGACGCTCATCGGATCCACTTCTCCCCGGGCGGCGGGGTGGCGCAATACATAGATGTGGGCGAAAGCCTTGAAGGTCCCGATGATTCCCAGCAGAGTGAGAAAATAGGTCGTCGGGGAAAGCAGAGGCAGGGTGATCTTGAAAAACACGGTAAGCTTCCCCGCGCCGTCGACCTCCGCGGCCTCGTACAATTGTCCGGGGATGTTCGACAGACCGTTGGTGTAGATCAGGGCGTAGTAGCCGACGAAAACCCACCAGTTGAAAAACATGATGGACACCAGAGCCAGGCTGGGACCCTGGGCCCAGCTGAGCCAGTAGTTGGCGATAACGTTTTCCGACATCGCGGCCATGCGCTCTCCGGAGAGGAGAAAGAAAATGCCCTTGGGCTCCAACAGCCACTGCGCCGAAGGCTTGCCGAATAGAGCGAGCACCTGGTTGGCAAAGGATTCCGGCTTGAGGGAGAACAGACGCTCGAAAACCGCCGCCGAGGCAACGGAGGGCACGATGTAGGGCAGAAGGTAGATTACCCGGAAGACCTGCTTGGCCGGGATCTTCTGGTACAGAAAGGAGGCCAGCAGCAGTCCCAGAGCCAGCTGAACGGGAACAGTCCCCAGGGAATACCAGATCGTGACCCGCAGTGAGGCGAACATCCCTTCATCCCCTGCCTCGTCCAGATAGGGCAGGAGCACGGCAACCGAAGCTACACCGATCAGCAGTAGAAACACTCCCGAGCCTGCGAGCAACGGTGCTCTTTTCCCTCGTGCCTTTCCAATCAGATAAATAGAAAGAGCGATGCCAACCAGAGCGGCGATCACTAAGAACAAATAAAGGAAGTTGCCGAACAGTTCCTGGTAGTTGGCCAGGCCGATGAACCTGCCCCGCTTAATGCGCCATTTGTGCAGGCTGACGTAGAGGGTGAAGAAAACGGGAAAGATACCAAAAACCGAAATGAGAAATACTGAAGGGAAAATGAAGAGATAACCTGTTAGGTTCTCCGATCCACTGCGAGTCCGACCGCCATTTCTACGCGACCGGTGAGAAACCCGCTGCCTCACGAAGGCTTCCTCCTTTTGCAGGATACCTTAACTGTACGCCTGGAAACCGGCATCGTCAAGAAAACTTGTCTTCCGAGTTGACCCCACAGCCAAGCCAGTTGTACTCTTCGGAGGTGAGCAAAGACAAAGGGAATGCCGCCAGACTCGGCCGGAAGGATAAGATTTATCTTCTCAAAACCGTCAGCGTGTTTCAGACCCTCGACTCTGGTGAGCTGGCGGTGGTTGCGGACAACGCGGCCTGGCGGGATTACTCCAAGGGAGAAATTATTTTTCCCAAAGAAACCGGTAAAGACAGCGGAACCGGAAGGATTTACACGGTTCAACAAGGAGAGGTGCTGATCACCAAGAGCGGTGACGAGCATCGGGACATCATCCTGGCCACTTTTGTCGCGGGGGAGAGTTTCGGCGAGCTGTCCCTCTTCGACCGGGGAACTGTGGATACAACCGCCCGATGCGAAGAAGATACGACACTCCTCATCGTTCCCGTCTCCCAGCCGGAGGACGGCCGGAGGAAATCCGGACTAGATCAGACAGCAGAAGTGGAAACCTTATTCAGCGAACATCCCCAGATCAAGGCAAAGATCCTTCGCACCCTGTTGGCCATTGTGGCCCGACGCATTCGCAGCACAAACCGTTTGATCGCAGAAAAGAGCCCCTGGGTACAGGAACTGCGGCGACAGGTGATGCTGGACAAGCTTACCGGCCTGTACAACGCAGGCTATCTGGAGGAGGATTTCCTGCGCCTGCTCGAACAGAAACCCGAAGGAACCTGCTTCCTGATGATCAAGCCGGATAACCTGAAAACCTTGAACGACAGCTATGGCCACCAGGCGGGGGATCGGACCCTGCAACTAATGGCTTCTGAGCTCCGCAGCCAGTTGGCGGAGCGGGGTATCCCGATCCGTTACAAGGGCGATGTCTTTTCCGTGATCCTTCCTGAAGTAGGGTTGGAGGTGGCTCGGGAAACCGCCGAACAGATAAGAGCGGGGATGAGCAAAATCAATGTAAGCGAGGTCAGTCGGGAGAGTGAAAACCCCCGAACAGATTTGGGCATCACGGTCAGCATCGGAGTTGCCGCCTACCCCAACGGAGGCACCTCGGCAGATAAATTGATCGAACGGGCCTACGAAAATCTGTTCACCGCCCGCATCCGCGGCGGCGATCGCATCTGCAGTCAACAAAGAAAATGAGTGGAAAAACAGAGTTTCTGAAAAGCGTTCGCATCTTTTGTGATCTCACCGACGAAGAGATTCAGAGCCTTCTCGTGGTGCTGCATCCCCGAGAATTACAGAAGGAGGAGATACTGTTCCAGCAGGGGGACTCCGGCGGAGAGCTGTTCGTGGTGGAATCGGGAGCCATGGGCATCGCAGTTACACTGGACGACGGTAAAAGTCTGGAGATCGCCGAATTTGCTAAAGGGGATTTTTTCGGAGAGATGTCCATCTTTGAAAAGGAACCCCGTTCAGCCACCTGCTACGCCAAGACCCGAACCCGTCTGCTGGCCATGAACGAAAGAGAGTTCTTCCAGCTGATCGATTCCAACCCGGTCAGCGCTGGAAAAGTGATGACCCGTATGCTTTCGGTAACCCGGCGCCGTCTGGAGGACACGGGAGGGTTTCTCTCTGACATGGTTCAGTGGGGGGAGGAAGCCCGCCGTCGGGCGATCACAGATCCACTGACAGGACTGTATAACCGCCGCTATCTCGAAGAGGCCCTTGAAGAATACTTCATGAAAGCCCGGGACGGCTCGAAACCACTTTCGGTGGTGATGCTCGATCTCGATCATTTCCGGGAGATCAACGAAAAATATTCGGAGAAGGTGGGCGATCAGGTAATCCTGGCCGCTTCCGAGGTCTACCGCCGCTATCTCAGGCCTACCGACGTGGCTGCCCGCTACGGCGGAGATGAGTTCACCTTTATCCTGCCGGACACGGATGTGAAAACGGCCTATTCACTCATGGAGGATATCCGCAGGGACGTGGAGAAGCTCACCTTGCTCGATAAGCTGGCCCGACAAAGGAACTCAGGAGCAGAGAAAGGGCCTATGCTCAGAGTGACCACGAGTCAGGGATTGGCCTGTTTTCCCGACCATGCTTCAAACCCCAAGGCCTTGAGGGAAGCCGCAGACAGCGCCCTGTATCAAGCCAAGGAATCCGGCCGCAATCGGGTGGTTGTAGCTTCTACCGGCTATCCTCCTTCGACCCCCAGCTTCACGAGGCTACACTGAAAAATTTGAACATGAAAATCGGGGTCGTTGTTTCATCCAAGAAGTTCGTCGAGCTCGTTGCTTGAGGCGGTATTTCCTTCGCTTTTTCCGTTGCGACGAGGACCGACACTATACCAGTCAATACGCCGGGTTAGAACCATGACCCCTGCCAAAATCACGAACAATCCCAGGGAACCGATCAACAGGGCGTAGTCTTCCGATTTCAGCGCAGTGTAGAGGAACAGATATCCCGCCCCCAAAACCAGAGACATCACCCAGGCTCGTCGCCAGGTGGAAAGAACCGCACTGGAGTAGAACGTTATCAGGACAATCATGGCAATGCTGGCCAGCAGATAGGTCCAGTCGAAGCTGAGGTGTTCCGATACGGAGACGAGGAGCAGGTAGAACAGGCATACCGCCAAACCGACCAATAAATACTGGAAGGGATGAACCTTGCGACCGCTCGCTACCTCGAAAAGAAAAAAGAGTAAAAACGGAAGCAGGACGAAGAGAATCCCATACTTCACAGAACGAAGGGATTTAAGGTAGGTATCTACCGGGATCATCAGCTCCACCCCAAAGATTGAATCGAGAAGCGTATGCCCTTCGACCTCGCCGCGAAGCCACCGCTGTGCATAGCCCCGGTTCAAAGACAAGACGTACCAATCGGCGTCGAACCCCTCTTCATCCAAAGTTCGTTCGGCGGGCAGAAAGGCGCCCTTGAAGCTGGGACCTGTCCAGGAGGAGGCAAGCCGCACCCGGGTCTCCTCCCCTAGAGGTACAAAGCTCAGAGAACGTCCCCCCTGGAGGTGGAGATCGAAAGAAAAGCCTCGGGTATCAGAAGTTCCCGGATCCGCACTTGCGGCAATCCCGCTTAGAGGCGCTCTAATCTCTCCATCAAATAGCCCGATCTCCCCCTGGCTGGCAGTGAAAGGGATGCGGTGGGAATCCCACTGAAGAGTCACTCGTTCCTGAAGTCCCCGCATGTCCGGGAGCTCCACGACTAGTGCGGCGTCCTGCCAGAAGACATCTTCCCCGGCAACCCTCCAATCGCTGAAATCAGGATCGGTAAAGGTCCCCGTGACCTGCAGATCCGCCGTGTACACGGTGATCTCGTAGATCCCGCGGTTGCGTTTCTCCGTATCCACCGAACCGGCAATCTCCAGAGTGCTGGGAAGAAAGTAGGCCCGGTCGGTGAACTCCTCGATCCTGCCCTCCTCATCCTTGACCCGTTTGAGATAGGGAACGACCACAACGGGACCGGCGATGATTTGTTCTCCTCCCCATATCTGGATGATTTCTCCCTCCGCCTCCAATCGGGTCATATTCCGCTCCTCGATCAGGGCGCGAATCATCTGGAGGGGTATCAGGAAGATGAGCAGGAGTACGCCGATCAGCACCATCTTCAGCACTGTACTCCAATTTTTATTCTCCTGAATCGTCTCTTTCAATTTCTTCATTTGACCCTCCTCGGTGTTTGTACTCGCTCACAAGACTATCCCGGCGCAGAGGCTTCTTCCCGTCGAAGGTTGGAAGATTTCGTGACCAATTGTGGCGGAATTGTGGCAGCAGCCGGCCTGGAAGGCAGTTCATGGCTGTGCTAAAATTAAGAAAATGCAGCCTGTGAACGGACCCCTTGTCGCTCTGGTTGACGATGAACAGAACATCCGCGAGCTGGTAAGCTATGCCTTGCAGCACGAGGGCTATAGGGTAATTGCTTACCGGGACGGGGAAGAAGCCTGGACCGCCTTTCGCCAATCCCTGCCCGACCTAGTGATTCTGGACATCATCATGCCCCGAATGGACGGGCTCGAGCTGTGTCGGAAGATCCGCAGTGTCTCCGAAACTCTCCCCCTGATCTTCCTCACCTCAAAAGACGAAGAGTTTGACAAGGTTCTGGGCCTGGAACTGGGAGCCGATGATTACCTCTGTAAGCCCTTCTCCAACAGGGAGCTGCTGGCCCGAGTGAAGGTATTGCTCCGCAGGCGGACCTTGACGCTGGGTGGTGACTCTGACGGGGATGATAGGATCCTTCGCTGCGGGTCCTTAGAAATGGACCGAATGCGTCACGATGTACTCTGGAAAGGACGGAACGTTCCTCTGACCGTTACGGAGTTTCGCATCCTCGAAGCTTTGGTCCGACAGCCCGGTTACGCCCGAACTCGGGAACAGCTCCTCCATCAGGGATATCCCTACGACGAGTATATGAGCGACCGCAACATCGACGGACACATCAAACGGATCCGCAAAAAAATCTCCAGCCTTGACCCCGGCTTCGACGGGATCGAGACGATCTACGGTCTGGGCTACCGCTATCGAGCGGATGTAGATTCATGATCAACAAAATCTTGAGCTTCTTTTCCCGTATAACGGTCCGGCTGCTCACCTTCAACGTACTTATCGTATTCCTTCCCGTGGCGGCCCTGTTATACCTCGATACGTACGAACAACAGCTGCTGCGCTCCCTCGAACACGCCCTGGTTCAACAGGGCCGTATTTTGGCCTCTGTTCTTGCCGGGCAGAACCCGCTGCAGCCGGACAGTGCTCAAAGAATCCTGCAGCAGCTAGAACAGCGCCACGAAGCCCGGTTGCGCATCCTGGACCCGCAGGGCCGGCTGCTCGCCGATTCCAGCCGTCTGGGACCCCGTAGGGAAGAGATCACGCCGACTGAAAAGAACGCCGCACAGCCCCAGGGAGCGGATGAAGCGAACAATGACGACGTCGTTCCCGCGCAGCAGCGCTTGTTGTACCGGATAGCCACCTACCCGGTACAGTTGTACCGGCGTCTATTCCGTCCGCCTGAGCCGCCCCTCGAGTCGGCGGAGTTTTACATCAACACAAGCGTATTGCTGGGTCCTGAGATTCAAGAGGCCTTGGAGGGACGATACGGCGCCATGACCCGAATCTCAACAGGTGGACAGCGGTCGGTTACCCTCTACAGCGCCATACCCATTCGCACTGAGGAGGCGGTGGTCGGGGCTGTGCTGGTGTCCCAGTCCACCTACCGTATCTTGCGGGATCTGTACGAACTGCGTCTGGAGATCTTCACAGTTTTTCTCGTGTCCCTGGCAGCGGCGATGGCCCTGAGTCTTCTCGCTTCCACCACCATTGCCGCTCCGCTGCGGAAACTGCGCAGACAAGCCCGGGAGATACTCGATCACCGGGGCCGACTGCGCGGATATATCCGCTTCAACAGCCGCCGGGATGAGATCGGCGATCTATCCCGCTCTCTGGAGGAGATGACCCGGAAACTCCAGAACCACATCGAGTTCGTGGAGTCCTTTGCCTCGGATATCTCCCACGAGTTCAAGAACCCCCTGGCATCGATCCGTTCTGCGGGAGAGATGGCCGCTCAAAGTAAATCCAGCGAAGACCGGGACCGATTTCTCGCCTTGATTCAGAAAGAGGTCTCCCGCATGCAGCATCTGCTCGGTGCAGTTCGAGAGATTTCCCTGCTCGATGCCCAGCTGGAGGAGGAGGAACGCGCCTCGGTAGAGATCGGGCGGATCCTCAAACGGGTGGTGGAGGCATATAGGCTCCGGGGAGGATCCACGGTACCCGTGACTATATCTGAGAATTCCGGTCCAGTTGCTGTCTCCATGGCTCCTGAACGGCTGGCCCAGGTTTTCGAAAACCTGCTGGAAAACGCGTTAAGCTTCTCTCCTCCTGAAGGGGAGGTGCGGATAGATCTATTTCGGGACCGCGATCAGGGGGTGATCGGATTCGAGGATAACGGGCCGGGAATCCCGGATCAGCACCTGGAGAAGATCTTCGACAGATTTTTCAGTTATCGTCCCGATGAGAGAACCTCGGCATCTACCGAACCTGCAGCGAAACACCTTGGACTCGGTCTGGCCATCGTCAAGGCCATCGTAGAAGGATACGGCGGCAGTGTGCAGGCGAAAAACCGGGCCGTCGACGGCGCCCGGCTGACGGGCGCCCGTTTTGAAATCCGTTTGCCCGTGGTGAATACTTGATTCGTAGAGAGTACCCGTAAAGAGAATAAACCCTTATATTCATACCGGAGAAGACTATTCCACTTTCGAGAGGTAAAAAATGGTCTTTTTATAAAAATGGGCTACCAATAATATATAGAGAGGCAAAGATACATTCTGGACCCAGAAACGATGGCGGCATTTGACAGCGCTCCAGGCGCGCGGAATATCATCAGACGCGATCCCACCAGGCTTCTACAGATTGTTGAAGAAATTTATCACATCAAAGACCTGGATACGCTGCTGGAAAAAGTACTCTTCGAGGCGAGGAAATTCGTAAACGCCGAAGCCGGCACCCTCTATCTGGCCGCGGGCCGTTACCTGTACTTTAGCTACGTTCAAAATGAAGCCCTGTTTCGGGAAGATCATCCAAAGGACAAGTACATCTACTCCAACAGACGGCTTCTGGTAGACAAGAATTCCCTGTCGGGCTACGTTGCCGCCACCGGGGATTCCCTGCTGATCGACAATGTGTACGACATCTCCAGCAATGTTTCCTACCAGTTCAATCCGGACTTCGACAAGCAGACTTCCTATAAGACCCAGTCTATCCTCGTCGTTCCTCTGGAAACTACCGACCACTTGATTTTAGGTGTGCTCCAGCTCATCAATGCCAAGAACGAAGACGACCAGGTTATTCCCTTCTCCATGCAGGACAGACTGTATATCACCGAGTTCGCCCGCAACGCCGCCAATGCCATCGAAAAAGCCAAGCTGTCCCGAGAGATGGTCCTGCGCATGGTGGAACTGGCACAGCTGCGCGATCCCTACGAAACCAGCCAGCACGCCAAGCGGGTCGGAGCCTACTCCGTGGAGCTGTACGAGGCCTGGGCATTGCGCCACGGCGTTGAGGATCGAAAGATCAAACACACAAAAGAGGTCCTGCGGAATGCTGCGATGCTCCACGATGTGGGCAAGGTCGCCCTGAGCGACGTCCTTCTCAAGAAGCCAGGGGGGCTGGGAAAGGATGAGATCGTCCAGATGAAGTCCCACACCGTTCACGGTGCTCGCCTGTTCAAGTACGTCCATTCTCCCTGGGACCGGATGGCCGCCGAGGTTGCTCTCAACCACCACGAACGGTGGGACGGGCGGGGCTATCCGGGAAAGATCGACAACATCTTCGCCAGGGAGATCCGCTTTGGCCCCGGAAAACGGGCCAAGGAGATTCCCCTGGCGGCACGGATCGTCGCCCTGGCGGATGTCTACGACGCCTTGATCTCGAAGCGTTCCTATAAAGACAGCTGGAAGCTGGAGCAGGCGTTCCGCTATGTCCGTCTCCAATCAGGTCGGCAATTCGATCCAGAACTCGTGGCGCTTTTCCTGCGAATTCACAAAACGATTCGCGAAATCCGAAAGCGCTACGCCTGAGACTCCCCCCGCGTTTTCCTGGCACCTGTTTCAAAGATTTTCCCGGATTCCAAAGCCTCGCACAGCTGTCCGTAATCCATGTGCTCGGCGTTCTCAGCAAGAGAGGCAAAGACCTGCCGGGCTTTATCCGAGAAGAAGGTCCTTGGTTCCTCCTGGGGACCGGCCTCAAGAATCACGAGGCGTCCGGCTCGTCTAGCTAACTCGAGATTTCCTTCGTTTCCTGGTCCGACGGGGAAACTGCAAAGAATCGTCAGCTCCGCTTCCTCGACCATCCGGCGAGCCTTTTCCACATCCATCGGTGTTATGTGGGAGAAAGCGCCGATAACGTGGGAAGGGACTTCCAGGCTCTGCCAGAGTTTCTGATCCGCATCGTATTCGTGAGCGATGCCTCCGGACAGGCGGTAGCCAAGACGGACAACTTCCCGGGTCAGATTGATCGCACTTCCCGCCCCCCCGATTACATGAACCCGAAGCATGGGATAGCTGCCCTCCGGTTTGCGGAGCGCTACATTGACCACCAGGGCTCCCGTGGAGGCATTCCGGGTCACCACGGTTTTCGTCTCGTACACCGGATCGAGAAGCTCGGAGCGCAGAACATCTTCTGGTTTACCCTCCGCCGCCACCCTTCCCTGATTGAGAAGAATCAACCGGGTGCAGTATTGAGAGGCGATGTTCAGATTGTGCACCGCCGCGACCACGGCTTTTTTCTCCCGGGTGAGCTCGCAGGCCATGGAGAAGAACTGATTTTGATGCTTGATGTCCAAGTTGGAGGTCGGTTCGTCCAAAAGAAGAAGATCGGTCTCCTGAACCAGGACTTTGGCGAAAAGCACTAGCTGCCGTTCGCCGCCGGAAAGCTCGTTGAAATAGCGCTCCTCGAAGCCGGACAGCCCCACGTAGGTGAGAGCACGGCGGGCTTTCTCCAAGTCCGACTCATTTTCCCGCCTGAACCTACCCAGAAACGGATACCGGCCCATCAGAAGGATGTCGAGCACCGGGTAGGGGAAGACCGTCGAAGCTTCCTGGCTGAGGTAGGACACCTTGCGGGCCCGCTCTCGCAGACGAATATCCTGAAGCGGCCGTCCATCGAGGAAGATCTCTCCCTCCGTGGCAGCAAGGACTCCGATCAGCAACCGTAGCAGCGTGGTTTTTCCGGCCCCGTTTGGACCGATCAGACCGACGAACTCGCCCCGTTTCACAGAAATGCTGACAGTGTCGATGATCCGCCTTTCGGCGACGAAAAAAGACACCGATCGAGTCGCGATGAGATCCCTAGTCATAGCCGAAACCCCGCAATCCTTTGCGCTGATAGCGGATGATCAGGTAGAGGAAGTAGGGGCTGCCCAACACGGCTGTAATGATCCCAACCCGGATCTCGAAAGGCGGGATCAACACCCGGCCGATTAGATCGGAGGTGAGGAGGAACAGAGCTCCTCCGATCGCGGATACAGGAAAGAGTAGACGATGATCCGGACCGACCATCATGCGGAACAGATGGGGAACCAGCAGACCTACAAAGCCCACCGGACCGCTGATGGAGATGGCCATACCGGTGATCACCGCGGTGATGGCCAGAATGACCCTCTTTGTTCGCTCCACGTGCATACCCAGAGAATGGGCGTTCTCCTCTCCCAGAGCAAAGATGTTCAGCTCCCGTGTAAACAGAAAAAGCACCGCCATTCCGGGCAGCAGCACGGGTAGCGGTAGAAGCACGTGCTTCCACATCCGGCCCTCCAGACCTCCCATGGTCCAGAAGATAAATTGGCTGACCTCGTACTGCTGGGAGAACAGTAGGATCGCCGAGACCAACCCGTTGAACAGAGAGGAAATGGCCAATCCGGCCAGCACGACGAACAGCAGGGAAGTTCTTCCCTTGTAGCTTGAGATCAGATAGATGAGTGCGGAAGCGATCAAGGCCCCGACGATGGCTAGAAGGGGAAGGAAGAACACGTTGAGAGCGAATAGGCCCGTGTTGACGGCGATCACCGCTCCCAGGCTTCCTCCGGTGGATACCCCCAGGATGTCCGGACTGGCCATGGGATTGCGAAACAACCCTTGCATGGCCACGCCTCCCATGGCCAGGGCCGAACCGACCAGAAGAGCGGCGAGGATCCGGGGTATTCGGATGTGGAGGATGATGTTGAGCTGCAGATCCGGGGGCAGCGCGATGGAACGGAAGCCAATCCCGTGGAGCAGAAGCCGCAGGATAGACAGAGGAGGCACCCGAACCGCTCCACTGCCTGTAGACAGAACAATGACAACGAACATCAAAATGATAAGAATCAGTAGAACAGCGATTTTTCCTCTTCTCACAGTACGCACTCGAAACTCCCCGTTGGGGACGGGTTTTTAATCAGAAAAGAGCTTGGGGTAGGCAAGGTGAGCCAGATACTCTATCGCACCGACGATGTACTGGGAGGTCGCTGCCTTCAATCCTTCAGGCATCTGATACACCCTACCCTCCCGAATAGCCGTCAACCCTTGCAAAGCGGGATCCTCCAAGGTCTGCCTGTAGAAGGCATCGGCGCCGCCAGGATCTCCGTAGACCCAACCGGGAAGAATGAGCAGGTCCGGATCGAGCTCCAGGATCTTCTCCTTGGACAGGGGGACCTGCCCCCACTCATCGGCGGTGAACTCTTCAACGGCGTTGATCAGACCGGCCCGGCGGATGACTTCATCCCAGGAACTGCCCGCCCCCTGGGCGGAACCCCAGGTGGCGTAGTCCATAACAGTAAGTCGCTGGTCCTCTGGTACAGTGGAAACCCTGCCTTGGACTTCAGAGAGGCGCCTGTCCATCCCGTCGATCATGGCTTCCGCCTCTTGCACAGCGTCCACCAACCGGGCTATAGTTCTGATTTTTTTCTGGATCACTGGGACGCTCAGTCCGGTGGCGATCAGAAAAACCGGGATACCCGACGCCCGCAGCTGGGCTACTTTGTCGGCCTCGCTCCAGTTGGCGACAAAGACCAAGTCCGGCTGAAGGGAGAGAATTACCTCTACGTTTACGGTCAGCTTGTAGGGTATGTCGGCGATTTTGTCCACAACATTGGAGAGCGCGGGGTCTTCACTGAAATTGGTGACACCGATCAAACGCTGATGATCCACCAGATCAAGAAGGATGTCGTCGGTGAAGGCGGTGAGGGAGATAATCCGTTGGGGCTTGCGCTCCAGTCGAATCGCATGTCCCGTGTCATCCTCCATATCCAAGGGGTAGGAGCCGGAGGCCGTCACTTCCGCGCTGTCCCCTCCACCCGGAGCACCCTCAGTCTGTTCTCTCCGGCCGGCGGCAAATCCCTGAATACAGAACAGCACCAAGATGATCAATAGCAAAAAAAACCGATTGCTGCGGATGTTCATGAAACACCTCCTGCAGGATTCTCGCGTGCAGGCATAGCCCTGCTATCTTTGAAGCGAGGCCCCAACGTCTCCTGGCTTCCGGATCATCCTCTGCGCTCAAGCCTTCCCGGTTTCCCAGTGGCTGTACTGAAGAGCGCTCGTTCCCGGTTACAGTGGCGCGTCCGCGGCGGATTTTCACCGCCTTCCGCTGAAAGGTTGAAAGGTCAAGGGCTACCCTATCAGAGGAGCTCCGTGCCTGTCAAGGTTGCCTCCCCGATCCCACCGATCGTAGCACTTCCCTCATGGGATCGACAAGACACACACAGGGAATCGAAAACGACGGCGGTACGCGGCTCTCTGCATTGCCAGGTTGATACAGGAGAACTATATTGAAGGAGTCCTATCGACCACACAAGGAGGAATGTTCTATGGCAAAAACGAGTGTTCTCTGGGTGTTGAAAACTCTCAATCTAATCGCCTTCCTGGCCACGGTCGCGGTAAACGCCCTGGCCAACGCGCTCCCGATCAACGGCAAGACGACCGGGGAGCTCTCCGATCTCTATCCAAACCTGTTCGTCCCTGCCGGTATGACTTTCTCTATCTGGGGGGTGATCTATCTTCTCCTGGCCATCTTCACAGTATACCAGATCACAACGCCGAACCGAAACGCCGCCGGATTTTTGGAAAGAATCGGACCTCTGTTTATTCTGGCTTCCGCGGCCAATATCGTGTGGATCTTTCTCTGGCACTACCAGCGAGTCCCGGCCTCCCTAGCAGCGATGCTGGTCCTTTTAGGAAGTCTCATGGCCATATACCTTCGTCTCGGCATCGGTCTGCAGGCCTCCTCCTGGCGGGAGAAACTCCTCGTGCAGCTTCCCTTCAGCGTGTATCTGGGCTGGATCACCGTGGCGACGATCGCCAATGTCACCGCGGTGCTCGTTTACATCGGCTGGAATCGCTTCGGCGCCTCTGAGGAGCTATGGACCGTCGTTGTTCTGGTAGTCGCTGCCCTGATCACCCTGGCCGTGCTGCTCACCCGAAACGATCTGTTCTACGCTTTGGTGGTGTTGTGGGCTTTCCTCGGAATCCTGCTCAAGCGGCTGGCCGTCGATTCTCCGCCCAGCCGGGCGATCCTGGTTACCCTGTGGATCGCCATGGCTGCGGTCGGCCTTGGCCTGCTCCTCCGCATTCCCCGTTGGCTGCGTACCTGACCGGCCGCACCTGAAAGGTCCGCCGTCTCCCAGAACGAGGCCGGCCGCACCTGGAGAGTCCGTCATCCCCAGATCTAGGCGGGCCGCACCTGGACGGCCACCGAGTGGGTTCGGGAACTCTGACTGGGTTCCGTCGGGACCGTTGACGTGAGGATATTCGCCGTACCGGCGATATCCACGCCGTCCTCACCGATCCGGGGCCACATTCCGGCCAGCAGGCATACTACACCGGGCATGATGTCCTCGGTGATATGGACTGAAATCCGCACTTTTCCCTGGGGACTCTCGACCTCCACCTCCCGGTCGTCTTCGATTCCCCGGGCCGCTGCATCCGTCGGGTTCATCCACAACTGCTGTTTCTCCCGTCCCACAAACCAGGGGTCGTTGGCGTACTGGGAGTTGATCCGGTAACGAGCATGGGGGGTGATCAGGTGCAGCGGATGCTCAGAGGTGGGCTGGAAACCCCGCCAGGTTGGAACAGCGGAAAAACCGAAGCGGGCGTAGGAGACGGAGGCGATCTCGATTTTTCCAGAACGGGTATCCAGGGAGTGAGTCTCTGGATCGCGGACAAATTCGGACAATCCACAGCGTTCCTGTTCCGCCCCCGCGTAGATTCCGGTGCAGCGGAACTCTTCGGCATCTTGAACCTCTGAGTTGGCAAGGAAATGGTCAATCCACTCAGTGTCGCTCCTACCTTGCGAGAAATCGTCTCCAAAGCCCAGTCTGTCGGCAAGATCGCAGAAGATGTCGTAGTCGTTTCTCGCTTCTCCCACCGGCTCAATCACCTTGTTTGAGTACAGCAGATGATTGGTCTCCGGAAAAACGATATCTTCCCGTTCCAGGAAGGTGGTCACGGGCAGCACCACATCGCAGTAACTGGCTGTGGGAGTCAGGAAATAGTCATGGCAAACCGCCAGTTCCACGCTTTCAAAGGCCCGGATGTTCTTGTGCACATCACTTCCCGTGCTGATGCAGTTTCCCCCGACGTTGTAGATCCCTTTAATATCCGTCGGGTACCCCCCGGCTGTGCCCTCCAGGACCGCGTCGGGCCAGCGGTACGCGGGAATTCCGGGAATATCCGCCCGCACCGGTACTGGAAGCCTTGGACAACGAGGTTCGTCCAGGCGACTCCAGATGTTTCCCCCCGATGATCCACCGGGAACACCGACATTGCCCGTTGCG
>CAZVHJ010000010.1:0-1133 GCA_964627715.1 uncultured Spirochaetaceae bacterium | reverse complement strand
CGCTACAGCCATCCGGATTGCTTCCTCCCCGCCGATCGTTCTCTGAATCGACAGTCCCGGAATCAGAGCAGTAGGCCTGCTCCTGCCATACTGAAACGCCAATTGAACAATAGTCCGCTGCGGAGTAGCGCAGATTTTCTCCGCCCACGATGGTGTCTTGGGCTGCCCGTCATCTTCCCCGCGAACGTAGCGTTCCAGGGCGTCAAAGCCCACGCTGGTTCGCTTCACAAATGCTCTGTCCACCAGACCTTCGCGAAGCAGCACATGCAGGACCGCTGCCATGAGCGCCGCGTCGCTGCCGGGACGTACGGGTATCCATTGGTCGGAGAGACGTTGAGCGGTACGGGAACGCCGGGGATCGATGGTGATCACCGGTACACCCTTGCGTTTCTGTTCACGGATACAGCTCTCCAGCCCGCAGCCGAAACGGGTATCCACGACATTCGCACCCCAGAGCAGGATCAGCCGGGTGAATCGTAGAGAGGCCGGATCGAGACCTGTACGGCGGGCGTGCCCTGGTCCAAACAAATAGGGAGCGACAAAGCTTTCAGCCCCGGCACTGTAATTCCCCGTAATATCCGTGAACCCGCCGAACTGGGAGAGTAATCGACGCGCCAGGAGCGCCGTGTTGTGCAGGGCTCCCCGACAGGATCCCGAACCCCCCAGCCGTATCACCGATTCCGGCCCCCACCTGTCACGAATCCGCATAAGCCGGTCGCTGACGATCCGGAGAGCCTCATCCCAGCCGACTTTACGAAACCGGCCCGAACCGCGGGGACCGCTTCGAATCAGTGGGGAGCTCAAACGCTGCGGATGATACACCGCCCGTATCATCTGGTAGCCTCGAACGCAACCTTTCATGTGGAGCGGCCGCAGGGGATTGTCACGGATTCGAATCAGCCGCCCGTCCTCGACTTCGGCTAGCAGAGGACAGCCGGCACCGCAGTCTTTGTTGCAGGAAACCGGCAGGTGGAGAGGATCTTTCACGATGCGGTTCCGTTAGAAAAAAATATCAAAAGCCATGAGCATCCACATCCCCGCACCAATCCCCAGACCTAGCCCGTAGCCGGCGAGCACATCGTAGAGATAGTGTACGCCGAGAATGATGCGGGACAGCCCGACCAGAAGGGACC
>CAZVHJ010000009.1:0-99671 GCA_964627715.1 uncultured Spirochaetaceae bacterium | reverse complement strand
TTCGTTCCGTCCAGCTACAAAGCAAAGAACGCCTCGGAGGCCGCAGCGCATCGGCGACCTTGTTCAGCACCCGCTGGCGGGTGCAGAGTTCCAGGTCCGCCATGGCCTCTTCAACCGCTTCATCGATTAAATCTTTAAGCTTGGCAAGATGTTCAAGTTTATTAGCAGTCTGCTTTGTGAGATCAATTTCCTTTAAACTAGTCAACTTAGATTGACCAGTTTTCCCACGACCTCCTTTTTCTTTGGGAAGACTTGTACTCCACTCTCCGATTGCCGCGTCCCCGTAAAGCTTCTCTCGGGCTATCTGGTTGCCTTCTATCAAAAGCTTCTTGATTTCTTCCTGGATCTTCTTGCCGCCGTCACCTAACTTTTTCAGCGTGTCGAGCTTTGCCCGATAGAGAATAAGTTGCTTCTCCCGGATATGGACACCGTGGGGGCGGGGCAAGATAAGAGCCAGAAAATTACCCCCTGTAACCTGCCCAGAGAACATCATACTTTTCGTAGTGGTTTATCAGGGCATACCCCAGTGCATACCGAGAAAAACCTGATAGAATCTTGAAGAAAAAAGGATAACGAAAAATGACCGAGAAGATCGGGGAAACACTGGTCCGAATCGGCGCAATGAAGCCTTATCAGGTGGACGATGTGCTCCGGGCCCAGAAGGCCGGCGATAATCGTCCTTTCGGAGAGATTTCGATCGAGTTCGGCTACATCAACGACGAGGTGCTCAGGAAGTACGTGGAGGCAAAGGCAGTCTGGGGAAAAAACCGCATTAACCGGTGAGATAGGCAGGTCGCGGAGAAGACAGAGTAAGAATAGAAGTGATGGGAGCGGGCACGGGATAAGAAGAAGCAACGATGACTGAAGAAAATAAACTGCATACAGCTCAAGATTTCATCACCTGGAAGTTGCAGAAAACAGCCAGGACAAAGACGATTGCTATTACCTGGATCCGGGACAGGACGGATCCAACGGCTAGGAGTTATCGGTTGACGGTCTATGCTGGCGCTAAGAGAGCTGTTTTTACCTTTACCAAGGATGAGCTGAGTAAATGGTACGACTCAAAGAAATGGGAGATGAGGTTTCTCAGAAGAGTGCAGGAGATACTGGCGGAAATAGGGGGACGGGAACGCAAACGACAGCGCTTGCCGGCGAGATAGCCAATTACGCAATCTACCGGCTCAAAAACAAGGTGATCCAGATCCGGGAAATGGCCGTCGTAGAGCAAGACGATGTCAGGGACATCATCAGAAATGTGGCACTTCATATTCTGAACCAGTACATAAGCTCTCCTAAAGGAACTTGATGTGGTAGAAGCAGAAAGCGATTGCGAGTATCGAAAGACCTGTCGTTTCCACAATATGAAGAACATGACGCCTCACAACAGAAAGCTCAAAGGGCTTTACTGCATCGAATGACCACAGAAATGTGCCATATACGAGGCCAAAGCGACGAGGAAGCCTGTTTCCATTACCCTGTGGCCGACGGGGAAGCTACAGGGGTGACATTTGCTAATTTCGCTTGAGCGAAAGTAAGGAAAATGTCGGATATGTTAATAGAGAGATACACGAAAAAAGAAAGGGAATATGTTAAATATCATAAGTACTCGGCTGATATAGTTGGCGGAATTAGAGGCTCCGGGAACAAAAAGTTTTTTATTCTTTTCAACCATGACAAAGTATTGGTGAGGTTTTCAGCGAATGATAGCAATCTTGTTCCTGGACCAGATTCTCCCCTTTATGCTTTGAGGAAACTCCACAAATACGCCAAAAGACTCATCGAGAGAAAACGATTTCTAAATATCTCGTGGCAAATAAACATCGAAATCAAAGATATCGTCTATCTGCTGATCCTTGTGTATTTGGTACTAAGTACTATGATAGGCAACTAGATGGGAACAAGAGCGTTGAAATCCAGCTCAGGCGGGAGAATTGAGAAGTCGATCGGTATCGGGGAGTAGCATAAAATATGGCTAGGGCAAACGGTCACGGGATTTTTGGATTGCTTTTAGTAATCGGCATGTTTGTGTGTGCATTCCTGAAGAAATGGAAAATACCTTGGGGATATTTCGTTATTTCGATTCTACTTTATTCAGTCACAATTATTGTTTTCACTATAGTACTCGAGCTTGATAAGGTTGAAGAAATGGGCAGATTCAACATAGGCAGGTTTCGATGGGGTGCTCATCTATCTATTATTTTTCTGGCTATCGGTATTCTGATAGATTTCGATTCTAACCGGACATATTTCGGGTATTTCTTTGGTAGCATTGCTGCCGGCTTAGCTATTCCTTTCCTTGTTGTAAGGAAAGAAACAAAATGACAAGAAGGAGTGTTGAATAATGAGTTCCAAGATTGAGGAAAAAGAAGCGTCTCACGGACAAAAAATGATCGAGGTCAAGTTACGTTTCTGGACAAACGACATAGCAAAAGACAAAGGGAAAATAGTACCGAAACACGCGTGGTCAAGTGGGGTTGTCCGTTTAGAGAGCAATAAATCACATGAAATCGTTCCAGGCAATCCCTTGCCCTTTCACTCACTTCTCGACGTTGGAGCAGTTATTGAGAAAGCACTTATTCAACATGGCATTCGACTGCATACTAGTGAGAAGATGAAAAAATACTTTGAAGAATAAGAGCGAAGGATGACAGATGGAAGGTTATCGAGAAGAAGCAGAAATTAGTGGGAGAAGGCATGGAGAACGATATCGAACACGCTAAACTGGATGTAGAGGAACTTATACGTACTGCAGCAGAGAAAGATGGCATTCAGGTGACCAACATACGATGGCGGAGCGTTTATCCTGATACCCGATGGGATATCGAGGCGAAGGATTCTACTGGCCGAATTGCTTATCAGAAGTTCTCTCCTAAGCAGTTAATGGGGTTTCAGAATGATGGCCGCTTGGGATGGCAGGTACGTGAAAAGGTGATAAGCATAATCATTCAACTTGAAAAAAAATCGCTATGATCTCATGTCGACAAAATTCTGATGGAATTCCAGCATGAGTGAGAAGATCGGCGAGTTTTTGGTCCGGATCGTGGTCATAACACGGAGCCATGTCGGGCTTGCCATTCGTAAATGGCAAGGAAGAGAAGAATGGTACAACAAGTCACTTTGGTAATAGTGGGAGGTGCTATTTCTCTTGCTTCAGCCGTAGCTGGTATTCTTCTTAAGTACTGGCTTGATATACTTCAATCAAAGAGCAAGATGCGCGAATATCCAGCCCATGTCCTTTATGACAAGCAAACCGCCTTCTACGATGAACTAGCCAAATTGCTTCCCAAAATCAACAGCTATATAACTGAGATCGACGTATGGTTGGGCGAAGATGATGCCAGGGACCACGTGGCGGAGGCTGCTGATAAAAATCAGGCAATCACGAAATTGGACTCACTCTTGGGAAAGTATTACATGTATCTACCGAAACGTATCCTCAGTCAAGCCAAGGTGCTTTTTGTCGAATGCTTGTTCCTGAGGAACTCCCAAACATTCGAGAGGGTCAAGAAGTGTCTTGATTTACTCTTCGACTTCGAGAATACCGTTCGGACTTACATAGGTATTGATACGATCTCACGTGACTTGATGAAAGCTTTCGGCAAATCATCAGAGTTACGAAAGCCTTCCAAACCGAACACAGAGTATGAATGAATCGATGTTCGTAATACCCACCCTTGACCCCGGCCTCCTGTGGGTCGAGAAGCGGATCCGGGATCTCTCGCAGGAGCTCGGCCAGCCGGTGGACTGCTTGGAATGGCCGCAGCCATTCGATGCCAGCGCAAAGAAGATCCCGCTGAAACTCTGGCGCGGCGGGGAGTTCCGGCGGGAGGTACGACAGACAAGTATCCTTGCCGACGTGCTTCATGATTCAACCATTCTGAGAGGAGTACGCCAACGGAATGGGCGAAAGTGAATTAAACGCTGCATTACGGCATTTCGAGGCCGTCGAAGCCAATCTTGTCAAGATCGAGAAACTCCTGACCGAGATTCATGAGGCAATTCCTGAGGGCGTAGTTTTCGGAGACAATCCCGAATACGAAAACAATTGCCGAGCGGCCAGAGACATTTGGGATTCTTTGCCAAAAATCAATGAGTGGAAGCCCGCAATCGGCTTCCTGGATCTCGATGAAATAGCCCAGACCAGGTTAGACGCAGACGAAATAGGCGAAATCGAGATGCATGTTTCGCTTGGCCAACAGATTAATGAGCCATTCAGGCTCTTGAGAGAATATCGATTTCGGTTCAATAAGAAAAGGCGAGAGTTGATCAGAGAATCCGTTGGTGAATTAGTCGATGCGATCGACGACAATCTTCGGAACTTGTTAATAGAGTTGAGGCCGAGACTTGCCCTTGGCAAATCAGTGGATAACCCGGTATTCGATGAGCTGAAAAACAATGTGGACCAAATCGATTCACTACTAGGCAGCAGCGTCTCACGTCCCGCGGGTTGGACGGACTTACGTCGTCACCTACACTTCGGAATGATTGCCGATTTACGAGACATCGTCCAAAATGACTGGCCTACTGTTAAATCCGGACTGCGCAAATCCCTGTATGGAGAGAAAGAACCCTTTCCAGTTGAAATCAATGACCTTGAGGAAATAGTTGGTAAGCACCCAAAAGGCCAAGTAGCCACTAAGTTACGATGGGACCATCTGTCAGATGAAGACTTTGAACGGCTTATATTTGCCTTGATATCATCTGAAAAGGGCTACGAAAATCCAGAATGGCTGACGAAAACGAAGGCGCCCGATCGTGGAAGAGACTTATCTGTAGTTCGTGTGATTAACGATCCACTCGGGGGTACGAGCAGATACCGCGTGATCATCCAATGTAAGCACTGGCTCACAAAAAGCATTACGCCCACCGAGGTCGCAACCTTGCGTGAGCAGATGAAAATATGGGAACCGCCGAGGATAGACGTTCAAATAATTGCGACATCGGGAAGGTTTACCTCAGACGCAGTTGCGATAATTGAAAAGCACAACCTCTCGGACAGTGCACTAAGAATTGAGATGTGGCCTGAGAGTCACCTTGAACGTTTATTGGCTAGTAGGCCAGCGATCATTGCAGAATTTTCATTGCGATGACTCGCAACAGGAAGAGTAAAGATTCTATTGCCGTTTCCCGATCATGTCGGGCAGATAGAGTTTCTTCGACCTGGACGGGGATCCGGAGGTGCAGAAGAGGGTGGAAGGGAGGATGCGGGAGGTCGTAAGCGCTACGGGACAAAGTCGATTTTAATAGATCGTAAGGAGGGTACCTACGCCACCAACAGAAGATGAGATCGAACATAAGCAACTTTCTGGCTGTATTCGTGCATTTCTTGAGGGCAAACAAACCCTCAATTGGGTTATGGCTTTCATCAGAGGTCATCGATTTCGTAAGGATAAGTTAAGCAAAATCATTGATGATCTACATTCTGCATCAAATGACGCAAGATACAAAGAGCTTCTATCCGAGTGTCGCAAAGAAGATTTGATCTGATGGCTTTCTCCAAAATTGTGCTTTTTCTATTGTTATCAAGATCAGAATGAGGTCGAGCATTATAGAATAGCTAGCAAAGTGGAAGAGGATCCGGAGGTGCAACGGCAGCTGGGAGAGAGGATAAGGGAGGGGATAATAAGGAAGTAGGCGGAAAAACAAAAAGAGGTTGCCTTTTCCAGCATCGTCCGCTCAATTTCGGGAAATGCCCTCTTTTGGTAATCCCAACAAAGGATTGTAGTATAGAAAAAGGGTAGAAAGTAAGGGACTACAATACTATAGTGATTGGAATGCAGCAAGGCGACGTGTGGGCTGAAGAACTGCCTGCTAATTGTCCACCCCTAGATGCTGAGCCTCCTGACGGACGGGTTTTTTACAGACTCGTCAGAAGTTTCCCTCCATCTGAAAAGGATTTCTGGTCGAACAGAAAACTGTACCCCACTCGTCGATTTAATACGAGTGAGTGCAAAGCGCGATCGGTTTCTTTGTTCGAATGCCCTAAGGCTTGTGGCAAGATAAAGTTGCTACCCTTACATAAGGATGAATTACTTGTGGAAATAAGGTTGCCTCAGAACAGCGGACTGGTACTTAAAACTTCCAGAAATAAGCACTATTCTTGGTGGAGGTACCGGCACTTCGACCCGATACCTTTCTGTAGTCTAATGCGCCATGAATAAGAAAATAACTAGTTTCGAAACTCTAGTATACTACGATGGTCCCGAGGTAGTTCTTGTCTCAGATCAGATATCCACGAAGTATGTCTGCGCTCTTGTTGTGAGGGGTCCCGAGTCCGATAAGTACTTTTGCACTTCAATATCTCCCTCCCGTCTAGAATCATTCACGAGCGGTAGTATCGATCTTCGATCGATTTTCGATTCCTCCGAAGCCAACGATTTCTACACAATTGAATTGCGAGACCAAGAAGTGACTGACATCCCTATTCTTCCGATTGATTTTGCTTCTCTGCCACAGGAATGGCTTCCTGACGAGGGTTTCTTTCTAGAGCCTCAACCAACAGAGGATCTTGACCTTCTTCATGAGGCCACTGCGAGGAACAGGGCGGTTATAGACCTATCCTTGAGACCTCCAGAATCATCCATCGGAAATAAAATCAGTGCTTACAACCTCAGCCAGTCAGTGGGTATGTTTCAAACCCTTCTCAAGTATGCATACAAGAAGTCTATTGCGGCTCTAAGCCAAGCAGCAAAAAAGGTGCTGGATCAAATACAGAATTACGAGGTTGAGGTTCTCACGTTTGCTCCTGGATCTTTCAAGGTTAGAATGCAATCAAAATCTCCCGCAGATCTTTTAGGATATACTGATATATCAAAGGCGCTATTCAAACTGGATGAAATCGTTGGCCCAATAGAAGACAGTGAGAAATCCTTGGATGTATTGCGCAGAAATGCTGGTCACTTAATCAAAGCATATCAGAAATTCTTAAAGCTGGCGATCGACTTCAATTCCACAATCTCATACGAATGGACTTTTCCCGAACTAAGCAAGACTATTAGACATGACATAACCAAGAGGCACGCAGAACCGATCTACAATCTCTTGGAGGAAAAGCAAGATCTTGGAACTGAGGTTATCAATCTTGTTGGCCGGATTCTAAAAGCGGACGTTCGTTCTGGTGTGTGGACTTGCTTGGAAGAAGAGACCAATAGGACATTCACTGGAAAGATTAATCCAGAAAGGGAGATCTCTCTCGCGGGGATTACCCTTGAAACTACAATTTATGAGTTCGAGTGTGAAGAACACTTGGTTGAAGAAATAGTTACAGGTAAGGAGAAAACCGTCTTACTTCTTAACAAATACAAAGAAAAACAATAGCCCGATCGCGGTTATTCTTCAATGTCTATGCACTTGTGGTTCCATTCGATTTGCCGATAAATTCGCAGAGGCTCCATCAATCCATCTGCAGGTCCTCGAGATCAGCAGCCTTGAACTCCGTGTAGCCATTCTGCATTCTCTCCTGCTTCCAACCGAGAGCGGCCCGGATCTTGGCGTGGTCCTTCTTCATCGCCCATAATACTCAGATAACCCAGTCGACCTGCAGCCAGCTACTCAGTAGGCAGCAACCCCGCCGCGATCTTCGCCACGGCCTGGCGTTGCTGCTCCCTTTGCTCGGGCAGGATATCGGTATAGCGCTCAGTCATCTCCTCCGCCCGATGCCGCGTGAGCTGCCGGAGCGCGTAGTCAGGCAATTTCCCCTGCACCCGGATCATGCTGTTGTACCAGTGCCGCCAGCTATGGAAAGTCAACCGCCGCCGGATCCGCTCCTCCTCCGAGATCCCGATTCTGTACACGGCCCCATTGAATGCCCTCCCGACCTCGATCTTGGAGATCGACAGGTCCCGCTTATGGCCGTAAAAGACGAAGGCGCTCTGCCAGGGGTTCGAGCCTGTGAGCTCCAGGAGGGCCTCCGGGGAACCGGAATAAGGCAGGAATCCAGGCGTTGGAATGGCAGGAGAAGAATCGGAAGGAATTGTGGAGGTAAGATAAGCGGCAGATTCCTAGATCACTGTTGCGGTTTAGTCGCAGCTCCGCTGCGAGTTGCCTGAGGACTTAGGATCCACGTAAAAGATTCGCAAATTGTAACCCCATGACTTAGAATTCTTAATGTGCAGAGCAACTATCTTTCGCATCTATTTTGCTTTCTTTTTTACACCAGCTTATACATAAGTATTTTTCACCATCGCATTCACTACATCAATTTGATGTAAGGGGGAAAGAAATGAAAAAATGTCTTCTGGTCTTTCTGGGTATCTGTCTCGTGATAGGTCTTATCACCTCATGTCCACACACAGCAATTAATGGAGGCAACGGAGGAGCTGCTCCTGTGCCCTCTCAGGTAACAGGCCTGAACGCCTCGAAGGGAACTGGCCTGTCTGAGATTGACCTGTACTGGAATGCAGCGCAAAATGCGGTTAAATACTACGTATACCAATCCAGCTCGGCAACAGGAACCTACTCCAAGATGTCCGGCGAAACCTCATCAACCGCGGCGACTATCACTTCCGTCCCGCAAGGCACCCACTTCTTCTTTAAGGTCGCTGGGGTCAATGAGGATAATATCGAAGGATCACTGAGCGACTACGCCGAGGGATGGACGGGGCTTCCTGCGCCTTCCGACTTGACTGCCTCTCAGGGCGACTATAGCGACTACATCGCCCTGAATTGGTCTTCGGTTACTAATGCGGCATACTACTCCGTATATGCCTCAACTTCTTCGGGCGGTAGCTATTCCTATGTGGGGGACGATTCTTCGACCTCGGTCGATTACTATACCAGCGATCCAATCCACCTGTTCTTCAAGGTATCTGCGGTTGACTCCCATGATGAAGAAGGACCGCTGAGTTCGTACGCCGAAGGCTGGATCATTCCCACAGAGACAATACTGTGGGAACCCGACGGATCCGGATTCATACAGTTCTACACGAATGATCCGCAGTACTATGATTATTTATTCTGGGCAACGATTTCTGGCTCGTATATGGGAACGACAGGGGACGAGTGCATTGTCCAAACTAAAAAAATATCAGGTTATGCGTATGGGTCCTACGGAATCGTTTTTAGCTACTACGATAGCAATAACTTTTTCGTTCTGTTAATTACTACGCAAGGATCATATGCAATCTATCAAATTTATGCTGGTGATCCCTATGAGCTCCAAGGCTGGACTTCCTCAGGATATCTATATACAGGCTACAATACAATTAACACGCTAAAAACCATATATTACTACAACCTAGGCGGCTATGACTATCAAGATCTCTATTTAAACGGTAACAACATTGGATCTATCTATAATTCTCCTGGGACTCTGGATGGCTATGTTGGATTCTTTGCCAGTGTAACGGGTTCTTCATATGAAAATTTTCCAAGTGTTCCTGTAGATGTACGCTTCAAGATGACGTCCCCGGTGATTGTGCCCAGCCTCGTTTCAACCATGGAGCTACCTATTTTGGGTCTGGCTGAGAAGACTACTTTGAGCGGTGCTGAGCAGCCAAAGGAGAGTACAGGACCATTTAAGTTGAGGGCTATTCGTCCGTGAAAGGATTGCCATTAAGCTGACCATTTAGAATTAAAAGAGTCTCTTTTGCCATCCGCAAGGGAGACTCCCAGATTTTGCGGTTATAAGCGACAATAAAGTTACTGTGGAGGATAGAATGGCAATCAAGGATTGTGGAAAAAGAGTTTGTCAAATTATGAGAAAAACCTGTGTGAGTTAGTGCGGGGGGTAAGAAAAATGTTTAATCGAAGTTACGATTTAATCATGATATTCATTGTAATCTTTGGTGTGGGTATTCTTTCAACAGACTGTGAAATAGATATAGAAGAACTTCCAGCTACACGTGACTCTCCGCCCCCATCATCCATGGGGACGGCTGAGACCGCAGTAAGCGAGAACTCATTTTTAATATCTGAGGACTCAATACCATCTTCTTTTATTATGAACAGTTACGCTGAGTTTATAGGTTCCAACGCGCCAAGCTCGATTCTTGGCTTGGCTGGAGGACCTGAGTTTCGCGGCGAAGAACAGCTAAAAGAAGAGACACTTCCCCCGAAATGGCGTGCTGTTCATCGTCCTTGAAAGGTGCAGCATCTAGGAGTCCTTGGCTTAGAGCGAGAAAGAATCCGCCTTGCGATTTCAAGAGAAATCCCAGGTGTTACCGCAACAAGCGATGTTCGGATCGGCACGCGATCGATAGACCAAAAGAATTGGGATTGGAGAGGCTGAGTCTATCACCCAGCTCGTGAACCAAGGTGGGGTCGCACATCCACTAGGAGGTAGTATGTCACATCGGAAATATAGACTAAGCCTGATACTCGCTATTATCTTTCTTATTGTTTTCGTTTCAACAAGCTGCCGGTTGGATGATAATCCGTCGACTCCAGAGTCCCCACCACAGACTCCTACCGGTTTGAGCGTGACTGCCGTAACGGAGAACTCAATTTCGCTGTCCTGGAATCCTTCAACCGGGGCAGCGAGCTACCAGTTGTTTAGCGATCTTGCCCCAACAGGCTTGTTTCCCACAGAGGTTTACAACGGTGAGAACACGAACGCTACCGACACGAGCCTTTCAACTAATACGACCTATTATTACAAGGTGAGGTCTTCGAACTCCGCTGGTCCGAGTGAGCTATCCGAGGCAATATCGGCTCGAACCGTGTTCCCTAAAATTAGCCATCGGAGCGAGTCCGGTAGTTTCACCCTGGACATGAACCTGGGAAGCACACCATCGGACGTCTATTTTGTTTTCACCAATCCATCCTCGCAGCCAGCCTCCTCGCGTCCACAGGTATCTGCGCTCACCGGCCAACAGGTGCCGGCCGTCGAGAGCAAAACTCTCGAGGTCGACATAGAAGTGCTGATCAGCCAGTGGGTTGTAGTGCTGCGCGGAAAACCTGAGATCGACGAGTTCAACAGACGACCGCCGCCGTTCACACGGGCAGCTCCTTTTTCTCGGAAGCTGCTTCCTACGCCATCCGCACCTCTACTCGATACTGTGGGTGACACATATAGCTTCATGAATGACAGCACATCATCGCTCATTCCTGCTACATGCAGGTTAGTAGCGTCGAGCATCAACGTCGCCACGGGAAACCCACGAACCCTTAACGTCTGGGTTGCGGACGAATGTTGGGAAATAGGCGGCTCGCCGGCAGTTCCTAAGAAGATCACCCAAGAAATGCTTGATCAGATGGGGACCAAGTTCCTGGTGTCGGCCTTGGGCAACGACATCTATGATTGGGTTACGAATGTGTATGGGGAGGAATGGGGAACACATTCCTATAGCAATCTTATAGCACCCGACGATAACATCACAATCCTTCTCTACGACATAGATGGGGACCGATCCACGACTGGAGGTGTCATAGGCTATTTCTGGGCTAAGGACAACTACGATACGTCAACTATCAGCTGTTCCAACGAACGTGTCATGTTCTACTTGGATGCGGTGATGTATGCAACAGAAGATGGCCCAACTTGGGAGAGCACCGATTTCTGGCCGCAGGCGCTGTTTTCCGCGCTCGCCCATGAGTTCCAACATATGATCAATTTCTACCAGAAGACTGTACTGCGAACCGAGGGGGTAGGTCTCGATACGTGGATCAACGAAATGCTTTCACTGGCAACGGAGGATTTCCTTTCCTGGTACCTGCAAGTATCTGAACCACGCGGGGTTTCCTATGATGACGGTACCGCCGGTAGTCCCAACAATTCCCAAGGCAGGTTGCCCCTTTACAACGCTAATAACTATGTCTCTTTGACTACATGGCTCCAGAACTTGGAGAGCTATTCAATCTGCTATGCCTTTGGTGCTTACCTGTTTAGAAACTTCGGTGGAGTCAAAGTGCTACGAGATATTATGCATAACTCGGAGACAGACTATCGCAGTATTGAGGTCGCTCTCGCACAGGGAGGATTCACTGAAACGTTTCCGCAATTGCTCCAGAAATGGGGTGTCGCAAATCTCTTGTCCGACGATATACAGGCTCCTGCCAGCTATATCTACAATCGTGGAGATTTCCTAGTATCCTCCCTAAGTGGAACTTCATATAAGATAGGATCAATCAATTTGTTCAACTATAAGATTGGCAATCTCGTTGGACCGACTATCTACGCGTCGTCCCCCGTGGGTTCAGCAGACCCCAAGAGTACTTCGAATCTCTACTATACAGCGGGCCTGGGGATCACCGGTATACAATCCTGGCAGATCGATCTTCCCACAGGAATGAAACTGACGGTTGTCAGGAAATGACCATTCTTGCCGCGAATAACAAAAGGCTTCGCTTTACTTCAAAAGCCAGCCAGGACCGATCCAACCATTTCCCCATTTCGATATAGGCGGAACGTAAGGAAATTCGTCGGTATAAGGTTCGGAAAAGTGCTACGGTAACGGTTGAGCTGTTCCGATTCTTCGATCTCGTCAAGTCTTTCTTCCGTCGGTTTTTTGGCCTCAACATAGCCAATTATGCGATCCGTACCGTTCCAGAGCCGAAAATCGGGATTCCCTGCCTCTGTGCTCTTCGGTAGGGTCGTCACATGAACGTCAGTTCTTCCCGTAGACTGTGCAACATTCGCTAGTAGCGAACTCAGCGATGAATAAAAGCTCTCCTCACGTGCATCACCTCTAAGAGCCACCTCCTTGAGGTCATTCGCGTATTGGCTGAAAATGGTCTTCTTCGTCACTATCTCATCTGCAGTTCAACCAGCAGGCCCTTCATGCGTTGTCAATTTATAATAATAGACTGTATGGGCAAAAAAGTAAATTTCCTGAAAATGAGGTAATCTTAAAGTGGAGTAATTTTTAGCAGGTTATCTTGCCTCTCCTAATAGAACGAGCACTTCATGCAAGGTGGCAAAGTACTCTTTAGCGGTTCCTGAGTCTGAATAATAAATCATTTAGCTTAATCAGGTTAGAAGAGAGCGAATCGATTGATGCTTCATCGGTTATCAAAGAACGAACGGGGTGCATCACCATCTTTCTGATCTCATTCAGGGAATTGTATTCTTCAAATTCCTTTCGGCTTCGCAATCCGATAACCAAGTACAACTTGTGTTTAGCAAAAATGTTGGTTAGAGTTGAGAGATAGAGATATTCGACCACATGATTTTCGATTCCGTTTCGTTTGTCAGCCTGATATTGCATTAAGGAATCTATTCCGTTTTCGCTATTTGGTAAATCCTTCAGGAGCTCTTCTTCTGATAGCTTGAACCTTATTACTTCACCTAGAGAAGTCTCGTATTCGCATAGTAGTGTAAACAGCCAAGACCGCACAGGACGCGAGTTGAGATTTGATGGTGTCACTAAACCCATCACCTTGTTCTGACAAACGATGAAAAAGAAGAGCTTCTTTGAGGTTGAGAATTCTCTTATCAAGAGAGAAACGGGAGTGGTCGACGGCAGTATGTCACTGATTTCAAGGTGTCGCCGCTTTACGGTATTTGTGGAATAGGCGCTCCTTTTATCTGTTGCAAACATCTCTCTTACGGGTAAATCTGGAGAGTCTTCTATCGGTAGAACGTCGAACCGGTTCTCTGACATTAATCGTATGGCCTCTTTTAGGTCGGCGTCACTCGATTTTATAGACAACCACTGCACCCTGGGAACACAGATATGACGAGCCGTCAGATCTAAAGGGTACTCACTAGATATCGTTTCCATGCAACCATACGTTCCAGTCACAGAATGATGCCTTTTCACCATACTGCGTAATTTGTTAATTACAAACGAACTCGTAAATCTTCATCTCCAGTTAGAGTAAACGAATTGATACGTCTAGTCCCACATCAGCAGTATAGAAAGCATCTTTCCGGCTGTAAATGAGATATTATGAGGATGAGACCAGGCGCCGATGTGTCAGCTTAGCGATCATCGTGGCCGATGCAATTTTCTCGTACTTATCTTAGGTCACTCGCCCTTCCCTCAACAGAATAAGGAATAAATAATTTATTTGATCCCATATCTCCGTTTATACATCTCAATCATGCCTTGATATGGTGCAGGGACAGCAGAAGCTCCAGAATCCATGTTGATTTCCACGTTTCCCGAATCCCTGGCCGCTGCGGATAGATCCTGGATGGCGGTTTTTAAGTCTTCGAGAATGCCCTTTAATTCCGCCGGTTCCACGGTAACCCCATATCTACCCAAGATCTCGGTCAACCGTCCTCCGGCCAACCCTTCTCTCAACCGTTCATCCGACTGCGCCCGCATCAACAGATCGATAATGGCGGAGGCCTCACTGTAGTACGGTCGTTCTGCCCCGGCGCCTTGATAGGCCAGCACATTCTCAAACTGCTGGCCCCGCTGGAAGGGAACCGTGATTCCCCTTCCGGTCGCTCTCAGTTGTCGCTGCGGTACGAGAAGCGAAAGCACGTCCACGCTGCCTTTGATTCGCCCTTCCTCCTGCAAGGTGCGCTGATAGGCCTCGCCTTCTTTGCCTACTCCTAAAACTTTTGACAGCCCGGAGACGATGTCGTCTGCTTGCGTGAGAACCTTGGCCTTGATCGGAAGGATGTACTCCTGGCCGATCTCTGTAATTTTATTGAGCATCGTCTGCTGTACTTCGAGCAGCTGCATTTCGGGAGTTCCAGCCATTGATGGTTCCCATCCCGAAGGCAACGCCTCAATAGCCTCGGCACTTGTTCTGGCCCGTGCCAATCGCTCAGCCGTAGTATAACTTACCCGGAAGGTCTGCCGCATCATCTCGATCATATCGGCAGTATTCCCCCCAGTAATCTCTTTAATAATCCCACGCACCTCGGTAAACAGCCCCGGAGTCATCTGGCCTTCCAGCCGTTTCATCACGTCGATGTAGGACCCGGTGAACGCCATGCCGCCTTTGGCCGCTTCTTTCTCTAACAGTCGGTGGGCTGCCCGGTACATAATCACATCCTGTTCGCTCTGCAGTGCCACCGCCCCAGCTGCCGCTTGGTTCATCTGTCTGTACAGTTGAATCCCATACTGTCCGGTAAATGCCTCTCCCAGTTGTGCCAGCCAGGTCTGCATGATGTTGATCTCTTCAAATCCTTTCACTACACCTCTAGATAACCCCTCTTCGAAGATCGCCAAGGTAGCTTGGAGAAACTCATTGTACTGGCCTCTACCCATGCCAGATTGCAGAAGCCCTCCGGCGGCCATTCCCAACAGCTGGCCTGGTGCACCCAGGTTGAACCGCATCCCTAATCCCGCGTAACGGGCCATCACATTCGGCGGTACTCCAAACCCCCTGGAGTAAGCCATGACCGCCTCGGCCGCCCCCATGGTAGGAGCCCTACCGGTGCCGGCCACCTCCGTGATCGAGCGGAAAATATTGATCCCCTGCTCCATAGCTATGCCAAAGCGGGAAGCTGTATCTCCCACCTCTTCCAGGACCTGGCCGAAGTTCCTGCTGGTCTCTTCGGCAGTTTTCCCCAGCGCACCCATGGAGGCAGTTAACCCCACAATCTCTTGCATGTGTTTCTCGTACTGTTTGGAAACCGTGTTCATCAATATTCCGAAGCCGGCTATTGCGGCCACCCCAGCGGTTGCGACCATCCCCGCCGGACCTCCGGGAATCATCTTCTTGATCATGCCTAGCACGTCGGGGACTGCCTCGGTCACGTCTCCTGTCGTCGCTGCTCGTTGCGCCACCCGAGTGCCGGTTTGGATCACGTCTTCCGCCCGTCTGCCTACCAGTTGAGCCTGCCGGTACTGCTGGGTTTCTTCGCGGAGTCGTTGCCGATTGGCCTTTTCGGCGTCATACAGCCGGTCCATACGTTCGGCAAATTGTCGGTACTTCTCTTCCAGATCGCTCAAATCCAGAGAGTCTCGCAGCTCCTCCCCCATGGAGGCGATGTTCCGCAGAGCCCCGGCAACCCCGGGAGCTACGGCAGAGACCTGTTCCTGCATGGTGAGATTAATTCCAACGTCAGGCATACTTCACCTCCTGCTCAAATTTACAGCCCGAGGTCCTTTTCCAGACCGTAGCGGATCAAGTCTGCAACATCTTTCGCCGTGGCATTGACCACACCTCTGGTTATCTCCATTGCCGGGGTGGCCCGCTTGATCCAGGATCCCGGAGGGGAGTCGGCGCTGATCACCCGAAAGGTAAAGTAGGCGCTGCGCGTAGCTCTCGGGCTTCCCACATCAAAGGCCACCATTCCTTCCACGTTGGCAAACTCCCCCTTCAATCCTTCTTCTCGAAATCTGCTGCCCCAGCGGTAAGTAGCCCTAGGCACGAGTTCTCCTCTCCAGTTCGGTTCCAGTCTGCCCGATTCTGCCGGCGCCTTTTCTACCGCGCTTTTGCGGAATCTTCCGCTTTTGATTTGTGCCTGAATCGTTTTGTAGATCACTTCCGGCATCGGGTTTCCCCGCGCACCGGGAGTTACGTGCCGGAAAGGAACGATCAGGTACCCCACTTTGCGGATCTCCCCTTTTTCGTCTTTTTTGTAGGCCACCCGCGATTTTCGACCCTTGGTATGAGTCTCCTTGAAATCCACACGTTTTGTGCCGTGTTCCAAGTACTCTGCGACCTTGGCCGAACTGTAGATCAGCCAGTTGAACGGGGAGATCTGCTTGGCCTTGATCGAGGCCGCATACCCTCCGGACGGGTTTTTCAGCCTTACTCCTGCCAGGGGGTTTCCCGAGGCTACCGATTTCCACCTCGGCAGAATCAACTTGGTAGCGGCGTAGCGAAACGCGTCCGCCGTGGCCGGCATGGACTTCTGACCCACCGCCGTCAAACTGCCGATGAGCTCCGCCAGTTTGGGACTGACGGTCCGCACTTCGATCTTGATCATGCTTTTCTCCTTTTCGGTCTAAGATAACTGCGGCAACTCTTACACATATCGCCGCTTCCCAGCTAGGATTTGTTCGGCGCTTTTAGGCCGGGGCTTTCGTTGTTTTTCCGGCGTACCGCCTTTCTTTTTTTTCTGCTGTTCCTGCCGTTCCTTCCACTGCGCGTAGAAATCCTTTTCGGCGGTTGGCGGAACCGCGTACGAGGCCAGGCAGAGGCTGAAAAACCGGTCGCCGTGGTGGCGCCGTTTTTCGCTGCTGTCCACGTCGAACCGAGAATGTTTGGCTGCCGTGGTGAGTTTCCGGATCGCGTGGATGTGCACCTGCAGGTCCCGGATTAAAGGCAGCCGCAGTTCAAACCGCTGCATCGCCAGGTACAGGTTATTCGCCATCTCCTCGACCACGAGACTGGTGAAGGTGATCCCCTCCACCCGCCGGCGGAACCGGTCCTCCAGATTTTCGGCCAAGTGCATGCCCAGCCCGGTAGAGTCGATACAGAGCCTGTGTACCGGCAGGTTGGTGAGCAGCTTGGCTAGATTGTCCTGTTGATCATCGAATTTGATTTTCTTGTATTCTACCGACGCCCAGCAGGTCTTGATTTTCGAGCCGGGCAATACACCCAGAACGGTCAACACGCTCGCGTTGGTGGTTCTCCCGACATCGTAGCCGGCATACAGCGTGCCGTGGACCTCTTTGCGGTATCCCAGGATAAACTCGTCGATGGTCTTGAAGGGCAGGATCTCTTCGTCTCCCACAGGCGAGCAGGCCCGGATCATCTCCAGGGTGATGAACGCCGCCAGCTCGTCCCGGTAGGCGCACTCAAACTCCTGCTGGAAATCCTCAAGAGTCATCGATCGGAAAATCTCTTTGAGGATATCCGTGCCGAACTTCTCCACGCGCTCCTGCGTTGTCATCGCCGGAGCTTCGTGAACCGCTTTCTTTACGTCCGTGCAGAGCGCACTGGAGAACCACCAGTAGAGGAAGATCCTCTTGAATCCCGGATATTTCGTGGTGTCGTCGAAAATCTCAAAAAACTTTCCTTTGTTCCCGAACGGAGTACTTCCTATCTCGATCTCAAAGCCGCCACGCGCGATTACCGGCAATGCTGAGGTGTAGATCAGCTCGTCGTTGGCATGGAAGGCGAACTCATCGAGGCTGATATCTGAGCCTCGACCCCTGGGTTGCTTGCATGGTAGGGATAAGAGCCGCGATCTCGTCTTTCCTCCGACATCTAAAAACTCTAAGTTCGTTTTCGTCTCCGAGGTGATCTCCTTCCGGTACTTTTTAGGCAAAGAATAGTAGAACTCCCGCGCGAAGTTGATTTTTTCCTTCGCGTCTTCAAGCGAATAGCTGACAAACTGTTTTTGGTACTTAAAACGGTTAGGATCCAGGGCTCGGAGCAGCCCTTTTAGGGCGGTCACGAATGACCAACCGATACGGCGTGATTTGTTGATGATCAGGAAATTGTAGTCTTCCCTGATGTAAAATTTTTGCCAGAAGCCGAGCTTCAGAGGCGCGTTATCGACCTCGATCGCTCCCTCGCAGAGATCGATCAGCTTCTGGCCTCTATATTCGTTCATAGCAGGCCCGCCGCCTTCTCCAGCTCCCGGTCCGGATCCCTTCTTCGCCTGGAAGCTACGATCCGCTTTTCAACCAACAGAAAGAAATCCTCGACTTCGCCTTCACCGCCGCCGGATTTTTTCTCAATCGCCTCGTACTCTTCTGTACGGATTTCTCTCAAGATTTTGAGCATGTACGAGGCCGCCATCTTCAGGATCTTAAAGGTTCCCGGAGAACTCTCCGGATTGAGATTAGACTGATTTATGTCTTGAAGAGATTCGTTGAACTTCTTCTCGAAGGTCTCAAGTAAATAACTATATTTCCGGACCCGGCCGGTAGTTGAAAAGGTCGGGAGCTTCTCTGCGTGGAGGACGTCGTCTTTCCGGACTGTGCGAATCTGAGGCGCCCATTTCGGACTGTTGAGGTAGTACCAGACCTGCGACCTAGAAATTCTTTTCCCCGTTTTCTTCGAAATGAGTTGGGCGGTTTCGGATAGCGAATGTCCGCTACCCAAGAGGGTACAAACCTCGATTTTCTCTTTTTTCGTCAATCGTGAATTTTTCTTTTTTCTGCATAATATTTGTCTAGATTTTCCTGATACTTTTTTGGCCATTATCTTCTAGCCTCCTAGGCATTCAAAACAATCAACCTCCAGGTTCCTGCCTATTATTTGAGCTAAAGGAGAAGGTTCAAACCGTTGTTGCTCAACTTAATCTCCAAACATATCTATCCCAAATTGCACGCCCGTAACAAAAGCCAAAGGTGACATCCCGTTCCTTTCGCATAACTGTTGCTGAACGATCTCCAACACATCATCTTCGAGATCATTTTCTGTTTTCTGAAGCTCGGTCAATTTGCCGATTTCGTTGAGTTCACGAAGCATCTCGACGTATCTTTCAGCAATATTCATCGCTGCCGGGTCGAACTCGAGGTGCCTCAGAAATAAACCTACGAGTGCCGCAAACCGTAGAAGGATTTCACCCTCATTTAAAAGTTGCCGGAAATGCTTCCGGAGTTCGTCGTACTCTTCTTCTGTGACGAGCAATTTCAATCTCAGGATCTCAAACTGCTTTCGTAACTTATCGTGGTTGAACTCTTCTTCTGATTTGCCAGCCATGTCCCTTACCTCTTTTTTAAAGTAAAGAGGCCTCCGAGGGACATTTCCAAGAGGAGGAAGTTGTTTTCGCGAAAACCCCCGGAGGCCACAAAATAGAAGAGGTGGCACCCATGTCAATCTCCACCACCTAGCGCCCTTTTTATTCTGCCCTGCTTTCTAACTAGCACTTCAAAAATTTGGAAAATATCGTCATCGTTATACAGTCGCCCCCGCAGATACCGAACCGCATCCCCAACATCTCCCACTTCTTGACATGCAAGAGCCAAAACCAAGCCTGTGATGTTTTTCTTGTTACGAAGCACTTCTTCCGTCATTGTTGAGCTCTATTCGGTCGGTGATATCTGAGAACTTCCCGTCCAGAAAGCGAGGACGACGACAAACGCAGAGCGATTAGATGAACCGTCCTCGGAAGCTCTTCGCCAACATTCGCCCAACCCAAGGCTCGGTTTCATCGTTTTGTAGAAGGATTTCCGCTTCGCTGCTAAGTCGTGGGCTCATCCGGATCGACAAAGGGATCTCTTGTCTTTCGACAACTCTGATCTCTTTTTTCTCGCCTTTTTCCAAACGATCTCCCTGCTCACCGTCCTCTTTGCAGCGACTTTCGAGCGCTTTCAAAATAGTCTCCGGCGTTTCGCTCCGTTTGTTCAGCGCGTCTTCGCCGAGTTGAAACTCGTGGAAGCTGATCTTGCCTTCGTCCAGAGCCTTCTGCATCGCAGCGAGAGCCTCCTGGCGTGTCGGTCTTCCCTCCACATTGATACCAATGCTCCGGAGGAACTCTGGCGAGCACCGTCTCCCGTGCTGCAGCCCGATTTCAAGCGTCTCGACCTCGTGCCAGGTGAGATGGCCGCGTTCCGCAGCTTCCATCGCCTTCTGCATGATCACCTCGTTGCCGACTTCTCTCAGCTCTTTGGCTGTTTTGTGGAAAGATTTCTTAAAACTTTCATCGTCGGACCGACTGAGTTTCCTCTTCTTTTTTCCACCGCATAGCTGCTCAAGCCGCTCGATCGATTCATCGAAGGATTTTAGAATTTGAGGATTCATAACGTTCCCCTCCCATAAAAAATGTTTACGGCCCAACGAACCGTATAAGTCAAAATAAGGTTCAGAAGGCGCTGACCTGCGTCAGCCGCCTTCCGAGCCACCGGATAGAGGGATAACACGATCTTCTGGGTGTACCGGCTTTAAGAAGATATCGAAGGTTTGCGCAAGCCTAACATATCTTCAACAATCGCAATCAGCTTATCCCTCCGTACCGTGTCAAAAAAAATGCCAGCTACCCTCGCAGGGGCAGCCGGCTTTCTTTTTAACACCAACTGCGTCGCCAGAACGACAACGCTCTCTTCTTGTTGATGTCAATATAAACCTGGATCTCAAAACTGTCAACCAATTGTGGGTGCGAACGTCAGAACCGGTTTTATTGTTGCAAGTGTAGGCACTGATTTTGATAATGAAATAGTCTATTCCTCCCCAACAACAATTCAAGTTGATGGTAGGAAACGGATTAATGAGAGAAAGCGGAAGGAGTATTGCGGGAAAGCCTCGCGGGCTGCGTTAATCGTTCGATTGGAGCGACATGGGAAATGTGGTTCCCAATAAGAATGCCAGTCGCATGATTGCTTCAAAAAGAACGGCTACTGTCTCGTGAAAGTACCGCTTCCGTTGCTAGCAGTGACCATTATGGTATTCTTGTCAGCGCTGAGAGAATAGGTAGACGTATGCGTGTAGCCCACATCGACAAACGAGGGATCCGTCGATGATGTTACGGTTATTGTGACCGTTTGTGCAGTGCTATCGTGGACATAAGTGCCCGAAAAGGTGACCGACCAGGAGGTGGGAGGGACGTCTGCCATCGTGATAGTGAATGTAACGTCTGCTTTGTACTCTATTGTTTCGGAAAAAACCTCTCCGCCGATGTCGTACCACGTTCCCTCCCAAACGCCGATGATCGGATCCACCGATAAAACGAAATCCGTTGGATAATCGAACTCAACAACCATGTCTCCGTCTACTTCGACACTAAATTTCTGCGAAACATAGTCTCCTATCGTTAGGTCCGTGCTCCCATCGAGATCTATCAACCCATAGACATCGTACGTAGTCCCGCCAGTAAAGGTAAACGGTGCGGGCAAGTTTTCTGGGTCGAGAACCACCCCTTGTGCCATTCCGCTGACGATTACGGCTGTGTTCCACCCGATCGGGTCGTCAACTTCCGGGTCGGCTCCTGCGGCGAACACGGCAAGTAAGAAATTTTCACCGTTATGATCCCCGGCGCCAATTACCCCTACAGTAATGGTACCGTCTTCCGGCGGCATCCCTGTCACCTCAGTGAAATCGTCTGGGTAGACGAACTCGACGACCATATTGCCGTCCACCACGACAGTCTTAACTACGTCAATGATGTAGTCACCATTCGTGGGGAGATCGCTACCGTCAACGTCAATAAAACCGCCGAGGTCGTAGCTTTCACCGCCCGTGAAAATTACCGGGGTAGTCTTCGTGGCAAGATCATTGATAGTACTTTCGACTGTTCCACTGGCAATTACATCCCCCGCGGTTTCCCCGAGAAAATTACTCGGATCATTCAGGTCGACTCCTGCGGCGCCTGCGACACAAAAGAACGCCTTACCATTATGATCCCCGGCGCCGGTTACTCGTACAGTGATGGTACCGTCTTCTGCGGTCGGACCAACCCCGTTTTCAGGACAACTGGAAAGCAGTGCGAGCAGCCCGAATGAGAGTGCAGCCAGCATAAGCACATTTAACCACTTCGACTTAAAAATCATATACAGCCTCTTCGCGGAGAAGTAACTTGGTGTAGAAGCTGGTATCTAATCACTGAAAGCTAAGACTGGTGCCCGAACGTTATCTAAAATTCTAAGACATTGGTTTACAAATTGCAAATGATTGTCCAGCTGAGAAGACTGTCTGATGGTATCTTACCAAGGGGAATCTGCCGGTTATGGAAATCCCACCCACCAATTGTCAATAGTTCCCCCTCAAGAGCTTTTTGGGCCAACTCCCTGACTTCGGTCTCGTTTTTCTTAAGTGTCTGGTACATGTAGCTGCGCTTCATGTCGATGTTGGGGGGAAGCACTGGGTTCCTTTCCTGGAACCCAGTGTAGGAAGGCTTCTTATCCAGTCCCGCCAGCAGCTTTCCGGTACCGGGAATTTTTCGGAGGTTTTTTGAATTTCCTGATATTTTTCGCCTCATTTCCTGCAATCTCCTCCCCCCCAGGGGGTTAATTATATTGTTTCCTAATTTTTACCTTTTTTTCGATGAAAAATGACCTACTCATAAAGCAACCGCATTTGTTGTTTGGCTGTGTTGTAGGACATTCCAGAAGCCGTGAGCAGCGCCCGCCAATCCCTGGGATTCGGAAACGCTGCCTGGACAATGCTACGAAAACTTTCCGGTGTTCTGCCGTCATCGAGCAACGCAGCACTTTGATCCTGAAATCGCCAGCCTGTGAATCTATCGGTCCTCGCTCTAGGTTTTCGCTCTAAACCTTCTTCTCCGCCTTCTTCATCTCCCGCGCCAGTTTTCGGACTGCCCTTTTTGCAGCCCTCTGTGTCTTCCGCCATGTGCATCTTTGTCCATCCCACCATCTACACTTGCTTTTGATAATGCACCTCGAAGTACGTCCACGGTATCCCCGTGCGCATTTACGTCTTCCCTCAACAGCTGTATGACAACCAGTGCATAACACTACTAGATCCTCGGGCCGCTCGAAACCCAAGGTCGTGTAATGAAGGTGGTGCACCACAAGGTCTGAGCTATTTCCGCAGATCTGACATTGCCGACCAGAACGCTCCAGCACGGTTTCCCGCACCTTTTTCCAGCGGGAAGATCGCATGTACTCGTCACGGTAAGTCCTCTTTGTCATTCTCTCCAGTCTCAACCCGTGACATCATGCACGGCCGCCATCTACTTTTCCCGCCACTTTCCTCTGCTCCTTCTCTGCCTCCCGGCGCTCGATATAGGCGCAGCGTTTCCGCCGTCTGTCCCAATACCGGCAACCGCTCTTGAGCCAACAGTCAGCCGGGTCAGCCAGCCATTTAGCAACGCACCGCTGCTCCTGCTTCTTACTCATCGTGCACTTCCTTGCCAAGCTCTCTGCCAAGTTCATTTTTTGAGCCTAGTTTGCAAGCTTGGTAGAGCTTGGCAGCTATCTAGGAGATAGCTGCTGCCAAGCTCGACTCGTTACCTCAAGCTTGGCAGACACTATTTGCCAAGCTCTGCCAAACTGCCAAGCTTGTACAACTTTCGGTTCTGTTTCGCCGGCATGACGATCAACTCCTTCATCTCTCGGAGCATGTCACGGAGCGATCGCTCGCCGATCTCGATACCCTCCCCGGCCACGTAATCCCGGATAGTGGCGAAGTCTACCGGCTCGACAGTAGTGCATTCCCGGACTGCCTGCCGGACCTCCTCCTTGAGCGAGCTTTCAAGGCGGACCTCCGGAACCCCGTCCTCTCCGACAATCTGCAAGTGGATCGCCTCGAAGGGCGCGAAGCGGGTCTTGACGCTCTGGAGGATCAACCGCTCTTTTTTCTCGTACAGGGACAGCTCCAGGTCTACGCCGGCCGGAATGTCCGAGCTACCCCGCGCTCGGTGCTCAAGATTTCCCGTTCCCTTGTTGTGATGGTGCAGCAATAGGATGGTGACGCCTCGGTTGGCGATTTCGCGCAGGTGCTTGATGACTTGCGCCATCTCGATACTGGCGTCCTCGTCATGGGAATGCACACGGATGAGGCTGTCGATCACCACCAGCACTGGCCTGATTCGGCGGATCACCTCCTCCAGCTCGGCGCAGCCGCGTCGTGAGTCGATCTGGATGTTCTGAAAGTGCAGGCAGCAAAAGAGCGCTTCAGCGTCGATCTTGCGGGTGTACACCTTGAGCACGCTGTCCGGGTTCTCTTCGTTAATCAGGAGTACCGGGCCGGTGCGGTTGACTTTGTAACGGCCGAGCCACGGAAAACCATCAAGCACAGAGCGCATAAGCGATAACGCCAGCACCGTCTTCCCCTTGCCGGCATAGCTGCCCAGCAAGGTGATGGTGCCCTCGATTAGCACGTTGTCGATCAGGAAACGCGGGTCCGGGAACTCCCGGATGTCCCGGATGGTCAAGACCTTCAGGATGCGCTTGCCCTGATCGTCTCTGCGATCGCGCCGATCCCGCCAGTTGAGGAATTCCGCGAAGTCGAGCAAGCTGTAGCCGGCGGCTTTGAGAGGTTCCTCCAGCGCGTTGAGCTGGCAGCGCTTATCCGCAATCCGCTTACCCTCCGCAGATAATGCCTGCGCGTAGCGTTCATCTTCCGGATTCATCTCTCCTCACTATATCGAAATGCTTCTAAATTCCTTTCTCAAGATCGGCTCCTTTTTGAAGAGCCGATCGGCTCGTGTTCATGCTCCCGTACCCACTCCTCCAGCTGTGCGAAGTCGAACTGGACCCTGGCCGTCAATTTGACGAAAGGGATCTCCCGCCGTGCGACAAGTTTGTATACAGTGTTGATACTGCCAGCCCGAGTAGCTTTGACGCTTCGCGAATCCCGAATTGTTCATGTTGAACCTCCTCTGGTAGCTTTGTTGGGCCAGTCCTTGATAAGCGATCGTTTGCTACGATCTTGAGGAAATAATTTCCAGCCTAAATCCGCGAATCGAAGTGCAAGATCCAGTTTGACACTCATTCTTGTCGCTCCTCCGCTCTGATAAGGTTCCACTTAAGGAACTCCTCAAGCTGTGTTTCGCTGAAAAGTATTCTCCTACCAAATCGAAAGTAGTCAATCTGTCGACGTGCTGCCAGTTGGTACAGATAACTTGATGAAATTTTTAATTCAGTTGAAGCCTCCTTTATTGATAACAACTTTTCCACTTTCACTCCAAATTCAGGAGGTTGCTCGGGGTGGATTTGTCACATTAAGATTGAAATATCTATCGTTAACCGCGAGCTAACCTCGTCATTGAGCCCCGACCGGACCCCACCGGAGGGGCTCTTTCTCGTTATTTATAGAAGTTTCTTCAACACTTCACTCCCAGCAAATATCTCTGCTCATCCGAGCAATTTCTTAAGCTCCTCGTCGACTTTATGCTCTATTTCTTTTGGTGTTATTGTGTCGTCGTATCTGTACTGATGAACCAATCGCGTGTATAAATAATGACGTATTCTACGACGGAACATATCTTTAGTAATTTCTCCTTTATCGAGTTGCACAAGATTTTGGTATATAACTGATATGTCTTCTTCGTGTTTTTTTACCGATGATAAGTCATTATAATTTATTTTGATAAGCCCATCATAAAATGCTTTCTCAAGTCGAGTCATTACTAGAGAGAACACAGGACCGTAAAAATCCTCCAGCATACTATCAAGCATGTACATTTCATTAATGCGTCCCCGAATACCGTCATAATAGGAAAGTTTTTCCTTGTTTTTTTTGTAATTATCTATCAGCTCATAAATGGCAAAACGGGCGGCTTCAGCCGTGGTAAGATTAAATTCATGAGCAAAATAATCAAGCCTATTTTTAAGTTCAGATGTCATCCGGACATTTATTCGTTCATTCAGAAATCCAGATCGTTTCATAACAGCCTCTATTTTTATTTTTGATGTGAAGTATATCAAAGGCGTCAAAATTTATATAAGGCGTCAATAACCGGAAGGGTAGATTTATTATTTTTGCCCTATTTAAAAATGCTGTCGATGATCTTTGCCTGGCCCTGTAGGTGCTCGGGTTTCCAGTGGGTATAGCCCTCTTGGATCTGAGCGCTCGACCAGCCGAGTGCGGCACGTGTCTTAGCAGCATCGTACCCAGCGTCGCGAAGGATCATATTGAGACTGTGCCGGAAGCTATGCGGCCGGAGCTGCCGCTTTTTCCGATCTATACCGGCCTTTTCCATAGCTCGCTCGAAATAGTATGCACACCAACTGCGTAGCATCGGCCTTCCGTCATCCCGGGAAAATACGAAACTCTCAGGCAATACGTACATGCTCTGTCCCCGCAGTTTTTTCAGCTCAAGGGCTGTGCGGGAAGGGAGTGGAACATTGCGCTCTTTCTCCCACTTGGGTTTGCCGATTTCAGTATCGCTTTTCATGGCTTCCTGGACGTGGATAATCAGCTCATCGAAATCAAGATGTTTCCAGCGCAGCGCCAAGATCTCGCCGCGCCGCAATCCGCACGTAGCGGCTATCAGAAAAGCACAGTACACTTTCAGATCTGCCCAGGGACCTAAACCGTCTTTCGGAAAAAGGGCCTGTATCTCCTCCCTGGTGAAAATACCGGATTCCCGTATCTGGTATTTAATGTTTCCCACTCCCTCACATGGGTTACGATCCAGGTCCTCGAGCAGGATCCCTTCGCGATAAATACATTTGAGCACTCCGATCGTTTTATTCACGGTCCGGGGGCCGGTTTTTTGGAGAAGCCGGCGACGGAACTCAATAACATCTCGCCTCCGGATTTCAGTAACGATTTTCTCTGCGATCGGATCTTCGAGGATATGATTGACAATCAACGAACGTTGCCGTAATACATGCTCTTTCGTGATCTGCTTATTCTCATCCCTGAGACGCAATACATGAGGGCAACGATCCCATAGATAAAAGGGCTCACTGTATTGTCGGAGCGTTAGATCATCTGCAGGTCGTGGTTTTCGTTCGGGGAGGCTCTTGTTTTTCTCTATCTGCTCAAGGATATAATCTAAAGCTGCTTGCTGGGATTTGCAGCCTGTACTCTTCCAAGTAGTCCACCCCCGGAGCCTAAAATAAAAATACTTGCCTCGTTTCCACGTCCGGTATGGTTTCGCCATCTTTACCTTACCCCATTGCTCATATACTGTAGACAGTATATGAAGTGAACAGTTTATTATAAGGTAAATACTTAGACGATTGCAAGCTGAGCTACTAGGGCCACAAAACCGGTTTGAAAACCGTTCTTCCCTATATATAGCGATTCCCCAACGGCATGTCAATTACGATTCAATTTGCTGCCGGATTTCCGGATCTGCCGGCACGCACTGGTGCAGAGCACTGATCTGTAGGAAAAACCAGAACTTGCATTCGAAGGACTTGCCCTTTACTATAGGGTGAATGAAATCATCCCGGACGTTCATACCTGTATTCGCTGTTCTAATCAGCGCTCTAATTGTTGTCGGTTTCGTCGGTTGCGCTCGGGGTGGCTGGTCTACGGGGAAGGCGGAGCGAGCAGTCGAGCCTGCCGAGGAGCGATCCCGGGACATGTCGGCACCTCTTCATAGCAAGATGGCCGACGAAGCTGAACTCCGTGCCGGACTCACCGAAGAAGGCCGGGACCTTTTGGCCGCAACTATGGCCCCGCAAAAGCCTGCGGAGCGTAAACGCATATACAGCGGCTTCTGCCGTCTGCTCGTCGATGAGATCGAAGAGGCCAAGGCTGATCTAACCCGCTTCGCAGAGCAGAACGGCGGCTACGTGGAAAGGGCTTTTGAGAATACGATCGTACTCCGGGTTCCCGCCTCCCGTTTCCGGGGGCTTTTCGAAGAGATCCTGGATAAAGGGGAGCTGCTCTACAAATCCATCGAGACCTTCGACGTCAGCGACTACTTTCGCGATCAGGAGACACGACTGCGCGTCGCCGAGCGAGCCCGCGGGCGATTGTACACCTTGCTCGAGAGGACCGATGATGTGGAGGAAAGGCTGGCTATTTTGCGGGAGATCAGGCGCCTCAGCGAAGAAATCGAGGGGATCCGTTTACGCCTGGAGAGTCTGGAGCGCCAGATCTCCTTCTCCCGCATCACCGTGGAGCTGGTTCCCCGCCTGCCGGTTGGAGAGATGAGCAAGGAAGACATTCCCTTCCCCTGGATCGCATCCCTGGAACCGGTGTACGGCAGCCTGCCGAGACTGCATGGTCGGGCCAGCCTGCCCCTGGGAGAAAATTTTGCCGTTCTGGAAAAACGGCACCCCTTTCGTGCCGAGAGCTCCGAGGGGACCAGGGTACGCATCGGCAGTACGAAGAATCAACCTCGAGGAGATGAAGATTTCTGGCAGCAGGCTCTGCTTCATCATCTCAAAGCCTACTACAAAACGGCGGAACCGCTTGAGGCGGGCTCCCTGCAGGGGGCACTGTTCACCAGCAAAGACAGGAATCCCTACGCCTACCTGGTAGCGGTGCAGGTCAAGGGCGGAAGGCTCTACGTGCTGGAGGTTTTCTTTCCCGATCTGGAAGCCCGAGACCAGCACCTCGCCGGCATTCGGGAAGCGATGGGGTCCCTGGAGGTAATACCGTGGCTGTGGTAAGAGCGTTGGTTCTGACCGTGATCCTTGTAGCCGGGTTCAACCAGAAAACGGCTGGAGAGAACTACCTCTACCAGTACATCGAGGCGACCGTCCTGGTCGTCGACCCGGACCAGGCTGCGAATGCTCTGCAACGTTGGGTGGAACAGACCGGCGGGTATACTCTGTTAAAATCCAGCGATCGGGTAATCCTGCGCCTGCCTTTCGAACGGATTCCGCAACTGCGAACTGCACTGCGGGAGCTGTCCGAAGACATCCTGGAGCTCTCCCCCCAAAGCCTGGATCTCCGAGAGCAGATCCTCGAGACTCGGGCCAAGATCAACAGCCGGGAGGAGGTTCTGCAACAGAGCCTGGCGCTCCTCGACCAGGCGGATGTCCAGGGAACCCTGGCCATCGAGAAGGAGATTCTCACTCTGATCGAAGAGATCGAACAACTAAAAGGGACTCTTCAGAAACTGAATCTGGACCGGACCTTCTCCCGGGCTGAGATCTCACTGCGGTATCTGGAGCAGACCTTGCCGGAGAACATCCCCTCCTCCTTCGACTGGATCAACAGCGTGGATTTTTACTCTTTTGTCCACCAGGGACTTCCCCGGGAGGGGCGATAGGATGAAGCGAGTTTTACTACCCATTGCACTCATCTCTCTCCTCCTCGCCGTTTCTTGTTCTCGACTCTCCGTTACACCCCCCGAGGGGTTCGCAGAGCTCAAGGGCCGGCGGATCTATCAGGCGATCAGTCCGGAGGGTATGTTGTACCGGATACGCAGCATAAAAAACGATCCCCGAAAAAATCTCGAGTTCTGGGGCGAGGCACTTGAAAACCATCTGGTCAAGGAAGGATACCGACTGAACGGAAAAGCCCGTTCCTTCACGAGCGGGGATCGCGAGGGGCTGTCCTGCGAATGGGTTCTTCCCTACGGAAACGAGAGTTACCTCTACCTCACCGCTGTGATCGTCACGGACAAAACCATCACCCTGGCCGAGGCCGCGGCACCGTATCCTGTGTTCATACAGTATCGTCAAGCGCTACTGGACAGTCTGGCCAGTATCCGACCTCGGCGCTAGGAGAAAAACTGTGAAAACAAAACGTGTCCCCGTTTTGGCAACTACCACGACCGCCAAGGCAGAGGATGCCAGGAAGATCGCTGCTCAGCTGGTGGAGGCAAAATTGGCCGCCTGTGTTCAGATTGTGGAGCCGATTACCAGCGTGTACCGCTGGCAGGGTAAGATTGAATCGGAGCAAGAGATTCTTCTTATAATAAAAAGTACTCAGGACCTCATTTCCCGCATTGCCGAACTGCTGGATGAGATCCATCCCTACGAGATACCCGAGCTGATTGCGGCGCCCATCATCGAGGGTTCAGCTTCCTACTTGAGCTGGCTCGAGAATAGTGTTCAGTAGAAGTGGGATCCATCGTCTGTTTCAAAGCTGTCTCTGTTGTCGGGCCACGACTTCAACCCAGCCGTGCTCCTGAAGCTGCTGCTTGGTGGCCTGAAGCTCACTCTCCTGGACATCTTTAACCAGGACTCGAAAGATCCCCTCTGGTGTCTGTTCAATGGTTCCGGTGAAGCCCTTGTCTCTCAAACGCTCAAGGGAACGCTCCGCATATTCCCGGTTGCGGTAGGCGGCCACCTGAATGCTGTAGGTGACCGGGGTCCGCGCGACAGTGATGCCAGCCGTTTCCGGTGAATCGGGAGGCAGCTCCTCGATCCGTACCTTGGCCACTCCTTTCCCGGCCAGTCCGATGGCTATGGCGGCGGCTCGAGACAGGTCGATGATCCTGCCCGGAATGAAGGGACCCCGGTCGTTAATACGCACGACCGTGCATTTCCCGTTCTCCAGGTTGGTGACCTTTACCACAGTGCCGAAGGCAAGAGTCTTGTGGGCGGCAGTGTACTTATTCGTGTCGAAGATCTCCCCGCTTGCCGTTTGCCGGCCTTGAAACTTCCCGCCGTACCAGGAGGCCAAGCCCTCCTGCTCGTAGGCGGACAGGGTTGTACACAGCAGCAAGAGGAAAAGAGAGAGGATCCAGAACGGTTTTACGACCCGATTCCGTATAGTCGTACGCATGGACGTATTATCTATCGACCTGCAAGCTAATAATGTTTATCGCAGACTCCCGGCGGACATCGCGATCCTCCGCTATCCGAGACTACTTTTCAACGGTGATTGCAGTATGACAGAACCACCGGTCGCAGCATTCGTACTCTTTAGGTCTCTTGGCTGCGGCCTTCACATCTTGAGCTGGGGGCACGATCACCCGGTCCTTCACCAGCTCGTTCTCCGGCCAGTTGGCGGGTATAGCGAGCTGCTGGCTGTCGGAGAGCTGAAACCCTTTGATCATGCGTAACAGCTGGTCTTCTACTGCGGGAGCTGTATTTTTTACACCCCTTCACATTCTCCCGGGAATTGTTGAATAACTCTCGGAGATTGTTATATTGTAAGGCGGTATGAGCAAGGCAGCCCATTGGGCGGACAACTACGCCGAGAAGATTATCCGGGAGAAGGGAGACAAGGAGCTATACGTCTGCGCTTCCGGAATCACGCCTTCCGGAACCGTACACATCGGGAACTTCAGGGAAATCATCACCGTGGAGCTGGTGGTGAGGGCGCTTCGGGACAAGGGCAAAAAGGTCCGCTTTATCTACTCCTGGGACGACTACGACGTATTCCGCAAGGTCCCGGCGAATATGCCGCAACAGGATACGCTTGCCGATTATCTGCGCCAACCCATTACCTTGACACCGGATCCCTTCGGAACCGAGGAGAGTTACGCACGGCGAAACGAGAAGGAAGTCGAAGATCTTCTTCCAGTCGTCGGTGTGGAGCCTGAGTACATTTATCAAGCCGGGCGGTATCGTTCCTCGACATACGCCGCGGACATCCGCAAGGCCTTGGAGCATCGGGAACGAATCAGAGAGATACTCAACGAACACCGCACCACTGCCCTGCCCACGGACTGGTGGCCGATCTCCGTGTTCTGCACCGCCTGCAACCGCGACACCACGGAAGTAAAGGAGTGGGACGGAAAAGACGCCATCTCCTATTCCTGCTCTTCCTGTGGCAACGAGGAACGGCTGGATCTTACAAAAACACCTGCGGTAAAGCTTTTCTGGAGAATCGACTGGCCGATGCGCTGGGCTTACGAAGAGGTGGATTTCGAACCGGCGGGCAAGGATCATCACTCCGAAGGAGGCTCCTTCGACACGGCCCGCCGAATCGTCAAGGAGATCTACGACCACCCCGCTCCCACGACCTTTCAGTACGACTTTATCGGCATCAAAGGCCGAACTGGAAAGATCTCCTCCTCCAGCGGCGAGGTGGTCAGCCTGAAGGAAGTCCTGGAAATATACCAGCCCGAGCTGGTACGTTACATGTTCGCCTCCACCCGGCCGAACACGGAGTTTACCATCTCCTTCGATCTGGATGTAATTAAAATCTACGAAGATTACGACCGCTGCGAGAGGATCTACTTTGGCTGCGAATCGGTTAATGAGAATCGAGCAGCCAAGGAACGCAGGATTTATGAGCTTTCTCAGGTCCAGAAGGTCCCGGCGGGCATGCCGGCCCAGGTTTCTTTTCGCCATCTCTGCAGTCTTATCCAGATCCAGGACGGAGATGTGAACGGGGTGATCGGGTTCCTGGGCCTGGACAGGGATGAGGAGAACCTGGAAAAGATCCGCATCCGCGTCAGGTGCGCCTGGAACTGGACTCGACAGTATGCCCCGGATTCCTTCCGTTTTACTTTGCGGCCCCGCGGTTCGAAACCTCTCCAGATCACCGCCGGAGAAAGGAAGGCGATCGGGTTGCTTCGCCGGGAGATCGAACAGAATTTGGATTCCCACGACGAGAGGACCATGAGCGAAGCCATTTACACTCTGGCCAGGGAAGCGGGCATGGAGCCCAAGGAGTTCTTCAAACTCGTGTACCGGGTCCTAGTCGAAAAGGAAATGGGACCGCGGCTGGCCGGATTCCTTCTGATTATTGGAAAGGAGCGAGCCCTCGAGCTTCTCGGCGGCTATTGAGACTGTATGGATATGGATGAAGTCAAACGACTGGTCGGTATGCAGGTTGTCGATACCCTGGTAAAAAGCGGGATGAGGCTCGGTTTGGGAACCGGCTCCACGGCGGTACACGCAGTGTACCGGGTCGGCGAGCTGCTAAAGGAGGGAACCCTGCAGGAGATCCTCGCCGTGCCCACCAGCTTTCAGACCGTAGTCGCCTGCCAGCGGGCGGGTATTTCCCTGACCACCCTCAACGACCCTCTCGTGGACGGCCAGCTCGACCTGACCATAGATGGCGCTGACGAGGTGGATCCGCAGTGGAACCTGGTCAAAGGGGGAGGAGCGGCCATGCTGATCGAGAAGGTGGTGGCTCATGCTTCGCAGAAGTACTGCATCATGGTGCACAGCTCCAAACTGTCCTCCCGCCTGGGAGAAAAATATCCCGTGCCTGTAGAAATCGTGCCGGAAGCGTTGGTCACCGCCTCTCGCCGACTCGAATCCATGGGAGCTCGGGTGACCTTGCGCATGGCAACCAAGAAAGCCGGTCCCGTGATCAGCGATCACGGCAACTTCGTCCTGGATGTAAGCTTTGCTGAGCCATTTGATCCACGGAAAAGGGAAGCCGAAATCATGATGATCGCCGGGGTTACCGCAAATGGGATCTTTACCCGCCCGGTCAGCGACCTGTTCGTCGGGTATGCGGACGGCCGGGTCGAGCACAAGAGCAAATAGGCTCCGGGTGAGGAGGTATCGGCCAGGAACTCCCGGAGCTCCGGTTCGGAGACTCGCTGCACAAGCCACTGCTGAAGTGAACTCAGATCTGGCATGATCTGTAGAACTGCCCTACAGGAGGACGGTTCGTCCCGTTTCGCTGGCTTCCCGCGCCGCAGCGGCAATACGGATGGCGAGCTTTCCCTCTTGCCCACCGGTCATGGGCTGCCTATGTTCCCGAATGCAATTCAGAAAGTGCTCGATTTCAGCCCGCAGCGCTCCTTCCAGACCCCGTTCGCTCTGCGGCCAGGTCAGAGAATCCGCCACCGTGTACCCCGCGGCGGTGTGGATCTCCATAGGCTGGGACATCAGATCGATCTTGATCACTCCTCTGTCCCCGAGCACCTCTACACTGCGATCGACTCCGTGAGGATAATTCTCCGGATAGGCGAAGGTCTCGTAGAGCACGGCGATCCCGCCATTCGGGAACTTGAAGGTAACAACGGCGCAGTCTGTAAAATCCTGTCCCGATAAGATCAGCTGCCCCATCTCCCCATGAACTCTTTCAGGTGGCTGGTCCATATACCAGCAGATCAGATCGATGTTGTGGGTACCGGCGTAGTTCAGCACTCCCCCGGTCTCCCGGTCATTCAGCCACTTCCGGCCTCGAACTACGGAGCGGGGATGGCAGCGGCGCGCCAGGATCATGCGGGGTGTGCCGATCTCTCCGGCATCGATTCTGCGCTTTGCCTCCAGACAGGGTTGGTTGAAACGATCGGTAAACCCGACCATCAGGATAACGCCGTTGTCTTTACAGGCGGCGATCATTCTCTCTGCCTCTTCGACGGTTCGGCACATCGGCTTTTCGCACAGTACATGCTTCCCCGCTTCGGCTGCGGCAACGACCTGCTCGCAGTGATGGCGGTCCGGACTGGCCACGATTACCGCGTCCACGTCCGGCCGTCGAAGCAGCTTCGATAGGATTTCTGTACCTACAGCGGCATCAAAGCGTTGGGCTGCTCGTTCTGCGGTACTGCTGTGGGCCGTGCAAAAACCGACGACTCGGACCCCCTCTCCCAGTCCCCGAATCGCCCGGGCAAAATTGCTGCCAGCCTTCCCGGCCCCCACGATGCCAACTCCAATACGGCTCATCTACAACTGCTCTGCTCACGGCACGCCAACAAAGGGATACGTGGCTCCACCGTGGGTGACAATGTCTACACGTTGTTCCTGTTGCGAAAGTTCTTTTCGTAATTCGTCCAGCGCCTGCTCTACGGTGGAAAAGTGGTAAAAACCCATCCGCTCGACCTGGTGCGCTTCCAATCCGGGTGACACGATCCCTATATGGATACGCTGGCGAAAACGGGCCAGGGCCAACGCCGGAGCCAGGGTCACCCGATCCGTTGATTCAGCCGTTGCGTCCCCACCTTCAAGCAATGCTTCGATCTGTTCCGCAGCCATACCGATATACCTGTCGAAGGAGGCGTGCTCCAGTGGAATACCTCCCGGACAGGGGGAGGCCAGAATCAGCCAGCCCCCGTCCTGGACCGCCGCTTGGCAGTTAAAGATCGCTTTGGCGGCCTGCCAGAAATCGAGATCGGCGGGAGAGGAGCCGACAACCAGGATACCGCTTTTCCGGTCGATTGGGATACCGTAGAGCTCCCGGGCCAAGGGGATTGCACAGCGGTGGGATTCGATATAATGGCCTGCGGTGAGACCGCAGACCTCCCCATCGGGATTCACCACCAGGTTGATCATCAGATCCAGTCCTACCATTTCGACAAGCTTCTCGATCTCCCCACGCACTGGGGATTCAAGCCTGCCCGCTCGATTTTCCGGATTGGCATTGGCCGCAACGTGGAAACTCTCCACCGTCTTTCGTCCGGCAATCCCCGGGTAGATCAGTTTTGCGCCGCCGGAAAACCCTACGGCTCCGTGAGGAAGGATCGTGCCGATTGCGATTTTTAAATCCGCCCCGGCATACACTTTGTTTACCCAGACCTCGACTCCGGAGGAGGAGATGCCGAAGAAACGCAAGGTGTCCGGATCGTCGATATTGGGATTGATGAAACCCACCCGCCGCAACACCTCTTCTCCGGCTTGGTCGCGGAACTCCTCGGTGCTCATCGGGCGGTGCGTGCCCAGGGCCACAACTATGTATATCTGAGAATCGGAGACACCGCGCCGGTTCAGCGCATCAAGCAGAGGGGGAAGCACGGAGTGTAGAGGAGTCGGGCGGGTATAATCGTTGACCGTGATCGCCACTCGGAGATTCTTGCTCGACTCGTTCTCTACCCTCGCCAGGAATGATTGACAATACTCGTTTTTAAGCTCTTTAGCCAGCTCGCCGCCGACATCCTGCACGGCGGGCAGTGAGGGAGGGCTAAGGATTCGATCCACAATTGTATCGGGCAACGAGAGGGATAGATTCTGCCTACCGAAGGGGATGGAAATCCTCACCGATTCTGTTTCCAGCTCGGGTGAGTAAACCCAAAACGTTTGATCTTGTAGTTCAAAGCGCGGCTCGATATTCCAAGCAGCTGGGCTGCATCTTTCTGAACCCAGCCGCAGCGCTCAAGAGCCTGAAGGATCAGGTCCCGCTCGGCGTCCTCCAAGCGGATGCCGGCGTTGGGGAGTTTGAGCCGCTCTTCCTCACCGAGGGCTGATTCATAGGCGAAGAAGAGGTTCAGGTCTTCGCTGGTGATCATGTCTGATTCGGATAGGAGTACCGCCCGCTCCATAGTGTTTTCCAGCTCCCGTATGTTTCCCGGCCAGTGATAGTGGGTCAGCGTCTTCATCGCCTGGGCTTCGATTCCCCGGATTCTCTTGTTCATCTGACCGGCATACTTCTTCAGAAAGAACTGAATGAGCAGGCCGATATCTCCATTGCGTTCTCGAAGTGGGGGCAGGTGAATGGTTACCACGTTGAGCCGGTAATAGAGGTCCTCCCGGAACAGCCGTTGTTGCATCCTCTGCATCAAGTCCTGATTGGTGGCAGAGATGATCCTGACATCCGTCTTTACCGTCTCGTTGCTGCCGAGACGCTCAAACTCCTTCTCCTGAATCACCCGCAGCACTTTTGCCTGGGTGTACAGGCTCATGTCGGCGATTTCGTCGAGAAAGATCGTTCCTCCATTGGCATGTTCGAAGCGGCCGATGCGCTGCCGATCAGCCCCGGTAAAGGCTCCCCGTTCGTGGCCAAACAATTCGCTCTCCAAAAGCTGTTCCGGCAGGGCCGCGCAGTTGACCCGGACAAAGGGACCGTCGGAACGGGTACTGTTGTAGTGAATCGCTCCGGCCACCAACTCTTTGCCGGTTCCTGTTTCCCCCAGAATGATCACACTGGAATCGGTCCCGGCGACACGATTCACGATCCTGAAGACCTTTTTTATCTCCTGGCTTTCCCCAATAAAGTTGTAGGGCTGGTAGATATTTCGGTACCGCTCTTCGAGATTCGCGACGTCACTTCTCTGGAACTGCTGCTCCAAAGCACGCTTTATCTGGAAATTGAGCTCCGGAATACTGAAAGGTTTTTGCAGAATGCTGAAGGCGCCCTCCTGGATCGCCTGCACGCCTTCCTGGATGGACTCCAGCTCCACATCTACGATAACCGCGGTACGGGGATTGCTCTTCTTGATTCTCTGAAGCAGATCATGCACGTTGCCGCCCGGCACGGTGACCTGAATGATGGCCACATCAAACTTGAATTTTTCCAACTGAGACAGGGCCCCGGTATAGTCCGCTGCCTGATGCACAGAATGACCGATACTGTGGAAGAAGTTGCTGACATCGGCACAGAGGTACGGGTCGGTATCAACAATGAGCAGGTTACTCATTCTTTTTATCATACCCTCAAACAGAAGAAGTTCAAGATAGGCATTTCCCTCCTTGAAGCTCGCTTTAACACGGACGTATAATTGAAATCAGCATGCAATCATCAACCGTTGACAAGCTCAAAGGCATCTCCTTCTTTGCGGAGATGAGCGAGTACGATCTCGGGCAGATCGCAGAGATCACAGAGGAGAAAAACTACGCCAAAGGCGATGTCATCATAGAAGAAAGAACCTCGGCAGAGCGCTTCTTCATCATCTACGAAGGGAAAATCGAAATCACCAAGCAGTTCGAAGACGGAGAGGAGTTTGTTCTGGCCGTGCACAGTGACGGGGATTTCTTCGGAGAGATGGCTCTGCTTGACGAGGGACTGCGCTCCGCCACGGCCCGGGCCGTGGAGCCGACCACGGTAATGGAAATCACTCGCCCCAACTTTGAAACCCTTCTGTACAAGGCCCCCGTGGTTGCCTACCACATCATTCGAGAGCTCAGTTCCCGGCTGCGGGAAACCGGAGCTCTGCTCATCTCTTTTCTCCAGCGCCGGAACCGCCAGCTGTATCGATCCTATCTCGACACCATAACAATGATCATCCGGGCCGTTGAGGATCAACCCCCGGGGGCTCGGCGGCAAAGCCGGCAGGTTCAGCGCATCGCCAGGGTTATCGGCCAGCATATGGGGCTTTCTGAAGAGCAAATGCTCACTCTAGAAATCAACGCCCTCATCGGTGGATTGGGAATTGAAGAGTTTCCGGAGCCTCTGTCACTCAAACCGGGAGCCGTGGTGCAGCGGATCATCGCTGTAGCGGCGGCATTCGTCGCCTTGACTCTTGAACAGCAAGGACGACCCCCCTCGAATACAGCAGAGGTGATCTCCAAGCTCAAAGATGATAAGAATCTCGATGCGCAGATCGTTGCGGCGCTGCAGAGCCTTTGGAAGTCGAATGGTCTGCCCAATCTCGGCAATAAGGGCAAACCCTGATCACTCGTATCGCCCTCAAGTGAGGCATCCCACGGAGGCATCCCACGGACGGGTCGATCAGCCCCGAACGGCCTCGCGTTCGATCTCTTTCTTGGTACGGTCGATGGACTTCTCGAGAGCTTGAATTACCGCGAAGGTATCCTCCATGACGGCGCTGAACAGTTCCCGCGCCTTTTTCGGATTGCTCTTGCTCAGCTCGATCAGGTTGTAGAAGGCCACCTTGGTTCCGTCGCTTCCGGCGATCACATCGCAGGTCCGCTGGTGCCTGGCCAACAGAGCCGCTGCTCCGAAGCAGTCTCCCGCCCGGTAGCGATGGCTGCGGTTGCGCTCAGGATAGGCGGATCCCTGAACCACCTCGCATACGGAGGTCGCGTCGTCCCCCTTTTTGAGGATGACCTCGCCTCTCTGGTACTCCTTGTAATATACACTTTCCTGCTTGGGAACTCCGTAGGTTGTACCTCCACTGCGCCGCAGAGTCGGTCCCACCAGCTCGTAGGAACCGGAGACCTTGCGGATGTCCGGGCTGCGCAGGGTATGGCGGGTGGCGTGGATTGCATCATGTTTGATCAAAGCCATGTCTCGGGCAATTCTCTTGGCCTCGACCTCCACGTCCTGTTCGGTCATCCCCATGATGTTCTGCTCTATCTCAAACTGGGAGTGAAAGGTGCAGCGGGGATATCGACAGCGAACCGAATAAATCCCGTTTTTCAATCGATATGGCATATTCGTCCTCCTCGAATCTATTTTGCTACACTTATAGATGCAATCATTGTACCAAAAAACTAAGATCAGAGGACCTTCACTTAACTCTTTGTCTTGTATGTAAGTAGGAAAAAGCATATCAGGCGGTGAAATGAAAGCAGCGCCATCTAATTACCAAATCGTACCTGGATGAGCCGTTTATTTCCTATTTGTAATAGAAACGCATCGTGCAAAACCCGCCTGTTGCCGGTAAGATTCGCAAAAAATTTGAAAAAGATTTGAATATCCCCAGTTCCTGTTTGTATTTTTAATCGTGAATGTGCCGTCGGATTCAAATGAACCAATCCAACCAGACATGAGGAGCATAAACCGTGGATATCGTGAAGCTGAACGGGATTAAGAAGGCCTACCCGCTGGGTAAAGTCACTGTAGAAGCCATAAAAGGGATCGATCTATGCATCGAAAAGGGGGACTTCATTTCCATCGCCGGTCCCTCGGGCTCAGGGAAGACAACAATTCTCAATATGATCGGCTGCATCGACAAACCCACAGAAGGGACCGTGGAGATCAGCGAACGCTGCACAGCGGAGATGAGCGACAAAGAGCTAACATCCCTGCGCCACGAGTTTCTCGGTTTCATCTTTCAGTCCTTCAACTTGATCCCTGTATTGAACGTCTACGAGAACATCGAATTCCCCCTCCTGCTCGGCAAAGACAGGACGAGCAAGAAGGAGAAGGCACAATGGATCGACTATCTGATCGAAGAGGTAGACCTGGCGGAGCAGCGCATTCAACGGCCCAACGAGCTTTCCGGGGGCCAACGCCAGCGGGTGGCAATTGCCAGAGCCCTGGCGACCAAGCCGGAAATTGTTCTGGCCGACGAGCCCACTGCAAACCTGGATTCAAAGACCGGAGAGGCGATCATCGAGTTGATGAAAAAGCTCAACCGGGAACAATCCACCACCTTCATTTTCTCCACTCACGATCCGGCGATCGTATCAATCGCCGATCACGTGATCCATCTGCATGACGGCTTGGTGGTGGAGGAACAGCGGAGGCAGCGAGATGCCGGTACTCGTTAAAATTGCAATCCGCAATCTGCGGGAGCACAAGTCCAAGACCCTGATCATCGGCATCATCATCGCCATCGGTATCACCGTCATGCTCCTGGGAAACTCTCTCATGGAAACGGCGGCTCGGGGAGTTCAGCGTTCCTTCATCGACAACTACACGGGTCACGTGATGATCAGCGCCAAGACCAAGGACACGGTATCATTGTTCGGGCGCCAGGGACCCCAAACCGGGAACGAGGAGATTCCCCACATCCCCGAATATGAAAGGGTGTACGAGTACGCATCCTCCTTACCCGAAGTCCGAAAAACGGCTTCCCAGGTGAGCGGGTTTGGTTTGTTCAGCTTCGAAGACAAAGGCAACCAGTTCGGCATTCTCTTCGGGATCGAAGCGGAAAGCTACCGCTCGATGTTTCCGGACAGCATCACCCTCACCGCCGGGCGCTACCTCGAGCCGGGAGAAGAGGGGATTCTTATCAGCGAGTCAAAGGTCGAAGAGATCGAGGAGGATATCGGCATCACCCTTTCCCCCGGAGATTCCGTCCTGGTGAGTGGGATCGGCCCAATGGGATTCCGCATCCGGGAGCTCCCCATTCGGGGAATCTTTCGTTTTAAACAGGAAGTGGAGGGCTTGAGTCAGATCAACTTCATAGATGTGCAGTCCCTGAGGGCTCTCCTCGGGATGGTCGTAGCCACGGCGGGACAGATGAACCTCAGCTCCGAGGAGACCTTCTTCCTGGAGGTCGAAGATCCGGAGAATGCGCTTTTCGGGGGTTCGGTCCTTGAGGCTTCGGGATCTGAAATCCAGGATATCTCGGAGGAAGCCCTCCTCGACATCCTGGGAGAGCGGCAGCCGGGCAGTTATGCCGCTCAACTAGACACGGGAGCCTGGCATTTCATTCTGCTCAAGCTCGAGGATGAACTCCAGATGGGAGCGGTGATCGCCAAACTGAACGGCTGGTTCGCCGCTGAAGGCATCGAGGCTCGGGCCGCAGACTGGAAAGTCGCCTCCGGGGGCTTCGGCTCTCTGGCTGACACGCTCCAGATCGTATTCAACGTTCTGATCCTGATCATCGCCGTGGTGGCAATCATCATCATCATGAATACCCTGGTGATCTCGGTGATCGAGCGGACCGGGGAGATCGGAACGATGCGCGCTCTTGGAGCACAAAAGCGAACCGTTCGGCGTATGTTTGTGCTGGAGACCTTGAGCATCTCCACGGTCTTTGGGATGGTCGGCGTGGTCATCGGTGCACTAACCATCGCTATCCTCAACTTGACCGGTCTTCCGGCTCCCAATCCCTTCTTCGAGATCCTCTTCGGAGGTAAGGTCCTGCATCCGGCTTTACCTCTATCGTCTTTGCTCTATGCGCTGGGAATTATGGTAGCAATTGGTTTGGTGGCCAGCCTCTATCCGGTGACCGTGGCCATGAGGATCCAGCCGGTTCAGGCCATTCAGGCAGAATAGGGAACGCCATGAATACGCTTCGTATCGCTTTTCGCAACCTCAGCCGACAGAAAAAGAGAAGTTTCCTCCTCGGGGGAGCCATAGCCTTCGGCATCCTGATCATCACCCTGGTGAACTCCTTTACCGCCGGCTTTGTTGAAAACGTTCAGGAAAACTTCAGCCATTTCTTCGCCGGTCATATATTTGTGACCGGGTATGAAAAAAGTCCTTCAGGACGACTGATCACGGTAATCCGGCAAGACGAGGTACTGACAGAAACCATCGCATCCTTGGACGACCTCCCCCTGCAGTATTTGTCCAGACGCTCCAGTCTCGACGGCACCTTGATTTTCGAAGGGGAGAGTATTCGCCAGGAAGTGGTGGGAGTTAACTGGCAGGATGAGGGATTTCTGTCCGAGCGGCTGATTCTTCGAGACGGCTCCATGGAAGAAGTCCTGGCCGATCCCCGCGCTCTCGTTCTAAACGAAAAAATGGCCGCGCGGCTCAACGTGGAAATCGGGGATACATTGCTGGTACAGCTTCAGACCGTGACCGGACAGCAGAACGTAGGCGAGTTCATCCTGGCCGCCACCAGCGTGGATACAGGATTCTTCAGCGCTGTGAGTGCCTATGCCCACAGGAACCATGTAAACCAGCTGCTGAACATCTCCCCAGATGAGTACATCAGCCTGGGACTGTTTCTCGAAGACATGCTGCTGATGGAGCGGGAAGCTCAAGCGTTGTTCAACGCTCTGGAAGGAAAGCTGTCTTTGGTTCCTCGTTTCAGTGGTCCCCGTGGCTTTCAGGAGCAGCGCAATCAGCTCCTCGAGGAGCAGTGGCAGGGCACCCGGTATCAGCTGTTTACAATCGGAGACTTTCTCGAGCCTCTGAATCAGATCGCCTCGACTTTGAACACGGTGGGACTGGTGGTGGTATTGATCCTGTTCGTTATCATCATGGTCGGAGTCACGAACACCTTCCGCATGATCATCTACGAACGGACCCGGGAAATCGGAACTATGCGTTCTCTGGGCTTACAGAGAGCAGGAGTGCGGGGACTGTTTCTGTTGGAGGCGGTCCTGCTGTCCCTGGGCGGTGCGCTGATCGGACTGATTGCGGCGTTTCTCGTCGCCCTAATCCTTTCGTTGATTAACTTCGGGACGGACAATCAGTTCTTTATCATCCTGAAGAATGGGCACCTGTTCTTCAAGGTTCTGCCAGCTCAGATTGCAGGCAACATCGTGGCCGTAGGCCTGTTGACTCTTCTGGCGGCTTTGGTTCCGGCCAGCCGGGCCGCCAAGCTGGATCCGGCCCACGCTCTGAGAAAGACCTATTGAAAAAGGTTCATCCTATTATCAGGTGGAGGTAACACAGTGAAGAAAAATCTAACTGTAGTTTTGGCAACGCTGCTTATTCTATACCCTTTGCTCGGTTCATGGGCGGCGGAGCCGGATCTGAAAGCGATCCTGCGCACCGTGGATGAGATGTCGAACTTCGATACCACAGACTTTTCGGCAACATACACCGTTGTTTCTGAGAAACCGGGGGAAGATGCAAGCGTATTCAAGATCCGTATGTTCCGCCGCGATCAAGAGGACAAGTTCCTCCTCCTGTTCCTGGAACCGGAGATCCAAAAGGGCCAGGGATACCTGCAGCTGGAGGATAATCTCTGGTTCTACGATCCGGAGAGTCGAAAGTTCAGCCACTCCTCCTTGAAGGAAAATCTCGAAGACTCTGAGACCAAGAACAGCGACTTCCGCCGCTCTTCCCTGGCCGAGGACTATGATGTGGAGAGCTACAGTGAAGAAGCCCTCGGGAAATATCCGGTATACGTGATTAACCTGGTCGCCAACAACGATGAAGTCCCCTACCCGCGAATGAAACTTTGGATCCACAAAGATCAACCCCTTGTACTGAAGGTAGAAGACTACAGCCTTTCGGAACGGCTGATGCGCACTGCCTACTACCCAAAGTACATGCAGGTCAGCGACCGTTTCATTCCTTCCCGCATGCTCTTCGTAGATGAGCTGAAGGAAGGAGAGAAGACCCAGGTAACGATAAAAGACGCTTCGGTAGCGGTCCTTCCCGATTCTGTGTTCACAAAGGCCTATCTCGAACGGGTCAACCGATAGAGAGCTTATCGCCGGCCAAACCCAACCAGGAGTCCAATCATGATTTCAGAATACGAGCAAGCGCTTATCCACAACATCGATCGGACCGAGCTCATCGAGCTGACCCGGGATCTTGTGAAGATAGACTCGGTGATCCGCCCCGAGACGGGCAACACTGAGAGCAAGGTGGTGGAGTTCATCGCCGGGTGGATTCGGAGGGAGCTCGCCATCGAGCCCCTGATCGAGGAGGTCAGGCCGGACCGAAAGAACATCATTGCCACCCTTGACTCAGGCCGCCCGGGACCGGTATTGATGCTGGAGGGACATACCGACGTGGTCAGCGAGGGTGACAGGAATAGTTGGAACCACGATCCATTCGCCGCTGAGATCGCTGACAACCGGATCTACGGGCGGGGCGCTTGTGATATGAAGGGCGGCGTAGCCACAGCCCTTTTGACCGCCAAGGCTTTCCATGCCTCAAAGGTCCCTTTTGCCGGCAAGATCCGTCTCGGGCTGGTCTGCGACGAAGAAGGGATGATGATAGGTATCAAGGATTTCATCCGCAGGGGCCACGCCGATGATGTCACCGCCGCTCTGGTTCCCGAGCCGGAGGAGAATCAACTGTGCATCAGCATGAAAGGAGCGATCCGGGCAATTGTACGAGTACACGGGAAGATGGCCCACGGCTGTATGCCGCTGACCGGCATCAATCCCAACACCCGCCTGGCCAAAACTATTCTGGCTTTCGAGGAGTTCGAGACAGCGGAGAAAATGCGCTGCGGAGAGTATCCCTTCCTGGGCTGGCCTTCGATCACCTTCACGGTGGTCCAGGCCCCGCCTCCCGGCGAACCGGCTCAGCTCAACGTCATGCCCGCCGAGGCGGTTGGGTATGTGGACATCCGCACCACACCTGCCCAGGACCACGGGCAGCTGCGAGGTCGCTTGCAGAAGATCCTTGCGGAGTTAGCCGGAGAAGATCCCGACTACAAGGCGGAGATCGAGTTCATCGAGGATCGTCCCGTAGTTGCCATCGAAAAGGATGAGCCGATCGTAGGCTGCGCAGCCTCAGCCTACAAGGATGTTACGGGAAAGGAGCCGTTGTACAACGGGGTGCCCGGCGCCACCGACGGAACCTTTCTGCACGCCTGGAAGGGAATTCCCTGTCTGGTCAATGGTCCCGGACCCCGCCATATCCCCCATCAGAAGGACGAGTACATCGATATCGAGGAGCTGGTTGAAGCCGCTCGGGTGTACGTCGTGGCGGCCCACCGCTTTCTATCGGGGAAAGGTTCTACCTGATTTCGGTCCCGATTCAGTTTGAGGCAACCAGCTCGCCCCGTTGCACCAGTGTTGATATCAGTTGTTCCTTACTGATCCCAAAACGGTGGGCCAGGTCGATGGCATAGCTGTGGCCCTCCGGAGGTCCAGGGACTATTTTAAATGTCGGTCTGATTTTCAAGGGTTTTCTGCTTCCTCTCGAGTTTTTCTCCTCTGGTTCGGAATGGGTTTCTATCAGAGCCACCATGCTCAACACTTTGCTCTCCCCCGGGGTGTCCTCATTCAACTCCCCCACCGATGCGGCTAGGCCGTGCAGATGGGTTGCGTAGACCGCCCTAGTCCCCATCATCCTCAAGACCCTGACGATATCCTGAGCCAGATACAAGCTCTCTCCCCCGCTGGTGCTGGAAAGAGATTCATTCAGCAGGATAACGCTGTAGCGAGTGGCCGATTTGAAAACCGAACCGATCCGCTGGGCTTCCTCGCCGAAGCGACCTGTCCCTTTCTCGAGTTTTTCCAACGCAGGATAGTGGGTGAAGATGTTGTCACAGATACTCATGGCTGCTTCTCGGGCGGGAACATACAGGCCGACCTGCATCATGATCTGAGCCAAGCCCAAGGCTTGAACGAGAGTGGTTTTCCCCCCGCGGTTCGGCCCGGTTATGATGATGATCCTCCCCTCCTCACCCTCGGAAAAGTCGTTCGTCACGATCCCTGCTGAAACACCCTCCGGCTTCTGTTCGTTTCGCTTAAAGAGGTGAAGGGCAAGATCGATGTTGTAGATGTCCTTTGCCACAAACCGCCGCATTTCTTTGTCCAACACCTCTGGTCGCGCTACCGGTAAGCCGCAGCGCTGTAAGGTGTCGATCAGTTTAAGGGCTCCCAAGTAGAATAAAAAATCACCCTGCAGCTTTGTAAAAACACGACTGTTGATGCTCACGAACTCCTTCAGCGCTTTGGCAAGGGGTTGGGTAGTTTTTTCCATGATTTTAGAGATATCTCTGAACAGCGGAATCATAAGCGGGCTTGCGTACTGCGATCCTTCAGGAGCACGATGAAGGGGTGCGATGCCCTGCCATTTATCGTCACCGAAGAGGGACTTGAAGAACGGGCTGTCCTTGTATTTGTTCTCGTTTATGGAAATCAGAGTCGCTTCACAGGGCATCATCCCGGCGTCAAGGTTGACGCCGATGGTAATACTGCTAAGACTACGTATCTTCGACAGGAGATCCGGCAATGTATCGACGAGCCTTATAAAAACAGGGTCCCCCTGTACCTTCAGGACCAATGTAGAAAGTTTTCTCAAAGCCTGAGAAGAGAGTTCGTTCCGGATCCCCTTGAAAGCGTCGGCCAACCTCTGAACGCATTCGACATAATGCTCCAGCTCCCGCAAACGCCAGATAGCCTCTTGCAACGAGGTTTTCCATTCCAGTGACAAAAATGTTTCGTAATACTTCAGATCGCGCAGGACCGGGAGAAGACCCTCAATACAGCGCACGAGTACCGGAAAGCGCACCAGCTCGTCAATAATGTCAAGCCGGTAGTTGATCGTGCCTGCATCCAGGCATAGGGAATTGACAATAGCATCCAAAGATTCGCGATGTTTGGAATCGAAAGACATGAAATCTACCAATTTTTGTAGATCCAGATCCAATGCACTTTGCTTGTTAATCTCCGCCGAAATCGTCCTTCTCCCATCGGGCCACAGGAGGCTGAAGGACAGATCCACGGAAGTTGAATCTGCGGCTTGCTCTGTACTCATACGGCTTTCATGCCTTTCTAAGTTTTTTCCGTATCGAAGAGACGCAGCACTGCTGCATTCTTCCGTTTTTTAGCCAGCTGGTACGCAGTTTTTCGGGACCCGTCCACGATGTTTTTATCCGCTCCGTATTTCAAAAGCAGCCTCACCGCTTCAACGTGATCGTTTTCAACAGCCCAGTGCAACAAGGTTCTTCCTTTTGCATCTATCGAGTCAATCTCCACGCCGTCTACCAGCATCTGCTCCAGAAGGTCGATCTGACCGTTTTTCGCAGCAGCGTCGAAGGTCGTATAGAGATTGATCGTCTTAATGAGCCGGTTGTCTTTGGACGGGCGAATACCTGTCAGCTCCTTCTCGAACATACCCATTATATCCTTTTGCATGCTCTCTCTCCCCCGCTGGATTCTCTTCTTCACCGTGTTTATTTTGAGCTCTAAAAACTCGGCGATCTCCCGCTGAGAATATCCATCAATATAGTACAGAACCACCGGAATTCGCTGACTCTCGGGCAAATTGTTCAAGGCCGTGTGGATTTGTTGTTTTGATTCCTTCCGTTCATAGACCTCGTCAGGCGGAGTATCCCTAGCCTCCTGGCTTGCCGTTGCCTCAGTTGTAAGGGCGATACTCTTGCGTTTCTTTAGGACTTTTATGCTCTCCCTTTTGGCTATCTGCTGTAACCAATAGGGGAAGGCCTCGGGATGGATCAAGGTATCCAATTTGTCGTAGGCGATGATGAACGACTCCTGGGTCACATCCTGTGCCAGGAAGTGGTCTTGTAGGATCGCGTAGACCAGGCCGAAGACCATGTCCTGGTATTTTCTTACCAGTTCGGTAAAGGCTGTTTTCGCCAGAGAGTCATTGTACTTCTCCTCGATCGCTGTAGATACCAAACCGCTCAGGTTCTCCATGACTTTATATTATATAAGAGATACATAGAGACGAAAAAGGTGACATTGTAATCGGTGATGGCGATGAAATCCAGCCCTTTCCAGAGGGCCAGATGCAGCAGGGTTTCCAGGACGTTTACAGATTTCCGCTATTCCCGTACAGTTACCTAAGGGCTTCGAAGTGCTCGCCAGAAAGAGAAAGGAAAATCTCCTTTTTTTGTTGTCATTTCTCTTACTCCTGACAACCGCTTCTCCCTTGTCGGGCAAAGACTCCTCGGCGGCTGGGGGGGAGACGGTTTTCTCTGCCCAGGAATCACCGGAACCGACTCCGCGTACGCCTCCGGGAAACGAGGTCACTATCACGTTGTTTCTCTGCGGTGATGTGATGACCGGGCGAGGCATCGATCAGGTTCTACCCTATCCGAACGACCCCGGGATCCATGAGCCTTATGTGAAAAACGCAGAAGACTACGTAGACATCGCCGAGCAGGCAAATGGCCCGATCCCTCAGCCCATTGATTTTTCCTACATTTGGGGAGATGCCCTGGAGGAGTTGGATCGGATGAGTCCGGACCTGCGGATCGTCAATCTGGAAACGAGTGTAACCACAAGTGACGATTACTGGCCCGGTAAAGGTATAAATTACAGGATGCATCCGAATAATGTTCCCTGCCTGACAAAAGCCAATATCGATTATTGCTCCCTCGCCAACAACCACACACTCGACTGGGGGTACTCCGGGCTTACCGAGACGATGGAAACCCTTGCAAGGGCGAAGATAAGCTTCTCCGGATCCGGGCTGAATCTGCAAGAGGCCAGGAAACCGGCGGTGATCGAAGTGGAAGGAAAAGGAAGGGTAATCCTGTTCTCTCTCTGTACCACCTCGAGCGGCGTTCCGTCCAGCTGGGCTGCGGCCGAGAACATCCCCGGTGTATACCTGATACGAGACTTATCCGAGGACACGATCCGCGTCATCGCAGAAGATGTCCACCGGATAAAAAAAGCCGGAGATATCCTGGTGTTCTCGATTCATTGGGGCGGCAATTGGGGCTACGAGATCCCTAAGGCGCATAGGACCTTTGCGCATAAACTCATCGATGAAGCGGGTGTTGATTTAGTTCACGGCCACTCTTCTCACCATGTTCGTCCCATGGAGGTGTACAGGGGCAAGCTGATTCTCTACGGTTGTGGAGATTTTATCAATGATTACGAGGGCATCGGCGGCTATGAGAAGTATCGGGATGATCTGGTCTTGATGTACTTCCCGCGTATCGACCCGGCAACCGGACGGCTGATCGAGTTGCTGATGACACCGTTTCAAATAAAACGCTTTCGCTTACAGCGGGCATCGAGAACGGATGCGCGCTGGCTGCAGGATACCTTGAACAGGTACAGCCGGACCTTTGATTCCCAAGTCATCCTGCGCGAAGATGACAGGCTGTACCTGCAATAGAATATGTTTTCCGCCCCAGTGCTATGAAGGCGAATATCGTCTTTAAAAAAAGCACACAAAGAATCTTTTACCTGCGGTGCAGAGATTCAGAGGACAGATGGTGGGCCAGTCGCAGCGGTTCCGGCAAGCGCGAATGGGGGGTGCAGACCAGAATGACCCGCTCGGCGGTGGACAGGTCGATCAGATGACCTACACTCACATAGACCGGCCGCACGCCGGTCCGGGTACGAAGCACCGTACCGATGATCTCATTGCGGTCAATGAGGGGTGACTTCGATCCCCGGGCGCTGTCCGGTTCGACGAAAGTCCCGCAGAGCCGCCTCTTGGCACAACCGATGGCAGGTATTCCAGCCAGCACCCCGACATGGGAGGCAAGACCAAAGCGCCGCGGATGGGCGATCCCGTGGCCGTCACAAATTAGCAGCTGCGGCTCGACGGAGAGACGCTCCAACACCTGTAAAATCGCGGGGGCTTCCCGAAAGGCGAACAATCCGGAGATATAAGGAAAACGAACCTCTGACAACGAGGTCTCGGTTTCCACTACTGCTTCTCTCTCCAGATCCCAGAGCACGATCGCCGCGGTACAGTCCTTGCCATCCTTGGAGTAAGAGCAGTCGGCTCCGGCGACCAATCGGATCGTCGAAGAGGGGGGTTCTTGGCGAACCCGTGAAGCCTGTCGTTTTTGGAAGTCTACCGCCTCTCGCGGAGACAGCGACCAGGAATGCTTTCCAGCTACGGTCACGCAGTGGTTCCCCGGCGCTGCTCACAGCAAAAGACGATCGATGAGCTCGTCGATAAACAGATCCATGAATTGCGGAGCGATGGCGGCCACGTGGGGCAGGATCAGGCAGTTGGGCAGCCCGCGGAGGGGCGATTCAGCCGGCAGGGGCTCTTCGCGGAATACGTCGAGGTAGGCTTCGCAGAGCGGACGTTCCTTGAGCAGATCGACCAGAGCTTCCTCGTCCACCGCGTTGCCCCGGCCTACATTGTATATTCCCGCCTGCTGCGGAAGAAGTGCCATCCGCGGTCCATCCAATATTCCGCTGGTCTGCGATGTTGCGGGCAAACAGAGTACTAGGTGATCCGTCTCCGGGAGCACTTCGTCCAGATGGTCCACAGACAGCAGCCGATCTTCATCGGTGAAGTAATCCGGATTCGCTCCTGGATTCCTCCTCAACCCGGTAACCTCGACTCCAAACGATTTCACCAGCCGGCCGATATGGATTCCGATGTGACCGAAACCGAGCACTGTAACCCGGGAATCTTTCAGGAGCCGCAATCCCGGCTCAAGCTTCTGGTCGGGCCAGGACTCTTTCTTCTGCAGGTCATAGGCCCGTATCAAACCGCGGGCATGACACAGCATCATGGCCAGAACCGTTTCGGCCATGATCTTCCCGTGGAAGGTCGAAAACTCAAAACGCACCCCTGGCGGTAGTTCTGCGGGAATCCAATCCCTGCCGGCCGTCGGAGAGATGAAGCGCTTGAGTCGAGGCGCCAGGGTAAACCATTCCGAACGAAAGCTGAAGGAGGAGGCCACTTCTGCTTGGGGGAGAGCAGAGAGGAACTGTTCTTTTGTCTCGCAGTGGATGAAATGAATATCCGGCAGGCTTTGCTCGAGTCTGTGCAGGTGTTCCTCCCGGAGGCGAAAATTCTCAAAGACCTTGCTCCGAACCCACAGGACAACAACCATTCCCCGTTCTCAGTCTTCTAGATAGAAAGAACAACGATCCCTCCGACGGTCAGTCCCATTCCGACGACCGTCTTCGGTGTCAGCGGTTCGGAGGCAAATAGGATACCCATTAATGCACCGAATAGAGGAGAGGTGAAGGCGATGGGCATGACCCGGCTCAACGGTGCGGCCTTGATCGCCGCATAGAAACAAAGCATACCGACAGCTCCGGCCAGGACTCCACCGCCGAGAATCATAAAGATCCACACGCGAGGCCCGGCGGTAAGGAGGGATTTCCACTGCGGGAAGCTGACCGCGGCCAGAATGAGCAGGGCAACGGCTGTACTAATTGTGATCCCTATCTGGGGGGACAAATCACCCAGGAGAAGCCCTTTCTTTTCGAAGAATCCTCCGACCCCCCAGGCCAGAGCGGTACACAGTGCCAGAATCTGCGGACTGATACTCAGCTTCATCATTTCCTCCAAATGGATGAGGCAGCTCTACATCGAGCTGCCTCATCGAATTCGTTCACGATTCGTTTTCGCCGGGAGCTGTCGATTAAAAACGAAACAGCGCCGCGACAGTCAGATGCATGGCCTGCGAATCCGCTGTTACGGGCGGATCTCCTTGACCAGCTTCTTCTTGCCGTCCTGGATCTCGAAGAGGTAGGTCGGCTTGTTGGTAGGCACGCCGCCTGACATGTCCCAGTTGAACAGCAAGCCTTCGAAGTTCTTCATGTTGAACATGGCCTCGGCGATCTTTTTCCGTTCCTCCTGCAATTTTTTCGGATCACCGGTTACCCCGGTTTCCTCGACGGCACGTTTGATCATGTAGACCGCATCGTAGTAGTTGGTTGAGAGACTTGGAGGCTGCAGACCATTGTGATCTTTGACATAGGCCTCTTTGAAAGCCACCCACCGGGGATTGGTCTGATCCACGTTGATGTAGTTGTAGATGATGGTCCCGTTCAGATCTGTCCCGCCTGTGGTGTACAGGGCGGCGTCATCGGCGCTGGAAAATAACAGGATCTTGTTCATGTCGGTCCAGCCGCGGTTCTTCAGCTCCTGGACAATCTTGGCCGCCTTATCCGGCCAGCAGGCAATAATGATCCCATCGGGTTTCTGCTCCAGAGCTTTAACGACCAGCGGACCGAAGGTCACCGCATCCTGAGGCACCTCCACGTCCCCCAGATGCTTGGCACCGGCGACCTTCAGACCCGAAACATGGGCGGCCGCCATTCCCGGCCAGGGACCATATATCCCGACGAACTGCACAACGCTCTTCACCCCTGCCAGCTTTGCCCACTCAGTGGCCAGCGGCGGAAGTCTGTCCTCGGTCTTGGGAAACCAGGAGATCGACCAGGGGAAGAACTGCTCCGCATATTCCAGAGAGGTGGTGGCGGTCATGGTCATCATCTCATTCTCCACGGCGATCGGGGCGGCGGCCATAATCACGGGTTCGGGAACCGGACCGAGGGCAACCAGGGCCCACTCGACGATCTTGCCCATCTCCACGACACCCTTCTGGGGCTCCAGGGCGGTGTCGGCCCGGATGATCTTCACCGGTTTGCCTGCGATTCCCCCGGCCTCGTTGATCTCGTAGGCGGCGCGCTCGGCACCCCACTGCAGGTACTCGCCGATCGAGGCGATCGCCCCGGTCAGACAGTTGAGGAAGGGGATCTCCCATTCTTCGATCACGACACCCGCTTCTCCGGATGCTCCGGACTCCTTCTGGCCGGCGGCTCCCAGGATGGAAGCAATCAGCAGCAGTACAGCCAGAGCTGACAACAGTTTTTTATTCATGCGCATCTCCTTTGCATGCAGTTTATCTCCTTCGCCAACGCGAAAGAGTGGTTTCCAATTTATAGGCCAGACGGCGGGTAATGAATCCTTCCGGCTTGAGCACCAAGACAGCGATAAGAATCGCCCCATAGATGACGATCCGCCAGGAAGCAACCGCCGGCGGTAGAATCAGGGACAGGCCGTACAGGGCCGGTGCGGCCAGCACGGTTCCCCACATGGTAGCATATCCACCGACGAAGATCACAGTCATAAAGATCCCCACCAGGTGGAAGGTAAAAAAATCGAGATGATAGCTGCGGTAGATGAACCCATAGATGACCCCACAGCCACCGGCTATCAGGCTGGAGAAGGTCTGAACCAGCCTTCCAAGCTTTTTAATGTCCACCCCCATCGACGTAGCCAGGTCTTTGTTCACAAACACCGCCGATGCGGCTCGTCCCACCCGGGAGTGCTCGAAGCGGTAGATCAGAAATCCGACCACGACGACCAAGGCATAGAGAAGGATGAGGATCGTCAGGCGGTGCATAGCCGGAGTGCCCGCTACCATGGGCAGCCCGAACATCCCCATAGTAGCGCCCACTGCCTTGATATTCTCCACAGCGGTTCGGCTGATGTAGATGAAGGTGAAACCGACGATGACCACGGTAAAGGTCGGGGCGTCGCCGATGAACAGACTGACGATATAGCCGACAAGCCCCCCCGCAACAAATCCTGACACCAGGGCGAGAGCAAATGGAAATCCAAGGGATTGTACCAGATATCCCGCCAGGTATCCCGAGATCAGCATGTTGGCCACAGTCAGAAAGTGCAGATGGGCGACTCTATAGGGCAGGTACAAACCCCAGCTCATCAGGATATAGATGGCGGTGATGGTCAGGAAGTAATACAGTGCCAAGGACATTCTACAATATTCCTTACAACTTGATTCCGAACAGACCCCGCGGCCTGAATAGAATGACCAGCAGCATCACCACAAAAGCGATGGCGTTGGACCAGGAGCCCGAGATATAGCCCTGGACCAGGGCTTCTAAGATCCCCAGGGCCAAGCCTACCACCAGACCTCCGGCTAAATTTCCCAATCCGGCGATAATCGAGACGGCCAGAACCTTATGAGCAACCTGCTCGCCCAAGCCCGGGGAGGAGTAGCCGAGGAGCATGGCCAGCAGTACGGCGATCAGCCCTCCCAGGATTCCTGAAAGAGCATAGCTCTCCAGGCCGGTGCGCAGCAGTGGGATTCCCACCAATCGAGCTCCATTGGGATCTTCCGCGATCGCCCGAAAGGCTCTACCGGGACGGGTCTTGTAGAGGAGAAGGAAGATTCCCGACACGGCGATAATCCCGACGGCGAGGGAGGCTACTTGCCCGCCCAGCAGGCTGATCAGACCAACGCGAAGAATGGGCGCCTCTCCCACCAGTTTTGTCGGAAAGGCGATGGGAAGCCCCTTGTTGAAGCCGTGGGAAAGAATATCGGTGATGATCATTCCGATTCCCAAGGACATGACCATGGTGGTATTGATATCCACCTCTTCCCGGTTCTTCATGATTTTTTGAAACAGAGGAGCCGAGATCACATTCAGCAGTACCGAGGAAACGATCGCCGCCAGCACGGCCAGGATAATATTGTTCCCGGTGTAACGAAGCACCATCCAGGCGATATACATGGAGAACACCACCACCTGGGGATAGGCGAAGTGGATGATCATGGCCACGAGAAGCAGCAAATTGAATCCCGTTGCCAGGAGCACGTAGATGCTTCCCAGAGAAAACCCGTTGATGACCTGGGCGATAAACACTTCCATGATGATTCCCCCTGTACCTCCCCTCAGGCTCCGATATAGGCTTCCCGTACTCCGGGATCGTTGAGCAGGTGTTCCGCCGAGCCGCTCAAAGTGACTTTGCCCGTTTCCAGCACATATCCTCGGTGAGCGCACTTCAGGCTCTTGTACGCGTTCTGCTCGCTGAGCAGGATCGTGTACCCCTCCTGATTCAAATGAACGAGGATATTAAAGATGTCGTTGACGATGATTGGCGCCAGTCCAAGGGAAGGCTCATCGACCATGATCAGCTCCGGAGCACTCATCAATGCACGGGCAATGGCCAGCATCTGCCGCTCTCCCCCGCTCAACGTTCGGGCGATTTGGGACTTGCGCTCCTCGAGTCTGGGGAACCACTCGTAGACCCGCTTGAGATTCCTGCCGACATTCCTCATATTGTGGTGAGCCCCGAGAAGCAGGTTGTCGAGAACACTCATCGAGGCAAATACACCCCGGCCTTCCGGCACCAGGCAGAGTCCGGCCCTGACGTTCCGATCGGCGGGTACACCGCTGATAGTCTTACCTTTAAAGGTAATTGCCCCTGCCTGGGGAGTATTGATTCCCAGCGAGGTTTCAAGGAGGGTTGTTTTTCCCGCGCCGTTAGCTCCGATCAGGACGACGATCTCTCCGCGGTACACCTCCAGGTCTACTTCTCTCAGAGCATTGATATGGCCGTAAGTCACGGAGAGGTTATCCACCCGGAGCAGCACTTCATTCTGCGCCAAGATAAGCCTCCAGGACTTTCGGGTTCTTCTGGATATCCTCCGGTATCCCCGCAGCGATGGTTTCGCCGAAGTTGAGCACCGTAACCCAGTCGGAGAGGTTCATCAGCATCTTCACATCGTGACTGATTACAACTACGGTAATCCCCATCTCCCGGATACGGCGAATCACGTCCTCGACCAGCCCGGTTTCTTGCGCCCCCATCCCGCTGTTCGGCTCGTCGAGAAGAACGATCTTGGGTTTGGAAACCAAAGCCCGGGCAATCTGTACAAATTGACGCTCCGCCCAGACCAAGTCTACGGCCCAACGTTCGGCATCATTCTCCATACCCACCAGGGCCAGCGCTTCCCGGGCCGCCTGCTCAATCTCCTGCTCTGTCCGTGAAGGTCGGAAAGGAAGCCTCAAGAATATATCGATGAAATCTCTTGGGCTGAAGCGATAAGACCCGGCCATCACGTTCTCCAAAACTGTTAGATTGGAGATGAGCTTTCCCCCTTGAAAGGTGCGGCGAATTCCCATGTTGGCGATCACATTGGGTTTGACGCCGGTAATGACCTCCGATTCGAGGTGGATCGTTCCGTCTTCAGGCACCAGGTGACCGGTGATACAGTTGAACAGGGTGGTTTTACCCGAACCATTGGGGCCGATGATCCCGTGGACCCGGTCTTTCTCGATTTCAAAGCTGACCTGTTTGAGGGCTCGCAACGCCCCAAAAGATTTGCTCACCCCCCGGATGGATAGCATGGATCGATACCGTTACTATATTCTTTTCATTAATAGGAATAGATGGCAAATATAGACGATCCGCTTGGCAGCGTCAATCATCTTCAGGGTTTCGGTCCACACCCTGCTGCTGGTGAAGCGCATCCTGAATACGAACCAACCGGGTGACAGCTAGATTCACGGGAACCTCCAGGCCTAAAGCCTCCGCTTCCCGGACGATCGCACCATTGATGAAGTCGATCTCCGACTGCCGTTTTCTGTCGAAATCCTGAAGCATCGAAGAGCGGTTGCCTCCCGTCTTCTCGGCGACGGTATACACCATCTCGAGAGGGTCCGGGAAGGTCAGGTGAACTCCTCTCTCTTCGGCGACTCTAACCGCCTCCGCTACCAGGTCGGACATGAGCGCTTTGCAGTCCGGAAACTCGAGGAGCCTTCCATTGGGCAATCCCGTGAGCGCTGTAAGGGCATTGATCCCCACATTGATGATGAGCTTGCTCCAGACCAGATCGTCGATGTTCTCCTCCAACTCGGTGTCCAAGCCGGCCTGATTCAAGGCAGCGACAAAATCCTTGAGCTTTTCGTTGTTGCGGTCGGACATGCAGAGGTGCGTCGGGCCTCGCCCGGCATGGCGGATCCGCCCCGGACTTAAAAAAGTAGCTCCTTGGGAGGTTACCCCGGCGGCTGTCCTCTGTTCACCGAAGTGCCTCTTCAGAATTGCTTCGTTGCCTAGGCCGTTCTGCATGGTGACAGCGATCGTTTCAACTCCCGTAATATCGGAGAACTGACGGGCAACGGCTTCAGTGGCGGCGGACTTTACGAAGATGATAAGAATCTCCGCAACTCTGAGGTCTTCGGCTTGAGCCGTTGCGACGGGATGACAGGTCTCCTGCGTACCCGAAGCTATGTCCTCGATAACCAAACCGCCGGTTTGGATTGTTTCGACATGCTCCCGGTTGATGTCGTAGAGTATTATCTGATGACCGGCTTGGGAGAGTCTGCCCCCGAACAAAGAGCCCATGGCTCCGGCTCCCACAATGGCGATCTTCATCTGGCCAAATCCCTGTAGGCGGGGACCCCGTGCAGGCCCTCCGCCGCCTTCACCGCCTTGACAACTGCCCGGGCCATGACCCAGGCCGCGATGGCTCCGACGCGATTGGGGTCCGCTTGCAGCTTACCGGTGCACATGCAAAAGGTCACATCGCCGTCGCCAAGGGTATGGATCGGTACAATTGTTCGGGCGTACCCATCCTGAGCCATCATGGCCACACGTGTGGCAAATGCTTTATCGAGGCAGGCATTGGTTGCCACTACACCAATAGTGGTGTTGCTCGGGAATCCCTCTTTGTACTGCTCGTTGCGGGTCGTGAGGAGCTTCATAGCTCCAGCCACGCCCGTACGTTCGGGATTGAGGGTTCCGGCCTGTATTTCTCCCGAGTCCGGATCGATGACATCTCCATTGCAGTTAACCGCCACAATTGCGCCGATAATTAAATCCCCGATCGAGAAGCTAGCGGCACCCAACCCGCCTTTTACCATCCCGCAGGCATTCCCCTCCAGGCGGCCGATAGCGGCGCCGGTACCTGCACCGACATTACCCTGCTCCGCATTCTTTTTAGAAGCATTCAAGCAGGCCTCATAGCCCATGGCGGCATCGGGACGGATTCGATGATCTCCAAAGGCTAAATCGTTCAGCGCGGCAGTCGCTACGATGGGTACTCTGGTTACACCGACATCGAAACCTATCCCCTGCTCTTCGAGGTAACGCATCACTCCCCCGGCAGAATCCAACCCATAGGCGCTGCCGCCGGTAAGGACCACCGCGTGGGCTTCTGTGACTACATTTTCCGGACGCAGGCAATCGGTTTCCCGGGTTGCCGGGGCGCCACCTTGGACATTGACGCCCGTGGTTGCACCGTTCCTACACAGAATAACGGTGCAACCTGTTCCGGCTTTCAAATCCTGCGCATGACCCACTTCTATTCCGGGAACATCGGTAATTGCATCGTTCAAAATGGAGCTCCTGTTGGCAGGTATTCACCGCTTACGGCCGCTGTTTACCGCAATGATTGATCAAAAACTAACAATAGAGACAGCCCGGAGAATTGTCAACGCTGCCTTCGGACAACTGTTTCTTGATGTGAATCCCATTTTTGTATAAAACTTCTCTCAACCAAGAACAAAAGAAGGATCGAAAAAATGAGCGAAACTGCAAAAGAAGTAAAAAAAGTCCTCATCTCTGATCTCTGGAACATGAAAGAGAAGGGAGAGAAGATCTCGATGATCACCGCTTACTCCTACCCTCAGGGATTGATCGTGGACGAAGCGGGGATCGATGTGATCCTGGTCGGAGACTCCCTCGGCATGGTGGAGCTGGGCTATCGGGATACAGTACCGGTTACCATGGAAGAGATGCTCGCCCACACCAAAGCGGTGACTCGGGCGGTGAAGCGAGCCCACGTTGTTTCCGACATGCCCTTCATGTCCTACAACATCTCCGTCGAACAGGCGGTGACCAACGCCGGAATACTCTATAAAGAAGGAGTTGCAGATTCGATCAAGCTCGAGGGTGGTCAGGAGATGGCCGAAGCCGTCGCGGCTATCCATAGAGCAGGCATCCCGGTATTCGGCCACATCGGCCTGACCCCTCAAACCGCGGCTCTCTTGGGCGGGTTCAAGGTGCAGGGCAAATCCATAGACCAGGCCAAAAAGGTATTCGAGGATGCTGTAGCTCTGGAAGAAGCGGGAGCCTTTGCTCTGATTCTCGAGGCGATCCCTAAAGAACTGGCCGCATTGATCACAGAGAAACTCCGCATCCCAACGGTGGGAATCGGTGCGGGCGTCGGCTGTGACGGACAGGTTCTGGTGCTTCACGACATGGTGGGGCTGTTCAAGCGTTTCACACCGAAGTTCGTGAAGGTCTACGCCGACGTGTATACAACTCAAGTCAAAGCGGTCGAAGAGTTTATCGGGGACGTACGCTCCGCCGATTTTCCCGGCGACGAGCACTCCTTCAGGATGGCTGCAGAGACAGCCTATAAGCTGCGAAAACAGTTACTCTCATGAAACAGGTTGTTGCGGGGCTGCTTCTCCTGATGCTGGCGATCCCAGGCTTCGTCCAGCAGGAGGGTGAAGACTTCGATAGCCTGTTTGAGGGAGAGATCCTCGAAGAGGAGAACGGTGAAGAGCATTTATTTGAAGAAGATATTTTCGAAGAATCCACCGAACAAGCAGAAGTCGCTCCGGAGGAAGCGTTCCTGGTTTCCGAACAGCTCGAGTGGGGAGGTCTTTTCGATCTTTCCTTCACCGCCCAGGCGAACTGGGACGGTTATCCCCACTCCTGGGAGATGCTGACCCAGGGGGCAACTTCTTCCCTGGATTCCAGGCTGGCCGCGGAGCTGTTCTTCGACGCCCGGCCGGAGCGGGATTTCCGGGTCTTCGGCAAGGTCAAGGCTTCCTACGAATATCCCGGCGACTGGGACATCGGGATCTTCGAGCTGTTTTCGGATTTCCAGTACAAAGATCTGATCTTCTTCCGAGCGGGGAAGCAGACAGTTCAGTGGGGGGTGGGCTACTTCTTCAGTCCCGCTGATGTGCTGAACCTCGTTTCCATAGATCCGGAAGATCCCGAAGCGGAGCGGGAGGGACCGATTGCAGTTAAGACTCACTTTCCTTTTTCCGCTCACAACGCCTATCTCTACCTGGTCGCCAACGACATCCTCAAGCCCTACGAGATAGCCGCTGCGCCAAAGCTGGAATTGTTGCTCGGCAATTACGAGCTCGGCATCGGCGCTTTCTACCAGACCGATCTCACCCCCAAGGGAATGCTCACCCTGACCGGACCGCTCTGGGAACTGGACCTGTTCGGCGAGGCCATGATTCAGTGGGGCTCGGACCGTACCTTTGTGGACTTCAATTCCCCCCCAACTACCTACACCATTGAGAAAGAACTGCTGTTCTCCGGGACCGTCGGATTCAGCTATCTCAACTCCGACTGGAACCTGTCGCTGTTTGCCCAGTACTTCTTTAATGGGCAAGGGTACGACGACTACGATTACTCTCAACTGGTTGGCTATCTCCTCATGCCGAGTCCCCCAATCACAGCGGCGGATCTGCTCTATCCCGGCAAGCACTATCTAGCCGCCAGTGTCAGCTGGTTCGATTTTCTCGACTCCTCCTTCAGCCTGTCCGTGCTCTACCTGGCGAACTTCAGCGATGGATCCGGGCTCATCACACCCAGTGTGATTTGGGAAGTGATCGATCACCTGTCACTGAATACCGGCTTTCGCATCCGCTACGGACAGAGCGGGGATGAATATGCACCTTACGGTGGATCCCTGGCCTACACCTTCAGCGCCTCTCTTGGCGGTGGTCGGTTCTAAACATTAGCAAAAGCTATGACATCTCATCGAAGAAGTTTCGGCGGCGTCGTTGCTGCTTGATCGCCGAGCGCTGTTTCTTTTTCCGAACCCGGCGCTCCCGGGCTGCGGCGCTCGGTCGGGTCGGTCGGCGACGCCTGGGTTTCCGACACGCCTGACGAATAAGAGCGCTCAGACGATCGACGGCGTCCTGGCGATTTTGATCTTGGGAGCGAAATCGCCTGGCTTCGATGACCAGGATACCCTCTTCGGACAAACGCCGCCCGGCGATCGCAATCAGACGGCTGCGAACCTCTTCCGGCAGAACCGGCGACCGGACAACATCGAAACGCAGCTGTACCGCAGTGGAGCTCTTATTTACCTTCTGACCCCCGGGACCGGAGGCGCGGATGAACTCAAATCGGAGCTCTCTCTCATCAAGGGCGATTTCCGGGGTAATGGGAATAACAGCCACAACTTTAGTCCTTATCCATACCATCCGCAGGGAGGTGGGGCGCCTGCTTTCCCCATGGCGCAAAGCGGTAGCCGACTCCATGCACCGTCAGGATATAGAGCGGCTGGGCGGGATCGTCTTCTATCTTCTTTCGCAGGTTGGCGATGTGCTGATCAAGGGTACGAGTCGTACCCTCATATCGCAGGCCCCAAATCTCATCCAAGATTTCCGAGCGATCTAGAACCTGCCCGGGACGACCGTTGAACAAGTTTAGAAGTTGAAGCTCCCGGGATGTTAGAGCAAAGGGTCTTCCCTTCTTTGTTCCTTCCAGCTTTTGCGGATCGATCCGCACATCCCCGAACGACAGCTCCCCGCACTGCTTCATTTCCCGGACTCGGCTGCGGCGCAGCAGAGCTCTGATTCGGGCCAGGAGCTCGCTTACCCCAAAAGGTTTCACGACGTAATCATCGGCTCCCAGTTCCAACCCGGCTACCTTGTCCGGCTCCTGCCCCTTGGCGGTGAGCATCAGGATCGGCCTGGCGGCATCTTTTTTTCGAATCTGCCGACAAACTTCGTAACCGCTGATTTCCGGAATCATGACATCCAGCACAATGAGATCCGGCTTCTTGCTTCGGTACAACTCGATCGCCTGGTTGCCGTCCCGGGCGGTATCAACCAGGTAGCCCTCACCGATAAGCAGGTCTTCGAGTCCCGTGACGATGGCTGGGTCATCCTCTACAATCAAGATTCGCTCCGCCACTGCTTCCCCCTCAATCCAGCCCATTCGCTGCAGGTAGTTTTATCCGAAAGATGCTGCCTCCCCCCTCCCTGGGCAGGTACAGCACATCCCCGCCGTGATCACGCAGGATGCGCCGGGTTATGGATAGCCCCAACCCGCTGCCCCGGACCTTGGCTGTGAGAGAGTCGTCTCCTCGGTAGAACTCCTCAAAGATACGCTTGGCTTGGGAGGGGGGAACGCCTTTGCCTCGGTCCATCACATCAACACAGACCCATGACTCCACCTGGTGGATCTCCACCTCGATTACCTTTCGTTTCCCGGAATACTTCTCCGCATTTGAGAGGAGATTCAATACGGACTGCTTCAAGGCTTCCGGATCAGCCTGGACCCACACCTGACCTGTCACGTTATCCTTTGAAAACCGAGCATGCAGCTCAAGTTGGAAGCCGCTGTGCTCGTACCGCGGGCGTTGACTTTCCAACAGTTCGGTGCACAGCGCGAATAAATCGAGGCGCTCTTTAGAGTAGTGTTTACCTCCCTGTTCCATCCTGGAAAAATCGAGAACATTGTTGATCAGGCGGGTCAGTCTCTCCGATTCCGACACCATGAGAGACAGGTACTCGTGCTTCTTGGTTTCACTTCGCTGCCGGCCTTCCAAAAGCATCTCGGCAAACATACGGATCGAGGTAAGGGGTGTTTTCAACTCGTGGGACACATTGGCTACGAAGGTCGTCTTCTGACGTGACAGGACAACCTCTGCCCTCACCGTTCTCAACACCAGGGTGCCGCCGATCAAAATTGAAACGAACAACAGGGAGATCAACACCCACAGTATCTTTGCGATCCGGCCGGCCCGGGAAGAAACAAGCAGGGGATCGGTCAGATAGGCCGCCGCTTCCCAGAGGGGTAGACGAGCACTGATCTCTCGAGCCACGAAAGGTCGTCGATAGTCTCGAAGCTCCGTTTCCTCCGGGGCCACCAAAGGTCGCCCCTGCTCATCCACGAGTGTGAGGATCCGTACCGGCGTGTATACATCGGGAATCAGAGCGATCAGCCGTTCACGCAGCTTAGAGTCCGAGATCACACCTCCGATGATCCTTCCGTCGGGCAGCTTCTTCCAAAACAGAAGAGACAGGTGGTTTTCGACGAAGCGTGGAATCAATCCGAGATCTCTATCGGTGGTAATTTCGTCGAGGCGGAGGTCTCTGGAGATGAATATCGACGGCGGGGGTTCTTCCTTGTTTACAGCTCCACTGGCGGAAGGGACGACAATCCTCGGTTGAGCCTTCCGTCCCTCCTCCAATGCTTGCTCGTAGATCTTCCCCTGTACTTCTTCGCTCATCTCGAATTGACTCTTGGCCTGTTGGAATTCCACGCGCCCGATCCCTTTCTCATCCTCCGCGGCGGGGATGATCTCATCCTTGTAGGCCAGAGCGATGTTCTCATATACTGGCACCTCGAGGCGGTTGCTCAAAAAATCATTGTTCCAGCGCAGGAAGGACAGCTGCTCCTCACTCAGGTCCCCATTGCCGCGGGGCCAGAGGATCTCAAACTCAGGCGAGAGGAGAAAGGGGGAGCTTAGCAAGGGGGCTGCGTGCCGCCACTCCTTCAAAGCCGACTCTACCTTATCCGGCGGTACGAAGGGGGCGGAATCGGCCAGCTCGCTTTCAATCCGACCGAGCTCCGTCTCCACAAGCGACACCAGATAGGTCACTTCGGCGAGCAATGTCCCTTCCAGCTGTTTCTCAATGTAGGCCTCTTCCCGGTTGATCGAGCGTACAGCGATTACCGCCAGCAGAACCCCGGGAACAAGGACAACCATACCAAAGATCCAGCCGAGATGCGTAGCACGTCCTGGGTATCTCATTTTGCCCTCTCATCTTCCCACCCTTCCTCGGTTTACGCAAGTTGTGGGAATCCCACCACCAGGCCAATCTGGCGGTGGAGGTTCAGCGCCGAGACCGAAGAGAGTTATGCTCTTGAAATAAAAGACTCGGGAAACTCTGTTCAACGGAGAGCTCATTCAAGCTTAGTTCCGATGTTTCATCGTGGGGAACGGCACCCAAGTGCAACACCGCGTCCCTGTAGACCAGCGAGCTCACCGAAAGCTCGTTCAGATCTCCGAAATATTCGATGCCTAGATCGACACCCCGTTGCTGACCGTAGTGCGTCCACTGCAGGGCATTCAAGAACTGCTCCACCCTGTCTCCGGACAGGGTTGTCTTTTGTTCATATCCGGCCATAGCGAGAACGCAAGCTCTGATGATCTTTAGCCAGAGTTCACGGAACAGATCGGGATCAGAGAAGATATCAACACCTATGATCTGATCACCCAGACCGATGACCACTCCTGCGGTTTCATTTTCAAGCAGAGGCAGATCCTTGAACTTCTGCTCTATATCGGAGACTAGTTTTGCCACTTCCTCGGTCCTAAAGGCGTCCTGATAGGCCTCCGTATCGGAGCTTACCCCCATCCTGCGGTTCGACTCGGCGACCTTGTTCCAGATTTTCGACTGGTTATTTCCCGAGGAGCTCTGAGCTGCCCCGCGCATCGTGTACGTTCCCAGATTTTTTTCGCTCTTGAACTCTCCTGAGACGTGGTGCCAGCGCCCCGCCTCGACACAGTACACGGGCAGGAGGAGCCGTTTGCGGTGGGCAGCGATAAGGGTATCCCGAGCCACGATACGGTCCTGCTTACAGCCGCTGAGGATTTCGCCTCCCATAATGAAAATTCTTTTATCACTCCGGTTGCTCACAACGACCCAAGGCACATCTCCCCCGTCTTTCTCCCGAATCTCCAGGACGCCCTCCTCCAGAGCCTGATCCAAAGTCAGGCAGGAAGCGTCTTCCGTCGGTTTCGCCTTGTGGAAATACACGGGTACAACGGTCAGGTTGCGGTAGGTCGCAGGTTCCCCCACTTCCAGCCGTTCGACAAACCTCGGGACCGCGTCGGGAGTCTCAGGGAAGATCCTGACACCGGCAAATAGAATCCCGATCAGGGCGAAAACGAATACTGCTGTTCTCTTCATCCTTATACCTCCTGGTGTAGAAACTCACTACAAGAGTAGCAGTCCTCGCACTACGGCTTGTCATCAGGATGTAAAAGGTTTGTAAAAAAGTTGTAAAGCCGGTGAGGCATAACCATTTGACAGAATTACGTTGGAATGAAATCCTAAGACGAGACCGGCCATTTATCGGAAAAGAGATGAGGGAGAGGGATGGGTATCCGGATTGATCGATTGCTTGACATTCTGAAAACCTTTGGCCCGGACCAGGCTGAGGACAATCCAATCAGCAGCTACTTCTGCAGCAGCTACGACCTTCCCGCCAACCGAACTCGTGTGTTCGAGCGCTACCACAGGATGACCGAAACCTATATCTCGCGCTTCAGAGCCGGTGAAGTGAACATCGCCCGGGCCCCGGGCCGGGTCAACCTGATCGGGGAACACACCGATTACAACGGGCTGCCCGTATTCCCGATGGCTGTCGACCGGGATGTAGCCGCTGTGTTCTCGCCACGCAAAGATCGGCAAATTATCCTTGCCAACACCGATGCGGGCTTTGCCGAGAGATCCTTCGAAATCCAAGAATCGATCCCGCCATACTCCACCGGGGACTGGGGCAACTACTGTAAAGCCGCCGTGCAGGGACTCCTCGGTTTCTACCGGCAGAAACAACGGAAAGCGGATCGCTTCTGCGGTTTCGAAGCGACCTTCGACGGTGACATCCCCGTCGCAGCGGGAATGAGTTCCTCCTCCGCTCTGGTGGTGCTCAGTGCCCTGATTTTTCTGGCCTCGAATAACCTCGATCTGTATGCCGCCCCATCGGGCCGGCTCGAGCTGGCGGATCTACTGGCCAAGGCGGAACACTACGTCGGCACCCAGGGCGGAGGCATGGACCAGGCCATCTCACTGATGGGCCGTTCGGGACATGCGGTTAAGATCGACTTTTTCCCGCTCCAGACCCGGTCCGCTCCGCTACCGAACAATTATTCCGTCGTCGTGGCGAACAGTATGGTCAAAGCGGCCAAGACCGCCGAGGCCTTGGACAAATACAACCGCCGTCCCGTCGAGTGCCGATTGGCAGCGGCGGTCTTGAAAAAAACCTTCTCCGATACCTACAGGCGGGATGTTCCCATCTTTCTGCTCGGAGACCTCAAAGAGGAAAAGTTGGCTGTTCCGGATTCAAAAATTTGGGAAATTGCAGGTATCACATTCCACGAGAATCCATACACCCTTGGGGAGATCGCCGCGATCCTCGGGCAAACAGCGGAGAAAACAGCTCAACTGTACTGCAAACGAAGGGACGGCTCGATCTTCCCCGAACCGGAGGACGGCTTCAAACTGCAACAGCGCTATCGTCATGTTATCGAGGAGGGACGACGGGTCGAGCAGTCCATGCAGGCTCTCGAGTCGGGCGACATCCTTCACTTCGGTGAGCTGATGAACCAGTCCCACAGCAGCTGCAGGGACCTGTACGAGATCAGCTGCAAGGAATTGGATCGGCTGGTCGAGATCTCGCGGGAAGCCGGTGCGGTGGGAGCGAGACTCACCGGGGCGGGATTCGGAGGCTGTACCGTCAGCCTGGTAGAGGACAACAGAGTGGAATCCTTCATCCGCCAGGTCATCAAGTCCTACTACCGGGAGTATCTCCAACGCAAGGACCGTGAATACGGCTCGATGATCTTCCCCTGCCGCGCCGCGGGCGGAGCTGCCGTAATAGGAGAGACAACCTCTCGATCTAGGAGCGAGTGTGCTGACCGGGATTCCCGTGGAAAACCTGGTGGCGATGTTCGAGGCATTTCAAGAACGTCGACAGCTTGATCACGAGTCAGCCCACTGGAATAAAGCTGAAAAGTGTAGTAAAAAGATCACTCCAAGCTAGGAGAATATCAAGGAAAACAAGAATGTATCCTTTACCCCAGGATCTGCATATACACACGACCTTCTCGAGGAGCGACAGCGCCGTTGTTCCTGAGCAAACCGTAGAGCTGGTGGCCTCGATCGGACATGCCCAGGTTATCGGGATCAGTGATCACCTCGAGTCAATCGTGGAAGATTTTCCCGCCTACGCGACTGTTGTACGCTCCTATGGGCTCAAGATCGGCACAGAGGTGAACGGAGCGGATTGGGTGCGGGAGGCCGAGGCGGTCGAGGCGCAGTACTACCTGTACCACTGTCGGGACCGGGAGGAGGATTACCGAGGGGCCGAACGGCTCCTGAGGACGGGCAGACCCGTAGTTGTCGCTCATCCTCTCATCCTGGAGACCGACTTACGCAGAGTGCCCCCTGAGTGCCTGATCGAGGTCAACAACCGCTATGTCTGGCGTAGCAACTGGGAACTCCTACGGCCCTTCATCGATGTATTCTCTTTCGTGATGGGTTCCGATGCCCACCAGCCTCACTGGCTGAACCAAAACGTGGCTCGCCATGTTGCCCGTGAACTCGGAATTGCGGAGACCCTGCTGTTCCCGGACGAAGCGGTAATCATAACAACACCGCGGGGAAAAAAACTTTGAATTCCCGGTAGATAGACCATATTATGATGGCAGAGCGAAAATCTTGTTGTCAAAACAAGATTTTCGCACTGGTTGAAGACATCGCAATCTTCCTTTCAGTTTCGATCGAAGATTGTGATATATTTTCACCTATAAACGAGGAAAGGAGAATCCATGAAAGCCCTGAAACTTGTCGTTCTGCTCGCTATCTCTTTAGCCCTCATGGGGTGTTTCGAATCTCTCATTCTGCTGCGGGTCAATAAAGACGGCAGCGGAACAATCGAGGAAACCGTGGTAATCAGCGATGCCTTCATGGAGCTGATGAAGAGCTTCGGCGGCCAGGAGGCGGAGGAACAAGAGGAAGAGGAAGATCTGGTGGATGAAGAAAAGCTCACCGGGAAGGCAAAGAGTATGGGCGCGGATGTGCGTCTGGTCTCCGCCGAACCGGTCAAAACCGACCGCGGCGCAGGTTATAAAGCGATCTACAGCTTCTCCGACATCAACAAGGTCCGGATCAATCAGAACCCGGGCGAAAACGTAACCGCCCCTTCGGTGGGAGGGGAGGAAGAGCAGCCCGTGGAAGAATGGCTGCGTTTCAAATTCACCGGAGGCAGCACTGCCACCCTGGAGATTCTCTACCCGCAAGATGCCGAAGTAGAGCAAGAGGAGGAATCCTCCGAGGGTGAGGTGGACATGGAGAGCAACCCGGAAATGCTGGAGATGATGCGCCAGCTGTATCAGGATATGCATATCGGCATCGCCGTTGAGGTCGACGGCCGGATTACCGAAACCAATGCCAGCTACGTAGACGGCTCTACGGTCACCCTGATGGATGTGGACTTCGCCAAGATCCTCGAAGACGAGCAGAAGTTCAAGGACCTCCTGAGCGCAAATCCCAACACCATCGAAGAGATGAAAAAAGTCATCCAGGATAATCCCGGAATCAAGGTTGAAATCGAGGAGAACATCCGGGTCCGCTTCAGGTAGCCGCGGATCCGGCCACGCTGATTTCCGGAAGTTTAACAGCAAGAGGGCCTTGAAAGCCCGTGGTACTCTGCGTTTCCCGGGATAGGTACATCTGAGCTTGAACATCCCTGATGTTCCCCGACACCGAACCTCCGGTAACCGGGTACCTCTGTCCGTCAGGATCGGTGTAGTAGGCCAGACGGAACTCACCACCGAAATCTCCGGTCAGGGGTTCGGCGATGAAGTCGGAGAAGGATACCACTTCCAGAAGAGCTGCGCAACGCAGCTCTTCCCTCGCTTTCGACCCCGGGGTTACTGAGAAGTTGCGAAACGCCCCGGTGGGCGGAACGTCCAGGTAGTGGCAGAATCTCAAGGAGCCCCAGTAGCGCTTCATCACCCCCGCTTCTATGATTCTTGTTGAATGCACGGCAAAACCGTCGTAGTCGTAGGGAGCCGAGGATGGGGAGTTCTTGAGGTAGGGTTCCAGGATTAGATTTATGGCATCTCCGGCGATTTCCTCCCCCTGAATGCTCTCTCCCACCTTAGCCTTGGAGATGCCGGAGTATACACTCTCCGCCGCCGATTGAGTCAGATAGTACTGGAAGAAATCGGACACGGGATCCCCCGAGATCAACACCGGGCAGCGCTTCAGATGGGGAGCAGGTCTGGCCACAGCCCGATCACGGCAGTATCGAAGCTGCTGACGAACTTCGGCGGCGAGCGCTTCAGGGTCAAAGTCCGAGAAACTCATCTCTCTGTACAGTTCCACTTTCCCGGCTGAACCACTTGATTCCACGATCAACTCCAAATAGCCCTCGTAGCTGTTATAACCGACGTCGAGACCTAGAGAGTTGATGATGCGGGTTTCCACCCGATCCAGGAAGAGCTCCGTCGAGTTGATCCGGGCTTCCTCCCCGTCCTCCTGGTCGTAGATGGTCTCGGCGAGGGGGACAAGCCACTGCTCCAGGGATCGGGCGGCAAAACCGCTTTCCGGAAACTCCAGGGCTTCTGACCCCGGTGCCACCAGAGGATAGTGCTCGTTACGCACGTATTGGGCTGAATCCAGACTCTGATGTATCAGTGCCCGTATCTCCTCCGATGTATAGGTCGGGTGAACCTGAACAAGGACAGAACCACGGTAGCGGTTTTTGCCCTCCTGGAAATCTCGGTACACGGCAACAGCGGTATGGCGAACATCCTTGGAGCGCTGCATATCCACATCTCGGCGGATAAAGAACAGCTCCTGACCCTGGATTTGTCTGTCAATTATCCTCCAGGCGCTGATCTCTTCGACGCCGCCCAGGATTTCCTTTAGTCGTTTGATCATCACCCCAACCTCATGACCGTCTTGATATACGGGCCGCCGGAGGAGTTTTTAACGTACTCCTTATGGCCTTTCCCGCACATCCCGCTGCCAAAATGCTGCACTTCCCTGGAAACCATGCTCACCGAACCAAGCACATCAGGCACATAGCCGAACATGAGTACCGGCGACACGACTTTGCCGGTCAGTTTTCCCTCCCGGATTTCTCTGGCATAGAGGATTTGGCCTTGAATCCCCCAGTTCTTCGGATCTTCCATACCGGAAAGAAATTTCTCCAGCAGATAGCCCTTCTTCACCGAGGCGATCATGTCCTCCAGGCTGTCCTCTCCTTCGGTGAAGAAGGTGTTGGTCATTCGGGCATAGGTTTTCCGCTCGAAGGACTCCCGCTTTCCATTCCCGGTGGGAGGCGTGCCCAGGCGCAGGGCGGAAAGCAGGTCCGAAATTCCTGTCTTGAATATTCCCTTTTCGATTACCAGGGTATTTCCGCCTGGAATACCTTCGTCGTCGAACCAGTAGGAACCGGTTTGCTCGGCTGCCCTGGCTCCGTCGCGCAAACTCACGACGGGGGAAGCCACGGCTTTGCCGAGGTACTCGGCGGCCTTGGCTCTCCCTTTGATAAACATATCCATCTCCACCCCGTGCCCGAAGGATTCATGGGCCAGCAGCCCGGCAATTCCCGGAGAGAGGATTACCTCGTACTCCCCCGGCTCGATCCGTTCGGCGGAAAGAAGCTCCTCGGCAATGTTCATCGTTTCCAGCAGTCCCCCCTCCATCTCATCGATCAGTTCCACTCCCTTGAGACCCGAGTAGGAAGCGAACATCTCGCGGATGACTTTGTCCTTTCGGACAATGGGGATCAGATATCCTTGAGCCCAGCTGTAGGACTGTTCCAGGTCTTTCTTCTGTGAAAGAAACAGCTTGGAAACCCGCATATGCTCAAAGCGAACCTCGATCTCCACCAAGTGTTTGCTGCTGTCAAAGGCCCGGTCTTTGATCCGGCTGAGCCTCCGGGTCGTTTCTTCCGTCGATACCGTGTCGGCGAGAATCCCAACTTCCCCCTGCCAGATGCCGGACAGGGGCTCTTCGGAAATGGAGGGAAGTTCGGGAAGATTGAAGGGGAGTCCCTTCACTTTAGCAGCATCTCGCTGAAAGCGCCGGCTTATCTGCGCGGCAAGAGACTCGATATCTTCCCTTGAGTCCCCCCTAAGGTTGTTGAAGGAGTACTCGAAGTATCTATGGCCGTCGTAGACTCGGATCACAGATCCACGCTCACACCAGTTGCTTTGCCGAACATCAATGGCCCGCTTGCGCACCGAATAGCGCATCCCGATCGAATCGGTAGACAGCAGGGACACGTAGGAAAAATCCCGGGATAGAGTCTGCACAATGCACTTCAAGGATTCCTTCATTTCCGTCAGATAGGTTGATGGGGGAACTTTCATATTCCCTCCTGCGCCGCCGTTAATTCCCGGGGAAGCCAGTTTTTCTGTCTAATATGCTGCAGAACGTCGGTGTAGCTGTAAAAAAGAATGGTGTTGAATCCCGACTGTTTCGCCCCTTCTACATTATCAGGCCAATCATCGAGAAAAAGGACCTTCGGCCCTTCGAGTCCGAGGGTGTCGAGGCAGGCCCGGTAGATCTCAGATTCCGGTTTGATCACTCCCAGATCACAGGAAAAGATCTTCGCCTCGAAGGCATCGATCCACTCGAAGCGATCAACGATCCTTTTGAGTATATCCCTGGGCATATTGGAGAGGATCCCCGTTCGTACTCCCGCGCTCTGCAAGCTCTGAGCCCAAGCAACGACCGGCTCGTTGATCCGGGTCCAGCCCGCCGTATCCTCTTCGATCAAGGCCCGGATTTTCTCCGTTGTGGGAAAACCGCCTCCGGAACGCATGACTCGGGACCAGTATTCCCTGCCGTCGATCGCGCCTCGATCATAGTCGGGACGCTGCCTTCTGTATTCCAGATCGAAAGTCGGACGATCCATCTCACAGAGCCTCTGCAACTCCGCGGTGTGATGCTCAAGGGGTGCCAGGCTCAACACATTCCCGAAGTCAAAAACAACTGCCTCGATTTCTGCGTGCATATCCTGCCCTAATGTACTACGCTTCGCTTTGGGAGTTCAAGAAATAGCGGAGAGGCACTCCGCCACTTCCCTGCAGAGATTTTCAGTCTCGACGGTGTAGATTTTCAGAAAGGATATGTCTTCAAGCTTGCCCCAGACCGCCTCCATTTCCTCCGGATTACGGAAGGTGGCCTGGCGGAAGGGATTTGTGTAGTCCTTTCTTCTCGACTCGTAGGCCATATCGAGAAGTTCTTTAGCGACCTCGACCGATTCTTGCAGAACCTGGCGAACCAGCGCAGGCGTTAGATCCTCGTTTTTTCTGTCGTAGCTGTAGAGCAGGCAGTGCAGGGCGTGACCGGTTCTCTGTTCAGGATACTTCTTCCAGGCAGCGTCGTAGGCTTCGTGCAGCTGCTCCCAAGAGGTAATCCGTTTTTCTATCACGCTTCGAATGATCTCTGCGAGCACCTGTTCCGGGATGAGCTGTCCGCCGATGTTCTCCCAATTTCGGTAAGGATTCCGATACCGGGTCTTGATCTCTTCGACCACGCGTTCCGCTGTTCCCTTTCCGCCACGCACCCGGGTCAAAGCCTGAAGGATCGCGGTCTTCAACTCCCGGGCTCCATAGAAGCGCAGCATCTTCCGGTACCAGAGGTAGCCGCGCAGTGGGTGGAGTATTTTCGCCTTGCGTTTGTAGGCCAACCCGTCCAGCCAGAGGTCGACGGAATCATCGATCTCCTCGTACCCTTTGAAGTCTTCCTCAGCGAGAGTTCTGCCGATCTGCTGCTCCAGCCCCGATCGGAGGATCTCCATTCCCCGGATCATTTCCTCTGCCGTGTCGGGAGCAAGGAAATCATATTCGATATTCTGCTCCTTGATCACCCGTTTATCCCTGGCCTGGTATTTATGGGTGTTCCTCACCACGGCGTACATATTGTGCTCGAACCAATACCCCGGCATCACCTGAATCGTTTTCTGGTCATCCGTCATACTCACCAGTGCGAAAGGCAGAGTGATGTTGAGCTCGCAAGGATAGCTACCCTTGGCTATAAGGGCGTAGGAAGCTAATCGAGAGGAGTGCTTGAAGCTCGAAGCCAGGCCGGGCCAGAATCCCCGGCCGGCGAGTACCTCGCCGTCGGAGGCGCGGGAGTTGTGATTGGATCCAATGGTGGCGGCGGCGGCTATGTTGGACTGACCCATCAGGGTGGAGGCGATCAGAAAGGAATTGTTGTGGTGCTGTTCGTGAAAGGGAAAGATCAGGTTGTTCAAGATCTCGCAGCAGGAAACCGTTGAATTGCTCCCCAGGTAGGAGTTGACCAGGCGGGCGCCGTATTTCAGCTGTACGTTTCGCCCGGTGAAGAAGCGCACCGCCTTCACACCGTAGAAGATCCTGTTTCCGTAGCCCACGATTCCGTTGACCATTTCCACACCTTCGCCGATCTGGGTAGGCTCGTCACTGCTGGAATTGATCGTAAGATTCTTCAGTTTGTTGGCGCCTTTTATGTAGCAGTCGCTTCCAATCAGGGTGTCTTTGATGATCCGGCTGTTTTTGATCACCGAGCGGTCTCCAATAATCCCGTAATGGCCGCGGCGACTGTCGGCAAGACTATCGGTGAGCTCCCGAAAACGCTCTACCAGCTTCGATTCATCCCGGTAGCGGGACCAGATGTAGGCGTCGGCGGGCAGCATTCCGTCAAAGGGCAGTATCTTTCTGCCTCCGTTTTCATTGCCCACTTCCAGCCAGATCCGTACGGCTTCCGGCTCTCCGTCCTTCACGATTCCGTTTCCGAACTTGGCATGGTTCACAGTGATCATCTCGTCGACATTGAACAGGACGACCTGGTTTCCAATGATGTAATGGGCGATGTAGTGAACATTGCGCATCACTACATTCTCGCCGATGTCACAGCAGATGACCGTGCTGTTGGACAGCCCGACCGGAAGCTTGAGCTCGTGATACTCGAGAAAGGTCAGAGACAGGTCCCCGATGCGAACCAGGCCCCAAAACTCGCAGTTGTGGACCAGGCGAGGATCGAAGTTCTCCGTAACCAGGATGCGGTCCCAATCTTCGGCAGTATTGTTGTTTTTCACCAGGATCTCGATCTGCTCCGAGCTCAAGGAGCGGTAGTCTCTGATTGCACCCTGCCGAAAGCGCTGCAGGTCTTCGTCCCGACAATCCTGACCGTATTCCGGAGGCACAAAACTCGTCGAGAAATCCTTCAGTTTTCCCACGTTGATCTCACTCATAGAAACACCACCTTCTATTCAATATCCGATTCCAGCACCTTTATGATACACTCGGGCAGGTATACCGTCGCGGGAGGACACGCCGGCAGTGGTCTTGGCAGCGCCGATATCAACGGCTGCAAAGTACTCCTGCATTATTTCCCCTGGTAGATATTCCCGACTTTCCGGGCTCGCTGAGGTTTGTCCAGGTCGATCCCGAGACTAACGCCGATTTCCACTAGAAGATTCCAGCCGGCGGCGATCTCCACATAGCTCTGGTAGTCCCCCGCCTCCGGGACGACCATGGTCGGGAAGCTCGTTTTGCGAGTGGAAATGGCGATCACCTCCATGCCTACTCCGTCAACCAGACACTCGCGAAACTTGCTCTCTTCGGACTCGAAAGGTTCCACGACCACGACGAGTTCCCGGGCATTCATGACCTCCTCAATGCCGTGGACGGCGTAGGTGCCCTCCAGGAAATCGGCTTTCTTGCGGGTGATTTCATTCGTCTTTAGGGTAAGCTCCTCTGCTACACCTGTGTTGCGCCCGGCGAAGTAGACCGTCGAAGCATTCTTGGCCTTATCCACCAGTTGGAGATCGATCTGAACGGTAAGTGCCTCCTGGACCTTGTCGGCCAGCGCCACAAGACCTTTCATCCCTTCGCCCCTCAGCACCCGCAGCAGACTGTCGTAGAACAGGGCCTGCTCCACAACGGTTTTGGTAGCGGCGACGGCTTCCTCCCCACCGCTGAGAAGGATATGACTGCGGGCGGCCAGCTGATCCAACGGAGAATCTTTGTAGGCTGTCAAAGCAAACAGGGCTTGATGGTCGGCTTTCCTTAGGTTTTGGAATAGTCGGACCACCTCCTTGGTCTTGCCCGAATTGGAGGCTCCGAACACAGCGAAGGTGGACAGGTCATACTCCAAAGCCTGGGTGGCTCCGTCGGTAGCAATCGAAAGTTGGTCCGCCTTTTTCAACGTATCGTAGATGGCTCGTTTGGCTGGAAAGATCCTGCTCGATCCTTCCCCCGTGAGAAACAGGCGTTGCCTCTTTTTCACAGCAGGAGCAAAATCCTCAGCCGCTTTCGGATCGAACCGTCGGATTATATCCGGCGTTTGCATCATCTCCTTGACGAGGTTGTACCGGGAATAGCAACTGCTTTTGAGATTCATGATCCTGTCCCCCTATTTCCGATTTATAGCACCGCGAACTCGGGGATGTCCCCGATCAGCGGTCGGATATACTCATAGAAACTGTCGGTGACGAAATTGCCCTCGGAGTTGATGTATTCCCGGGGCATGGGTTTGCTCTTCGCGGCGACCTCGGAAAGGGCGGCGGTCCCCAGCTCAGTCCGGTAGGGTGAGTCAGATTCTCTTATGATCGTGACCATGACCCCGGAAGCGCCCTTCTCGGCCAACTCCACTGCCCTCTTTCCGCAAGCATAGGCTTCCTCACGGTCCAGATCGACCGCCCGATCTACAGCACTCATGATCAAGGATTCGGTGATTTGGAACTCTCCCCGAATGTCGAACTTGTCCATGATCATCCTGTGCAGGTTCAATCCCACACTGGCTCCGGCCATCGCTCCAAACTCAACATTACCGAATTTATCCGTGGTTTCAGAGGCACTGACAGGTGTTCCATCCGCATACTGCAGACCCTCGCCGCAAACAATAGAAACCCAACCGTACTTTCCGACACAACCCTCAACATCGGCGAGGAACCGTTGCCTCTCGAAGGCTACTTCCGGGAGATAGATCAGGTGCGGCGCGTCCCCCTCCTCTCGCTTTGCCGCCGCTGTTGCGGCGCTCAGCCAGCCGGCATCCCTGCCGATCGACTGGTAGATCACGTATTTGTCAACCCTCTGCATGTCTCGAGCCAGTACACCCGCCTGGAGCACATTGAGAATATTGCAGCGAGCGGCGGAGGGAAAGCCGGGTGTATGGTCAGTTCCAAACAGATCATTGTCAACGGTCTTGGGAATCCCCACACCGAACAGCTCGTACCCCTGCTTACGGCAGTACGTTTCCACCCGATGAATCGTGTCCATCGTGTCGTTTCCGCCGATGAGAAAGAAGTAGCGGATATCGTGCTTTTTTATAATCTCAAGGATTTTGGGCAGGTCATGGTCCTGAATTTTGTGGCGGGACGAGCCGAGAGCGGAAGACGGAGTGACTTTCAGCTTGTCTATGACCGCTTTTGCCTTTGCAGTCAGATCGATCAGGTTGTCCTCCCTTAATCCTTCGATCGCAAACCTCATTCCATAGACACGATCCACAGCGGATGAGGAGCAAGCCGCATCCACAACCCCCGCCAGACTACAGTTTATCACCGAGGTCGGCCCCCCGGACTGACCTACAACCGCATTCCCCATAGCGCCATCCTTTTTCTCTTCTTCTGCTGCCGCCCCGGGTCATAAAAAGATTTTGCACCAGAGACACAGCAGATGAATTCTGTATTCTTGTGCAGTAGTTCCTCTCTACAGTAGAAAATTCTAGTCCGTTTTTCAAGAAAGTGATACAAACTATGGTACACTGAAAAAAACCAGACGGGACATTGAGATGAAACAGAGCAATCGTTTTTTTTGTGGTATCGATTTCGGCGGCACCGCAGCAAAAATCGGTATCGTGGATGAAAATGGAAATTTATCCGCGACCGATAGAGTGGAGATCTCAACCGGAGACGGATACGATGACATCTTCGGCAAGGTTGCCGACAAGATCCGGAGCCGGTGCGGAGAGCTCGGTGTTTCCCTGGCCGGGATCGGCATCGGATCCCCGGGTTTCATCGATCGAAGCAAGGGAAACGTGCTGCAGGGATCGGAGAACCTTCCCGTGTTCAAGAACCGCTCCCTCGTCAAAAACTTGAGCGACGATTTCGCGCTTCCCGTATTCGCAGACAACGATGCGAACTGCGCCGCAGCTGGAGAACTGAAGTTCGGCATTGGTGTCGGCTACGAGTCATTCGTCATGATTACCTTGGGGGCCGGAGTGGGGGGTGCACTGGTCCTGGATGGAAAAGTATTTCGGGGCACCCGGGGGCTGGCCGGCGAGATTGGGCACATCTGCCTCGATGCGCAGGGCCCCTTCTGTACCTGCGGGAGTCGGGGATGTTTCGAGCAGTACGCCTCGGCGTCGGCGATCGAGCGGAGTTACCTGACAAAATGCGGAAAGAGAGCGATCGGACCTGTCGATCCGAACGCTGAAGAGCCCGTCACTGCAGAAGTGGTGTTTCAACGGGCTTCCGAGGGAGACAACTACGCGATCGAGGTGGTCAGAGAGACCGGCCGCCATATTGCTCGGGTATTTGGAAATCTGGTCAATGTATTCAACCCGGAGGCCTGCATTATCGGCGGCGGTATTTCGGCGGCCGGCGAGGAATTGCTGGGGCCTGTGACGGAATACATCGCCGATTTCGCCTGGCCGCTTCCCCTGTCCGGTGTAAAGATCCATACGGCGGCACTTCAAAACGAGGCGGGAATCCTGGGTGCAGCCGCCCAATGCCTGGACCGTCTCGATCTTTGAGGAATACCCCAGTTGCCTGATCGCGGGATTAGACGACGGTTCTACATCCGGGCGGCGGTCCAGCGTATCAGACGGTTGAAAAATGCTGCGTAGTACTCGCCTACCTCGACCGCTATTCCTGCGATTTCGCAAGCCACCCGTTTTTGACCCCAGTCGACGAATCCCCCGACCCAGTGGGGAGCGGCATCTGAGGTGAAGGCCGCGGTTCTGCCGTTGCCATAGGTACCTACCACCAGAAGCACATCCCTGCCCTCCTCATGAAACGAACAGGAGGAATCCTCAGCTCTGGTTCGGTAACGAATCGCCTGGAGGAGCACCTCCGCACCGTCCTTGGCCGTGACCCGATTATAACCGCCGATACACGGGGGATTGGCGAAGGGTAGATCGGCGAGGATCTCGTGATCTCGCTGTTTGCGCACCAGGCAGGGAAAAGAATAGTTAACCCGATCATCTGTTTTAGACAGGTGCACCGGGAGAGCTTCCTCGATCAACGTATCGTTGTATAGCCCACCGCTTCCTCGAAAAGAATCCCAACCGCCGATCATCAACAGACCGGTACCCCTGCTCAGACGATCCAGGATCCACTCCATCTGAGCCGCCTGAAAATTACCGGCTGGATAGTCACTCAGGATTATAAGCTTGTACTCGCTGTCCTCCAGATAGCGGTCAACCGGTTCTTCGGAGGCCGCGTAGTCAAAGCTTATTCCGAAGTACTTCATAACCGCGCCCAGATAACAAGCAGCGGTATCCAGGCTCGTATCACCGAGATAGAGCACGGAATGTTTGGATTTGCCCATCCTGTTCTCCTTTGCCCCTGGGAGGGACATTCGCCGATCTCCCCGGCTGCCAGGCTCAAATCAATTGTTTCCCGGGTAGCCTCACATCCGGTACCGGCCAATCGGTAACTGAGATCTTACTTCTTGGGCTTCACCTTCTTGACGATCTCAAGAGTCTTTTTTACATTGTCCCGGATACCATCGAAGTCACCCGCCTGAACCAGTTCTTTGCGAATCAATTTACTGCCGATACCCACGCAGGCCACACCGGCTTCAAACCAGGCTTTGAGTGACTCTTCCGTGCAGTCCACCCCTCCGGTAGGCATCATACTGACCCAGGGGCAGGGTCCGAGGACCGCTTTGACGAAGGCCGGGCCTCCCACCTGACCGCCGGGAAAAACCTTGATGATCTCGCAGCCCAGCTCTTCAGCCTCGGAGATTTCCGAGGCGCTGCCGCAACCCGGGGAGTAGGGGATCTTTCGCCGGTTGCAGATCCTGGCCACCTCCGGATTGAGGAGCGGACCAACCACAAAGTTCGCACCCCGAGCGATATACATGGCCGCGGTATACGGATCGACGATCGAACCCACTCCGAGGATCAGATCGGGCAGCTCGGAACGACAGTACAGGTCGAGCTGGGAAAACACCTCCACGGCGTGATCACCCCGATTGGTGAACTCGACAATCCGCACTCCCCCATCGAGGCACGCCTTCGCTACTTTTTTCGAAACTTCCAGGTCGGGATTGTAAAACACAGGGACAACACCGAGATCCATCATCGTGTTAAGAACCTGCAGTCGTGAAAATCGCGCCATTTTTTGTCGCTCCTTTCTAGGAAATTCCTGTTTGTTTTTGCTCCCTGAGTTAACCTCGTGAGGCGGTCTGTGTCAAGCGGTAGGTGTTTGTCCGTCTCTATCGGGTGGGCAGGAGATGGCTTTCGAGTTTGCGTACATCTTCCTCCGTGTCGATTCGGAAAAAGGACACCCCTACCTGTTCTGCAGCGCGTTGATCATAGATTGTATCTCCGACAAAGAGAATAGGTCCAAAGCCCCTATCCTTCAAGCTCCTTAAAAAAGCTACCTTGTCCCCACCTTTTGCTTCTATGAAGAAACGGGAAAGCCCTCGCTCTGCGAGCTCATGGAGAAACTCCTCTTCAAGGATCCCCGAAGCGGCAAAAAGGGAATAGCCGGTCTCTTCCAAACGCTTGAGAACCCTCCGCACGGAAGGGAATTCAGCCACAGAGGGAATGGTCTTACGATTCAGGGTCGAATACAAACGGCTCCAGTCTTTCCGCTGCTCCTCTAAGGCGTTCATTCCCAGAGAGCGCAGGGTGTCTTCGAGCTGAACAAAACGGTTGGCTCCCATGGTACGCAGACAGGATTCTTCGATAGCTTTGCGCATACCATCGGGCGGAGAGAATATCGTCTCAATAGCATCTCTATAATTCCGCACCTTTACCTGCTTGGAGTCGATGAGGGTACCATCGTAGTCGAAGACAACGGCGTAGCTGCGTTGTTTCGGTTGACTGTTTTGCTCAAGCATCCCGAATTTTGTATTCCTTGAACCGTTCGGGCACGACCACCTCGCCCCTGAAACTCCTCTGCGCTTCTTTGCGCAAATCCCCGGGTAAGGGGCCTACAAAGTAGTCAAAGTGACAGAGGAGCAATCTACCAACTCCTGATTGGGCTGCAGCTTCCCCAGCCTGCCTGGCGGAGGAATGCCCCGCCTGGTTCAGATACTTCTCCCGACTGCTGTCCCCGGACGCTTCGTGGATCAGCACCTGACAGCCTCGGGAAGCGGCAATCACCCCGGCGAATGGAGCCGTGTCCGAGGTGTAGACAAAAGCAGCTGCCCTTTCTTCAACCCGAACTCCTGAGGTGGGAACCGAATGGCGAACCGGGAACAACTTCACAGCCAGAGAGGCTGCCATCTCCAGAACACCCTTCTCACCATCTATCCACTCGATAGGGAACAATCCTTCCCTATTCAGCAAACCGAAAAGCTCCAGCAGTTCCACCGTTTTTGCCGTGGTGAATGAATTGGAGATGATTTGCAGCGGTTTGCCCCGCTTCATCAGCCATAGATTATGAATCAGAGAGGGCACCCCATAGATATGGTCGGCGTGGCTGTGGGTCAGCACCAAGGCATCCAAAGCGAGGGGATCAACCCCGGCCTTCAGCAGGTTGTGGACAGGACTGCCTGAAGCATCCACCAGGAAGTTGCACCTTTCTGCCTGGACAGCGAAACAGACGTTGCTGTCCGAAGCGTCCTGCACCGCTCCTGCAGTACCAAAAAAAACGACCCTCAAGACCTTCTCCTCTTTTGGATGAGAGGCAATACCACCGAAAAAACAGCCAGAACGATGAAAATAACGGCTATAGGTTTGGTGAAGAAGACAAGGTAGTTCCCCCCCGCCAGCTTCACTGCTCGTCGAAAATTCACCTCCAGCAACCCACCCAAGATCAGCCCCAGGACGATGGGCGCTGTCGGATAGTCGGCCTTTTCAGATAGTAGCCTATTATACCAAGAACGAGGGCTACTCCCATGTCGAATGTAGCAGCCAGCACTGCTTGTCCTTCGATGGCATAGGCTCCAATCATGGACAGAACGAGAATTACGGGCAACAGCTTTTGACTTCCACGCCGTAACCGGCCAGGACATCCTGGTCTGCCGAGCTCAAGCTGTCGGTGACCAGTATGTCGATGTCTTCCCAATCACAGATATGGGCCAAAGCGACCTTGTTTCGCTTGGAGGAATCCGCCAACAGGCAAACCTTCTGAGCACTCTTGATCATATGCTTCTTGGTCTGCGCCTCGAGCAGGTTCGCACAACTTACACCTTTTTCAATGGAGTACCCGTTTGCTCCCAGAAATACGATGTCCGCGTTGAGTTGCTCGTAGAAGGAACGGGCAATCTCGCCGATCAAGGCCATGTCTGGTTTTCTCAGGGCGCCCCCACAGACCAGCAGCTCCACTGTCTCTGATCCGGCCAATTCCTGAAGAACCAGCACGGAATTGGTGATCACGGTCAATCTCATGTTTTTAAGATGACCTGCCAGGATAGCTGTGGTGCTGCCCGAATCGATCAGTACAGTGGAGCCCGGCTCGATCAGAGTCCGAGCGACCTGCGCAATTCCTTCCTTCTCCCTCCTACGTTCGTGCAGCGTTTGTGTGATTCGGCGTACCAGGTGATGGTTTTCCGGTAGTACCGCTCCGCCATGGGTGCGTACCAGGAGGCCTCGTGTTTCCAGGGAGTCCAAATCAGTCCGAATGGTCACTTTCGTTACCTGGAATGCCTCGGCAAGCTGATTGATGTTTACCTTCCCCTTCTCCTCTAATAGCCTCTTGATTTCGATTTTTCGCTCGTACCCATTCACATTGCTATTATAGGAGATAAGGCAAAAATAAGCAAGAAAAAGAAAAAAATGACAAATACAATAATTTTCATTCCGATTCGTCTGTATAATTGATATGGAGGCTGTATTAGTGCAACGCCTGGAGAAGGTGTACCGGACTGAAAGGAAGACCCTGCTCGGTTTCATTCGCTCCCGAACTAAAAGCGATGAAGAGGCGGAGGACCTGCTGCAGGATGTTTTCTTTCAGGCGATACGCAATGCCAGTGTGACCGAGCCGATCGAAAACATACTAGGTTGGCTGTACACCATCACCAGAAACAAGATCATCGATCGCCACCGCAGGAAAAGGATCACGGTCTCTCTTCAACAGGAGAAGGAGGACACTACTCTGGAGGAACTCCTCGAGGACAGCGGGATCGATATCGAAAAGGACCTGATCCGCGCAGCGGTAATGGATGCCTTGATCGAAGCTTTGGAGGAGCTTCCCAAAGAACAGCGGGATGCCTTCATTCAGCAGGCGATCGAAGGGAAAACCTTCCGAGAGATATCCGAGGAAACGGGAACACCCTTAAACACATTGATCGCCCGAAAACGATACGCCGTGCAATACCTGCGCGAACGACTCCACGAGCTCAAGGATATCATCAATGAATTGGCTTGAAATCTTTCCAGACGAGGATGCTCCATACGGCCTAGGCGGCATTCTCGGTAGTCATGATAGATGCAATCAAACACCACGGGGACATTCCCTTGAGGAGGTAACAAGATGTTTCACAATATGAGGCGACCGTTTATACGGGTGGGTATGATACTGGGGGGAATCGTTCTGGCTGCGGCTCTGGCCCTTCTGTTCGGGCTGGTGGTCATGGTTCTTTGGAATTGGATCATGCCGGAAGTCTTCGGATTGAACCCGTTGACCTATTGGCAGAGTTGGGGAATCGTTCTTTTAGCCCACATCCTGTTCAAGGCCGGCGGCCATCGGGATCACGATCATCACAAGCTGCGAGACGAGGCCTGGAAGGATCGCTTCCGGGACCGATTCAAGAAACGGTTCTGGGATGAGGGATCTGCGCCGGAGGCTCCCCCGGGAGAACCGGAACAGCCGAAACAGGCCTGATGTCTCTGAAACTCAACAGTTCCTCTGTAGCCCGTTTCCCTTGCGGAAACGGGCTTTTTTTACAATACACTATATGTCCGCAAGACCAAAGTGACAGATCTCGACTGCCGGGTTGTTATAGTAAAAGAACGGGAAGTCCTGTGGAGACGGTGTCGTGAAGCATATGCACCTGGGATAAAGACGATTCGGAAATTTAAAATAGTTGATAAAAAAATAAGTTTATAGTCGTATGTGATTAAAATTATTAATTTATAGATAAAATATTTTAAAATCTTTAAGGAGAAAACTGTGGCAACCAAAGAAGAAAAAATCGAACGGGCTCGAAAGATCGCCATGAAAAAGATGGACTTCATCCGTCATTTTCTGATCTACGTAGTCGTAATGGTGGTCCTGGCCATCGTCAACAACACCACATGGGCGGGGTACCAATGGTGGCTGTGGCCCGCTCTGGGTTGGGGAATCGGGATAATAGCCCACTTTCTCAGCGCCTTTATCTATCAGGGTGGCAGTTTGGAAAAGCGGTTGATCCAGCGAGAACTGGAGAAGATGCAAGATGAGGACTAGGAGAACCTGGGTCGACATTCTCGGTCCCGTCTTCGGCATTCTGGCTGCAGCCCTGACCGTGTACGCCCTGGTCTATCTTCTCTGGATCGAGCCCTTCTACCGGGGGGAAAGCTATCGGGTCTTCAGCAATGAGAGTGGAGGTTTTTTCGTGGGCGCGGGCTGGGAAAGTCAGGAGGTCACCAAAACCGTCGAAGGCGGCTTCAGCAAGTTGGAAGTCAGGAATATCTCCGGACCGATCATCGTCAAGGGCTGGAGCCAGGACTACGTGCAGGTCCACTACATCAAGGAAGCCCGCTCAGCTAAGTACCTCGAGGAGTTTGAGATTGAAATCGAGCAGCAGGACGATCTGCTGAGCATTCGCCCCATCTATCGCAACATCCCCGGCTCGCCCTTCGGCTCGGTATCCTTTGACCTGAAAATCCCCTCCTCCATCAAACAGATCCGGGTTAACAATATCTCCGGACCCGTCGAATTGGCCGATATCGGTTCCGGAGTGGATCAGGTTCTGGAAACCGTATCCGGACGAATCGAAACCGGGCGGTCCGCGGACCTGCGGGCTAAATCCATCAGCGGATCGATAGAATTCGTCTCCGAAGGACGACTGCTCGACATCAGTTCCACATCGGGACGAGTGCAGGGGCGGATCCTCAATCTGGATCCGAGTGGTTCGGTGGAAATCAACACGATTTCCGGTGGCGTCGATTTGGAGGTATTTTCCGGATTGAATGCTTCCTTGAAACTGCAGTCGGTCAGCGGCTCGATCTCCTGTGATTTCCCCGTTCAGATCAGCGCGCAAAGGAGAAACAAGTTGGAGGGGACGGTCGGAGACGGGTCTGTACCCTTTAAAGTGAAAACGGTGAGCGGCAGAATAACCTTAAGCCAGTAGTGCGGATCGACAAGATATTACGATAACCGGCGGGAAAGAGTTTTCCTGCCGGTTTTTTGTCGTTCCGAGCCGAGAATATCTGTAAAGATCCATGACCAAGGAAGAACAGGCGATCGCTCTATCTACGAAAGGACCCGTTACGGTGCAATCCCTGATCCAAGATCTGCGTGCACTTGGTGTCCGTCCGGGGATGGTTCTAATGCTTCACTGTTCTCTGAGCGCGATGGGCTGGGTCTGCGGCGGTCCCGTGGCCGTTATCCGAGCTGTACAGGCTGTGCTTCGCAGCTACGGTACGCTGGTCATGCCTGCCCACTCGGGAGATTTGTCGGATCCCTCCCTGTGGGAAAACCCTCCCGTTCCGAAATCATGGTGGGAGACGATTCGCCGAACAATGCCGGCCTACGATCCGGAACTTACTCCGGTACGGGGCATGGGTACGGTGGCGGAATGTTTTCGCAAACAGAGTTCGGTGGTACGCAGCGCCCATCCTCAAGTGTCATTTGCCGCCTGGGGAGAGAACTGCCTGAAGGTCGTCCAGGATCACAGTCTTGAGTTCAGTTTGGGTGAACACTCACCTCTGGCCCGTATCTACGAGCTGGACGGCTGGGTTCTCCTGGTCGGGGTCGAACACGACTGCAACACCTCGATGCATCTTGGTGAGAACAGAGCCCGTTATCACGGCAGACGCATCGTAAACTCCGGGGCGCCGGTGACAATTGGGGGCCACCGCCGCTGGAAACGCTTCAGAGATATCAACTACCACAGTGACGACTTCGACCGTCTGGGCAAGGATTTCGAACGGGAGTGCAAAGACCAGATTCGCAAGGGAAAGATCGGGTACGCCAAGGCCCAGCTGTTTGCACAGCGTCTGTGCGTTGATTATGCCGAAAAGTGGCTAGAACGTAACCGACGGTGAATAAATCCCGCGCCGGCAGCAGCTCCGCCTAGTGATCGCAGGCGTTGTCCCCGGTCTCCAGAGTCCCCTTGAGATAGCTGTTGACCACCTCGACAGGTTCCTGACTGGGAGCGCCGCAGATCACCTCGATCCCCGCCTGCTCGAAGATCGCCTGAGCCCGCCGGCCCATACCGCCCGCAATCACCACAGTCACACCCTTTTCTTTGAGCCAGCGCGGCAGCAGTCCCGGCTCGTGGGGCGGAGGTGTGACATCCTCACGACCTCGAATCGATTGATCCTCTACATTGATCAGCGAAAATTGCTCGCTGTGTCCGAAGTGCTGTGAAAGCTTGCCGCCGTGAATGGGCATAGCAATTTTCATTCTTTTATCCCTCCTTGAACTAATATGTCCAATATGTTTTTAAAATCCTCTTTTGCTTTTCCGTCTCTGAGAACATAGGGCTCGCCCTGATCTGTAGAGGCGACGATCTCAGGACGAATCGGAATCTTGCCGAGAAAGGGAACACCCATCTCAAGCGCCGTTCGCTCACCGCCACCGGAGGAAAACAGGTCGATCCTCTCACCGCAGTGAGGACAGATCAGTCCACTCATGTTTTCAAGGATCCCTACAACCGTAATGTTTACCTGCCTGCAGAAGGTGATGGATTTCCTGATGTCCAGGAGAGAAATCTCCTGGGGTGTTGTAACGATGATTCCCCGTGCCTTGGGTATGACCTGGGCTACTGTAAGGGGCTCATCCCCGGTCCCCGGGGGGGAATCGATGAACAGGTAGTCCAGTTCTCCCCAGAGCACATCTGAGATGAATTGCTTGATAGCGCCGATCTTCAACGGTCCGCGCCAGATGACCGCCATGTCCCGATCTTCCAGCAAGGCAGCCATTGACAGAACTTTGAGCTTCTCGCCATAAGGTATCGGCATAAGGTGCTGTCCGGCCATCTTCACTGGCTCACCTTCCAATCCAAGCATCTTTACGGTGCTCGGCCCGTGCAGGTCCACATCCATCAATCCTACCAAGTAACCCCGATCGGCAAGGGCGGCAGCCAAATTGACGGCAATGGTGCTCTTGCCGACTCCTCCTTTTCCGCTCATGACCAGAAACGTATGTTTGATTTGGGAGAGCTGTTCGGCGATACGCTGATCCTGCTCTTGCCGCTTTTTTTCTTGACTTCTGCTATGGGTGTCCGCCATCTATATGCCTCTCTCGATCCTTTTGCTATAATATACCAAATCTCTTGACAAATGAGAATATGTTCATTATATTTTTTAATGAGAATATTCTCAATAAAAGGATGGGTTTATGGCCAAACCCAAAAAAGACAGGCGAGTTCAATATCCGCCGTCGGTAGTCTACTTCAAGCCCCAGGGTATCCCAATGTTCCAGCTGGAGCAAGAGATACTCACAGTGGATGAGTACGAGGCGATCCGCCTGGTGGACAAGGACGGGCTGGATCAGGAGCAGGCGGCCAAGCGCATGGGAGTTTCCCGCGCTACCTGCGCCCGCATCATGGTCAGCGCTCACAAGAAGGTGGCGGAAGCTCTGACGGAGGGAAAGGCGATCCGAATCGAGGGCGGGAACTTTGTATTAAAGTTGAACCGCTATCGATGCATGGAATGCGGCGCTCTCTGGGAAGCAGAGTTCCCTGCCGAGAGGACGGGGGAAGATAAGCCACCATCGTGTCCAAAGTGCCACAGCGATCGCGTCCTTGATTTTGCCCGGCAGGCGGGCTGGAGTCCGGGCGGAGCGTGGGGAAGGGGCCTAGGAGGCCCCGGACACGGCCGACGTGGACGAGGAGGAGGACAGTGGAGCTCGTAGGACTGTCAATACGATCAGGAGGTTAACCATGCCACGAGGAAATGGTACAGGTCCCATGGGAATCGGTCCCAGGACGGGAAGAGCAGCCGGCTTCTGCGCCGGTTACTGCCTGGTAGATCGGGAGGGCATCGCTCCCAATCTCTCGGCTTGAGAAATTATGGGAGAAAAAATGAAAGTAGCGATCAGTTCCAACGGAAACAATCAGAGTGCCCAGGTAGATCCACGATTCGGCCGCTGTCAGTATTTCATAATCATCGATACGGAAAGTGGAGAGACAAAAGCCGTAGCCAATGCGGCGCAGTCTGCCGGGGGTGGTGCGGGAATCAAGGCCGCCCAAACCGTCGCCGATCACAACGTTGAGACCGTACTCACGGGCAACGTAGGTCCGAACGCTCATCGAGCCTTGCAATCTGCGAATATCACGGTGGTGACAGGAGTCAGCGGCACTGTTTCCGAGGCGCTCAAAGGGTATCTTGACGGGAAGTACGAAGCCACAGAAGGCCCCACGGTGGAGCCCCACTTCGGCATGTCCGGAAAGGCTGGGGGGTAGATCATGCCTGGTCGAGACGGGATGGGACCCCGTTCGAAACCACGGGGACCCGGGGGCGCCAGAGGTCCGGGACGCGGTGGAGGACAGGGAACCGCCCCCGGACCCGGAGGCGAATGCCTCTGTCCTCAGTGCGGGGCTAAGACACCTCACCAGCGGGGCACTCCCTGCCACGCCACGCCATGTCCAAAGTGCGGAGCGGCCATGATAAGGGCCTAGGTGGGGATCGGCCAATTTCCAACTGACTCGCAATCACACAAAAGAGCACGCCAATGAAGATCACCATAGCGAGCGGAAAAGGCGGAACCGGGAAGACGACCCTTGCCGTTAATCTGGCCTGGACACTCGCCCAGGCCGGTAAAACGGTTGCTCTGCTGGACTGCGACGTGGAAGAGCCGAACGATCATCTGTTTCTCGATCCCGAGTTCACCAGATCGGAATCTGTAACCGTTCTCAAACCGGTCCTGAACCAGGACAGATGCAGCGGATGCGGCCGCTGCGCCGAGGTCTGTACCTACAATGCGATCGCGATCATTAAAGGTAAAGTCCTGATCTTTCCCGAGCTCTGTCACGCCTGCGGCGCCTGCAGCACCCTGTGCCCGGAGCGGGCGTTGACCGAAGAGCCATCCACGATTGGAACGGTGGAGACTGGAACTGCCAGAAACCCGTCAACGGAAGCTTCATTTTTCTTCTCCCACGGGATTCTAACCGTCGGCGAATCGATTGCTCCAAAGGTTGTGAATGCCGTGAAGACAGGGGCGTCTCGGGAACAACCAGATGAGCAAATCACCGTGATCGATGCTTCCCCCGGCACTGCCTGTCCGGTGGTGGAGAGCTTGAAAGGAAGCGATACCTGCATTCTGGTCACGGAAGCAACCCCCTTCGGTCTCCACGATCTGAAACTAGCCCTGACCCTAAGTGTCGGGATGGGGATTCCTACGGGGATCGTGATCAACCGCAGCAGCGGCCAGGATACCCTGATCGATACGTACGCCGAATCCGTTGCCGTTCCAGTGATCGGAAGAATTCCGTTTCGCAGGCGGTACGCCGAGAGGTATTCCCGGGGCGAAATTCTAGCCCGGGATGATCTGGAGCTGCAGCAACAGCTCCTTGATATCTTCGAACGAAGTGTGGAACTCTCTTCCCAGCCGGTTCCTGCGGCACCGGAGACAGACACCGGATCCTCTATAGCGGGAGAACCGGGATCGCCTGAAGCCTTCAGGTCCGAAAATACTCGGTGTGAATCACAGACAGCCGCACCGATCCGGGAGATCGGAATTATCAGCGGAAAAGGGGGAACGGGCAAGACCACCCTGGCCGCCTGTCTGGCCGCTTTGAGCAAACGCAAAGTTCTGGCCGACACGGATGTCGATGCCCCGGATCTTCACCTCCTCCTCCAGCCCTCTGTTGTCGAGACTCATCCCTTCGTCGGCGGCAAAGTGTACCGTATCGACGCGAATTCCTGCACGGGATGCGGAGATTGCGCCCGGGCCTGTCGTTTCGACGCCATTCATCCGCTGCCGGATCGGCAACAGTACCGAATCGAGAAATTGGACTGCGAAGGTTGCGGTCTATGCTCACACATCTGCCCCGTCCAGGCGATCACCGCTCAGGACAGCATCAACGGCACCTGGTTTGTTTCCCAGAGCCGTTTTGGTCCTCTGGCTCATGCCCGGTTGGGTATCGGAGAGGAGAACTCGGGCAAGTTGGTAACAGAAGTACGGGATCGGGCCTCGGAGCTGGCGCGACAGCACCGTACGCCGAGCATCCTCTGCGACGGCCCCCCCGGGGTGGGCTGCCCGGTGATATCCTCTATCACAGGCCTTGATCTGGTGGTGATCGTTACCGAGCCCACGGTGTCTGGAGCTCACGACCTCAGGCGGGTACTGGAACTTTCCAATCACTTCGGCGTTCCCTCCCGGGTAGTGATCAATAAAGCGGACCTCAATACGCAGCAGTGTAAAAACATCAGGAAACTGGCCGAACAGGGTAAAGCTCTATGTATTGGGGAAATCCCCTTCGACCCCGAAGTTCACCAAGCTCTCATACAGGGCACTCCACTGGTTGAATTCGGACAAGGTCCGGCATCTCAGGCTATCCATAAAGTCTGGAAGATCCTTGAAGGGGATCCCTGAGAATTGTTCTTCCGGAGCCCGTAAAACTGGCCGCAAGTATAGTGAAAGTATTATATTGAAAGCCAGGAGGGTTTATGAGTTCTTTAGACATAATGAGATGTACAGCCTGCCGGGGTGGAGATCCGCCTCTGACCCGTGCAGAGATAGAGGAGTACCTTCCTCAGGTTCCTGAGTGGAAACTGGAGAAACACAACGGGAGCTACAGAATTGAACGTAGTTTTCGCTTTCCCGACTTCGCTCAAGCCTTGGAGTACACGAACAGGATCGGCGCCTTGGCCGAAAAGGAGGGGCACCATCCCTCTCTTTTGACGGAGTGGGGCCGGGTAACGGTCAGCTGGTGGACCCATAAGATCAGAGGACTGCACCGAAACGATTTCATCATGGCGGCGAAGAGTGAGAAGACCTATCGGGAGCTGCAGCTGGTGGAGCAGACCTAATCAAATCGAGTATGTAAAGACAACGGAGGCCTCCAACGGGTCGTAGCGCTTCGAGGAATACCTAAACAAGCGTTAATCTTGTAATTACTCTAAATAATCACTAATTTTTGTGTTAGTAACGCGAATCAGTAACAATTTGAAGGAGGTTCCCATGAAAAAGTTACTCATTCTTGCGCTCTGCTTCCTACTTCCCGTGGCTCTCTTTGCCACCGGTATGAGGGAAGTGGAAGAAAAACCAGGGCTGACTATCGCCGTACCTTGGGCGGGCCAGGAGCTGGAGCAGTTTATGCCCGTGCTCGAGGCCTTTGAGGAAAGGGAGGGCGTCAGCGTGACGGCGTTGACCTACCGCGCAGAAGACCTTTCCTCGATTCTGCCGGCGCAGTTCGAGGCCGGTCAGGCTCTGGCGGATGTCATCTTTATGTGGGAATGGTGGATTAAAGAGAATCCTCAGTACGCTGTGGATCTGTCCGACGTGTGGGCTACCGGGAGAGGCGCCTTCATCCCCTCTCCCATTGAAGCGGGCGGGAAAACCGCGGGCGTCCCGTACGTCATGGTGGCCAAACCGGGGTTCTGGTACCGCAAGTCATTCTTTCGGCAACACGGGCTTTCGGTCCCGAAGACGGCCGATGAGTTCACCAGCCTCCTGCGCCGCATCGGTAATATTTCCGGGATCAAAAACCCAATTGTAACCGGCGACGGCGTTGGCTGGCCGATCAGCGATGTGACCGAACACTTCATCATTGCCGCCGGCGGACCGGATCTGCAGACCGAGCTCATCAACGGCGAGGTTAGCTGGACCAGCAGGCAGGTGCGCACCGTATTCAGCGACTACCTGGTTCCGCTGCTGGAAGCAGGGGCATTCAGCGACCCGGTCGAGTGGACCCAGGCCGTCGAGCTCTGGTGGGGTGGAGACTATGCCCTGTACTTCATGGGCAACTGGTTGACCGGCATGGTGGACGACCCGAGCGATCTCGGCTTGTTCCCCCTCCCGGGGACCAAGGGGATCGTAACCGGTCCCGACTGGGCCTTCATCCCCAGATACGGGGAAAACATCGACATGGCCAAGAAGCTTCTTACCTTCATGCTCAGCAGGGAAGGACAGCTCATTCGCGCCAGGCAGGGTGGAAAGTTCATCATCCGCAACGATATCCCAGCCAGTGTGTATCCGAGCAACGACCAGGTCGTAGCCGATGTTGTAGCCAGTATGGAAACAACCGTAGCCGACATGGACGATACCATCGGTGGAGACTGGCAGCGAGTCTTTTGGGATCAGTTGAAGCTGCTCTGGGTCGATCCCGACTCACTGGACAGCGTGCTGCGGAAGCTCCAGGCCGAGATGCCGTAAAATCCGGACGTGGAGTCTATGTAGAATGAAGGGGGGTTGGATCTTCCAACCCCCATTTTTTTCGATTAAAGCAGATAAGAAAGGAGATGACCCATGACCAGGAGGACGCGAGAGTGGGCTCTCGCCGCCAGCTTCGTGCTCCCGGCTGTAGCCCTGATGGCGGTATTTATCATTTACCCGTCCATCAAGACACTGCTACTGAGTTTTTTCGATGAGCAGGGGAGCTGGGTGGGTCTGAAAAACTTCATCTCGCTCTTGAAGAACGAGGACACCCTCAATCTCTCCCGCTTTCCTCAAGACTCACCCCCCTGGGGATCGTTGATCCACAACGCCATATGGATCATCATCCACCTGCCGGTCACCGTGATCTTAGGTATGGTGCTGGCCGTAATGCTTTACAAGGTGAAGGGAGGACCTTTCATCAAATCGGTGATCTTCCTCGGCATGGTGATCCCCATGATTGTCGGCGGGGTGATCATCCGCTTCCTCTTCGACGAGAACTCCGGGGTAGTGCCCCTTTTGATGCGGGCCCTGGGAAGCGAGCTTCTGGGCAAGACCTGGACCGCGTATCCTCAAACGGCGCTCATGGCCCTGGTCATCGGCTCCATCTGGCTGTGGACGGGCTTCAGTCTGACCATGCACGCCGCCGGGATAGCTACGATTCCCAAGGAGCTCTACGAAGCCGCCGACGTGGATGGAGCGGGCGCGGTCAGGAAGTTCTTCCGCATCACCGTGCCCATGCTCACCCCGGTGACCTCGGTGGTTATCGCCATGACCCTTCTCTATGAGATCAAGATCTTCGACGTGGTCTACGCCGCCACCCTGGGCGGGCCCGGTGGCTCCTCTATGGTGCTCTCACTCCAGATGTACTTCTACGCCTTCAGGCGGCTGGACATCAACCTTTCCTCCACCGTAGCCACGCTGCTCACCCTGTTCACCGTTGGGATTGGCATCTGGTTGACCCGGAGAAACCTGAAAGGAGAACAGGCATGAGACGGAGAACGAACTTGGCAGGTGTAATCACCAAGAACACTCTAGCCTGGCTCCTAGCGGCCGTCTGGCTTGTTCCCTTTATAGGGATCTTTGTAACCTCCATCATACCGCTGGAGCAGGTGGTGCGCGGATGGTGGGGAATGAAGTTCTCCTCCATATCTTTGAAGAACTATGCCGGCGCCTGGTCCCACCCCACCGCACCGATCGGACAGGGGATGCGAAACTCACTGTTCCTTGTCATCCCGGCAACCGTTCTTCCCCTGTTCATCGGCTCCTGCGCGGCCTACGGGATCCTAAGGTACCGTTTCCCTCTGCGAAAAACGATCTTTATCATAACCGTTATGCTGCTGGCCATTCCCCAGCATATGATCGCGGTTCCCCTCTTCCAGATCCTAAAAAATCTAGGACTTATCAACAGCTTGTTCGGCCTGATCCTCGTGCATACGGCCTGGGGACTGCCCTGGATCATTCTATTCTTGCGAGGATACTTTTCCACCCTTCCCAAAGAGGTGGAGGAAGCTGCCGGTATCGACGGTGCGGGACCGTGGGTGACTTTTTTCCGGATTGTAATACCCATGAGTTGGCCGGGTCTGGCCTCCGTGGCCTCCCTTCAGTTCACCTGGGTCTGGAACGACTTCTTCCTCGCCCTGATTTTTATATATAACCCCAATATGCTCGTGGCTACACAGCGAATCCCACTGTTGCGCGGCCAGTACCACGTGGATTGGGGAATCATCACCGCCGCGGCGATTCTTATCACCACGGTTCCTCTGCTGGTGTTCGCACTGCTGCAAAAGTACTACGTGAAAGGCTTTATCGGCTTTTCCGGAAAATAGACAACGGGAGATCGACACAGAGGTACGACAAATATGAGAAAAAAGGTTTCAGCCCAGGACGTCGCTGATAAAGCCGGTGTTTCCCGCACCACCGTTTCCTTTGTCCTGAACAACACTCCTGGGAAAACCATCTCCGAGGAAACCCGTCAGAAAGTGCTCCGGGCCGCAGCCGAGCTGAACTATCTGCCTAACGACATGGCCCGTAAGCTGGCCATGCGCAAACACCGTACGATCGCGCTGTTCATCTGTTATAACCACTACTTGTTCTCCGATGCGTTTGTCATCCGGTTGGTGGAGGGTATGACTCCGGTCCTCAACAAACACCGGGTACAGCTGGTCATTCAGCCGCTGCGGCTCAACCAGGCTAACTACCTGGAGCTCGCCAGGAACGACGAAGCTGAAGGATTAATCCTCTTCAACACCCACGACGGCGACGAAGGTCTTCCAAGGCTCATCGGAGCCCAATTTCCCGTGGTGATTATCGGAAGTATATGGGAAAGCTCGTTCCTTCAGGTAGATATTGACAACACCCAGGCGGCCAAAACGGTCATGGATTACCTCTTTGACTTGGGTCACAAGAGGACTGCACTGATCTTGCACGCGGCCCCAGTCTACTATGCAGCCCGGCTGCGATATGAGGGTTACCGCCAGGCCCTCGAGGAGGCCGGGCTAACCTATCATGCGGATCTGGTTCGGGTAGCGGATTTTTCCGAAGAAAGCGGATTCACGGCAATGCAGGAGTTACTGCAGGTCAACCCCCCGCCTACGGCCGTATTTGCAGGCAACGACACAATTGCCTACGGCGCGATTCAAGCAATCCGTCAGGCGGGACTTACCATACCGGGTGATATTTCGATTGTAGGCTTCGACGATGATCTGCTGTCCCGCTATCTCAACCCTCCCCTGACCACACTATCTGTACCTGCCGGCGGACTCGGAGGGATGGCGGCTAGATTGCTGATCGACATGCTCGATGGACGGCCGCTTCCGGGTAACAACAAGGTCGTTTTACCAACCTATATGGCATTCCGTGCCAGCTGCACAGAGCTGACATCAAGCTCGCGGGAGGATTGAACCGGCGGGATTCCTAGGAAAGAAGAGGCATGATCAGGAGTCCCGTTGCGCTGCTCGTTGAATTTCCTCCCTCAGATGTTCTCTCAAAACAGTAAAGCTGAAATACTTTTGCCCGACCGCAAAATTGTGAGCAACCATCTTTTCATAATCATCCTCTGAAGTGAGTAACCCGACAATCTCCAGGGCGGATCGAGCGAACACCTCCTCTTTGATCCGGACCAGCCCGGAAGGGTCTTTCAAGCCCCCTGTCCAGTCCCCCAGGCTGACAACCTTCACCCCTTTTGGAGCGATGTCTTCCTTGAAAACCGGATATTCGAAGACCGCAGCCGGCAGCTCCGCCGCAATCGCTTCCAACAGCTGATTCCCAAATCCCTCCCAGCCCGTGGGGTAGAGGACGAAATCCGCCATACTGTACATATCGGGATACAGGGCGTAAAGATCCCGCTCCTCCAATCGGACAGGACGGACGCTGTCACCGGCATAGAGATAACGAATTCCCAGAGAATCGAATAAGGTGAACACCCTGTCACGGTACTCGGTGAACGCGCGCTCGGGACGTCCCGCCAATACCAGGACGATGCTGTTTCCCTCCGTGAAGGTTTCGCCGTTGTACAAGCGGCGGCCGGTCAGTTTTCCGGAGATCTTCTGCAGCTCGGCGGTCAGATGACCGGCCAACTCAATCTGCTTGTTGGCTACCAGACGGCAGCCTACAAACAATACAATATCCTCCAGCTGAAGACCGTGCAGTTGCCGCAGTTTTTGCCGTAGGATTTTTCTTTCTTTCTCCGTCATCCGGTGATGAAAATCCATGGTGTCGTGGATGACTTTCGCAGCTACACCTTTTTTTTCGAGAATCCGCCTGTTCCGCGAGTTGATGACCCAGTGGTTGAGATTCGGAAGGCGAGGCGGGAAATACCTGTCGAGAAGCCTCTGCGCGTATGAACAAGTAGCATTAAACTTGTAAGCGCCCTCGCTCAAAATATCATGGTGCACTGCCGCACAGGGTATCCCCAACTTCTCCAGTAGCCGGGTAAGGGCTACCGTTGCTGCCGGATGCACCGGAAGAGAGAGGATGTTGTGGACGAAGATCAGATCCGGGTTGAAGCTGTCCACCACCGTATCGAGCCGTTGCTCTAACTCCTCAGCGGCAGTGATAACAGCAGTGCGCAACTCCTCCTCTCCCGAGTAATCGCGTATGCCTTCAGACCCGAAAAGATTTCGCATGATCCTCTGCACCTCCTCGGAGTCGAACTCCAGTTCCGGGACGGGAAAATCAGACCAGGAGAACGCAGAGCAGATTGAAACCTGATGGCCCATCTCCTCCAGGAGAGCGGCTCGTTTTTTCATCTCGAGGGAGACTCCGTCGGTGCCCGCAGAGTCGCTGGCCGGTGTATCGAGATTCTTATTAGTGGTTGGAGGTGCCGAGCGAAAGTGAATAATGAGAACTTTCATTCAGGTTCCTTTCCTTATTGATAGGTTATACTACACAACTTTCGAATATATCGAGAAGTAGATAAAACTGTTACGAAGCTCTGGCCTGAAACCAGCAAAGCCAATATACTTCTAAAGTGGAAACAGGCTCGAGGAAGGATGAGTCCCAACTGACGTTATGGCGACTACGATCAAAGACATAGCACGAGCTTCTGGATTTGGCGTAGGAACAGTTTCTCGCGTTCTTAACGGGAGCCCCAAGGTCAGAGGAGAAACGAGAGAAAAAATTCTTCAAGTCGCGAGACAATTGCGGTACAAACCGAATAAATTAGCCAAAATGTTGGTAACCGGGCGTCATTCCCAATCTGTGATTGGAATCATCCTCCCGCTCCTCACACATAGATTCTCTCTCGAAATTATGGGCGGCATCTATTCTAGACTCAATGAGCTGGGCTACAGCTTGTTGATATTCAACATCGGAAACAACCGTGAAGTGATGTTTGAGCATATCCGCTACTCTCACTTTTCCGGGTTGCTGGCTCTCAAAGATCCACTGAACGACGAAGAAAAAAAGATACTGCGCGAACACTACAGCGATTTTATTTACCTGGATTATCATGAAGAAGGAGAAAATTCGATCTTCTTCGACAACCATAGGGGAGGCGGATTGGCTGCTTCCTACCTGGTGGATCACGGATGCGATAATATAGTTTTCGTCGGTGATCAGACGCGCTCCCAGCAAAGATGCGAAAGGCTGCAGGGATTTAAGGATGGGCTTAAAGCTTGTGGAGTGCCGTTGATGGACGAAATATACATACCGATAGATGAGACGGAATCATACCGGACAACCAAATATTTTATAAAGAAAGGTCAAGCGAACGGGATATTTTTCTACTCGGATGACCTGGCAGTTGGAGGATTGCGGGCAAAACGGGAAAGCAGAAAAAAAATTCGCATCATAGGATATGACGATATTGAGGCGGCCGGGTATTTAGGGCTCTCAACGGTGCGACAGGACGCTAACGTCCTTGGCAGATTGGGGGCTCAGAAGCTGGTTGAGATTTTGGAGAAGGGACAATCCAACGAAGATAGCGAGACAATATCTTTATGCCTCGAACCTAAGCTCATCGATAGGGGAAGTTAATCTTCACAATCCATGACAGTTGTCCACGATCCCATACTGAAAAAAAGATTGACAAGAACAAATTAAATCGCTACACTATATCTTATTGGAAACGTTTCCATAATCTTGTATTTACAACTCCTTGTATGGAACAAAGCAAATCTGATTTATGAACTATAAAAAAGCACACCAATCATTCCATGATTCGAAAAGACCACACATTCTGATGATCACCAACCATGGAGTACACGAGTGGAACGTTGTGCCTGGGTTGCAGGATACCGGTGGCCAGAATGTATTTGTGAATCAATTCAGCGAAGCTTTGGTTAAACAGGGATTCCGGGTCACCACTGTGAACAGGGGCGGATACCGGCACCCTGTAAGGGGACAGTGGCAGAGAGGCTACTCGTACAAAGACCAGCATCAACGCATTTACTATCTGGAGGACGAGCGATGCGAGTTAGTGCCCAAAGAGGATATGCACGAGCAGATTCCTCGATTGACCGAAGTGCTGTGCAAGTGGGTGGAGCAGGAAGCAATACCTATAAACCTAATCATTTCTCACTACTGGGACGCCGCCGCGATCGGAGTTCTCTACAACCAAAGCAGGGAAGAGAAAGTAAAGCATTATTGGGTGCCTCATTCTCTCGGATCATTAAAAAAGAGAAATGTGTCTCAACAATTCTGGGATCTACTGCGGATTGAAGAGCGCATCGCAGCAGAGAAGGGTTTTATAAACAAACTGGACGGAGTGGCGGCCACTTCTTCCCTCATCCAGAAGTCCCTCGTTGAGGACTATAAATACTCCGGAACGTACCTGTTTCTGCCCCCATGCGTGGATACGGAACGCTACCATCCAAGATCGCTTCCGCGGTCGGCTGATATTTGGGGCTTTTTGAGCAAACAGTCGGGACTTACCCGACAAGAAATTCAAAGCTGTGACATTATCACTGAGATTAGCCGCACCGATTCTACAAAAGGAAAAGATGTCCTCATTCGTGCCTTCTCCGATGTGCACGGGCGTGTTCCTAACAGCCTGCTGGTAGTATCGATTGATTCAAGCCGAGATGAACTGGCTGCAGAATTGACTGACCAGATCCGTAACTCTCAGGCTCGGGAACATATTATCGTAGTAGGCTCGATCTGGGATATCCTTCCTGATCTCTACGCTGTAAGTGATATTTACTGTACACCCGCTCGTCAAGAAGGTTTCGGAATGTCGGCACAGGAGGCAGCCGCCACCTCAGTCCCGGTTGTGGCCAGTAATCGCGTGCCTTTCGTGGAAGAGTACCTGCTAAGCGAAAAGGTCGAGGAACTGCAGTACGGCAACGAGGCTTCCCAGGTTGCCCGGCGAGGAAAAGGAGCGATTCAGGTGCCTGTTGACGATGTGGCTGGTTTTTCCTATGCCATCGAGCTGCTTCTTTCAGACGAGAAGTTACGGAAAGAGATGGGGAAAAATGCCTACAATATCACGGTACCATACTTCACCTGGGAAAACATGGTAAAGCGTTTTCTAGAGGCAATCGGTTTTTCTCGAAGAACGAATAGCAGTAGAAGAGATGAGTAGCCAGCTTGATCGCGCGAAGCTAGAAGGCATCCTTCAGTGCGGGAACCTGGACGAATTATCCCTGGAGCAGATCTCTGAACTCATTCAGAAGGAGGAGGGAATCTCTGAGTTTATACCCGAGGGGGTATGCCGTATAGATCCAAGAAGTGGAGACCGCGTCCTCTACAACACCGCTCGATCCCGTCGACCTCATGACAACAGAGCTCTCGACCCCCCCGATAGTAAACACGACAACAAAGAATGCATCATCTGCCAAGGTATGACGACTGGAGTGATTGATGTAGCCGACTTGAACGAAGGATTCACCTTCATAAACAAGAATCTCTATCCAATTCTATACCCGCACATCATGGATCCGGAATCCTATCCTGTACAGCCTGTATCTCACACATCTCACACGGATCCGGGAACGGAGGAATTGCGCGTAGATGGCGTACAGGCTGGCGGCCTGCACCTGCTACAGTGGACTTCTTCTGTTCACGATCGGGATTGGCATAACCTTCCTCGGCAGGACAGGCTCGTGGTAATGGAACGTTTGGCTACCTTGGAAGAAAAACTCCTATTGGGATCGGAATCATTTACACCAGGAACTGGACGAAAATCCAACGCAAGATCCTCCCACGAACAGAATAAAGGTTTTGTTTCCATAATAAAAAACTATGGACCTCTCGTTGGAGGATCCCTGGATCATGGCCATCAGCAAATCGCTCTAAGTAATGTGATACCGCGCCGTTTTCAGGATAATCTACGCTTTGAACAACAGCGCAATGAGCCCTTCACCACGTTTATATTAAGGGAAAATCCATCGGAACTGTTAATCCGCGATTACGGGTCTGCTGTCTTGCTCGTTCCCTACTTCATGCGCAGACCCTATGACCTGTTACTTGTGGTGAAAAATCCAAGTAAACACCACCTCCACGAGTTGGACCATCGGGAAATCCAAGACATCGCCGACGGTTGGCATGATGCCATCCGGGCAATCAAGCGAATTATGCCACGGATCGGCCGCGAAACGGCATACAACGTAATCACAAATAATGGACCCGCTCAAGGAGTATATTTTGATTTCCTGCCCTACACACAGGAAATTGGCGGAATGGAGCAGCTCGGCCTTTTCCTGTGCCAGGAAGTTCCCGTGAGGGCAGCCGAATATATCAGAGAAGCAATACAGGAGAAGTCCACAGAGAAATGATTGGAGATCGATTGATTATCGAAAAACAACACACTGAGCGGGCTTCCGAGCTATCTGGACTGATAATCAAACGCCTGGTCGACTCAGGGGAGAGTCGAATCACAGTGTCGATCGCCGGCGAGTCGGGAGCCGGAAAGTCGGAACTGGCTTCAGAGACAGCGAGGCTGCTAGAGGAACAAGGCTTCAGGGCGGGAATCTTGCAGCAGGACGACTATTTCGTTTTTCCTCCAAAGACCAACCACGAAATGCGCCACCGAAACCTGGAGCAGGTCTCTGAATATGAAGTCAAACTCGACTTCCTAGACTCAAACCTGCGCTCTTTTAAGCGAGGAGAAAGTCCGATCTACAAGCCCCTGGTGATCTTCAGTGAAGATCGTATTACTACTGAAGAGATGGACGTCGATAAACTGGCCGTACTTATTGCCGAGGGTACCTACACAACGGCGCTGAAATTTGTGGATCTACACGTTTTCATCGATCGAGACTACACCCAGACGCTGGAGACACGAAAGCGCCGCGGGAGGGACCGATTGGAACCATTCGTGGCCGATGTTCTCGAAAGAGAGCACCGTATCATCTGTAAGCACAAGTTGGCGGCCGATATCATCGTATCCGCCGATTTCAATAGCCTCCGCATTCAAAAAGACTGGAGATGGAGGAAATAAGTCAGGAGAAAACCCCTGTCAAATCATCTGAAAATCTATACGAAACCAAAGCCGTTGAATCATTTCA